>JAQGHF010000004.1 GCA_028288995.1 Candidatus Saccharimonadota bacterium
AGCCGTTTCTCGACAGAACTCGCAAAAGCACTCTTGAAGCTGACACCTGTCACTTTTATCGTTTCCGACCCCAAGCAACGAGACCTCATTGATCCAAAAGCCTCATACGTTTTAGCACCTGTACCAACGCCACTGACTGAACCATCCATGGCTCGTCTGATGAATAAATACAAACCTGATGTTGTCTTTTCGCCACTCCAGACATTTGGTGCCGCTGGACGTACGTTTAAACTCATCCTGTCCTCACATGACATGATCTACTATCACTACCGCACACCACCTCATAATCTTTCTGCTGCAATGCGAGCTGGTTGGTTCTTGTACCATTTGACGTATGCGCCGCAGCGTTTGAATTTAAACAGCGCTGACATCGTTGCGACAGTCAGTCACACCACCCAACGTGATTTTGAGAAAACAAAACTCACCAAACGTCCGATTGTAGTGATCCCAAATGCACCGCAAGATCTCAGTAAATACGTGACAAAAGTTACTCAAACAGCGGCACCAAAAAACATTGTTTACATGGGTTCTTTTATGCCATACAAGAACGTCGAAACCTTACTCAAGGGAATGAAGTGGCTACCTGACAGAACATTGCACCTCATGAGTCGCGTTAGTGATAAACGTCGCGCTGAGTTTGATAAGATAACGCCAAAAAACGCCAAAGTTATCTATCATAACGGCGTTTCTGACGAAGAATATGCAAAAGTCTTAGCAAATAATGCCATTCTTGCATCTGCTAGCCTCTACGAAGGCTACGGACTACCCATTGCTGAAGCGCTCGCACTCGGTGTCCCCGTAGTCGTCAGTGATATTCCTATCTTCCATGAAGTTGCCGCTGGTGGCGCAATCTATTTCAATCCTGAAGACCCAAAGGACTTTGCAACCCGCATCAAAGAATTTGATATAAAAGCCGTTCGAGACCAACACATCAAAAACGGAAAACAGCATATCAGCTCGTTTACCTGGGAGGCGTCTGCTAGGGCACTGCTCAACACCATAAAATCTATCCTGTAATCTGTTACAATAAGGGGCACTATGGCAGCTCAAAAAAAGAAGCCAACTAAAGCACGAGCCATCGTTAATCGACGCGCGTCTTTTGACTATACCCTTGGTGATGAGCTCGTTACTGGTATCGCACTCACTGGCCGTGAAGCACGGGCAGCACGCGATGGGCGAGTGCAACTAAAAGGATCTTTTGTGACGATTCGAAATAATGAGCTGTGGCTCAACAATGCGAGTTTCAGCCTTGTCTTGAACACCAAAAATGAAAGCGATGCCAGCGTTGATACATCGCCTCGAAAACTTCTTGCGAAGCGACGTGAAATTGACGAGTTAGAAGATCGAAAACACGAAGGCATGACTATTGTGCCGCTAAAACTGCTGACCCAAGGTCGTCACATTAAACTTGTGATTGCACTCGGTAAAGGAAAGAAGAACTACGATAAACGAAATTCTATCAAACTTCGCGACCAAGAGCGTGAGAATAAACGCCTCACAAAACACCTATAATTTATTTCAAGAAATGAAGTAGCGGGCCGAAATAATCTTCGACCCGCTGTCTTGTCGCAATGACAAGTCACGCAACGCTGAAGAAGTTTTTGACCTCAGCAGCGAAGGTAGAGTTTGCTTCCTGATATAGAGGAAGGACTCCCGGATGGCTAACAGCGGCATCTAAAATGCCAGTCCAGCCAGTGGTGCTCTCAACGATACCCGGAGGGTGTCGGAAATAGCGAAATTTACTCGAGAAAGGATCGACCACCACAACACGGCGGCCGAGCAGGGTAGCCCAGAGTGCACAGTGATATGCCGTCGTGACAACTGTCTCTGCTGAACCAAGAAATGCAATCACCTGAGCGATCGCTTTTCTTTTTGACATCGCTCCATAGAAGCGACGGTTGTTGTTCATAACTGGCACGTCAGATGGAACTTGGTGCATTTTGAACTGCCAGTTATTGAAAACGACAACTGGACGGGTGATTTCATAATTCTCCTGAAGCTCGGGAAGCATGACACTTGAACACGGAACCCAGCGGACGCCAGATTCAGGTATGTAGTCACGTATCCCAACCAGGTCGAAGCCCCGAAGGCCTTCGAGTTGACGTGGTCGTACTTGGTTGCCCCGATGTCCAAGATGATGGTTGACGCCGGCACCCCAGAAGACTGATTTCCCAGTACTACCAGTTTGCTCGGTGACAAAATTCATCGATCTTTTAAACAAGACCAACGCTATCGAGCAACCCGCCGCCGCCTACGATCATACCTCGTTTTCTAATTCGAGGATCACCGAGGAAGGTCAGACGATCAATATTCACCCGAGGGGCTCCTTTGAGCCATAGGTGATAGAGTTCGTGGCGTGATGCTGCGTCACCCAGATTCCCATTAAACGGGTCTCTGGAATTATTAATCATGACAGGCAAGCCAGCCACAATAGTCCTCCTTTTCAAGGGTATCTCCCACTTACGCTAAAAATAACATTAATTGTTATTTTTGTCAATACCTTTTACGGTGGTGACCGACGAAGATAGACGTGCCTCTTCGAACAGTCAATCTGAAATGGTAAACTAGATATATGAAGTTATATTCCTGGAACGTCAATGGTATCCGTGCGGTACTCACAAAGGGCACTTTTCAAACTTTTATCGAAGAGCATGATCCCGACGTTCTTTGTCTGCAAGAAACCAAAGCAAAACCAGACCAAGTTGACCTCGATCTTCCTGGTTATTATCTGTACTGGAATAGCGCCGACAAAGCCGGCTATAGCGGCACTGCCATCTTTAGTAAAACCAAACCGCACCAAGTCATCAACGGGTTCACCGATGATATTGCCGAGAAATATAACCTTGCTGGTGATAGTTACGGCGATCCTTCGAAAGAAGGTCGTGTTATCTCTGCAGAGTTTGAAAAGTTCTGGGTTGTGACCGTCTACACACCAAACTCAAAAGGGGACTTATCGCGTCTTGATCTGCGCCATAAACAGTGGGACCCTGCGTTCCTCGAACATATCAAGTCCTTAGAGAAGTCCAAACCTGTCGTCTTTAGCGGTGACTTGAATGTTGCGCATAACGAAATCGACCTCTCAAATCCAAAACCAAATGTTGGTAAACACGGCTTTACCAATGAAGAGCGCGAGGGCTTTGATGCCTTTGAAAAAGCGGGGCTATTTGACACACTTCGAACGAAGTATCCTGACACCACCGAACTCTACACCTGGTGGACACACTGGGCGAATGCACGGGCACGAAACGTCGGATGGCGCATCGACTACTGGGTTGCGAGTGACAGCTTGAAAGATAGTATAAAAAATGCAGCAATTCACCCTGATGTCATGGGCTCTGACCACTGTCCGGTCAGCATTGAACTGGACGTCTCTTGAATACCAAGACTTTATCGTTATTATTTCTCCGAAAAGGTGATCAGATCCTCCTTGCTATGAAAAAGCGTGGCTTTGGTGAGGGTCGCTGGAACGGTGTTGGTGGCAAAGTCGAAGAAGGTGAGTTGATCGAACAGGCAATGATCCGCGAGACTCAAGAAGAAATTGGCGTCGCACCAATAACCTACGAAAAGATGGCAGACATCAGGTTTGACGAATATTTTAAAGGCGAACCAACGCTCATGCATGTCCATGTTTTTGTCGCGACCGAATGGACTGGTGAACCAACCGAAAGCGAAGAAATGGCACCGAAATGGTTTGCCATCCAAGATATTCCATATAGCGACATGTGGTCCGATGACCCATTCTGGCTGCCCCATGTCCTTTACGGCGAGAAGGTCAGTGCCGACTTTAAACTTGATGCAGCAGACGTTATAGTAGAACACACAATTAATGAGGTGGTGGGATTTTAAGGAGTTACAATTACAATGACCAATCCCGGTGAATTATCACCGCTTGATCGAGAAATTGCAGTATCATTACGAGCGAAACAGCCCAACTACCGCTTCGAGCCATTCGATAACTATTCCGAACTCGGCGGCAAGACCTTTGTCGCGACCATTGGTCCAACAGGAAGTGGCAAATCGACCTTAACCGATGCCGTCATCCGACTTGCTCCAGAATTTACGCCGAACGGCACACGCACCACACGTGCGCGTAAGCCAACAGACCCCGAAAACTTCAAAACAGCCAATGACGGCGTGACGCATCAATCGATGAACGAAGACATTATTAATCGAAAATTAGTGAACTATTCGGTTTTCGATACCGGACATATCTATGGCACAGCGCCTGAAGATATCGGTGAGTACGCCATCGGTCCAATCCTCAGCGACAGTATCGAGAACCTATCGACTGCAGGCTTTAAAGGCTTTTATCCCGTATTTACCGTGGCTCGTGGAGCGCTGTATCAACAAAGACTTGAGAAGGAACGACTTCCATTTCCAGACATCGCAAAGCGGCTCGTTGAAGCAATGACGTCACTAGCTTTCGCGCGAATGAACGTAGAAGAATCATGGCTTAATTTTGTCGATACAGGGGAATCACCAGAAGAACTCAATGTAGCAGCTTGGGACGTTATCAAGACTTCACAGCAAGGAACGCACCCAATCATGACCACTGAGCGGAAGCTCCAGCTACTCACCGAAATGGAGAATGCTGTACAAAACGTTGGCCGACAACTAGGCTAGTAGTAATGGACTACTCGTATTGGAAACGCCAGACTCTCGATGCACCGCTATTTCCGGACATTGAGTGGGGTAAACCCGAGCAGAAATCCCTCTCGGGAAAGCTCGGAATTATTGGTGGCAATCAACTCGGATTTGCTGGTGTTGCAGAAGCATATGGCGTTGCACTTGGAACTGGCGCGGGGCACATTCGGGTACTCCTTCCAGATGTTTTGAAAAAGACGATACCGCCCGCAATAACTGATGCAGTCTATGCGCCAACCAACCCATCCGGTAGTCTCTCAAAAGATGCCATTGCCGAAATGAACGCACTAGGCGAGTGGGCAAATTCAATCCTTATGATTGGCGATGCGGGTCGCAGTGGCGAAACTGCTGTCGTGTACGAACAATTTATTCAAAAATATACTGGTCAACTGATCCTGACTCGAGATGCCATTGATCTCGTGAAAAATGGCTCTGAAATGCTTGTCGAACGACCAAACACCGTTCTTATTGCGTCATTTGCGCAGCTACAAAAACTGTTTCAATCCGTCTATTATCCAAAAGTCCTGACCTTTAGCATGCAACTCACCAACCTTATTGAGGCAGTGCATAAATTCACCATTACATATCCCGTCACCCTCGTCGTCCTCCATAAGGATCATCTGATTGTTGCTAGTAACGGAGAAGTGACGAGTCAGGTATGGAACAACCCGATGCTTATCTGGCGGGGAAGTGTCGCCGCAAAAGCAGCCGCCTATTGGCTATGGACCCCTAGTAAACCCCTAGAAGCAATTACGAGTAGTATTCTCTCCTAGCCTTGTGAGACGCTATATATAGCGTCTCTACAGTCACTATATTTGATATTTTAAACATTTGTGATATAATATCTACATGACTGGTTCAGGACGTATATTCCTCGATGGAGGAAGACCTAAGGATCATAATGGCTTGGGAGTAGACCTCGGGCTTTCTTTCACGTCTGAGCAAGATCTTGACCACAACTTGTGGTTTGACCCAGAAGCAGCCGGCAAGAACGTCAAATTTCTCTTGAAGGTACATCAAGGCGAAATGAGCCCTACCTTAAGTCGTCTTGCACTAAAGGGCATTGCACTACCACTCTTCAAACGCGAATTTTACGGTGATGCGACGCCTGTTGAAATTGAGGAAGAAATTCACGAAATTCCTGAGCGCAATAGTCAGTTGCTCGATGCCTATATGGACCGAGTAGGTGATGCAGATATTGATCAGACGATCCTCGATCAAGCGATTGATGACGCAACCGCGCTACAACTCGTCAGCCGTTCACTTCGATCAAGATCAGCCGATAACACTATCCTACTTCCTACTGGACTAGAGAAAGATCATATCAGCCAACCAACGAGCTTTACCGTCCTTCGTCGTCAAAGCCTTGGTCGAGCGCCTCTATTTGTCTCAGGTGTTCGTGCAGCTGCACACATCAACACACCCGAAGCAAATGCACACCGCATTCAGATTCGTCCTGCCGACCTTCTGTCTGGTGGCGCGAATCGATACGACCTTGCTGAAGCACTGATCGCCGAGCAACGTGATGCTGTCGTTTCAACCGAAGATCATGATCTTGTCGAAAATGCAGAGGCGCATATTCGCGGCAAAATTACTCGTCACTTTGACGCTATTTAGCCGAAATCTTAAAACTCTCCACAAAAAACAAAAAGCTTCCATAAAAGGAGGCTTTTTTGATGTTTACTCATAAGTATTTGGTACCGCGAGCCGGATTTGAACCGGCACGTCATTGCTGACACCAGATTTTGAGTCTAGCGTGTCTACCATTCCACCACCGCGGCCCAGGTGTGACTTTCACTACTGAAAACTACCAATGTATTGTACAATAGATGCTAATAGGAAGATAGATATGAACCCCGATAAAAGCAGTCCCGATGGTGGTACGAGAGATTTGCAAACCCAGCCTCCTGGTGGTTCATCCGATGATGCAACGACAACTACCAATTCTCCTGCAACACCCGAAGAAATCAAGACACAACAAGCGATGGCTGCTGATGTCATTCGGTCACAAATCGGTAACTTGTACGACGGTGGGGGGAGTGAAATAGCTACAGAGCTGGCTGCAACAGCGCAGACCGACACCAATCCATATCACCGCGAACACAAAGCGCATCCACTTCCAGAAGCTGAACAATGGAAGCAATATCACACCGCCTGGCAGAATTATTACCAGAAATATTACGAGAACTATTACACCGCAAAGGCAGCCACACCTCCTATTTTGGAAGTAAGAGAAGAGGCTCAATCTTCAAAATCTCCAAAACACGAGGGCTACTTTGCACACCAACCAGCGGAGCCAGTACACACGGAAACAGCCGAAGAGCTATCGAATAATGAAGCCCTGTTCGAGCTTCGCCAAAAGCTCCTTGGTCGAGTGCACGAATCCGCAAAAAAGATTCGCAAAAGTCGTCACTTTATTCCGATTATCTCTGCGCTGGTAGTGGTCTTAATCTTTGTCTTTATTCAATACAACCAAGTTATTACCGCCAACGTCATGGCTTATGTATCACCGGGCAGTATCGATCCACAAAATATCGTCGTCGACCCGACGACCGATGTAGCCGTGACCCAAGATCCACGCCTTATCATTCCGAAGATCAATGTTGATGTACCTGTCACGTACGACATCGGCACCGACAACGCATCACAAATGGCAGCGATGGCAAATGGCCTAGCACATTTCCCGATTGCCGGCGCCAGTAGCCACCCAGGCGAAGCAGGGAACACCGTTCTTGCTGGACATAGTAGTAACGACCTCTTTGATACCGGTGATTATAAGTTCATCTTTGCGCAGCTCGACAAACTCAGTGTCGGTGACAGCGTCTACGCTAACTATAAAGGCAAGCGCTACACATACGTTGTGACGAAGACGCAAGTGGTTGCACCAACAGATGTCAGTGCGTTGGTATACCCAACAACCAAACCCATCCTGACACTGATCACTTGTACACCTCTTGGAACTGCGTTGAACCGTTTACTCGTCACTGCCGAGCAAGTGAGCCCAGACCCATCAGCAGCAGCTGCAGCGCCTGCAGGCAGTGGTACAGCCAGCAATACTACTGTGATTCCAGGTGACAGCGGTACACTCTTCGAAAAGTTATTCGGTAAATAGAGTCTTTTGCTATAAAGATTAGTTCAAGATCATCGTAACGCGTTGTAACTGATAGCCATTACCAGATTTCGCAATACCATAGAGGTACTTGCCGTTTTGGCTGAGTGTCGCATCAAACCCAGGTTCCATTGTCATAATCACATGTGTGTTGGTGCCGTCGAATTCACGAATCGAGAGATGTCCATCATAGACTGCCCATAGGTAAGCGTCGTCAAGCCACTGCAGCGTGTGCGGCGTCGTTTCGGTCGTCGCGATCGTCGAGTCAGTCTCGCGCATGTACTCAACTTCATAGCTGACAAAGTTAAGCCCAGACTGTACGACGAGGTGATCGCCATCTACACTAAACTGTGTTGTATCAACATTGGATGACACCTTTAATTCTGCGTATGACTTAAGACTTGCGCTCGTCGTATCCGTTGAAGCAGGGTAGCGTCCCTTTAAAACGGTCACTTTCAACCCTTCTGAGATCGCAACGTAATCGTCGCTGTGATACTGCGTCGCGGCGATCGTCAGTGGCGTCGTGAGATCATTAATGGTGCGAAGGACGTGCGATGATTCATCTCCTTCACGATAGATACCAGCAACTTGGTGCGCAGCATTATTTGGATCCGTGCCCGTGTAGGTCACAACCGTGGTATCAAACAAGTTGAAGTTTTTCACGTTCGACACGAGACCACGTGAGATAGTCGCATTCGAAAGATCGAGTTTACGAATCGTCCCGTCAGTCAAACCATATAGTGTTGAACCACTTGTTCCAGAGAATTTTAGTTCAGACAACGAAATACTCAGCAGCGTCGATACGTTGATGCTTGTCGCAACGTCTTGCGTATCAACCACGATGTACTCAGATTTGTCATTAAAGGTATGCTTGACGATCACGTAGCGACCATCCTGATCCCAGCTTTCCATCGTAAAGGTATGTGTCACACCTTCTGTCGTTGCATCACTATACAGCGTCGTCGGTAAAGTAATAGTCGTTGACTTCACTTGTTGAGAGCGAAGATCAACCAGCTGGAATAATGGCGTATCAGCTTTTTCTTGGACCATCAGCCATTTGTAATCAGGTGACGCTTTTTCGCCGTATACAGACGCATAATTCGCGACAGACTCAGTCTGAAGGTTCTTTGGAACAAGAAGGAGGTAATCAAGCCATTCGAGTGTCCCAGCTTTGACGTTCAGGGTCTTCGACCACGTTTCATAGCCAGACTTATTAACGACAAATTGGTGCTTTCCCGCAACAACCGTTTGCTTTGAAGGTGTATTAGAGTTAATTGATTTGCCGTCGATCGCGACATCTGCACCATTTGGCTTTGAATCGAATTGAACCAAGGCACCTTGCTCGAGGCGACCTTTATCACTGTCGACGCGATACCCAAGAATAAATAGGATAGTTCCGGCAACGATAACGACAACAGCGAGGATCATGACTGTATAGGTAATAATACGACGGACGAGCAATTGTCTTTTTGTAGGACGTTTAAACATAATTCTCCCTTTAGTATAAATCATGTGCAGTAGTCTGCACACATTTTAAAATCAGGGCTTGCATAAGCGTAATGATACTTCTAATATAAGTGATAATGTATGCGGGCAAATCCCATACTTCATTTTGACCTGCGAGGAATAAAAAAATTGTATGCAAGCGAATAAAACGGTAGAAATTAACGGGCGTCTTTATGACGCCGTTACTGGTCTACTAGTCGACAAATCAACAAAATCGAAAGAGAAACCAGTCTCTCCTGCAATTGTCAAAAAGCGTGCAGCAGAAGTTGCCGCACAAAGCATTCATACGCAGACACAACGCTCGCAGACACTCAATCGTCGTGCTGCAAAGAAAGTTATTCCTACAGTTGCGAGACGCCCAAAAACAGGTCAGCATATGGATATTACTCGTAGCTCAAAAATTGCGAGATTTGCTCCACACCCAGTTGCTGCACCTGAAAATAAGTCAGTATCAACACCTGACATTGCACCAAAGATACATCCACTTGTTGCACGTGCACATGCTCGCATGTCAAAGCCAATTATTTCTGCAGCTGTATCCAAGACTTCGAAGCAGATCAAAGACGAGGCAATCTCTAAAGCCATTACCACACCAACCGTTAAACCTGCGAAATCAAAACGCGGCTTCCACTGGTCTCGACGATTTACCATTGTTACTGCTATTTTTGCCGTTCTTATTATTGGCGCATACTTAACCTACGTGAACATCCCGAGTATTTCAGTCGGCTTTGCGGCCTCACAAGCAGGCATCAACGCAACCTACCCGCAGTACAAGCCGGATGGTTACCACCTCAGCCAACCAGTCACATATAGTGATGGAACCGTCACGCTAAAGTTCAAGTCAAACTCTGACAACAGCCAATATTCAGTCATTCAAACCCGTAGTTCATGGGACTCATCTGCGGTCCTCACGAACATCGTCAAGAAAGCTGCTGGTGACAACTACATCACCACACAAGAAAGTGGTCTGACTATTTATTCATACGACAACAACGCAACCTGGGTCAACGGCGGTATTCTTTATACAATCGAAAGCAACGCACCACTTTCTGGTGAACAAATTCGCCACATCGCTACCAGTCTATAGTAAGGTCTTCGGCAGAGACTCATCTCTGTAAATACGAAGCGACATCTGTTATACTAGCGACAAATGTCAGATCTTATTATTCGTACACGATTTGCTCCAAGTCCAACTGGTTTTATGCATGTCGGCGGTATTCGTACCGCACTATTTGCCTGGTTTGTCGCACGGCAAGCTAATGGCGCTTTTATCCTTCGCCTCGAAGATACCGATCAAAAGAGGGAAGTAGAAGGATCCGCTGATCACATCCTGAAGGCACTTGGTGCGCTCGGTATTACGCACGACGAAGGACCAGATATTGGCGGTCCATACGCACCATACAAACAGAGCGAACGACTAGAAATCTATAAAGCATGGGCAAAAAAACTGATTGACAGCGGTCGAGCATACGCCGATCCATATACACCAGCCGAGTTGGACGCATTTCGTGAGTCAGCACGCGCCAACAAGAAAGCATTTCTGTACCGTGATCACCGTCCTGAAACTCCACCAGCCTGGGATGGTTCAACGCCGCTTCGATTAAGGTCTGATCCAAAAGCATATAACTGGCATGACGAAGTGCTCGGCGACCTTTCAACAGGACCAGAAGTTATTGACGATATTATTCTTATAAAGTCTGATGGCTTTCCAACCTACAACTTTGCACACATCGTTGACGACGCTGAAATGAAGATCAGCCATATCATTCGCGGTCAAGAGTTCATCGCCAGCCAGCCGAATTACTTAAATATCTACGAAGCTCTTGGTCTCGATCTTCCGATTTTCGCGACCATGCCACACATCATGGCAGAATCAGGGAACAAAAAACTTGGCAAGCGCGACGGTGCGAAGGACGTCCTTGATTACTTAAATGATGGGTACTTACCAGAGACAATGATCAATTTCATTGCTAGCCTTGGTTGGAACGACGGCACTGAACAAGAAATTTTTACAGTCCCAGAGCTTATCAAAAAGTTTAGCCTCGACCGTGTACAAAAAAGTGGTGCACGTTTCGACGAGAAGCGTCTCGAATGGATGAACGGTCAACACATTCGTCTGCTGACACTCGATGATTTGTATGAACGGGTTACTGATTTTTGGCCTGCGTCTGCCGTAACTGCCAGTGAAGAATTAAAGAAGCACGTCCTTGCATTAGTACAAGACCGTCTCAAAACATTAAAAGATCTTGCGATACTGACCGACTATTTCTTCGCAGAGCCAAAAGCCGACTGGTCTATGATCGAGAACAACAAACAACTTGCGCAACTTCCAAAAGGCGAATTAAAACAGCTCCTCCAAGCTTCATTTGAAGCCCTTGGTGAAGTGAGTACTAGTGACTTCACGCCAGAAGCAGTCCAAGAAACCTTGAACCAACTACTCGTCACCACTGGTCAGAAACCAGGTATCCTCTTTAGTCTCATTCGCACCGTCGTATCATGGGCACCATTCAGCCCGGCGCTCGATCACACACTCTCGGTGCTTGGTAAAGAAACCAGTCTCGCCCGACTCGACGCAGCAATTAAAGATCTCTAAAGAGTTACAAAGCGTAACCACTTTGCTATAATGACCCGTAGCATGCGCTCACTGTTTAAACGAAAATCGGACACGGTTCAATTAGATGGTCCAAAAGGTCCTAATTGGTTTCGTCGTCACAAAAAACTCTCGATTATCTTTATCGTCATCGCGGGACTTTTGGTAGCTGGCGGAACAGCTACAGCACTCTATTTTATAAATAAAAAACCCGCTGCCAGCCCCGCTCCAGCGAAAGTCGTCACTGTCATTAAACCAGTACCTGTGAAATATTACTCACCGCTGACAGGAGAAGAGGTGCCTACCCAAGCCGCAACCACGCAGGCCGTCACCGCTGTGATGATCGAAAACAGCCCAGATGCTCGTCCACAATCAGGATTAAAAGATGCCGGTGTCGTCTTTGAAGCAATCGCCGAAGGTGGAATTACTCGCTTTGCCATTCTTTACCAACAAGAGAAACCAGCGCTCATCGGACCAGTTCGTAGTGTTCGACTGTATTATGTCGACTGGCTGGCCGCATTCAACGCCAGTATTGCGCACGTTGGCGGAAGTCTTGCAGCCCTTAATGAAGTCCGAAACGGAAATTATCGTGACATTGACCAATTCTTCAACGGCAGTTATTATTACCGCGCGGCGGATCGCTATGCACCACACAACGTCTATACGACATCCGAAAAGCTTGATGCGCTGAATGCTTCAAAAGGCTACATGACCTCAACATTTACTGGCTTTACACGAAAAGACAGCGTCGCAGCAAAAACACCGACCGCCACATCTATGAGCGTTAACATTAGCAGTGCCCTCTATGACAGCTCGTATGCATACAACGCAACGACCAATACCTATGACCGTTCAGAAGGTGGAGCGCCACACCTCGACCGAGAAGGCGGGCAAATTAGCCCTCGTGTCGTCATCGTCATGACTATTCCAGAACGAACCGTCCTCGAAGATGGCTACCGTGAACAAATTGATGCAATCGGCAGCGGTAAGGCAGTGATCTTCCAAGACGGAACCGTACAGGAAGTCACCTGGTCAAAGGCGAGTATGCTTGATCAAATTAAATTCACTGATGCCGGTGGCAAAGATGTGCCACTAGCGCGTGGGCAGACATGGCTGACGTCCGTACCGGAAGACGGAGGAGTCACGTGGCAGTAGATAAACCGCAGAAATTTGCGAAGGATTTTTGGCCTTATTTTTACCGCGTTATTGCGACCGTTATTGTTACCTCACAGTTAATCGTATTGATTGTGATTGCAGTGATTCTGTACATGTTCAATTTCCATGAGACAAATATGTTGGCATTCGTTGGCATTCTTATTGCTGAAGCCATCCTCGGAACCGTCTCTTCTATTGCGATCTACAAATTAGCATCACAACCTATCAAAGACCTCCTCGCAGCCATCGTTCATATTTCTGGTGAGCCAACTGCAACAACACCGCCAAACCCCAATGACAAGCGATTCGAACAGAGTGGATTTAAAGACGTCCTTCAGACGATTTACCAACTTGCCAGCAACAACAAAGAACCTGGCACGATGCTTTCTTCAGCACCGGTCGCAGTTGCCGCTGCGGTTGCCACACCTCAGCCTATGATAAAACCAGCAACCACCATGCTTGAGTCCGCCCTGAACGAAACGTCATGTGGCTTTGTTGTCATGAATCACGAACGCAAGATTACCTTTTCGAACAAAGCAGCGCCGCTGAATGTTGACTCAAACGGAGTATCATCACTGAGCTTGATCTTTAACGGTCAAGAAACGCTTGATGCCTGGTTAGAGGATTGCGACAAGAATGCTGTCCACGCAGAGCGAACGTGGGCACGCCTTCCAAACAAGCTTCCAGAAGAAGAAGGTCGTCGCTTCTTTGATGTGATCGCTTCATACGACAAGGGCGCTGAAAGTGAAGTCGTCCTGACGCTCATCGATCGAACAAGTATCTACGAGGTCGGCGAGCAAGAGCTTGACTTTATCGCGTTTGCTGCGCATGAACTTCGTGGACCAATTACCGTTATTCGTGGCTACCTTGATGTGCTGGAGGATGAATTAGATGATGTGTTGAAAGATGACCAGCATGAACTCTTCCGTCGTTTGACAGTATCTGCGAATCGTTTGTCAGGCTATATCAATAACATTCTTAATACATCACGCTATGACCGACGCCATCTGAAAATGCACCTTTCCGAAACAACCGTCGCTGAAATCTACGACACCATTCGTGACGACATGGACCTTCGTGCCAGTGCACAGAACCGTATGCTATCAGTAAACATCCCGACCGACCTCCCGACCATAGCAGGTGACCCTGCAAGCCTTAGCGAAGTCTTTGGTAACCTGATCGACAATGCCATCAAGTATAGCAACGAGGGTGGTGCTATCGCAGTCACAGCGGCACCAAAAGGTGACATGGTCGAAGTTGTCGTCGAAGACCACGGTATCGGTATGCCAGCTAATGTCATCGGCAACTTATTCCAGAAGTTCTACCGTTCACACCGATCACGAGAAACGGTTGCTGGAACGGGCATCGGTCTGTATATCTCAAAAGCAATCGTCGAGTCACACGGTGGTAACATCGGCGTACGTAGTGAAGATGGACGGGGATCAACCTTCACTGTTTCACTACCAACCTTTAAATCAGTTGCAGACAAACTGAAAGCAGGCAATAATAGTAATGAAGGATTAATCGATCAGGGGTCTGGTTGGATTAAGAACCACTCAATGTACAGAGGATAAATAGGGATAAAACAGGAATACACACATGGCAATTAAAACGATACTTATTGTAGAAGACGACCGATTCATTGGTGAAATGTACGTCCGCAGCCTCAAAAAGGCTAATTACACGGTTGATTGGATGGTGGATGGTAACGATGGTCTGATCGCAGCACGCAACAAACAATACGACCTGATTCTGTTGGACGTCATGCTACCTGAACGGCGGGGGAGCGATATCCTCGAAGCCCTCCGCGGCGGCGCTGAAGATCTCATCCCTCATTCTAGGGTGCTGATCTTAACTAATTTTGAACAAGATGACGAATCTCGCATGGCGATGGAGAAAAAAGCTGATGGCTACCTCATCAAAGCCGAGATCACACCAAGCAAACTACTGTCTGTCATCGCGCAATTAGATAAACCGTCGTAATAGCATGGCCGAAAACCATTACGTCGATTCGAAGGACCAACACGAAGCCGCACAAGGTGTTGAAGATCACAGCGAACTAACGGTATTCTACGCCAAGGCAAAGGAAGAAGACCTCGGACCATGGATGCAAGAAGACGATCGCCAAGCAGCCATGGAAAAAGAACGTAATAACGTCATCGCTGGGCTCCGTAAATCTTCTATTTTAGTTGGACTCTGCATGAGTCTCCCAGTTGTGCTAGGGCTGCTTTTAGGGCAACTCGCACTGATTCGTGATACCTTCAATCAGACCGATGCAATGATACTTGCATTCCTACTACTCTTTTTATTAGCGGGGCTACTCGGAATAACGTACGCATTATTTAGATGGATAGGAAAGACCTTCCATAAGCATACTGTTCGGGCGTTACCGATCACTCTGACAACACTCCTCAGTTTATTCTTCCTCATCATGCCGTTATTCCGCATCACAGGAACGTATATTGGAGGAGTCATCGGATATAGCATCGCATTAGGCGTACTTGTGGTTATTGGAATACTTATTACGCTAACTTCTATCTTTACGTGGACGGCAGCAAGAATCCACCCTCTCGCGAAAATCCTTATTTTAGTGCTAATTTTCGGCGTATCAGTTGCCGTGGCATATCTGGCTTAACTGGACATTACCACTGTTATTTGGTATATTAGGCAAGTTCAACAAACCATCGTGGTCTCATCGTCTAACGGTTAGGACACCAGGTTCTCATCCTGGCAATTGGAGTTCGATTCTCCATGAGATCACCAAGATTATCCTATATATAGAAGTCTCCGATTAGGAGACTTCTATATATAGGATATTTGTTATGCATAAACTATACTAAGTATAAGATAGTTCATTTGATTGATAGGGGCGGAAAATCTAATGGGGGACGATGTCCAGTACAATTCACTGACTGCATTCGAGGGTATTCTTAATGAGCCCTTTGCAACTGTAAATCCAGCTCGGATTTCAAACAACCGTGTAAATAACACGGGTGATGCACTTGAGATTTTTATTAAAGATGCGTACTCTGGGCTGCTCGGTAGCAATATCTCACTAGACGACAAAGAGCTAAATCATTATCCTAAAGTATTCTCCTGGCTGGGTAATTCAGGAAACCCCCCGGATAGCCTTTTAAAGAATGGCGACGGTATCGAAGTAAAGAAAATCGAATCACTTAACGCAGGTATTTTTCTAAACAGCTCTTTTCCAAAAGATAAATTACATATCGATGATTCTAGAGTTGCGTCTGGAGCAAAATCAGCAGAACAATGGACCGAAAGAGATATAGTTTATGCAATTGGTACGGTAAGCGAAAATGAGCTTAAGAGGCTTTGGCTCATATATGGCGACTGCTATGCGGCGTCAAGAGAAACATACGAAAGTCTTATAAAGATCATCAGCGACGGTGTAAAAACTATACCGGATGTTGAGTTCCATGACACAAACGAATTGGCACAGGTGAAGAAAGTTGATCCACTAGGAATTACCGATCTTCGGGTAAGGGGCATGTGGCAAATACAAAACCCCTCACGTCTTTACTCGAACCTAGTAAACGATACTGAACGGCGACAATATTATATGTTGATGCGAGAAGAAAAGTATCAAAGTTTTAATGAAGAACAAAGAAATAGAATGGAAAGTATAGACAAGGAAGGCTATCAAAATAGCATTATCGAGATTCGTAATCCAGATAATCCAGCCCAATTGATGAAAGCGAGGTTTATAAAATATGAAATTTAACGTAGCATCATTTTTCTCTGGAGCCGGAGGACTTGATACCGGTTTTCATAATGCTGGATTTGAGATTATATGGGCAAATGAATACGATAGGACTATTACGCCCACTCTGAGGAAGAACTTTCCAACGACAGTTGTAGATGATCGTAGCTTATTCGATGTTGAGTCAACAGATGTTCCGAACGCAGTAGGAATCGTAGGTGGACCTCCGTGTCAAAGCTGGAGCGTTGCGGGATCAGGCAAGGGCTTAAGCGACAAAAGAGGTCAAGTATTTCTAGAATACATACGTGTCATTAGGGATAAGAAGCCTCTGTTCTTTCTAGCCGAGAATGTTGCAGGTATGCTTTCCTCTCGCCACAAAGAATCACTTCAACTGATAATCGATGAATTCGATAAGCTCGGTTACTATTTCACATATAAACTTATGAACGTAAAAGATTACGGTGTTCCAGAAGATAGAAAACGTGTGATTTTTGTAGGATATGATAAAAAGCTAGGTAAGGCTTTTGAATTTCCAGAAGCATTACCTACATCGGAACACAAAACACTCAAGGATGCCATATGGGATTTAAAAGATTCTGCAGCTCCTGCTCTAGATAAAAATAAAACTAATGGTGATGCACTGAAAATAATCAACCACGAATATATGAACGGTGGTTTTTCAACAATGTATATGTCACGCAACAGAGTTCGTAGTTGGAATGAACCATCGTTTACGATTCAGGCAGGGGGTCGTCACGCACCTCTTCACCCTCAGGCTCCAAAAATGACCAAAATAGCTGCAGATCAACAAGAGTTTGCTAAAGGTAAGGAGCATCTTTATAGACGCTTAAGTGTCAGGGAAGTCGCGAGAATACAAACTTTTCCAGATGATTTTGAATTTGTGTACCGTGATGTTGCCGATGGCTACAAAATGATCGGAAACGCTGTACCAGTTAAATTCGCAGAGGCAATAGCTAAAAAAATCAAAATTGACCTAGATGAATATTATACTAGTAAAACTTTTAATGAAAAAGAAGACCCAGCCATCAATAGTGAAGCAGTATTTATTACAGCTTATTGAATAATTTGCAGCTACAACCAACTCGTGACACCGCCATGGTGAGAGCAAGTACACCATTAGGTCCCGTTGTGCGTGGCTTCGTTCCAAATCCTATATCGTTGACGAAAAGCTTGCCATTACCCCCGTCATCATTCATACTAATCACAAGCAGTTTGACCGCAGTAAATTAGGGGGCAGCTATAACACCGCTTACATTGTCACGATTTTGGCATCGCCGCATCTACGAGGTGGCTTTTTTGCTTTCGCTGGCTATTTTGGCGTTATACATCGTTCCAATCGTCACCAGCATTGCGCCTAATGGTCTATTCGGTATTACCATTATTGTCGCTATCCTTGCGGGTCTTACGGCACTTGCAAGTGTCATTTTCTACATCGTCAGACCAAAGAAAGAGTCATTCGCTCAGGCGCTCGTCATTTATCTGTTATTCGCCGTCACTTCAGGCGTATTGGTTATCCAAACTGGAGGAATCGGATCGCCGTTTATTATGCTTTGGCTACTGGTCGCATTTTTTAGTGGTATCTTTGCAGTCTACGGATGGCTACCTATATTTATCTCGACATTCATATTCGTTATGGCGCAGTACCTGGCACAAAAGTTTAACGCGAACCTCATCGCCGTCGTCGCCTTTAGCTCAATTCTTCCAACGATTATCGGTATGCTCATCTGGCGTAGTAAAGGTCAACCATCAGAAACTGAAAAAAACGTCAAAACGCTCGCTAATGAACTGTCAGAAGTTGCTAATCGTTCAGAAATCGTCATTAACGCCATCGGTGACGGTGTGATTGCGATCGACGCACAGGGCACGATTCAACTTATTAACCCGGCAGCCCAAGAAATCCTGGGATGGGGCAAGCAAGATGCATTAATGCTCAATTACAAATCAATTCTGCAGCTCACGGACCTCAATAATAAAGAGTTGGACCCAAGCGTCGACCCAATCGTGCAGGTGCTGAACACAAACCAGTTGATACGCTCAAATTCACTGATCATCAAGACCAAGTCGGGTAAAAAAGTGACTTCATCACTGGTGGTATCACCGATTGGCACCCCCGGATCTGGTGTCATTACCGTTTTCCGTGACATGACCAAAGAGAAAGCTGAAGAGCAAGAGCAAGCCGAATTTATTAGTACCGCCAGCCACGAAATGCGTACGCCGGTTGCATCGATCGAAGGCTACCTTGGTCTCGCGCTGAACCCAAACACAGCACAGATTGATGCCAAAGCACGAGACTTCATCATGAAAGCACATGAAGCGGCGCAGCACCTGGGAAGGCTCTTCCAGGACCTCCTCGATGTCTCAAAGTCTGAAGATGGCCGCATGACCAGCCTGCCAAAAGTCGTTGACATGGCAGTCTACACGGCAACGATTGTTCAAGGTCTCGTCCAGAAGGCAACAGACAAAGGTCTCACACTTGTCTTTAAACCGACCGACAATAGCGGTCAGAAAACCATTACACCTGTCTACTTCGTGAATCAAGATAATGACCACATCCGTGAAATCCTCGATAACCTGATCGAAAACGCCATCAAATATACCCTAAAAGGCACCGTTGTTGTCGACGTACAGGGAAGTGATAGTAAAGTCATCGTCAGCGTCAAAGACAGTGGTCTTGGTATCCCCGCAGAAGATGTGCCACACCTCTTCCAAAAGTTCTACCGCGTCGATAACTTAGATCGTCAAGAAATTGGTGGTACTGGTCTTGGATTATATCTTTCTCGTCGTCTTGCCGAAGCAATGCAGGGTCGTTTGTACCTTGAAAGTGTCCATGGACAGGGAAGTACCTTCTTCCTCGAACTGCCTCGTATCGATAACCAAGAAGCAGAACAGCTCAAGCAACAGCAAGCTGTTCAAGCCGCCGCAGCGGCACAGGCGGCGGCAAGGGCGCCAGCAGCAACTGCTACACCAACAATGCCTCCAGTCGTCACACCGCGACCAGAAACACCACAGACGACCGCAGCAGCAGCCTCACCAACGACAGGTGTCAAAGTCGCCACTACTGTTCCACGTGGCGAAAGTCTCACGCGTGAACAAATTCAAGAACATGTCCGTCAGTTACAGGTCATGGCTCGTGAAATGCAGACCGGTACACGATCAGCAGATACTGCGGCGGCGACATCAACTACCACACCAGCAGTAGCGTCTCCTGTAGCGCCAACCCCGACGATTGTCCCAATTCCGACCCAGACACCTGCACCAGCACCATCAACTGGACAACCGTCAGCATAAGCACTATAGTAATTATAAAGATCATCAGATAGAATAAGGGTAATTATGGCAAAAATTTTACTAGTTGAAGACGACAAAAGCCTCCGTGAAATCTATGGAGTCCGTCTGATGGCAGAAGGCTACACAATTATTTCAGCGGGCGACGGTGAAGAAGCGCTTGCCGTTGCTATCAAAGAACGTCCTGACCTTATCGTCAGCGATGTCATGATGCCAAAGATTAGTGGCTTTGATATGCTCGATATTCTTCGCAGTACGACTGAAACAAAAGACATTAAGGTTATCATGATGACCGCGCTCTCAAGTGAGGACCAACGTGCTCGCGGCGAAGCCCTTGGTGCAGATCGTTACCTCGTCAAATCTCAAGTTGGTATTGAAGACGTCGTTCGAACTGTTCACGATGTCCTTGCTGATGGCATCCCTAGCTCTACCGAACCTGCGACAGCATTTCCGCCTGCAGCTGCTCCTGTTACAACCGCAGAACCCGTTCCAGCTACACCTGTAACACCAGCGCCAATCGCTGCTGCACCTGTCTTTGAGCCAGCGCCACAACCTGTAGCGGCGCCAGCGCCAGTTGAACCAATTGCTCCAGTAGCGCCGATTCCGACTCCTATCGCACCCGCACCAGTTGCTCCAGCTCCTGCGCCAGTGACATTCCCACCTTCAGTCACACTTCCAGAGCCAACAGCACCATTCTCGTCAAATCCTCCTGCATCACTCGGTGATCGCATTATTAACCCGCTTCCATCGGCTACTGATCTCGGCAGAGCAGGTGTCGCAGACATCGCTGCACAAATGAACCAAGAGCTGAATGCACACCTTCAAGGTCTTGAACAACCTGTAGCGCCGGTTACTCCAACAGTCCCTCCAGTAGCCCCTGCGCCAACCCAATACGCAGTCCCTCCACAACCGCCAATCCCACCACTTCCTCCACAACCGGGCATCTAACCCTTCTAAGCATAGAGTAATGGTATACTAACGACGTGAGTGAACGCCTGAATAAACACATTGCCTTACAGCTAGGCATTTCCCGCCGCGAAGCGGACAATCTTATTGAGTACGACCACGTACGCATCAACGGTGAAAAAGTCACCCTCGGTGCACGCTTTGAAGACGGTGATGACATCACCGTCAAGAATCTCCCACTTGCTAAGGACACGGCTTTTGTATACCTTGCGATGAACAAACCAATCGGCTGTGTTTCATCACGTCGTCAACAGGGTGAAACACCGACGATTTACAGTTTGTTACCAGAACGATACCATAATTTAAAACCTGTCGGACGCCTCGACAAGGATAGTAGTGGTCTTATTCTCTTAACCAACGACGGTGATTTTGCCTTTGAAATGACACATCCAAAGTTTTATAAGACAAAAATCTATGAAGTCTCACTTGATACCGAACTTGCACCACTTCACCAACAGATCATAGGGGACCACGGCATTCAGTTAGAGGATGGACCAAGTCAATTAGTCCTCGAACGAACTGATGATACGAGACAGCACTGGATCGTTACGATGCACGAAGGTCGTAACCGGCAGATTCGCCGTACCTTTAGTGCGCTCGGATATACAGTGACAAAGCTTCATCGAACAGATTTTGGACATTATGCACTGGGTGATATAAAGCCCGGTAAGTTTTCTATTGTCCAGAAACAGTAGTCGTTGCCGTCTCCGTAGGACCTTGTATAGCATTGATTTCAATCGCTCGAAACGCCGTTTTTAAGAGGATAGGGAAGAAGGTCGAAAGTTCAAATTGCTCACCCACATTCACTTCGTGGTCTTTCACGCTTACTTCGTACTCATAGTACGTTGATTCGGTGATAGGTGGCTCGGCACTAACGAAAGAAATAATATAACCTGGTGTCTGGGGACCAGTTGGGCGCACCCGCAAAGTGATGTCATGTGCTTCTGTTGTGACAACGTAGGTATCACCAACCGTGGCTGGATCAAGGTTAGGGGCAATTCTTTCAATCATACTCATTTCGTCCTTTATACTACTCCTGTCGAGCCATTTTGTAACCCTTTAAAAGTTAATCGTGCTTATGCTCGCAAAAATAAGCTACCTCTGTTATAATTACCATCTGTTATGGCCTCTAAACTTCCTACAGTTGCAATTATTGGACAAGCGAACGTCGGTAAGAGTTCGCTCTTTAACCGTTTCGTACGGTCTCGTCAGGCAATTGTCGCGAAAGAAGCAGGTACCACTCGTGATAACGTGCTTGGAAAAGTAAGCTACGAAGATCACACATTTTGGCTCGTCGACACCGCTGGACTAAAAGATGCAGCCGACGACTTCGAAGCAACGATTCAAGAGCAAATCACCGAAGCAGCCGAAGCTGCCGATGTCATCATGGTTGTTGTTGACGGTACGCAGTATGCCAGCGACCAAGACAAGCTTGTTGCCAAGAAAGCCCTCAAAAGCAAAAAACCAGTGATTCTTCTTATCAACAAAGATGACCTTGCCGGCAGTCTTCCAACTGACGAATTCCGTCGCCTTGGTATCAAAGATATTATCCGTACTAGTGCTGAGCACAACGTTGGTATCGAAGAAACACTCCTCAAGATCACTCAAATCATCCCCGTTGCAGAGGACGAACCAAGCCGCGATGTTATCCGTATTTCACTGATCGGTCGTCCAAACGTTGGAAAGAGCTTCTTGTTCAACACCCTCGCAGGCAAGCAGCAAGCAATTGTTGCAAATGTCGCCGGTACGACTCGTGACATTAACCGTATCGCAGTAAAATACAAAGGTCAAAACGTCGAAATCCTCGACACTGCTGGTATGCGAAAACCAGGAAAACAAGAAGTTGGTATCGAGAAATTCTCAGTCCTTCGAACACTTCAAGCAATCGAAGAGAGTGATGTTTGTTTTCTCCTTATGGACGTCAACGAGTTAAACACTGCACTCGACCAACGTCTTGCTGGCATCATCGACGAAGCAGGTAAGGGTCTTGTGATTGTTGTCAGCAAATGGGATAGCGTTGAAGACAAAGACGCCTACACTCGCGATGACCTGGCACCAAAGATTGCACGCAACTTTGAATTCGTGCCATGGGTACCACTTATTTTCACTAGTAGTGTGACTGGCCAAAACGTCACAAAATTATTCGACCTCGCACTCGAGATCCACGAACGACGTATGGTTGAGCTCAAAACTCGTCAACTCAATGACGTCCTGCAACGTGCAGTCCAAAAGCATCCACCGGCAGGTCTCAAGAACACCTTCCCACGACTTCGTTACGTCGTCCAAACTGACGTGTCACCACAATGGTTCGTCATTCACGGAAGTAACCTCAAATTCCTTCACTGGAGCTACAAACGCTACCTCGAACGCAACTGGCGTGAAGCATTCGACTTTGCCGGAACACCTATCAAATTTAGCTTTATCGACGAGCACCAGGTCAAAGACAACAAGGCACGTATCGCTGCTGGTCAAGAACCTGTCAACAAAGCCAAGGCTGAAAACGAAGCCAAAGCACTGGCCGAAAAAGAGCGCATCACCGCCCGCAACCAGGCAAAAAAAGCTAAAGAAGAAAAAATTAAAAATTCAGAAAAAAAATAACCCTACCGAATAAACGGTAGGGCGTGGGGCTTTCCCACGTTACGAGATGAGTTCCCGTTAAACTTTGAGGCGCTATACCCCAGCTGGTTTGTTGTTCTCGTAGACAAGCCAAGTCCCCAGTGCCAGAACAAAGAAAGCGACTTCACCTCCATACAATTCCGTGAGACTCCTTAGACCTGTCGAGATGGCAACGACATGGTAGATAATCAGTGCCAGCAAGCCAACTCCAGCGAGCAGCGTGGTCCTGAAAATCTTGAGATGCATCGAGGGGTCGCGGTGATACTTGTCATAGCGGTAAAATCCGTAGATAAGCACCGCGAGTGACGCGATAGCCAACACGATGAGCAGCACGTGCCCAATCGTCCGATCGACCCGAGGAACAACCAATCCTCCCAACAACACATACCCGAGCATGAGTAGTGGAAGGAGAATTCTTACTTTCAACAACTTTGTCATGATGCCTTCCAAATAGACGGAACGTGGTGAGAGAATCTATATATTATATCACTGTTCTTATATATTTCAATGGGTTACAATGAAGGGATGAAAATCGTCTTTGCCCAGGGCAATCCAGATACAAAGTACGTCCATACCCGTCACAATACGGGGTTCTTAGTGCTCGACGCAGTCGGCGAGAAGTATGATGCCGCGTGGCGCGATATCGATAAGTATAAAGGTCGCATCTCGGACGTGATGATTAACGATGAGAAAGTGCTGCTTGTGAAGCCCCTGAGCTATTACAACGACACGGGACTTGTTGCGCGGACGCTCGCTGATTATTACAAACTCGACCCTGCGAAAGATTTCCTTGTTGTGCACGATGACCTGTCCTTACCATTTGGCACGATTCGTATCCGTGAAAACGGCAGTGATGCCGGCAATAATGGCATCAAAAGCCTGAACGCCCACCTTGGACCAGACTATCCACGAATTCGTATCGGCATCTGGACCGAAGACCGCGATAAAATGGACGACGTTAATTTTGTGCTCGGTACATTTCCTAAAGCAGAATTTGAGAAACTCGAGAAAGAGATTATCCCAAAAGCGATCGAGTTAGTTGAAGCGTTTGTCGACGAAAAACTTGAACTCTCAAGCCATAAAGTCTAGGCCCCGTCGGTAGTCCAGTATTGACAAAATTAGTTATTATTATCATAATACACTCATCTATTTTTGTTGAGAAATGCCTCTGTGTCTTTCTCCAGAATGGAGTTTGACAATACGGCTCAAGTGATTGGACTACCATGAGAAAATCTAAAGATCCATCGTTCATTCTACAGAACGCAGTTCAAGGCCTGCTAAAACACGAAGCCATGCGCATCTGCAGAGACACCAACAGGTTCCTCCTGTCGCAACACATCGTGCCCGTCTGCACCCGGCGTTCAAAGAATTCCCGCTGGCGACAGAGAGGTGAACTTCTCGCCATTCCGATGGGGCAAACCGGGTTCGAGATGGACCGATTTCTCCTTCGCGATGGCACGCTCGTCGAGCCAGTCATGTCGAGCGCAAGATTCATCAAGAATCTTCAGCTCGATTTCGATGGGTTCTACGCACCCGCTCGCAGCGTGTATGGATACCCCGATGAAGACGTCTTGCTAGAAGTTCTCGCAGACATCTATGCCTTCCGTCAATCACCGGCTCACGTGTAGTCGTCGCCAACAATGAGTATTGTCGAACAAAAAAGCCCGCCGTGTAAAAACGGCGGGTTGTTCATTTTCGTATGTAAGTTAATAAGTTTCCAATAAAAAACGCTCACAGTAAGGGTGGGCATCACTGTGAGCGTATTTTACCCTTTAACCCACCCAGATTTCTCAGCGAAGCGGTAGCGACCGTAGTAAATATATGGTGCGCGCCTGACTCTTACAAGAAGGGTCACTACTGTATAGTCACATAATTGAGAAATCTTTATTGGGATCCCTTATCTCTCGAAAGAAACAAGGTGTTAAAGGGATTAGTATACACATAAGGCTGGCATCAGATTATAAATAATCAGAAGGCTCACGCAGTGGAGGGTAGTTACTACGCAAACACCGTATGTGTAACCTAACATAAGTTAGAATAGGGGGTATAAGGTGCTTGGTTAACCTCGCAGGACTAACCAATCGCTTTGCATTTTAGCACGTATTTGACATTAAGTCAATACCTTCTAAAACAAAATCTATGAAAATCAATACCATATCTCCAGATGAACATAATTTCTTTCAGATCATCAATAGTATTGCGTCAAAACCGAAAACATTATATGTTGTTGGTTCACTCCCAACAGAGAGGTTTCCAAAATCAACAGTAGTGGCAGTGGTGGGAACAAGGAAACCTACTTCTTATGGTAAAGAAGTAACCTTTAAATTAGCTTATGACCTCGCCAAAAAGGGTGTCATTGTTGTCAGTGGGCTGGCTTTAGGGATTGATGCAATTGCACATAGAGCCGCGCTAGAGGCAGGCGGAATCACCATTGCGGTTCTTGCTAACGGATTAGATTCCATCTATCCTGCGACGCACCGTCAGCTTGCACGGGACATTATTGATAGTGGGGGAGCACTCATTAGCGAATACCCGCCCGGAACGTCTGCCAGAGACTTCCAGTTCTTAGCTCGCAATAGAATTGTTAGTGGGATAGCCAACGCAGTCATCGTTACCGAAGCGGCCGCCCATAGCGGAACACTTTCAACTGTTATGCATGCGCTCGATCAAAATAGAGAAGTCTTTGCTGTGCCTGGCAATATCACCAGCCCAATGTCGGTCGGTCCGAATCGATTAATTCAACAGGGAGCGCACCCAGTGACGAGCGCTGATGATATCTTGCAAGTGATCGCGCCTCATCTGTTAGAAACACAAACGACGCTTAATCTTGGCTCAAATCCTATGGAAATAGTGCTTATCGACCTCCTAAAAGCAGGGATCCGCGATGGCGATGCCTTGCAGCAAGCTTCAAACCTAGCGCCAAGCGACTTTTCCCAAACGCTCACAATGCTCGAAATCCAAGGGCTTATCAGAGGTCTAGGCGGTAATCAGTGGACTATAATGTAGCTCTTTTGTCTCTCTCCATATTGACTTTTATAATCATAAGTGCTATAATATGATCAGCGTAGAGCTTCCAATAGCTCATCTCGAAAGATGGGTCTGCGGAAGTTCCGCGAGACCTTTGGACACAACTAGGAAGGATCATCATGCAGATGACCGAACAAGAAACGATCGAAGAGATCAAGGCAGATTTCGCTGACAAGCTCGGCAACACCCTCCGTGCACTCAACAAGGGGACACCGCGTTGGGGGCTGAAGGGACCACTGGGCTTCAATCGAGTCAAGGAGAACCTCACACTCGAGATCATCGAACCGCGACCCTCGCAGTGGGCTGAATTCAGGTACTCCCCACTGTATCGTCAGGATGAATACATGGTTATCGTGTATCAACTACAGATGGACAGCCAGGCTCCAATCGGATTCGGCGTCCTGAACACTGATCCGGCAATCGAAACGTTTCTCGAAGCAGACACCTACGAACTCGTCGAATGGATCGTCTCTTCCGAGGACGAAACTGACGTCCAAATTAGCTCGATCGCACATCTGCACGAAATCATCACGGAAGCCGAGCGGCTTCTGAATGATGAATACCCCCTCGAGTAAAACCCATCGGCCTCAGGTCGCCCAAAGTCTCAGAAATGAGATCACGGGCGACCTTTGCCATTTCTTGCCGTATTTTCTACACCCATTTACAAACGTCATCAAGTTGTGTAAAGTCGAGCCTTGTGTTTAGCTGGTTAAGCAAACACGAGCAGGATAAACCCAAAAAATGGCAAAGAACTTAGTAATTGTAGAGTCCCCAGCAAAAGCAAAAACCATCGAGAAATACCTCGGTAGTGACTTTCAAGTACTCTCAAGTATTGGTCACATTCGCTCGATCGCCAAGAAGACGAAAACCGGCACCCCTCCTATTGATGTGAAGAACAATTTCGAGACAACCTACGAAATTGACCCAGATAAAAAGAAAACTATCACAGAACTAAAAAAGGCCACAAAAGCAGCTGAACAAGTGTGGCTCGCAACCGATGAAGACCGCGAAGGGGAAGCCATTGCCTGGCATCTTTGTGAAGTTCTTGGTCTTGATCCTAAAACGACCAAGCGTATTGTCTTTCACGAAATTACCAAGACTGCCATTGAAGAAGCCGTCAAAGAACCTCGTACGGTCGACATGCAACTCGTTCAAGCACAACAAGCTCGTCAAATATTGGACCGTCTTGTTGGATTTGAACTCTCACCAGTCGTCTGGCAAAAAGTACCTGGTGGCAAGTCTGCCGGTCGCGTCCAGTCACCAGCTGTTCGTCTGCTTGTCGAACGTGAACGTGAGATTCAGAAGTTCGAAGGCTCATTCCAGTTCAAAGTGACTGCAGAATTTATGCACGACGGCGAGCTTGTGAAAGCCGAACTACCAGATCGTTTTGATACCGAAGCCGAAGCCCGCAGCTTCCTTGAATCGTTGAAAAATGCGACATTTACCGTCAGCAACGTCACTAAAACACCTGGTACTCGCAACCCTGGTGCACCATTTACGACGAGCACCTTGCAACAAGAAGCTAACTCAAAACTCGGCTATGGTGCCCGTGCTACTATGTCATCTGCTCAGAAACTCTACCAAGAAGGTAAGATTACCTACATGCGTACTGACTCCGTGAACTTGAGCGGCCAAGCAATTGCTGCAGCTAAAAGTTACATCACCAGCCAATTTGGTCCTGAATACTCAACCGTTCGTCAGTTCAAGACAAAGAATGCCAGCGCCCAAGAAGCTCACGAAGCGATTCGTCCAACTGATATGGCCGCTGTAAAGGGGAGTAGCAACGAATACGATCAAAAGATCTACGATCTTATCCGTAATCGTGCACTTGCCAGCCAGATGTCACCTGCAAAACTTGAAAAGACGACCGTCACTATTAACATCAGCACTGCTAATGAAATTTTCGAAGCCCATTTCGAAGCAAGGGGCGAAGTCATTATTTTCCCTGGATTCTTGAAGATCTACGGTTCTGGCAAAAAAGATCCAGATATTCTGCCTGCAATGGCATCTGGTGATGCGCTGGACCTTGAGACAGTACTTGCGAAGCAAACCTTTGCTCGTCCACCAGCAAGATACACCGAAGGTTCACTCGTGAAGAAACTTGAAGAACTTGGTATTGGTCGTCCATCAACCTATGCCACGATTATCAACACCATCCAAGCCCGCGACTATGTCGTGAAGGGTGATGGCGAAGGCGAAGAACGCGACGTGATTACACTCACAGCTGGTGCATCACGAGACGTCGAACGTGAAGTTATCAAAGAAAAGACCGGCTCTGACAAGGGTAAGTTAGTTCCTACAGGCGTTGGTCAAATGATTAGCGACTTCTTAACTGACCACTTTGAACAAGTCGTCGACTACAGCTTTACCGCGAATGTAGAAGAAGACTTCGACAAGATCGCGGCAGGTGCACTCGCACGCAACGTCATGCTCGAGAAATTCTACGAACCATTCCACAAACTGATTGAAAACTCTGGTGGTATCGACCGATCAGCCGTTGCACAGGCAACTGAAATTGGTATCGACCCTAAATCCGGCAAACCAATCTTGGCACGTTTCGGTCGCTTTGGACCAATGCTACAGCTAGGTGCCACTGAAGATAAAGAGAACAAACCACTGTTTGCGCCAATGCCAGCCGGTGCGCGCATTGAAACCGTCACCCTCGAACAAGCTTTGAAAGCCTTCGAACTCCCACGCCTCGTCGGACAGACCGAAGACGGTAAAGCTATTAAGGCGAATATCGGTCGTTTTGGTCCCTACATCCAAGTCGATAAACTCTTCGTCAGTATTAAACCCATTGATCCACACGACATTACCCTCGACCAAGCACTCGAGCTCTACGCTGCAAAACTAAAATCTGAAGCAGAAAAGAACATCAATGACTTCGGTGACGGTATTAAAGTGCTCAATGGTCGTTACGGTCCCTACATTACTGATGGCAAAAAGAATGCCAAGATTCCAAAGGACCAAAAACCTGAAGAGATCACTCACGAGCAAGCCAAGCAGATGATCGCTGATGCGCCAGCTGCCGGAAAAGGTCGCTTCGCGAGGCGCGGTGCTGCTGCAACTGCCAAGAAACCGGCTACCAAAAAGGTCACCACAAAAAAAGTAACCGCCAAGCGCACTCCTGCTAAGAAAAAATAACTCTTCTCATTTCTATCCGTAACAGATGGCTTAAAGCTCTAAACAGATGGTTACTAGAACTTAGCAATACCACATCTTGTGGATAACTAAAGCTTCACAACACTATTTACAGCGGGTGTCTATTTCATGCTATAATCAAATTAATCAATCATATTTCTATGTATTTGAATATAAGGTTTGACATTATCACAACTATCTTGTATAATGATAAGCATATAGAAATAGTTTATAAATCCTGAGGTGTGGCGGGGAGAAAGTACAGACAATGAGCGACGCAAGCGACCAAAAACAGCCTACGATCGACCTGAAAGCAGGTGTCACCGACGTATTATCACTTATTGAGCAAGAACGCGAACGTGAAATCATCACCCGTCGTTTTGGCCTTTATGACCGCCGTGAAACACTTGAGCAGATCGGTGAGCTACTTGGCATCACTCGCGAGCGTGTTCGTCAGCTTGAAAAAGCTATCTTAATCCGCCTCAAGATCGCTGCCGAAGAAGGCAAGACTGAAGCCGTTACTTCTCTTGAAAAAACGTTTGTTCGCACACTCAGCGAAATGGGTCGTGTTGCACGAACTCAAGACCTTGCAGACAAACTCTATGGTCGCATTACTAACCAACAAGAGCGTGCACATGTTGCATTCATTGCGACACTCGCGCCTGGCTTGACTGTTGTTGACGAAAACGACAACTACTTTAACGCTGTTGGTATTGCTGAATACGGTGACGAAAAAAAGATCCGTGCAGAAGTTGATGATATCGTAAAGACCATCAAAGAGAACAAAGAGCCTATGAGCCTTGACCAACTTCACGACAAGCTCAACTACGAGCATCCACTTCACGTCAGCGCACTTGCAAGCATCAGCAAGCAACTCGCACATCTTCGTGATAGCTGGGGACTGACCAAATGGCCAACTGTTAACCCTAAGAATATCCGCGACAAAATCTACGTGATCCTTGCGGACAACAAAAAGCCATTACACTTCTCAGAAATTGCAAAGAGCATCAAAGACTCAAGCTTCAAACGAAAAGATGTGACCACACAGGCTATTCACAACGAACTTATTAAAGACAAGCGATTCGTCCTCATCGGTCGTGGTATCTACGCCCTCGACAACTGGGGCTACAGCAAGGGGACTGTGTCTGACATTATTGCTCAGGTACTAAAGGACTCTTCTGAACCACTTCACCGCGACGAGATCGTCAAACGCGTGCTGAAAAGCCGCCAAGTCAAGGAGACAACTATTCTTCTTAATCTCCAAAGCAAACCGCAGTTCAAGCGAGTTGCTAAAGCGACCTACACACTCGATCCACTGAGCTAAGTATCAGTGGTCATTGCCAGATCGCCTCAGAGGTGAGAGAATAACATAGACATTATGAGTATTATCGGCGCCATTCTTAATTTTTTCCTACAGTGGTACGTATGGTTACCAATCGTTATAGTCCTCGGATTCTTAACCTGGCGTAACTACCGCAAAGTAGAAACTGCCGCTCCCGAAGTCGAGAGCGATCTTCTGATTCTTGAAATTCCAAAGACAAACGACAAGCAAGAACTTGCTGCAGAGCAACTATTCGCTAGCCTTCACGGTATTCTTCGTGATAAATCGGAGTTGAAACTCAACAATGGTATCCAAGAACATCTCAGTTTCGAGGTTGCTTCGGTGAACGGTCAGATTCGTTTTTACGCATGGGTGCCAAAACCACTGCGAAGCTTCGTCGAAAGCCAAATCTATTCACAGTATCCAACGGTACAAATTCGTGATGCCGAAGAGGATTATGTTGCTCACGAGAGGGAACACTCCGTTATTTACACCTCTGAAATCATCCTGACAGATAACGAAGTACTCCCGATCAAAACGTTCCAAAACTTCGAAGTTGACCCACTCGCCGGTATTACCGGAACGTTGGCCAAGCTCGAACAAACAGGCGAGGAGATTTGGATCCAGATCCTTGTTCGTCCAATCGCTGATGATTGGCACAAACAATCTGAAGGCTGGATCAAAGGTGTCAAAGCCGGCAAAACAAGCCTATTCGGCGCCAGCGGTGGGGGAGCAGCCTTCTTCGGTGGTGTATTCGAAGCTCTCTGGAAACCGCCTGAGGAAGCTGCAAAAACAGCAGCACCAAAAGAACTGTCAGATCGTACAAAAACACGTATCGCCGAAGCCGAAAAGAAAGCAACGAAGCTTGGCTACAAGGTTAAGATCCGCCTCGCATACCTTGGCGAAGACCAAGTCAGCGCGCGGCAACGAATGCAGGCAATTGTTGGTACCTTCAAACAGTACAACAGCACCAATTTAAATGGATTTAAGGTTTCAAGCGCTAGCTTTAAGACTGAAGATCTTATTAAATACCGCCAAAGGTCATTTGGTCGCGGTGGCTTTATTTTGAACATTGAAGAGCTCGCCAGTGTCTTCCACTTACCACATACCAACGTAGAAACACCGAACATCGTCTGGGCATCATCAAAGACCGCAGAACCGCCTGCAAAGCTTCCTATTATCACCGGTAACTCAGCGATCGATGAGAACATTAGTGCCTTTGGTCTGACGAACTTCCGCGGTATTAATCACCAGTTCGGTATGCTGCGTTCTGACCGTTCACGTCATGTCTATATCATCGGACAGACTGGTGCAGGTAAGTCGGGTACATTGGAACTCTTTGCACTCAGTGACATCTTCCATGGTCATGGCTATGCAATCATTGACCCGCACGGTGATTTCGCTGTTGATAACATGCGCTTTATTCCTGGCAGCCGTATGCACGAAGTCGTCTACTTTAACCCAGCCGACACTGCATTCCCGCTCGGATTCAACCCACTTGAGGTGACGAACCCAAGCCAAAAGACAAACATTAGCTCCGAAGTAATCGGGGTGCTGAAGCGTATGTTTGGCGAGTCATGGGGACCACGTCTCGAATATATTCTTCGTTACACAATTCTCGCACTACTTGATCGTCCATCGACAACCATGCTCGATATTACTCGTATGCTCACAGACAAGAAGTTCCGTAAAGAGACCCTTGAATACTCAACCGACACCGTCGTGCTGCAGTTCTGGAACGTTGAGTTCGCCAGCTGGAACGACAAGTTCCAATCAGAGGCGATTGCACCTGTCCTTAATAAAGTGGGTGCCTTCACAGCCAACCCAATCATCCGTAATATCATCGGTCAGCCAAAATCGACCTTCAATATTCGTGAGATTATGGACGAAGGCAAGATCCTTATCGTCAACCTCTCGAAAGGTCTCATCGGTGAAGACAACGCCGCCATTCTTGGTGCGTTCCTTGTGACAAAAATTCAACTTGCTGCCATGAGTCGTAGTGATATTCCAAATATTGAAGACCGTCGTCCATTCTACCTTTACGTGGACGAATTCCAAAACTTCGCCACCGATTCATTTGCCACTATTCTGTCTGAGGCGCGTAAATATGCTCTCAACTTGACAGTGGCTAACCAGTATATTTCACAGATGACAGACACTGTTCGTGACGCCGTCTTTGGTAACGTCGGTACGATGATCTCGTTCCGTGTTTCAGCCGATGACTCGCCAATCCTTGCAAAGCAGTTCGAACCTCAATTTGAAGCCCAAGACCTGCTGCAAATGCACAACCGTCACTTTATCATCAACATGGTTATCGGGGGAGAGAAGGCACCTGCCTTTAGTGCAACCACCTTAACACTTCCACCAGAACAGATTGATAATACCGCCCTGATTATCGAGAATACTCGCCGCAATTACAGCCGTCCTCGAGCAGAGGTAGAAGTCGAGATTTCAGAGGCAATCCACATGCAACAACAAGGCGCAGCGCAGTCAAGACCACAGCCGCAATCACAGACACAAGCAAGAACATGGCCAGTTGATACCGGTGCTATCGCAGTAGGGCAGGTGATGGGTTCTGGACCGTCCGAGACGTCATCAGAGGACAGACCCAAGCGAAAGCGAACACGAACCCGCAAAAAGAAAACGACACCAACAGAACCGAGATCAGAGTAGGGGAATATGAAGGGTATAGGGCATCTACCAATGATAAAGTTATCACGCGGATTCACTATTGTGGAACTGCTGATTGTTATCGTGGTAATTGGCATCCTCGCTGCAATTACGATCATTGCATTTAACGGTGTGACGGGGAGGGCAACACAGTCTCAGATTGCAGCAGATCTACGAAACTCAACGCTTAAACTAAAACTCGATACTGTTGATCAAAATGGCGGCTATCCCCTGAGCGTCGCATCGGCAAACGGCGGACAAGGTCTGCCTGCATCTTCTGGCACGACGTACCAGTACACTGTCGATAACACGACAAGCCCTCCTTCGTATTGTTTGACTGCCACGAATGGCACGACCAGCTATTTCATTACACAAAATGGCGGCACACCAACAACGGGCGCGTGTCCAGGACACGCAGCGGGTGGCGGTCCAACGACGATCACTAATATGATGCCAAACCCGAATATCGAAACAAGCACCGCCAGTTGGGGAAACCCGAATGGATCAACGCTGCTTCGCGATACAACGTTCGCCCACTCGGGAGCAGCATCGCTAAAAGTAACATTGCCAACAGGCACCGCGGGGAGCACCGGAACAGGCTATGCAAGCATTCCCGTCAACGCATCCAACCTTATCCCAGGTGCGACCTATACAATCTCTACATACATCTACGTGCCAACGGCAACAACACCCCCAATAGCAAGCAGCATCCAAGGTTCTTACGCTTCTCGAGTAAACGGTCCGACATCAACCACATCCGTCAAGAATGCGTGGGTGCGTCTCAGTAATACCTTTGTTGCGGGCGCAAGTGGCACTATTAGCCTCTACTTCCTCAGTAATACCGCTCCAACCGCCGGCATGGTCTTTTGGGTTGATGACGCCATGCTAACACAAGGCTCAAACTTATATAATTACGGTGATGGCAGCTATGCAGGCTATGGCTGGACATGGACGGGTATAGCAAACCTTTCTACCTCTAGCGGACCAGTGTTGTAGCAATTTTTCACCCCTGTTGTAAGGGGGAGAGTAGTGATAAGCACCTCTTCACACGTATAGCTCATATTTGTTCTAAAAGTCTATAGAACAAAAATAGAACATATGTCATGTGCCTCAACAAACACAATGTATACAAAATCAGTAGCTAATGAACAATCCAGTAGGCAATTCTTATATAGACACAGGACGTAGTAGATATATAAAAAGCAAAACAGCAAAACAAATAAACATAGTGGGAATAAAAGCAGAAGTAAGCGTGATAGTGATCTTAACAAGATTATAGACTTAACGTCGCACAATATATCTTTTACGACATACATCATAGTTATCAAAGTTGATTACTTATACGTCTCGAAAGGGGTAGTACTGACGGTTTATCCCTGTTACTGCGCAGCAGTTGTATATTTGTTTTCGTTCTCAACTATTATTACTGTCATACTTGTATACCCATGCCCCAAACAGAGACCCCACCATATGGATGTTGTATTTAACGTCGCATTCCATACGGTCATTAGTTATCCACACCTAATCACGGTTCATATCCATGTTCGTGAAATAATTTACTACCTCCCTATTCTCCTCCACTACTCTCTTTTGACTTTTTGCAATTTGTATATTATTATATGTTTTTTTACGTACATACAAATAATAGAACAGAAATAGAACATCGTGTACAAAGAAGAGAGGAGAGTGGGGGCACTGGGCTTACAAGTAGACGACTCGACCCGATACTCTTACATCAACATACTGTGCGCTTTTTCCCTGAGACTGTAAATATGTAAGTGATCGGATCATATCCTCGACCTGCTCCCCCGCTCCCCTGTCGATTGATAATTTCACGCGGGGTTCCACGTCCTTTAATTGGACATCTAATTCTCTCGTTGTACCTGCAGGAAGAATAGCCTGCGTGACAGTGTAACTCCCCTGCCCTGCCAGGGCGACAACCCTTCCCACGAAGCTCAGGAGGCGGGCACTTGCAACAATTGTCCCCTGCTCTGGTGATACGCCACTCTGATCAACAATCTGCACTGTAGGGGTTCCGTAATAGTTATTCTGAAATACCACTCCTGAAGCATCGACGTAGTACTGGTGTCCATTAATCTGCCAGCCAGCAACTGGTTTGCGAAGCGTCAGGGTAAAGTTTGACTGCACAATACTATCAGTAGATGTCAGTTTTACATGCGAAACTTCAGGAAGAATACTCGAAACATACTCGCTGAGAGCGGTCTCGTTCAAGGCAAAACGAAGTCGTTCGACGGGGTGAATCGCCAGATAATCATTGATTGCTTTTTCGTAGTTAGCTGGTTGGATGGTGTGCGTCAGTGCCTCCGAGGATCCAGCAACAACGACATGACCAGTAAATTGACTCAGTAAAGCACCAAGGACGATAATGATCGCCAGCACGAGTGTCAGAATTGCACTGACATTACGGCGGCGCCTCGCAAGATGGTGCATGCGAGCACGTTCTGATACAGGCTCAGATTCTGGTCGCCTGACACCACTGAGCGTCTGGTTACGACGAAATTGATTACTCGAATCAGGAGTAGCTGGAGTACGAACAAAATCAGAAGATTGTCGACGGCGCGGGAGGTCGTTTTTCTCTTTAGATTTGAACTTTATCATGGCTATGGTTATTATAGCGTATTTTCTGGCGTATTTTTGGACGTATTTTAGACTATTGACGGGCTGCGTGTAGGATCAACGCTGCCATGTCCTTTGCAGCATCAGGCTTACTAAACGCCTTAAATCGATGCGCCATAGCTTTGGTTGCTTCAGGTTCAGAGAGGAGAAGTTTAATTTCCTGTGCCAAAAGTTTCTTGTTCTCATCCAGAACATCTTCATCCAGGACAGCGACTGCGGCGGCTTTTTCATAAACGGCTGCATTTTTCAGTTGGTGACCACCGGTTAATTTGCCATTCGGAATAAGGATAGCTGGCTTTTCAAGTGCGGCAAGTTCAAGAATTGTTGTCGCACCTGCACGGGTCACGACGATATCCGCTGCACCGAGTAAACTGTGCATATTTGTCACAAATGGGTACAACTGGAAATGCTCACTATCAGCTGGCATGAGAGAGCGAAGTTCATCGTACTGCCCTGCTCCGGCAACCAGCACAACAGATCCAAGTTGTTGTAGTGAGTGCAACGTTTCTGCCACTATATTGTTCATACGAACCGCACCAAGACCACCACCAGTTACCACAATAAGTGGTCGGTCAGTAGCGATCCCCCACTCTTTCTTGGCCACAGCCTGTTCAGAGGTCGTATAGGGGTGAAATTCAGCGGCAATTGGGATACCGACGTACTTCGTTCGAGCAGCAGGATACGAATAATACTCCAGCGGCGCACCGGTACCAATAGCAGTCGCCCACTGTGAGAGGATTCGATTTGTCAGACCTGGGTGCGCATCCGAGTCATGAATAACCAAAGGAATTCGTAGCAAATGTGCTGCAAGTCCAACCGGCAAACACACGTAGCCGCCCTTAGTGAAAACAACATCCGGACGCCAGATAATAAGTTTGAAAAAACTCTGGATAAAGCCGACGACAACTTTAAATGCATCGCCAATGTTTTGCAGTACCAATGACGGCCATGTGAGCTGTTGGAGAACTGTTAAGTGATGATAGCGACGAAATTTCCCCGCGACAATCGTATGCACAGGAATACTCGCGTCAAATGCTTCAACAGTTGCACGTGCTTGTGGCGCAAATTTTGTGTCACACCAAAAGCGAAGCTCAGCATTTGGTGTGAGTGTGCGAATTTCTTTAAGAACTGCGACGACTGGCGTAACGTGTCCGCCCGATCCGCCGCCCACTGCGAGAATCTTCATGTGTGCTCTCCCCTGATGTTGATAGTCTAGACGCGTGAACTGTGTACCGAGATAATTGGAATACCAACCCGAGTGCCGCAGTGATGAATATCATACTGGTGCCTCCGAAGCTGATCAGCGGCAAGGTAATACCTGTCAAAGGAACAATTCCCAGCATCGCCGCTATATTAAGAATAACATGCGCACCAAACCAGCCAAATACGCCGGCTACAAGCAGTTTCAGTCGAATATCAACCAAATGGTCGAGTACCTTCAGCATACGCAGCAGAAGGGCTACAAATACTGCCATAAGGGTGATAAGTCCAATGAATCCAAATGTCTCACCTAATACGGCAAATACGGAGTCATTGATGACCTCAGGAAGATACCCAGTTGCCTGAACGCTATTACCAATACCAACACCCGTGAAGCCACCTGAACCAATCGCAATCTTGGCATGTTCGATGTGGTAAGAGTCCGCAGTAGACGTTGCTGATGATGTACTATCCCCTTGTAGGTAGGTCACAATACGTTCGACGCGGTGCGGTGCCGTAAAAATAAATATCGCACCAACAACTAGCACAGCAACCGCAAGTCCAATACCTATCTTTTTATTCATTCCCGCCATAAATAGCATCGTAATCACGATAGCTGACAAGGCGATACCAGTACCAAGGTCTTTTTGGATGACGACGATGAAAAGAAGCGACAGACCAGTGATAATCGCCACAGGAATGAGTGTCGCCTTTGCGTTATTGACTTTCCCCTCTTTCGAACGTGCACCAAGAAATACCGCAAGGTAGAGTAATAGTCCAAACTTCACGATCTCTGCCGGTTGGAGGCTTCCTAAAGCACCAAGGTTGAACCATCGACTTGCACCATTCGTCGCGTCGGCAATTGGCAGCCCAGCTTTACTTGCAATGAACAAGAGTGCACAGGCAACGAGTCCAATAATCAACACTTTCGGCGCATGTTTAATGATAAATTTGTACGGAATGATAGAGATAGCACCAAATGCGATGATCGCAAGAACAAGACTAATCGTCTGCTTCACAAAGAAATAGCTGTCAGAATAATTGCTACCGATCGCATTATTGAGGACGTTGGCACGCTGCGGTCCAATCGCATAGATCACCACAAGTCCCACCAGCATCAAGATACCCATGTAGAGGGCGATCATGTAGTCAGGGCGATGTCGACGGACAACATCCGACGATGGTCGCTCGCTCCACCCTCGATCGCGCATCTTAAATGTTGCCTCCAGCAACTGCTAGCATGACACCGACAAATGCTGCAACAGCACCAATCACCCAAAAACGCATCGTTACTTTTGTTTCAGGCCACCCACTTGCTTCAAGGTGATGATGGACCGGTGCAGAGATAAAGATCTTTCGTTTAAAGACTTTCTTGCTGAAGATTTGGATAAGGCTTGAGCCCGCTTCAATCACAAAAACGATACCGATGATTGGAAGAAGTGCTAACGTATCTGTCAGCATCGCAACGACACCGAGTGAAGTTCCGAGCGCGAAGCTTCCGACGTCACCCATGAAGAACCTTGCCGGGTGAATATTAAACCATAGGTAGCTAAGGAGCGCACCAGCAACAGTGAAACAAAACCCAGCAATCATTGGTGTTCCCTGTAGTAATGCAATTGTTCCAAACGCGCTGTACGCAATCACCGCAAGTCCACCAGCCAGACCATCAAGCCCATCACTAATATTAACTGCGTTACCGGCCGCAACAACCGCAAAAGCAAAGAGTGGCACAATAAACCAGCCGAGCGCAACTTCACCGAGGAATGGAATATGAATCGCAGCAATGCCAAGTTTTTGGTAAAAGAACCAACCAAGACCAAGCCCGATGATGGTGATCATCAAGAACTTGAGGCTTGAACGAAGTCCTGCAACACCTTGACCATTTCCTCGGAGGTTGATGACATCGTCAAGAAGCCCTACTGCTGCCCCACCTAGAAGCGCTGCGAGTGGCAACCAGGTTTCTTTACGATCGAGGTTGAAGAAGAAGGTGACAAATGTAATGGCGACCACAAAAATGATGCCCGCCATGGTTGGAATGTTACGCTTGAACTTATCTGCGTGGAGTTTCGTGAAGACTGTTAAAGCCTCGCCAGTTGTACTGGCAGTCCGCTGTTTTTTCCAAAACTTGAAACGATACGCAACAAACGTATAAATCGGTGTCAGGAACATCGCGAGTAGGAATGCACCAACACTCAGGACAAAGGTTCGGGTTAACTCATTGGTAAGGATTTGAACTGTAAAACTCATGTTTGTTTAGCCTTTCGGTTGTATCTTTAAGTAGTCGAGCATCCAGTTGGAAATATCCGTGAAGATCGGCAGCGCATCTTGTGCACCTCCGAGCAGCTGGTCCGCGCCCGATACTTGTACCATTATGACATATCGTGGTGCATCTTCACTACCACCGCCATACCCGAGGTACGTACCGACAGTTTCAGTGCTACTATACTGGCCGTTGATAATAACCTGTGAGGTTCCGGTCTTACCACCAATATAGTACCCAGCCTTGTCCGTCTTTCCAAATGATGTTGCTCGAGCATCGTGTGTCGCCTGTTTCACCTGGTCGGACGTCGACTTCGCAACAACGTTGGCACGTAGCGGTGCCGGTGTTGGATTTTGTTTATATCCGCTATCGGTCATATACCCATCGACAACTGTTGGCTTATAGTAGTTGCCCCCATTCACCAGTGCACTGAATCCTGATGCGACTTGAATAAGTGTCGCGTCCAGTCCTTGTCCGAAGGCCATGTTCGAATAGCGTACCGCGTTTCCGTCACCGCTAGGATCATCTGGTGCAATCACCGTGCCGGGTGCTTCGTTCGCAAGTTCAATGCCGGTGAGACTTCCCAGCCCGAGTCGATTGTGGAAGTAATCATACATGACATCACGGGCACTCTTTGTAATATTTGTTCCGTCACCCAGTCGCTCGGCAATCGTCACAAATCCCGTATTTAGTGACCACGTCAACGCAGTTTGGAATGTAATGTTTCCTGTATGACCAAGTGTCGCGTTCGATACGGTAATATCGCCGATTTTAATGTGGTCAGTATTGTTATACGTATCGCTCGCCTTCACGACGCCCTTGTCGATGCCAGTTGCAAGCGTATAGGTCTTCACATCAGATCCCGGTTCATACGGGGCTGATACTGTGTCATTATTAAAAGCTGCAACGTCAGCGACTTGACCATAATTTCCCGGATCGTAGGTTGGAAGATTCGCCATCGCGAGCACCTTACCATTGGTTGGATCCATGACAAGCACGCTCCCCTTCTTTGCACCGTTTTTCTGAAGCCCCGCAGCCAGTGCACTTTCAACATGTGACTGCACGTTACGATCAACGCTGAGGACAATATTCTTGCCGTCTTGCTTTGGCACACTGATATTGTCATTACCAATTGTGAGTGGCACATTACTAACATCAGTCACTGCCTGCAAGTAGCCATCAACACCTTTCAGCACACCGTTTTCGTACCCCTCAAGACCGTATTGACCTTGACCTGTCGTATCGACGAATCCAAGAATCTGCGCACCAAGTGCACCTTCCGGATAGACTCTTTGGCTGACTGCCTGGAACCCAATACCGTGCAGATTAACAGCTTTAATCTTATCCGCCTGGACGCGCGTTAGTTTGTTTGCCAGCACCTGATAACGAGAGTTTTTATTATCAAGTAGCTTATCGAAATCTGTACGCACGTTACCACCGGCAACCTGACGCAAAGTGTCGACAACCTTCGCCTTATCATCAACCGTCACCGGGTCTGCAAACACCGTATAGACAGTTTCATTCATCACCATTGGCACGGGATCTGTACCATTCTTGGCGTAGATCTCCCCACGACTCGCCGGGATAACAAATCGACTCTCTTGCTCGGCTTTTGCGAGACCAACATAGTAGTCGTGTTTAATTACCTGTAAATAAAAGAGCCTGACAACAAAAATAGCCACGATAGCGAGTATCACGGCGGCAAGTATACGGGTGCGGCTTCCCTTTAGCAGTTCTAACTTCATAGTTTTATTAAATCGTGTTTGGGTTATTGCTGAACGTATGCAGTGCTTGAAGGTGTCGTCATTTCACGAGCGACAGTGCTATCCTTGACTGTCGATAGTGCAGTCAGACGAGCGTTTTCAATTTGAAGATCACTCTTCTGGTTGTTTAGGTCAGCAATTTGACTATCAATCTTTTGAGATTCGTAGTCATAACCCGTGGTTCGCGTCGCCTGTGTCAAATAAATGAGACCGAGGACGGTAATCATCAATGCGACTAAAACGGTATGTGCTACTGGTCCTAGTTTAACAGATGATACGAATCGAGTCGTGTTCTGGTTACGTGACCAGTTCTGCTGCCTGCGGCTCGTATAATAATTATTTTGTTGGTTTGACATATTTTTTTAAGTGTTTGTGTTTGATTATTTGTGGTGTTTTTTGGTGCTTGTGTTCGTTCATGCGAAGCATGGTTCTCCTACCCCAGGCGCACCGCGAGAGGTAGGAGATTTTTGGTTACTTTACGCGGACTGCAATAGTTTGCGGTTGGTCTGCGTACTGTACTGTGATGTGAATTGGCATGGTGTTTTGCCCTTTCTCTGTTGTTTTTATTTTTTCACGGCGACTCTAAGCTTTGCACTACGAGAACGCGGATTGTGAACGTCTTCAGTGGCTCCCGGAATTGGCTTCTTCGTGATCGGTGCGAGTTCGGCTTCAAGGCCTAATTCAAATTGATCTTTGAAAAAACGCTTAACGAGACGATCTTCAAGGCTATGGAAACTGATCACTCCTACCCTTCCGTTCTTATTCAAAAGTTTTGGAAGCAGCGGTAATGTTCGTTCTATTTGCCCGAGTTCGTCGTTGACGGCTATACGGAGCGATTGGAATGTGCGCGTGGCTGGATGGATGTGACCCGTCCTATATGAGCCGCGATTGTTTTCAGCCAACAGTGTGGCGAGTGCTTCAGTCGATTCAAACGGTCTGTTTGCAATGATCAGCTCAGCAATTCGCTTTGCGTCCATGTACCGCTCTTCGCCGTAGTCATGGATGATCTTTGCCAGTTCGTCTACTGATGTGCCTTGGATAAGTTCGTGAGCAGTTAATGCCTGCTGACGATCCATACGCATATCGAGCGGACCCGTATTTTTAAAAGAAAACCCTCGTTCGCCCTGGTCGAGCTGTGGTGACGACACCCCCAGATCAATCAGGATAACATCGAATGTCTTCCCTTCTTCGACCAACTGACGTGCAGCTGATTCAAAGTCGGTATGCATAAGACGCACGCCTTTATCTCCGAGACTCGACAAATGCTCAATCGCATAGTCGTCACGGTCGACAAGGACGCTTTCCTTAAAGTTTTCGGTTCTTTTTAATACTTCCCCTGCATGTCCACCGTATCCAGCAGTCAGATCGAGATATGTCTCGCCTAGCTGAGGATTCAGGGTTTTAAGGGTTGCATCGAGGAGAACCGGAATATGATGTGGTGGATGTTCTTTACTCATCGTCTATCAGTATACCATTACGGTAAAGCTGAGAGACTTTCGAGATCACCTAACTGATAGTGAAGCTGTTTATTTTTGTGGTTGTGTTTGTTTTTAAAAAGTCAGTCGTGCTGATGACATGGGGGCTGCAAAAGCAACTCATACCCATTTAGCGTCAAAAGCGACAACTTGTTGAGAGACTTATGTGAGGTGGAGTTTGGGAGGTGTGTTTTTTTGAGGAAGGTACGCTAGGTTGGTTAATGTGTTCCTAGAATCCACGCCTCACTACCAGATAGTTGATCTCGAGAGTGTTTCTCTTCTCGTTAATAAGTTGTTAAAGAACGAATAATTGAACAGTTACGGAAAATAGCCTATTCCTGACAGAATCAATCCGGAGCCATCAGGCGCCAATACTTACCCGCTCGGACAGCTACGATGTCTCTGGTCAAGACAGCATAATCTAAAAGATGCTGCTCTATAGTGATGCGTCCCTGTTTTTGATCGAGTTCAGCTTCAGTCTTACCGCGACGAAATTGTACGTTCACGTCCGCAGTCTTCTCATCGAGAATACCACTGCCATCTTGAAGGGCTGTTTCGACTTCTCCATCCCAAATTGCTTTAGGGTAGAGGTGCAAATAAGAACCGAATCCGCGAGTCAGAACGACACCCGAGATAAATTCTTCGCGAAGTTCTGCAGGAATCGTCAAACGACGCTTATCATCCAGTCTTCGTTCAAAATAATCAACGCTTGCCACTTTATGTTCTTCTCCTCGATTAATTCGATGGATTTTTGTATAGGTTATTTTTTAATGTAGTGTTTGTCTTAGTGGGCTCTTTTGTTTTTCCACTTGGACTCATCATACAACCCACTATTACCCACTACAACCCCCAATTTTGACAGAATATTTTATATCTGTTCATTTATCCACAGATATGTGAATAACTCTTACGGTTTAAAGGGTAAAAGAAACCACGCTTCCCCGTTTTATGTGCCAGGAAAACGTGGTAATTTTGTCTGCTACCACCGAGAAATGAGAGACTAACGAACGAATAGAATGTTGTACACCTGCGCATCGTACATAGTTGTTAAACGAAGTATGAGCCAAGCGATAAAAAATACCGCATTAATAGTAAGGGATACCAAAAGAACTGCTGTCTTTACGTCATTGAGCGTACTTGCCTTGCGAGGAGCCAACATCCATCCGCTAAACGTCTTTTTTAATGCCCTTTTTGTCGTCTTTTTTGTTTTCTGAGGAGTTTTTAGAGAAGTTTTAGTGACCATATCCCCACTTTTGCATATCATTTATGCTTTGTCAATTTAGCAGAAGGCTCCCCTAGAGATTTATGGTCGTCGCTTTTCAGCAGCCAGCACTTCAGTCAAACTGTTGACTGTCTCAACATACGGAGGAACTTTTTCAATACCAGCGTCGTAGAGGGACTTCACAAGGTAGCCTCGGCAATCAATCGGAAGTCCTTTAAATGAGAATGGCTTGTCGTCGACGAAAACGATATTCTTTGTAATGAATCCGCCTAGCTCTTCAGGCACATGGTACGAGTCGTCGTCCTGGCGCCAGCTTGCAATCAATGCGCCCTTAAATGTTTCACTGGTAATGAGATAGGGAATAGTTTCGAGCCCCTTAGCAGCAGCGATCTTCATCGCCTGTCCTAGCTGCGAGCCATAGGTTAAGATACCGAGCTCCGCACCTTCTTTAGCGCGAACGTAGGCAATCAGCTCCTTTGCACCAGGGTTCAACAAATCTTGCTGTAACGCCAGCTCATGATACTTTATCTCGATCTTTTGCATTTCTTCCTCACCAACATTCTCAACGATAAAGTCGCGCATCGAGAATGACTCACCCTGCGATGTATATTCTTCAAATCGTTGCTCTAGAGTAGCGGCAAGCGTGGTATCGTGGAGGGCAATAACCCCTTTCATAAGTTCCGTTGCCTTGGCTGTATCATAGACCGTCCGATCTAAATCAAGAATGTAAAATGTTGAAACGTTATGCTCGTTCACGCTCATAGGTCTCCAGAATTGATTTTGCAACAGCAGCTGCATCGTGACGAATCAACGACCGCGTTACTGGAATACTATCACTTTTGTGAGCGTTTGCCATCTTTCCAAGGAAATTTCCAGCAACTGTTTTGTAATGTGCCTTTTCCAGAATGTCCTCGTCAACTTCCGTCACATATCCACCCTCTTCTTTATAGCGTGCAGCGATTTCTGCGGATGGAACTTCATCATTATAGATAACGTAATCAAGGAATGGATTGCCGGCAAAGCGTTCGATTTCTGCGGCATGATCACTCACCGTAAATTTATCGGTCTGACCACGTTTACTGACAAGGTTCGAGACGTACACTTTCAATGCCTCAGTTTTTTCAAGCGCTTCACCAATGCCGTCAATCACTAGTAGTGGACCAAGTGACGTATAAAGATCGCCCGGTGCAATTACCACAATATCTGCTTGTTCGATAGCGGCGAGAGCTGTAGGGTTCGCCTTAGCGGGTGGCGTCAAAGAAATATCAGCTTTTCGAGGATCATGTTTAAAAAATTCTGCGTCGATAACGCGTTCACCGTGAAGGATCAAGCTCGTTTCAGCCCACTCCATCTTCAAGCGCACATTGTCGAGTGTCGCAGGAATCACGACACCGTTCACACGAAGAATATCAGACGCGGTCTCGACAGCTTCTGAAAAATCCCCCGTCACTTTTTCAAGCGCTGTCAGCAAAAGATTTCCGAATGAGTGCCCTGCAAACGTCCCCTCTTCAAATCGGTAATCAAATAAGTCACGGATTTTTGGTGAGTCACTCAGCGCCACAAGGCATTGACGCACGTCACCTGGAGGTAATGTTCCGAGTTCATCACGAAGGACACCGGTGCTTCCACCATCATCAGCCATACTGACAATCGCCGCGATTTGCGTCGTATAGGACTTTAGTGAAGACAGCATCGTGAAGCTACCTGTTCCCCCACCAATGACAGCAATTTTAATTTCATTCTTTGCAAAAGGATCTTTCACTACAAACCTCTTAGTCTTTTTAGTACTCGGCCATACCAGGCAGCGCTTGTTCGTAACGTACGCTTCCCTGTTTTATAATCAATCGCAACCAATCCAAATCGTGGCCATTTTCCATATGCCCACTCAAAGTTATCCATCAAACTCCAGTGTAAGTAACCTAAGACTTCCGCACCTGCCGCAATCGACTTCTGTAGGGCAATGATCGTTTCCTTAATCCACCACTCACGGTGCTGATCTTTGGCATCAGCTAACCCATTTTCGGTAATCATGATCGGTAATTTATATTTTCGGTTCAATCGCTCAATCACAAATTCAATATCTGCTGGCTGAAGATCCCAGTGGAGATCACTCGTTTTGATATCTGGGTTATGAATACGATACCCATATACCCTATTCGTGAAATAATAATTTACCCCTAAAAAGTCACACGATTTAATAAACTTTTTAATAATAAAATCGTCCTGAAAGTACTGAATAACATTTGCACTCACACGACTCAGCCAGGCACTGTCACCTGGATACGCGTAGACTGAATTCTTGGCGATTGAAACACGGAATTTCCGATTCATGCTGTGGATAATTTTTGCGGCCTTCTTGTGACCACGTGCCATATTGTTGATTACGCGCAGATATTTCCAAATACTGTTCTGATTTGGTGGCCATTCCTGCAAATAGTAGCTTTCAAATGCGTACACTTCAGGTTCGTTAATCGTAATGATATACCGCATATCACTTCCAAGTTCGTGAACAATTTTCTCCGCGTAGCGCACAAAATATTTTACATTCGCCCGTTTTTCAAAGCCGCCCATATCCGTAAACCAGATCGGTAGCGTAAAGTGAAATAACGTGACAACAGGTTCAATCTCTCTCTTTCGAAGTTCGGCAAGATATTGTTTGTAGTGCGTGATGGCTTCAATGTTCCAAGCACCTTCCCTAGGTTCCACTCGCGACCATTCAATACTAAATCGGTACGCATTCATGTTCATTTTCGTCAAGAAATCAAAGTCTTCTTTATAGTGGTTGTAATGGTCTGCAAGATCACCGGAAACATAATTATCAGGATCCTTCGCATCGGCTTCAATGAAGTCCCAGCTTGGAAAGTCGTTGTAATGATACTCAGCCTGCGCAGCTTTTGCTTTGGCGTTTTCTAGTTCCCATACTGACCATTGATTATGGTTACCCCCTTCAATCTGATGTGAAGCAGTTGAGGCACCCCATAAGAAGTGTTTTGGAAATTGGCTATTCTTTTTTTCAGTCATGAGTTATGAGATCATTTATCGCCGCCCCGCAACTATGTGCATAGCAAATGGTCTCCCTCTATTGTACTACGTCTTCACCAAAGTGTTTCTGGAGGCGCATTTTAATCGAACCTTCATGTCGTCCTAGTAGCTTACTTAGTTCCTCAATTGTAAGACCCTGTTGAAATTCTTGCTTTAGCTGCGCATCCTGACTTTCTTCCCATGGTTTGTAGGCATTTGGATATGTCAGCCGCATCTTTGCAATCTTTTCGCTCCAGCCACCTTTCTTATCAATCGTTGTCTTTTCGACATCGGGTTTCTTAGCTCGTTCTTTGGCTTTTTTCTCCAAGGAAGCAAACCGTTTTGCGTCCATCACAGCTTTACTACGAAGCACTTCGTCGATTGTCTGTGCATCCTCACTGACGCGAAGTGCCATCTGATTTATCCCCGTTAAATACAAGTTGTTCAAATTTTTTACTCGGCTTAAAGCAACATATCCCATACCTTCGACGAAGGCTTTTCGTAGGTCAATTCGCGCAGCATCCAATGTCATTCCCTGCGACTTGTGGATTGTAATTGCCCATGCCAAACGCAGTGGAATTTGGCTAATACTCGCGCGCTTTTTGTCACCATCACGAAGCTCCCATGTATCAGGAACCATCGAGACTTCTTTGCCATTCTTGAATTCAACGATTGGATAATCGGTGTACGGTTCGAAGTCGATAACTGTGCCGATGCTCCCGTTGACATATTTGCGCTCAGGACTATTCTTCACCGCCATCACTAAGGCACCTTTTTTAACCTTCAGCGCAGCTGGTGCAAGTACTGATCGTTGCAGCGTTTCAACGTAGCTTTCGCTACCGGTTGTCATTTGGCTATAGACAACCTCATCGCCTTCCAGCGTTTCAAGTCTTGCCTCATTAATCTTATCGACGTCGACGTTCACCGTGTGAAGTTCGGTCAATTGTTCTAAGTCGTCCGGAAATACCTCGGCACGTGCCAGTAGCAGCTCGGCATGGTGACGACGCACATCACCAGCACGCATTGCATTCAAGATATCAAGCAATTGTTCGTCGTCCTGACGGTGCTGCTCCTGCAAATAACAAATAACTGGATCAAGTTCGCGCCAGACTTCTGAATTCACGACAAACCCACCAGCCCGTGAATCACCTCTGTTAATTGGCGGCAACTGGAAGAAATCACCGGACATGATAATTTGAATGCCACCAAACGGTTCATCTTTTTTGCGTACAAGGCGGCAGACTTCGTCCACCATATCTAATCGGAAATCGTGAAGCATACTGATCTCATCGATAATCAAAACATCAGTTTTTTCGATAATTTCACGACGACCTTTTGCAATATGATCAACAAACCCATGCCCAATTGAGTCATGAACACCAATCCCCGCCCAACTATGGATGGTTGTGCCCCCCAGATGGGTTGCCGCAAGACCAGTTGTTGCTGTTACCGACACATGCTTGCCCTCATATTTGGCAAGTTTAATAAATTGATTCAACACAAAGGTCTTACCGGCTCCAGCTGGACCGGTCAAAAGCACACTCTGTCCCGAGAGCATTATCTCGAGTGCTAAACCCTGATTCATTACTTTCTATTATACAGTGCAAAAATGGAAACGTTCTTAACTAAGAAAGTGCTATTTGCAACAATTCGATTGGATCAGCGCGCCTTGTGACAAAAGCGGTAATCGCGAAAATACGTCCTTCGTGTTCTCGTCGCGACAATGCAGTCATCTCAGCATCGTTACGATAGTCGTCAAGATGCTCAAGAAGCACCAGATCCACTGCTAATTCACGCTCTAGCACCTTTTTACGTGACTCATTAAACCGCGGTGCATCGCGTATGAACTCCCCTGTCATAAGTGTGACAGCTAGTTTTCCACGACGATACGGTTCGCTGTACCGAACATCCACTACGGACTCACCACTCTGGGTATACTCATCACTACGAATACATTCTAAAATCTCGCCATTGCCATTGAGTCGATACTCAACCGATTGCGTATGGCGGTAGCCATCCTCTTCAAGAAATTCCATTGGATCACCATCATTATCTGGTTCGGTCGACATATTGTCTGTTTTTATCACCGTTTCAGCAACCGATGCGGACACCGTTGCCTTTGCAAGCCGCACCTTTAGGTCTTCAGATAACTCTTCAAGGACAAGTTCGCGAGAACCAGCGACACGCGCAAGATACACTGTGCGAAGTCGATGGCGATTATCGCGATATCGTTTGGCTTCGAAGACTGCATTGATCGTGTCAAAGTCTAGCATATCAACGCTGCCACTCCGTTCAAGCAGCACTGTCTGCTCGCGCTGTTCATTCCATGTTCCCATCATCGAGCCGCTTTCAGCTAACCCTCTGACAAGGTTTCTCACACCACCGGTTAATTCCTGTGAGCGCGTATTCATTCAAGCAGTATATACCTAAAATTTCTAAAGATGAAGAGAGCCCGCACCAACGAAGGAGCGGGCTCAACTTCGTGGATGCAGGCTGTGGATTAGGACGCGGGACGTAGTTCACGCTCCATCAGGTAGGCGAACTTACCAATTTCCCTTTCCACATCCTGCGTCGTGAGTGCCTTGAACAACTCGCACTCAACAGGAGTACCCTCAGCTTCTTCTTTAGAAAGAAGCTCGCCGACAGGCGAAATGACCGCCTCCGGCGTTGCCGCCGCAAACATCTTAATGACGTCGGCTACCCTCAACAGACCATAGGGCATTCTCACGATAACGAGAAATCGAGCTCTCGTTCGCGAGTAATACACCCTAATCCGACAATTAAGATCATGTCTGATAACCTTCTTGATGTCCTTGACGGACAGGTTCTCGGAAACGAACTTAAGTTCCTCGCTGGGGATGTCCTCCACGGCCACTTGCGTGATAGCCTCGGAGATTTGGATGGGAATGGTAATTGTTGATACAGTGCTGGTGCTGACCGAAAGGTCTTCCATACCAGTCATGGATATCTTTTCCTAACTGAGACGTATTTCGTCCGCGTTCTATCTCTATTAAAACCCTATTACTATATAAATGCAAGTGTTCAAAACACAAGCTTTATCTCAAGTTATCCCCGTGGCGGCTCGCCCTCAGGATCATCAAGCAGTCGCTTGCCCTTGATTTCGTAGCGGCGACCAGTAATCTCATTGGTGATATAGTCTTCGTTAATAAGGTTCACGAACATATCAAGATCGTTGCCGTCCATGATAATAATCGCGCCTTCATCGTCGGTCATCAGTTCAAGTTGCATGACATCCGCATATTCAATTGCTTGTTCCTGCGTTACGACACCAACTTCAAGTTTCTGGAGCTTGTTGACGACTTTTTTTCGTTCCATCACTGCAGATTGGAGGTCCATGCCATCAGGGAAACTCAACTTGTAGAGCTTTTCAATTTCGGCGACTTTCTGGTCAGCTAGTAATTGTTTTTTAAATTCGTAGTTAAACAAACGCTCGAACTTGCTCTGTGCAAAGATAAAGATATCCTTACCCGTAATCAACACCTGGTTGTCAGTTGGGACTTTCCAGCCCAGGTCGGCTTTAAATAGTTCGAACTTGCCGTCTCGGAATTCCCATGCATTAACGCCCTTCAAAGCCTGACCACTACTCACCTGTTTGACGACGTAGAATACCTTTTTCTTATCTTTGCTAGAGAAGCGCGCAATAATTCCTTTGATACGCTTGAATTCATGTTCTTCTTCAGAGAATTCTACAATATCCTTTCGTTCGTGTTCAATAAGATGAATAAGTGTATTTGCACGCCCTACTTTTTCAAGATCAGTCCGCAGCAATGTGTTCTCTTCTTTTTCAGTCAGTTCATAATCACGTACAGAAAGTCCTGTGCCTGCGCCCAAAATTACCTGGTTAATAAGGTCGAAAAGAAAGACTGGTTTAATCTGCGTATCGAGGTCATTCCCGAGCGTCGTTGTATACGGCGTGTAGTTTCGGTTAAAGAGAAAGAACTCAACATCAAGTTCGTTCTTTACTGCATCGGTCGAGTTCGCCCATTGGAAAATGTCGGTTATGCCATCATCACTCCCGGCTGCGACCGTCTCGATTTTTTCAACATGTTCAGCGACTTCAGTCGGAACATTCACCGCAGCAAACGCTTCAACGGGCGCATCAATATCAGGTACTTCAGAAGTATCAACAGTTTCAGTAATTTCAGGTGTGGTTTCGGGCGCGTCTTCCATAGTTCTCTTTCGATTAAGCAACGTAGTTTACTATAGCCGTTAGCGACTTGCGGGGTCAATGATAAAAATCACAACTACTTGTGAGACGCGAGATCTCTGAGCGTAAACAGTCCAGAGCTGAGTAAGCTGATCATAGCAAGTGCCTGATGGCGATGCTGCGCCTGATCCTGTGCACCAAATGATGCGATCTCGGTCAGGGTTCTTTCCTGGATAAATTGAAACCACGATTCATCCATTTCATTCACTTCAAGCTCAAGTTGTGCGTCCGTCAAATACAGGAGTACTGCAGGTCGCCTATCTACTTCTTCACCGGTTTTGGCGATGGTAATAGGAGCGGTAATTCGAGTTCCATATTCACTACTATAGTTAATTTCGTGAACCTCTTCGTCTTCAATTGAATACGTATACCCTAATTCGTACGTCTCAATGTCGCCACAGCCTGTGATGTCATAAGAAATAACTTGCTCACGAGTAATATCGAACTCATCAAGATTATCGCGTTCGACGACATCAAGGACGCTTTCAAACTCATCCTCATCCTCGACATCCCTTTTTGATTCAAAAATCTCATCAAGTACCTGTTGTGGAACTTCCGATTGGTCGATTGATTGGCTTATCGACATTGTTAGTTTGTACATATCAATATCAGCAGCGTTCCCTCTATAACCTTCAATTGTCTGTTTCGAGGCATAGAAAGCAGCATAGATATCGTTAAGCGTAGGCTGAACTTCATTGTCACCAATAAACGCTTCAAACCCTATTTGTTCACTTAGTGACCGCGTAAAATCAGTCCCGCGGGTAGCATCAAGTATCCATTGATTATTCGTCAATCGATTTGCTAAATTCCAACACACCATCCCTAATGTTTCAGGGTGAGTAATCAGTCGTTTTGGAACAGGTCGCAGTGCTTCGGGATTCATCAGTGCTATCTCCTACTGACAGGTTTAATATACCCATCTAGCCGTTGTGTACGTGCATTGTTCGCCCATTCATCGGCAAGTTCATTACCAGGATCACCTTCGTGTCCGCGTACCCATGTCAGAATTGCTTGTGATTTTTGGTAGAGTTCATACGCCTCTTTCACAATTTCGAGATTCTTAATCTCACCACCCTTTTTAGCCCAGTTTTTTGCTTCCCATCCTGGTGCCCATTTTGTGATGACGTTAATCCAGAATTCACTATCTGTGTAAATCTGACACTCCTCGCCATTCGCATCTTTCATAGCGGCAATCAAAGCCTGACCTTCCATGCGAATATTAGTAGAGTTCATTTCGTGACCAACAATGCATGGCTGCATTTCTTTGATCACGGCGAATCCGCCAGGTCCTGGGTTCGGGCTGCAACTTCCGTCTGTATAGTAAGTAATCATTACTCTTTATTTTACACTAGCGGCACCGCTCCTGAGCCCAAAACTTTTTTAATTAACGATTAATTGTAGACAGCAATTTGTGCTGCGGTAATTGTATCGCCATTTTTTGTACCAACAATAACCACCGTATCATTTACTGCAGCCTTTGTGTCATTAGCATAGGTCGTTGATGAGTTTGTCGTAATCGTCTGCGTCTTACCGCCACCAGCAACAACAATGTTATCGCTATTCACAGCCGTCACAACACCTTGCGTTTGTGTGTATGTCGTATTGGTTGTCGTTGTTGTGAGTCCGTCTGAGCTACTTTGACGAAGAGTATAGGTACGGTCACCACTCATACCGAAACCTGGTCGTCCCAGCTGCCTACTGTTCGTCATTGTCCCAACACCGTTGACACCGTTTCGATTATCAGCAATTGAGTGGAAAATCCACAAGCCGCCAACGACAAGCATGAGATATATCACGATAACAATCGCGACGATAGCAATTACCCACTGACGCGAATGTCGACGCCGCACTGCTGCACCATTTACAGGCGCACCTCCATTAACACGTGAAGTAGTCTTTTCGGTGACAACTTCTTCATTTGTTTGTTCCTTTTCAGCCATATAAATTACCTCTCCTTTATGTATTCATTCCTACGCTAAAGCGTACTGCTAAATTCTGAAAAGAGGCTTATAATTACTACTTCTGTCCAGCACCACTCGATGTTGACGCATATGCGGTGCCATTCCATGTCCAACCTGGCGAACTACCATCTCGGTAAAGATACTGATCGGTGCCCGCAGTTACCATAGCATCTGAAACAAGTAATCCAGTGGATGCTGAAGACGTCAGGTTGAAATCAAGGAATCGGAAAGTACTATCATACGTCGAGCGTGATGACGAGAAATACACTCGCTTCATTTCATTTGGTGCAACACTGAAAGTTGTCACATTATTATCAGACCAATCCATAGTAAATGTCACTGTCGAACTACCGTTATTACCAACGAGTATAGAGCTGGTATAGGTCGCACCATTCGTCAGGTCACTGAGGTTAAGATTGAGGCGTACTGTCGATGCACCAGTACCATCCCAGACATACTTGTACCAGTTAGTTCGACCGTTCCAAGAGACATTAGGCGTTACTGTCACAGTTCCAACAATAGGGCTAAACCAACCAGTCGTCGAACCAACCCCTTTGGGATTAAGTACTAGGTTTTTAGTTTGTGAACCGTTATATGTCCAAGAGTACCACTGATAGCCTGGATCAGAGTAATACCCATATGACCACGTAAACGGACTGACAAAGCCAACTTTTCCGCATATCCCACTATAGTCCCAGGTGAATGCTCCTGTGAGCTCGCTGATTCCCTTTTGGGACTGATAGGCAAATATTTTTCCTGATTTACTTTTTGCGACAAAAGCGAATTCATTGGTAGCACCAATGTACCCGTTACAGTAGTAAAGATTAGTAGTATTAATCTTTATGTCGTAAGCGCCGTAGGTTGGTTGGATTTGCACACCTGGCAGTTGAGTTGAATCCCCCGCTAAAGACGACGTGGCTCCCCCAGGAGGAATCACCTGATTATCAAGGGTTTTGAGATTGACCACATCGCTAAACTTAACGAGATCTGCCTTAATTGATGCGTCATTCGCATTATTAATCACTGCGCCATACCCAACAATGACAATCGCTGCCAAAATCCCAATCACGACAATCACGATAAGAAGTTCAACGATTGTGAAAGCGTGTGTCCTTTTTTGAGCTTTACCCACTATATTTGCCCACCTCTTCATTGCTTTTTATTATACGCTAGCTGATCAATTCTTCGATGCTCTCGCGTCGCTGCTGCGTCGTATCACGTTCACGAATCGTCACCGTTCCGTCTTCAAGTGTCTGGAAGTCCACCACAACACAATGAGGGGTTCCAATCTCATCCTGGCGTCGGTAACGCTTACCGATGTTACCGTTGTCATCCCACATGACTGCACCATGCTTTTTCTTCAAAGCATCGTAGACTTCACGCGCTTTCTGGACGAGTTCAGGTTTGTTGCGTACCAGTGGTGAAACGGCATACTTTACCGGCGCAAGACGCTCCGAAAGTTTCAAGAATGTCCGTGTCTCGCCGTTTACTTCATCTTCGGTATACGCAGCGGTGAGGACAGCCATCACCGCACGTTCAACACCAAACGATGGTTCGATAACGTGGGGAACAAATTTTGTGTTCGTTCCCTTCACCAAGTAATCCATATTCTTACCCGTGGCATTTTGAATGTTCATAAGGTCAAAATCATTACGATATGCGAGTCCTAAAAGCTCTTCTTTACCAATGGGAAAATCAAACTCGAAATCAATGGTTCGTTTGCTGTAATGCGCACGATCCGCCTCTGGTACTTCAAGCTCATGAACGTTTTCATCAGGAAGTCCAAGTGCCTGTGTCCACTTCCAAACTTGCTGGCGCCAATGCTCGAAAGCTTCTTCCCATTTCGCTGGATCAACAAAGTATTCAATTTCCATTTGTTCAAACTCACGCGAACGGAAAATAAAGTCGCGTGGGCTAATTTCGTTACGAAATGCCTTGCCCTGCTGTGCGAGACCGAATGGTAAATCAGGATAAAAACTATCGAGCACGTTCTTGTAGTTCGTAAAAATACCTTGGGCAGTCTCAGGGCGAAGGTAGCTAATGCTCGATTCGTCATCGATAGGACCAACAGTAGTTTTGAACATCATATTAAAGGTGCGAACGTCTGAAAGCGCGTTACCGTTTGGACTTTTGATATCGTTGTCTTTAATCAGCTGAGTCAGTTGCTCGAGACCTAAACCATCAGGGCTAAAACCAGCGTCTTTTAAAAGATGGTCGGCACGAAAACGCTGCTTGGTTTCAAGGTCTTCAACCAAAGGGTCAGTAAATGTATCGACGTGTCCACTTGCCTTCCATACTTTTTGATTCATAAGAATCGCTGCATCAACACCATACATGTCTTCGCGATCTTCGACAAACATTTTCCACCAAAGTTGCATAATATTGCGCTTTAGCGAGACGCCAAGAGGACCAAAGTCCCATGTACCGCTTAAACCACCATAGACATCGGATCCTGGGTAAATAAATCCTCGTCGCTTAGCGAGCGAAACGATCTGTTCCATTTTTTCATTTTTTTCAGTAGCCATAACTAGGGGTAATTATACCACAGCGATCTAGATAGAGGCATGCTCGCGAGCAACCTGCAAACATGCTGGTAGGATTTCGTCGATACCGCCAATTTGTGCAAGAATTTTAATCGACCTGGTAGAAATAAGTCGAAGCAATTTGATATGCTCACCTGTTATTTCCCCGTTTGGTACTTCGCGGAGCCCTTGTTCACCCACATCGTAGCGATACATTCTTTCTGGATCTAACTTTTCACCATTGGTATCAATTTCGAGGTTCAGTTGATGCCCGAGTAATCCGGCGTATTTCAAATAAAACCACGTCTGCGTTAATCCCAGTGGGATTGTGCCGACGTCAAGTCCCATCAAGATTTCCGACATGAGGTCAAACCACTCTGGTTCGTCAACATTTTCACTCGCTTTCGTCACCTGCTGAATGACGAAGTAGCCAAACTGTAATCGGTCATAATCTTCGATAATATGGCGATAAAAATGTACAAGACGCGACGAGGTAAGAATACCCAGTTCGCCCTTCCCTTCCCCAAGTACCACATCGCAGATTGCAAACAGTTCGATTCCCCCAGCGAGTTTGCTTTTTTGTTTACGGACGCCGCGCGCCATCACACTTCGCCGTCCTTCGGGAGTTAAGAGTTGCAAGATACGGTCTGCCTCACCATAATTTGTCCGCCGGAGCACAATCGCTCGCGTTGTTATTGTTTTCACTCTATTCCTCTCCGAAGCACACTCCGAATGGCTGCCAGTAGGTCATCTGGCTGCATCGTCGACTTATCAACAATTCTTCGCACGCCGTAGCTTTTCACATCCTCAAGCTTCAAACTGTCTGCCATATTGGTACAGAGAATAATCGGTACTGCTTTCGTATCACCGTATGATTGTAATTCGTGCAGCAATGCAAATGCCGTACTTCCAGTAAGTAAAACGTCTAGAATGATGACATCAGGTTGTTTTTCATCAATCTTCGCAATTGCTGAAGGTGCGTGTGGGGCATGTGTGACTTCGTATCCTGCCTGCGTCAGCACATCAGCTTCGAGTTCTGCCAACCATGGATCATCTTCAACTAATAGGACATGTTGAAGTACGTTGGTCATAGTAAACTAAGCTGCCTTGACGCCTGTAGCTCTACGTAGAAGGTTGCACCGTCGTGGTGCCGAGTTGCACCAATCGTTCCTTGCATCGCCTCTGCAAACTGACCCGCAATATACAGACCAAGTCCACTACTTTGTGGTCGTGCGTGGATTGCTTGTGGCGAGTGTTTCAGCTTCTTTTGCAAGGCACGCCACATATCACTCGATAGTGCCGGACCAAAGTCGCGAATACCAACACGGACCGTTCCTGCTTTTGTAAGCGCTTGAATCTGCATATGCACCGCTGTGCCCGGCTGGCTATAATGCAGTGCATTGTCACTAAAATTCATAATGATACGACGTAATAAGTCACGATTCGCAACCAGCAACAAAGGATGGGTTCGATGACTCACTGCAAGTGATCGTCCATGGGCTTCAAATAGTGGTGCAAGCTCCGTAGCGATGTCCTGACAAAGCTGTTCAGGATTAATTGGTTCCAGCTCAAACAATGCATCCTCTAAGCGTGCAGAGCGTGTTAAGTCACTCGTTAAACGGAGCGCGCGCTCACTCGTCAGTGTAATCTGCTGAATAAGACGATGCTGCTCGTCTGATACGTCTCCTGAGTCAAGTCGAAGCGCCAATTGACGCATCAGCGCAAGGGGAGATTTTAGCTCATGTGCCGCCGCAGTCAGTGACGATACTTCATGAGTAGTAACGCCATCCGCACCCATACCAACACCGAGTCCCTCACTCTTTTTCATATTCTCAGTGTAGCATCCGCTCATACCCCATGACAAAGATGAGCACTATGAAGTATAGAGGAGATTATAAGTTGAATTTGATAGAGGCAACGAGCGCATCGAAATCAGGCTTAAATGTGTCTGCGTCAGTACGGATAGTTACTGTTTTGTCACGGATCTTAAACAGCACTGCAGAGCCACGAATGTCTTTCGTAAAGTTGCCGTCCAGCCGAGTACTATCAACACCATTGATCTTTACGGTGCTTGATTTTAGGGCACCCGTTTTCACTAGTGAGGTGTAGGCACTAAGAACAGTGTCGTAATCTTTCGTCTCAATCGATACACGAAGTGCATACTGTGTTGCGTCAAGGATTGGAGGAACAGAGACGGGGTTGAGATACGCCTGGAAGGTTCCCGACGCAGCATCCTTACTAACATAGGTGCTCCACGTTTTAGGGTAGTCGAAGCTCAGTGACCCAAAGTCTTCTGGACCAGCAAATGTGCGATTTGGCTTCTTGTCCTCAGCTTCAAACGTTGCCGCATCTTTATCGGCTTGCGCTTTCACAGCAGTAGTGACAGCGGTTGAAACTTTTGTATCAACATTATTTTTTTGATCAAAGTAGTTTATAAGTGCCCATCCGAACGCAGCACCAAGCCCAACCGTCGTGATAATAAAAACGACACCAAGGATCAGCCATACATTTGTTGCGCCAGATTCCCCAGATTTTGTTATTCGTGCCCCAAGATTATGATTCATATCGCCATTATACCTTAAGCATTTTTTGGCTGTAAAGGTTGGAATATATAAAGGTGGTACGCCTCATATGTATCGACTGCTGTAATTCGCTTAAATGGACTTGCGTAACAGAGGAGTTTTAATGGTTTGTTCAGTCGGTTCGCCTCGCGTTGCAAGAGCGCAATTAACTTACCTTCGTCACGATTCACTGCAAAGGCGTACACAATTGTCGTTTCGTCGGGTAGTTTTGCAAGCCAAAGATTCTGCAGGATCACTTTCACACGCGGATCACGCCATGAGAGTAGTCTCGAGATACCTACTAATATTGGGTTAATTTCAAATCCAACAGCTTTCGCACCGTACCTAGAGGCAATGCGAAGAATAATACCGTCTCCACTACCAACATCAACCAGTAGATCAGAGGAGTTAATGGCAAAATACTCAAATGCTCGTTTCACATCTTTCCGATGGCTTGGGACATACGGCGCGCCGAGGAACACCACCAGTCCAAAGAATACGAAGATACAGACGATAATAAAGATGATTGCGGCGGACAGCGAAATCATGTATTCCCCTATTCCTCGGCGTCGAATCGTTTCTTAACAATCTTGATATCGTTTTTGAGTTTCGTGAGATCTTTTTCGATTTCTTCCGCGAGTGCTTCTGCTTCTTTAAATTTATCGAGTGCTGTTTCGAGTTTAAATGATGCTCCTTGAAACCATCCGACTAATTCGGAAAGGTTAGTTAACTTATCCTGTACTGATTGGTTACTTTTGTCTGACATCTTGTACCTCCGCTGTAATAATATGTTTCACTGTTTCAATTTCGAGTATTGCGCCGATCCTCTGCTCGCCTCTCAGCAGCGCATAGCCTCGCTTCAACACATTCTCGGGGTTAAGCTGTGCAACAGCAACCCGTAGCACACCCAACTGCTCAAAGGTTGCATCAAGTTTTTCCTGCATACGCGAGAATGCCGCATTCAAATTTTCTTTCGTCTGCCGTGAGTAACTATCGATCGCCTGCGTCAAAAGATAGCCGACTGAACTCGCCTGCGCCCTGCTACTGCGAATAATTTCTTGGCGATCTGGCACGAGAATCTGCGCTGCATTCGTTGGCGTTGCCGCACGTACATCGGAAATCATATCAGCAAGTGTGTGATCAACCTCATGCCCTACACCCACGAGCGTTGGAATACGACTCTCAGCAATTGCCCTGACCAGCGGCTCGTCGTTAAAGGTCGACAAATCTTCAGCACTGCCGCCTCCACGAATAATGACCAGTACTTCGGGTAGTACCTCCAGGCTATTGAAGTACCGAATTGCCCGAATAATCTGATCAGGTGCAGGCATACCTTGTACCTGGGTATGTGCGACATCAACCTCTAGTCCACCCCACCTTTCGTTAATGATTTTGACAAAGTCCGCGTATGCCGCCGATTCAGTGCTGGTGATAACAGCAATATGCTTCGGGACGCGTGGCAGTTGTCGTTTTCGTTCTTCAGCAAACAAGCCCTCTTTTTCAAGCTTCGCTTTCAACAGCTCAAAGCCTTTTTTGATTGAACCCTCACCCACCGGTTTTACGGCACGGATATTAAGATTGAAATATCCTTTCACATTGAGGCGTGGCGCCGCGACAACCACCACTCGCATCCCATCCTCAAGCGGCACACGCATCTGTGACAGCGCTGTAAAACAGTTCACGATTGCACCGTCGTCTTTTAGCTTAAAACTCACCCATTTGCCCTGGGCAATGCGGAATTCAGCCACCTCTCCCTCTACTTGAACGGTCGGATAGGCATATTCAAGTGTCTGATTGATGACCGCAACAAATTCGCTGACGCTAAGAAGAACGTTTTCCATATTTCAATACCGTAAATTGATAAAATACATACCCGAACAGAATCGTTCCAAGCACCAAAGTCACGCGTGCAAGCAGTGTTCCGGCGATGGCAACATCGGGTGGCACGTTACTTGAAGCAAGGAACGCAATCATAATTGCTTCGTAGATACCGGCACCACCAGGTGTGACCGAAATAGCGCTGGCAAGTGATGAAACACCGAATGCGACGAACAAAATCGCAGGACTGACTTCGTACCCTAGTGACCAAAATGCAATCCAAATCAGCGCAACATCAGCAAGGTTCGTAAAGATCGCCCAGACAAATGGCTTGATAAGGATGCGGGCATCTTTTCGGATCGAGAGATAATCTTGATGTAATTCGCCAAAGAAGTTCGGAAGTACATCACCCTTCAATACATGAGGTTTTTTGCCACGTGTCAGTTTACTCACTGTGCGATTCGCAAAACGCGTCAACGAATGTGAAACATTATTTAACCGTCGATTATTTCCAATAATGAAAATTGTCGCAAAAATAACACCAATACAGACAGCAACGATAAGACTCGCAAGAAAGATAATAAGGCGATTAATACGACCATCGGCGGCGAGGAATATCACCGCGAAAATAAGAATCATCACAAAAGCGACGAATGTCAGTGTAAAGCGAATCAGCTGCGAAATCGTCGAACGACTTGGCTTTACGCCGTACTTTCCGAGCACCCATCCTAAGTACGAAAAGCCTGCCGCACCCCCGCTGGGCAAAATGTGATTCACAAAATTAAGTTCGAGTGCGAAACGGGCAATGCGCCAACGCGAAACATCTTTCAATTCACCTTTTGAACGAAGATAGCTAAATATCATACCGCCCGTTGCGTAGTAGCTAAATAATTGGACAGGCACAAGCAGTGCCAAAATTCGTAGGTCAACGTGATCAAGCAGCCGCCATGCTTTCATAATCTCTGGCCATGCAAAAATAACAACCACCGCTAAAAGCACGAGCGTTACAAGCGTCAACCATCCACGAAAAGATAACTTTAAAGACATCCCTTTTCCCATACGGATCATTATATAGCATCAGGTGTCGTATCAGGTATACTAAAGCTATGCACATCGCCATCTTAGGTCGCCAGCCAGCCATCTCGATCGCCGAACTCGAACGAGTATACGGCGACGTTAGTTGGTTTTCTGAAATAAGCGCACTCGTTAATGCCGATTATATCGATATCACACGACTTGGTGGCAGCCAAAAAGCTGGTACCGTTGTTCTGCAAGTTCCTGGTCGCGATTGGCGAACAGCATCGATGAAAATCGTTCAGCACTACTCCGGGGCTTGGGCTCATAAAGAGGGCAAAATCACTCTTGGTATCAGTGCCTACGGATTTAATGAAGGTCCACGCGATATTCAAAAAACAGGTCTTGTCCTAAAAAGTAAACTAAAGTCGACTGGCACGAGCCTGCGCTTGATCCCAAACCAAGAATCTGTTCTTTCGACCGCAACGTCGCATCACAATAAACTTGGACTATCTGACAACAAAGTGGAACTTATCGTCGTGAAGGGTCAATCTGGCATCATCATTGCTGAAAGTACCGGTGCCCAAAACATTACCGCCCTCGCCGCTCGTGACCAAGGTCGTCCAAAACGCGATGCCTTCGTGGGTATGCTTCCGCCAAAGCTTGCACAGATCATGATTAATCTTGCAGGACCACTCACTGCCGATCCAGACGCCGAACTTAAGCAGCCGCGTATCCTCGATCCATTCTGTGGCACCGGCGTTATTCTGCAAGAAGCCGGTCTGATGCGTTACGCTGTCTACGGCACTGACCTTGTAGAAAAAATGATCGACTTCTCTAGGACTAACCTCAAGTGGATTCAAGAAAAAGATAACCTCGACCTAAACGTTACACTACAGGTTGGTGACGCGATGACAACAACATGGGATATGCCTATCGACGCCGTTATTGCCGAAGGCTACCTTGGACAACCGTTTAGTGCACCGCCATCGAACTCAAAACTTGTCGAAGTTCGTGGCAACACCAATCATATCCTTTCAGAGTTCTTAAAAAACCTGGCCAACCAAATTAAACCTGGCACGCCAGTCGTGCTTGCCGTTCCAGCTTGGAAAGATATCGACGGTCGCTTCACTCACCTGCCACTCATCACAAAAGTTGACGAACTCGGCTACGAATACATCCAAATGCGCAACGTTCGCCCCGACCAACTACTTTATTTCCGCCCCGACCAAATCGTCGCCCGCGAAATTCTTGTTCTCGTCAAGAAATAAACAGCTACAATTCAGTTAAGTATTACTACATCATATTTTTTGCTAGAGGTATATACTATAGTCCAGTATGTTCAAGCCATCACCGGAGTTTCAGAAACGCCTCGATAAAGACCGGGCGACCGACGAAATTGAAGCCAAAGCTATAAAGCACGAACAACGCCGCATGCGCACCTTAAAAGGTATCAGCAGCACGGCAATCTTCTTTACCTTTGCCAGCGTTCCGGTCGCTGAATACGCCGCGGATGTCCGTCACAACCAAGAGCTACAAGCAAACTCTATTATTACCGTTGAAAAGTATGCCGATGCCCTACACCCCGAAAATCGCACACACGGAATCCTTAACATTGACGGATTCGGTTCTGAAAATGCAAATGTGCTCACCAAATACTTTGATCAAGCGATTCACAACGTTGAAGACGGTGTCGAATTAACCGTAGGCTACAATGATGCACCGCTAAAATACGAAAATATTGCCGATAAAGCCATCGAGTTAGCGAATGAAGAAGGAATCACCTCCCTCTCGATTGTCGGCGAAAGTGGCGGTGGTCCGATCGCAATGGAAGTGCAAGAACGCATTCGAGAGAAGTCGAGCATCGCGGTCACCGCTATCTATCTCTTGTTTGCACCAAATGGCATCGGTGGGCTTCGCCAAGACCATCAAGATCAAATGAACTTTATCGATGACGCGAAAGGCTTCCCTGGCATTACCTATTCCACGCCTATTCGCCTTGGTGCGGAAGTAGCTTTTCGATCTGGTGATTATACTGGGGGAACGTTTAGTCAAAATACAAACAACTTCTTCACGACTGTCCATGACGTCAGTAACTCGATTTCAGAACAGAAACTCCCAGGTACCTGGCTTATGGTCGACCAAGCGCTACAAATTGCAAATGCAGATCTCAAGACTCGCTTTGAGAATATGAAGAAAGCCCCTGCTTACGAAATGCGACCGACAATCGTATACATTGGTACTGATAATGACCCTGTGGTTAATAACAAAAAATCTTCGGGTGAGATTAGTGACTATGCCAATGCTGCTCATATTCCCTATTTTTATCTCAATGTCTCTGGAGTCGTTCATGGACAACCACAATTCAATAACGATGCATATATAAAAGCTTTAGGTGGCGCAAAAACAGAAATCCAGGACAGTATTCATGCAGAGCAAGCCCGCGCCAGCCTTCACCGCATCACAAGCATAGCTCGCCCATACAATTCTGCCCAGACACCTCAAGGCTAAAAACTAAGACCGAGCGAGCCTGCGCATCAATCATTAACTTTTTATTACCCCCCGTCACCTCTTGACTATTCCCCCATTTTCGAGTAAACTAAATCAGATTGAATGAGTAGCGCGAACAGCACTGCCATAAGGAGAAATAATATATGTCACACGTAAAAGCTGGTGGTTCAAGTAAAAATAACCGCAACAATGCCGGACAACGTCTTGGTGTGAAACGCTTTGGTGGCCAAACAGTAAACACTGGTGAAGTACTTATTCGCCAGACTGGTAGCACTAAAGTTGCAGGACCTGGTACTTTTATCAGCCGTAACTTCACTATCCACGCTGCAAAAGACGGTATTGTTACCTTCTCTAAAATTAAAAAGACTCGTTTCACAGGTAAAACTGCACAGCGAACTCAAGTTAGCGTTATCTAATAACTCTCCTCTTATAAAATAACCTCTCATTTCTGGGAGGTTATTTTATATTCATAGCTCGAGAACTACCCCTTTGTTTGATCTATCCGTTTGCGAAGGTCAAGATAAGTATTAGCAGCGGCCGTATATTCTCTTAGAAAACCTTGGTCAAAGCCATATGTAAGCTTTTTAAGCGCAGAGTCTCGTTCAGCATAGTTAATTGAGATTGCATACTGCCATGCAGCTGCGCGATCTTTATCAGACGATATTGAATCCTTTAACTCATTAAACTTGGCTTCAGCGACCTGAAACTGAGTCTCTAGGTCATTCGAAGGTGTAGCCTCTGGTGCAGGTTTGCCAGTTATCATCCCACCAGGGTTCGGAAGAGTTGGAATCTCTTGATCAACGATACGACGTGCAGCTTCACGCATGGCTTTAATCTCATAAGAAGTGTATTTCCTGTCGATTTCCGATGGATCTTCAAGGCCTAAAACGTCTTCGATAGCCTCATCGGCGATGTCTTCCTGTGCGTCAGTGAGGAGCGCACTCTTAACCTCGGGTGCAATAGGAGCACTTTCTGGCTTTTTAACCGCAAACTCCGGAACCTTCATATATCCCTGTGTATCAGTATCCCAACCAGCTTTTTCGGCCGACTGTCGGTTTGGAGAAATAAGGTTCACTTTTTCACCCTGTTCATTGTAGAAGTAACCCTCAACAATGCCACGAAGCGCCTCACCTTCTACTTGTTGGAAACTGACACTTTTTACCGCATCCTCAGTTCTGAACATGATAGGATCCTCCGCAGTTGGACGATTTTTATCCCACTTATTATTAAGCGCTTCCTCTGAGTATGGGTTTGGCTGCGGTTCCTGTGATGATGGTAAAGATTGTTCGCTCATGTTTGTTTTTTAAATCGCCTATTTTATTATTACTCTTGTGGTTTTTCAGCCAACATCCCAAGATGGAACTTGACGCGCTCGATGACGTCGCCAATAACAACTTGCGACTTTACAAGATAATCGTTCACACCAAGCGCTTCAGCACGTTCTTTATCCTTTGGCTGGCTGAGTGCGGTCAACATAATGACACGAACCTGTGCGGTCTCTGGAGTGTTACGAAGGATATCAAGGACGTCAAATCCACTGATCTTTGGCATCATTGCATCCAGAAGGATCAGATCAGGTTTGAATTCGATAGCGGCAGACAAAGCGTCTTCACCGTTATACACGCCCTTCGTGTCAAAGCCTTCAATCTCGAGACGAGATTTATAAACCGAGGCCAGTGCTTCATCGTCTTCAACGAGTAGGATTTTTTTCTTGGCGTCCATATTGCTTCAATTGTACTACAGTGGCGAAGAAAAGCACAAGCTGTGTGCTTTACCTGCTCGCCTCTACTGTAGCAGCGCCTTTGCTGCATCAAGTTGAGGATCACGTCCGGCATTGATATCGTCAGTTGAGATCGAGACCGCTTTATCTGGTGCAATGCCTTCTTTTGAGATGTTCTTGCCGTTTGGTGTGTACCATTTCGCAATTGTCACCTTCAGCTGTGCGCTATCTGGAAGCCCGATAAGTTTTTGGACACTTCCCTTACCAAACGTCTTCTCACCGACAAGTTTTGCCGTACCGTAATCTTGCAATGCGCCGGCGGTGATTTCACTTGCGCTTGCGCTGCTGGCGTTCACCAGAACAACCGTTGGGAGTCCAGCCAGGATTGGATCTGTGCCTGATTTTAGTTCGTCGACAACTTTACCGTTGGTTTTTTCAGTCACGACAGTCTTATTGTTTTCCCATAGACCAACAACGTCCTGTGCGGCCGTCAGATAACCGCCACCGTTGCCACGAAGGTCAAGGATGACTGACTTTACGTTCTGACTCTTGAAGCTCGCTGCAGCTGACCGTGCGAGCTGACCAGTCTGGTCATCAAATCGAGAGATGGTCATAATACCAATACCGCCAGACACAGTACTATAGACGCTTGGATTCGTTACTTCTGCACGGGTAATGGTAAAGTCTTTCGTTTCGGTGCCACGTGTCACCGTAATCTTCACAGTTGTACCAGCATCGCCACGGATCTTCGATACAATAGAGTCAATAGCATCTGTTGAAGCAACCGTGGTGTCGTTAATCTTTGCGATCACGTCACCAACAGCCATACCGGCTTTTTCAGCTGGATTATCGGCCAGTACTCGAATCACTGTAATCTGATTGTTGCGAAGGCTGAGTTCTACACCGATACCGCCGCCGATAGTACCCGTCAGATCCTTATTAAAGTCACTTGCCTCTTTTGCGTTGAAATAGAGCGTATACGGATCACCGAGTGAATTAACCATCCCCTTGTTTGCCGCTTCAATCAGTGCTTTATCATCAATCGTGCCATCATAGTTCGCTTTAAGCGCCTGGTACGTCGCCTGAAGGCTTGATGTATCGAGTGTGCCAGCATACGCCTTGATACCAAACGCAGGTGCGATGGTGCTTATAATCTGGTTGTTGAATGTTCCGGTGATGTAGCCAAGTCCCAGGATAAAGATAAGTCCAATAGCAAGAATTGATCCTGGAATACGGCGTGCATTTGTTTCTCGTACTTTTCGGACACGTCGTGGTATTAGTGAATGCTCGGCCATGTGTTTTATGTAACTCCCAAGATTGATTTTCGTGATTGATATTCGTAGCTAAAAAAGATACGTTGCTTCCTACAATTATAGCGTATCTGGCTAAGAGTACGCTATAAAAGTTATGGTTTGCTTAAGAGATTATTATTATGGTTTTACGTATTGATTAAAGAAGTTAGCGGATAGCCACATTTCACTATACATGCCGTATCCGGTACCGTAGTCGTAATTATACTGGGTGACAAGAATCTTTCCACCATCAACCGCCTCAACATACGCGGTGTGTCCTGGGTTTCCCCAAAGTGATGCGACTGAGCCAGCTTGTGGGGTACTTCCGAGGTTTGTCCAACCGTGCTTACTCACAAGGTTTTGCGCAGTCTGTCCACCGTTACCTAGGTCATTGTAGTAAACGCCTGTGGCCTTCGCAACGCGGTATGCTACATAGCTCACACATTGACGGCAACCATAGCCGTGACCATCACCGCCGTTGCCGTCGGATCCACCGGTTGACATATATCCAGACATCGGGCAGTTCGAACTGTTCCATGGGTAGTCCGGCAAAGAACCTCCGTCAACAAGTGTGTAACCACCGGTCGCATTAGATCGTGCACGTAGGGCAGCTTGGGTTGCTTTTGCAGCGGCGATTTGCGCAGAACTACTTTGAATCATTGTTTGATAATTCGCTTCGTTACTTTGTGTCTGGTTCAAGAGTGCTTGCTGTTCATTCTGCTTCGCGACAAGTGTATCGCGAGCATCTTTTTGTTGTGCAAGAACTTTATCAAGATCAGATTTCTGTGTATCGAGTTGGACCTTCAAGGCTTTCACCTTTACGATCGTGTCGTTCAACTGAGTCTTTACGGAGGTTCGGTACTCTTGCTTATTCAAAAAGTCACCAATATTAGTGCTGCTGGCAAGCAGTTCGATCGGTGAGGTGCTATCGTCAATATAAAGATCGGCAATCGTCTTTCCGAGAGCGTCTTGGTTCTGGGTAATTTGCGTCTGAGTGTCGGCGATATTAATAACAAGCTTGTCGGACTGTGCTTGGTTCAAGTTAATTTGTGCCTGCAACGCGTTCTTTTCATTATCAAGCTGTGCAACAGCATTTTGTAATGTGTTCGCCTGAGCGTTCAATTGGTCGGCTTGTGCCTGGTACTTCGCCATATCCTGCGTCAGTGCAGCAATCTGGTCATCATATTGGTCAGCAGCAGCGGGTTTCACAGTTGGAAGTGTTCCAATAACTGTGAGTACAGAGATACCTACCAAGAGAATACCCTTCGATATTCGAGAAATTGAGACTGGTGTGGTGGATCGCAGCTTCATATCTTTAATAATCCTAGCATAACCACTATACTTAGTCAATCGTCCTCAGCTCTGTTAAAGCTTCAGATATCGACGCGTCGCCATTAAGGATGAAATGATACCAATTAAGGCACCCATAAAGATCATGCCAAGTAGGACAAATCCGGCATAGAACGTCAGTGCATCAATCGTTGGCTGAATGTTGAAATACATCTTGAGACCTGGTGCCGCAATAATCACGATAGCCGCACCTAATCCAGTCGCAATCAATGCGGCAAAGAATCCGTAAACAATTGCTTCAACCACGAATGGACCACGAATAAATGAGCGCTCTGCCCCGATCAGCTTCATCATCTGAATCTCTTCACGACGGTTAAAGATGGCCATACGAATCGTATTGAAGATAATGAGTGTTGAAACAATCACAAAGACTGCACTGACGACAATACCGATCTTTTGGGCAAAGTTAGCCGCATTTCCAATCGATTCGATTGTTGCACGACGCGTCCCTGCGAACGACGGTTGATGATCAGGATCCTGGTTTGCCAGGAACGTCTGGTTCGTCTTCACAAAATCAGATAGTTGCGTTGTGTTATTAATATCCTGCACCTTCACGTTCAGTGTCCACGGAAATTTATTCGTCGCCTGCTTTAATACCTCGAGCGATTGTGGATCAAGTTTGTTCTCCTGAATATACTTATCACGGGCTTGTTGTGGGGATACAGTATCAACGCTCAATACACTCGATTCTTTACCTAGGTCGGCAGCAACTTTCTTGGCGTCGTCTGGTGTCGTTTCGGTCTTGAGATAAATCGACATGCTGACGTTATCACGAAGACTCGTCAGCGTATCAATCAGGACATTACGAGAAACAACACTGGTAAAGATAACGAATAGTGTAATTGTCATCACAGCGGTTGCCGCAATAGTGAGCCAAGCGTTACGGGTAAAGTTATTAATACCGTATCGGCACATACGCATAAATGTCGTCCACTGCCTTCGGTGACGTTTTTGCTGCGCGTAGCTTTTTGAATCGAGTTTCTTTTTTCCCTTAGCCATATCTAAATCCTTGTGTCTTTACTGACGATAACTTCCTTCGGCTTGATCACCGGTTATTTTTCCGCCTTCAATCGTAATTACTCGCCTTTTGAGCTTGTTGACGATGTCGACGTTGTGCGTCGTCAAGAGAACGGTCGTGCCATACTTATTAATCTTTTCAAGTAATCGAACGATATCCCAGCTGTGCTTTGGATCGAGGTTTCCTGTTGGCTCATCGGCGATAAGAATCTTTGGCTGACGCACCACTGCACGAGCAATCGCGACACGCTGACGTTCACCACCGGAAAGCTGGTGTGGGAACTGCTTTTCTTTACCGGCAAGCCCAACGAGGTCAATCACCTTTGGAACAGTATTCTTAATTTCGCGCGTGGTCATACCTGCAATCTCGAGGGCAAATGCAATATTCTCGAAAACAGTTCGTTGCGGCAACAATTTAAAGTCTTGGAAAACGACGCCAATCTTGCGACGAAGCATCGGAATCTGACTGTCCTTCAATGTATCGTAGTCAATACCACCAACAACGATCTTGCCACTGGTCGGCTTCTCTTCACGTGTGAGAAGTTTGAGGAGTGTCGATTTGCCAGCACCTGAGGTACCAACAATGATGACAAATTCTCGGGGCTCAATAAACAGACTCAGCCGACTTAATGCCGGTGCTGTGTCCTTGCCGTATGTCTTGGTTACCCTATCTAGCAGAATCATTTCTATAGTTAGTATAGCATAAACGTAAAGCCCCGTAAGGGGGTAATATCAATAGATACGAAGTAATTTGAATCATCGGAGGGGTGCTTTTGGGGCACCCCTCCGGAAGACTCAGCGCTAGTTACCGGGTGTCTTCTTGAGCAGGACCTGAACAGCCCAGCGGTTGACGTCGAACGCACGAAAGATTCTTTCGGCGCCTGGGTCCTGCTCCTCGATGATCGCTCGAAGCAGATGCACCGAACGAACGGGCGACCGAGCACCATCCTCCTCATAGGCGATGGCGACAGCGCGATCAAACGCGGCGTTGACTGATCGTCCGAATGGGATGATGGTCTGCTCGCGACGACCTTCGTAAGACGGGTAGAGCTCCTTCAGCGCGGTTCGTGCGCGGTCGACCGGACCAGCCTGCTGCGCAAGGACGCGTGATGCGCCATTGGCGTCAGGTCGGACGGCGTAGGCCACGACGATGTGTGCGACCTCCATAGAAGCTTGCGACTGGAGTTTCACCTCCAGCGTCGCAAGGTCAATGACCCGAAGGGTTTCGGGCGTGGCGTTTGCTTCGGTGAGATACATACTACTCCTTTGATAGGTAGAACCGATATAAAGACTGAGTCTTCCGAGGCAATTTGCCTCGTATCTATAGATATAATTGTCAAAATGCCCGAAACCTCAATTTCGTACGTATATTATATCATACTTATGCTAAATAATCAATAGACGCATCCAATTTACCCCTACAATTCTTAGTGCACTAGTCAAAAAAATGTATTCCTTACATTGCTTTGGTTAGTGCCCGAGATTATACGCTCTCGGGCAGCGTTATCGCGCTGGAGGGGCGATTCCCTACCGCTGTCTACCCCTGCACTAGCTTCTGAAACTGCTCAGGGGTCAAATTCACGGTAATACGCGTGTCAAGGGGATCACCAAGGTGATCTCCGAATTGCATATCAATGTTGTCCTGCAGTGTGTACCCGCTGTTCCAGTCGTCAAAATGGAACTTTCCAGCTGGCTTCACCCCAACTTCTTGGTGGAAGATGACGCGCTTCACTGGAACAGAAAGGATATACGAGTCACCATTCGGCGCCTTGTAACCAATTCTGATAGTATCCTGCGTCTGGCTTGTAATGCTGCCAGCAAACAAGATGATTGCTCCATTGACAGACGGTTCGCTGTTGATGGAGTTTGCGATAACAAGCGGTGACTCGCGATCATTGACAATGCCAACTTGGCGAGTCATGTCACGCATGTTAGCCACATGTTGCTGTGAATCCCATGTGGTCATGACAAGCACGCCGTAGGTTATCACTCCGCCGGCAACGATTAGCAGGATAGTCGTGATAACCATCCAAAAAGGTGGTCTCCACCTTTTTTTTCGTGACACAACGGATTGCACAGGTACTGCTGGTGAAGAACGAGTTTTCTTAACCCGAGACATCCATATCACCTCCATAAAGTAGAAGATATCTCAGATACATATTATACATTATATTATTAAAAAGTCAATACATGCTTGGGTGGAGTGCTAGTTAGGTAGCTCTGGCGACTCAAGATATGCCGTCATAAATGGCTCAAGGTCGCCGTCAAGAACTCCCTGAGCATTATTTGTCTCATATTTAGTTCGTGTATCTTTCACGAGTGTATAGGGATGCAGGACGTAATTTCGAATCTGACTGCCCCAGTTGGCCGACTCCCCCGCCTGCAACTCAGTAATTGAGCTAGTGTGCTGATCCAGCTGCATCTTGGCAAGTTTCGAACGAAGCAGTTTCATGGCAGTTTCGCGGTTTTGTAGCTGCGAGCGTTCATTCTGAATCGCCACGACAATGCCGGTCGGAATATGCGTCACACGAACAGCACTATCGGTTGTATTGACCGATTGCCCACCATGACCACCGGCGCGGTAGACATCAATCTTTAAGTCTTTATCATCAATCTTCACTTCATCAGGTGTATCGATTTGTGGCAAGACTTCTACCAACGCAAAGCTGGTCTGGCGAAGATTGTCACTATTAAAAGGGCTAAGGCGCACCAAGCGGTGTACACCATTTTCGCTGCGAAGTTTTCCATAAGCAAACGGACCCGTCACTCCGATAACGACCGACTTCACACCTGCTTCTTCACCAGCGGAACGTTCAATTGTCGACGCCGACATGCCCGATTTTTCTGACCAGCGAAGATACATACGCTCCAGCATCTCTGTCCAATCTTGCGCATCTGTGCCACCAACACCAGCACTGAGGCGAAGAATCGCATTATGATCGTCGTACTCACCATCAAATAATAGATCTTTTCGTAGAGCAGCAAATTCTTTTTCAAGGGCGATAATCTGCCCCTCAAACTCACCAAGAAGACTATCGTCATCAAGATCCATCAGTTCTACCATATCGCTCGTCTGAGCATGTAGGGTGAGCCACGGGTCAACCATTGATTTAACGGCTGCAAGTTGTTTGCTGAGCGACTGCGCATGCGCAGGATTATTCCAGATTTCAGGCGTTGCTAGTTGTGCTTCTAATGCTTCAACGTCGGCTTTCTTCTCATCAATATTCAAGCGAACAAGTGCGGCGTCCACTTGGGTTTCTAGTTCTTTCAGTCGTTTTATCAGAGGTTGCATGCTTCCCTTTACTATACAGGAAATTCTCCACCTAAAGACTAGTTACTGCGGTGATAAACTGATCACCGCGATCGGCATAGTTTTTAAATAAGCCAAAACTTGCGGTGGCAGGACTTAGTAAGACAACAGATCCTTCTTTAGCGAGTTCATGCGCCCGTGCTACTACCTTTTCCATAGTTGGCGCTTCAATAATTTCAAAATTCGTAAAGCCCGCAGCCCGTAAGACTTCGGCAATATGTACGGCTTCATCACCGATAAGTAGCGCGTGAACCTCGTGCTGGGTGAGTTCTTTTGCAAGTTCCGAAAAATCAGAACCTTTTGATGAACCACCCAGAATAATCACTTTTGGCGTATCAAACGCACGAAGCGCAGCGATGGCAGACGTTGGTGTGGTTGCGATACTGTCGTCGTAGTAGTCAACACCACGGAAATTGCGAACGAATGCCAATCGATGTGGCAATCCGCGGAACGTTCGGAGTCCTGTTTCGATCACCTCTGGGTCTTTGGTGAATTTCCAGGCAGCATCAATCGCAGCTAACGCATTTGATTGATTGTGTACACCTGGTATCTGTAAAGCATCGACTGAACAAATTTTTTGTTCACCATTATAAAAGTCCCTGTCTTTGATATGCGCGGTTAATTCGCTTGGAAAGCCTATCTTTATACCACTTGAAAGCTCCGCAATTGAACGGGCGTATTCATTTTCTTGATTGTAGATAACAATGTCGTCCGCAGACTGGAACTTGGCAATATTCGCCTTTGCCCCGACGTATTCTTCCATGTCTTTATGGACATCGAGGTGTTCCTGTTCAATAAATAATACTACTGCTGTCTCTGGTGAACGTTCGACATCCCATAATTGGAAGCTCGACAGTTCGTACACGACGATATCGCTTGGTTGAATATATTCAAGGACGTCTAGCGCTGGTTGACCAATATTGCCGACGAGATGAACCGTCCGCCCAGCCGCACGCAGGATTGAGGTAATCAGACTTGCGGTCGTTCCCTTCCCCTTTGAGCCTGTGACACCGATAATAGGAATCTTTACAGCAACACCTTCACGTTCTTTCGTACACTGTAAGAAGAACTCGTTCGTTGCTGACCAAATCTTACCATCAGTCTTAATCTTCCACGGTGGAATACCAGCGGAACGCATCACCAGCTCAAAGCCATCGAGTTTTTCGAATGCACCTGGTCCAAAGATAGTTTTAGCACCTTCAGGAAGGAGTTCTGGTGCGATTTCAACCTCATCAACTATCGTTATGTCGACCATAGGCATGCGTTTCCAGTACTTGTAGCTTGACTGTCCTTCAACCCCATAGCCCGCGATAGCAATCTTCATAGTTCTATTCTACTCGGATTTGAACAATCCTGTAAGCTTATCCCCTAGTTCAACAATTTCGTCGCGGTCACCACTACTAACAGCTGCGAGTACCCATGTATTGGCGTCAACAAAGCTCTGCGTCGTCGCCATGATCTTTTCACGCGTCACGCGGCGAATCAGATCAGGCACTTTGTCGTAATCTTTAATAAAGTCATCGGCAAAGTAGCGATTCGTGTAAAAACCGCTAATCTGCGAGACAGTCTGTGCGCCCATCTGATAACGCCCAAGTCCAAACGATTTTGCCGCATCGATTTCTTCGTCGGTGAGTTTACCATCAAGCACCGCTTGAATCTCAGTTGCAATAATATTGAAGAGTTCTGGCGCGGTATCGTGGTTTACTTGCCCAGAAATGTCCCAAGCGCTGTCAAAAAAGCCTGCACCGGTATATGAACCGACACTGTAGGCAAGCCCTTTAGAACGGGCTTTTCCGAAGATACGAGAGTGTGTCGTTCCCGTCAAAATGTGGTTCAAGTTGTGCATAGCGTCTAGCTCTTCATCAGAAAGTTCGCGTGGCACGCTGAGTGTAAATCCAAATGTTAAGTTGGTTGCGTCTTTACGACGAATTAAGGCAGGATGGGCGCTTTTTAGTTCGTCGCGTGGCACTTCAAAGCGTTCGCCTTCCGGAAGTTCAAATGCTTCAAGTTGACGAATGATCTCACCCTTACGACCGCGGAGTTTTCCAGCGATCACAAACCGCATATTATGCGTTGTGTGCGTACGACGGTGGTGTTCGCGAATATCATTTAAGGTGACATTGGCGATCGTTGGAATCGCCTGACGATACGTCAGCACATCTTCACCAAGTAATTGCTGTACACGTGGCCACAAGATGCGGTGATGGTCGTTAAGATAATTCGTTAACTCGCTGCGAACATTCCCCTTCTCGGCTTCCATTTCAGTTGTGTTGAACTTTGGCTGACAGATACTGACCTTTTGTAATTCTAGGATACGATCCCATTCAAAGTCAGCACAGTCAGACTCATAGACCATCGAGAGATCGCTGGTGTAGGCATTATGGTACGCGCCGTTCTTGGTAAACTCGGACTCAAAATCGTGCTCAGACTTAAACTGTGCGTTGGCACCAAAAGCCATGTGCTCCATGATGTGAGCAACTTGTTCAATATCTTTATTTTTCGCATACCGACTACCGGCTCGAAACTGAAACTGCATACTCATGACGGTTGCGCCGGGAATGTTTATAAGGAGGCCTTTTGCGCCATTTTTTAGTTTCACTTCTTCAACGGTGTGGTTCATAAGACGGTAACTTTTCTTTTACTAATTTAATGTTGGTAAGGTTAATTCAGGGAAGCCGGTGTATCGGTTATTTGCGGCCGGTTTTACGGTTCTGACGCTGGCTCTTCTTTTTCTTACGAGCAGCGTTTTTCTTGTGGTTTGCTTCAGATGCAGTTTCAGCTTTCTGCACATTAAAGTCGCCATCACGGTTCGATTCACCAGAGGTGACTTCGTTCACACCCTTTTCGACAGCATTTTCAGCAAGTCGAGTCAGTTCTGTTTCGTGGCGTTCTGCAGCGCGCGCAACAGCGTCTCGTGCAGATACGTGAGTAACAGCGCGGAGTACTTCATCGCGGAGGGTCGCCTGGAGACTATCAAAGAGTTTTTGAGATTCACTTCGGTATTCAACGAGTGGGTCACGTTGTCCAACGCTTCGCCAGTGAATACCATCACGAAGGTGCTGCATGTTCTCAAGGTGTTGCATCCAGAGTGTGTCGAGGACTTGAAGGTACACTTCACGCTCAACTTTACGAAGTGCGTCGATTTCGATTTCCTCTTCTTTTGCTTTATAAAGTTTTGTGACTTCCTTTAGTGCAAGTTCGTAGCGAGCTTTGTCGTTTTTCTCGGCACCAATTGCCTTAAGGCGCTTGTCGCTGAGCGGGAAAATCTCTTCAAATTGTGCATTGAAATTCTTGTTGTTCTTGGCAGGAAGCAGTGTTAAGTCGTGCACTTTCGCTTCAATCAGACGTTCAATTTCGGTCTTGATATCCGCACCTTCAAGAATCTTGCGACGGATCGTATAGACGACACGACGATGACGATTAATCACGTTGTCGTACTGGACAACGTTCTTACGAATGTCAAAGTTGAAGCCTTCGACACGTTTCTGTGCTGCTTCAAGTGTGTTTGAGACCATCTTGTGTTGGATTGGTGTGTCATCATCCATACCAATACGACCCATCAGGGTTGAGATACGCTCACCTTGGAAGATACGCATCAGGTCATCTTCGGTTGAGACGTAGAACTGGGTCAGTCCTGGGTCACCTTGACGTCCACCACGACCACGAAGCTGATTGTCGATACGACGTGATTCGTGGCGTTCTGAACCAATCACAACCAGTCCACCGAGCTCAGTCACCCCTTTACCAAGCTTGATGTCGGTACCACGACCAGCGATATTGGTTGCGAGTGTAATTGCGCCCTTTTCACCAGCCTTTTCAATAATCGCTGCTTCACGTTCGTTGTTTTTCGCGTTCAAAATCTCAAACGGAACTTTAGATTTCTTGAGCCAGTCAGCAATCAGTTCATTCTTTGCGATTGAAGCTGATCCAACCAGCACAGGACGTCCTTCTTTGTGATATTCCACGATAACGTCTGCAATTGCCTTCAATTTCGCCTTTTCAGTACGGAAAATGAGATCTTGTTGGTCATCCCGCTTTATAGGCATGTTTGAAGGAATCTGGACAACATCGAGGCTGTAGATCTGTTGGAATTCCTCTGCCTCGGTAAAAGCAGTACCGGTCATACCAGAAAGTTTCTTGTACAAACGGAAGTAATTCTGGAATGAGACGGTCGCAAGCGTCATGCTTTCTTGAAGCACGTCTACTTTTTCTTTTGCCTCAATTGCTTGGTGAAGTCCTTCGTTGTAGCGACGACCTTGCATCAAACGACCAGTAAATTCGTCGACGATAATCACTTCACCGTCATTGCTCACCACGTAGTCTTTGTCGCGTTTGAAGAGTGTCTGTGCGCGCAGTGCTTGGTCAAGGTGATAGACAGAGCGAACGTATTCAGGACTGTAAAGGTTCTTGACACCAAGGAGGCGCTGAATCTTATCCACACCGTCATCGGTCAATGCAACCATCTTTCGCTTTTCATCAAGCGTGTAATCTTCTGGGACAAGGTTTGCTGCGACTTTCGCAAACTGGATGTAGCTTTCTGGGTTTTCGGCTGCAGGAGCGCTAATAATAAGTGGTGTACGAGCTTCGTCAATCAAAATCGAGTCAACCTCGTCGACGATCACGTAGTGAAGATCGCGTTGGCGAAGCAACTCAACTTCGTCGACCATGTTATCGCGCAGGTAATCGAACCCAAATTCATTGTTTGTACCGTAAGTAATGTCTGCAGCGTAGGCTTCTTTTCGAGTTACCGGACGAAGGTGCGTGAGACGTGGATCGTCGTGTGACGCATCGGCAGTGTAGCTTGGGTCAAAGATAAATGAAGCGTCGTTAATAATAACGGCGGTTGAAAGACCAAGGAAGTGGTAGAGCTCACCCATCCATGCGGCGTCACGCTGCACAAGATAGTCGTTGACTGAGACAATGTGTACGCCTTTTTCCTCAAGCGCATTGAGGTAGGCAGGAAGTGTCGCAACCAGCGTCTTACCTTCACCGGTTTTCATTTCGGCAACGCTACCTTCGTGAAGAACCATACCGCCAATTAACTGAACATCGAAGTGACGCATGCCAAGGATACGGGTGCTTGCTTCGCGAACAAGTGCAAATGCATCAGGAAGAATAGAGTCGAGCGACTCACCCTTTTTCTGAAGACGCTTCTTCAGGACTTCTGTTTGTTTCTTAAGATCAGTCTTTGAGAGTTTTTTGTACTTCTCTTCAAGACCGTTAATCGTAACGACTTTTTTCTGTAGCCGCTTAATTGTTTTCGCTTGAGGATCACCAAAAATTTTGGTGAGTGCACCTTGTCTACTAATCATTACGTACCCCCGCCTTTCAGGAAATTGTTCAGTCTATTTGCTTTAGGTATTATTATACGATTTTATGGGGTAGTTAACAAGGATTTTAGACAACAATTATGGGGTTATTCGACCTGTTCTGCTGCCTGAGTACGCTTAAATCGACTGAGTGCGCGTCGATTCGCAACATGCGTAATCGTCTCCTGCTTGTATTTACGCATTTGGTTAACAAGCTTGGCTTCGACAATGTCGATAGCTGCGAACATATTCACGGTTGAGTCTTTCGCCGTGAGGCGTTTATCGGGAACGTTGATGATAATTTCGGCTTCATATTTGTTGCCGTGATCACGATTCACCTGTTTTAATTTCACGTCAGCAGTCACACTTTTTCGAGCATGCCGTGGCAGATATCTATCGAGTCGGGCGATTTTTCGCATGACATATTTCTGAACCTGGTCCCCTGCAATATATTTTACGCCGGTGATATCAATTGATGCTATCATCTACCCTCCGTTTCCGTCAGTTATTGATACTTTTAGTATACTCTCGTGGTACTTAGAGTGGGCTGTATTTTTATCTGACTAGATAACTTCTTTTCCGCCAAGGTACGGACGAAGGGCTACTGGAACACGAATCGTCCCATCTGCATTCTGACCATTTTCGATAATTGCAATCATTGCACGACCAAGTGCAAACGCAGTGGCATCATTGGTGTGGATCAATTCAAGTTCACCAGATTCGCGGCGGACACGAGTATTCAAACGACGCGCTTGGTAGTCAGTCATGTAATCGGCTGTGTGTGTTTCACGGTATTGCTGTTGGCCAGGAAGCCATGCCTCCATGTCGATACCACGTGCGTTTGGCTTACCGATATCAGCAGTACATTTTTGAATGACACGGTACGGTACTTCAAGTTGGGTTAAAAGATATTCTTGAATGGCAACAAAGAAGAGGTGCTCGTTCATGCCAGTTTCTTTCGTTGCAAAGCTTTCCATCTCGAGCTTATCGAATTGGTGCATGCGAAGAATGCCTTCCATGTCTTTTCCATAGGTTCCTGCCTCGCGGCGAAAGCTGGTTGCGTAGCCCAAGTAACGAACCGGTAAATCTGACTCTTCGAAGATTTCATTGGCGTGCATGCTGCCAAGCACATGCTCAGCACTTCCCTGCAACCATAGGTCATCATTCTCAAGCTTGTAACGCTCATCCTGAGGCTCCAAACGATCCATAGCGTCATAGAGCTCTGTACGAATCATAAGTGGTGGCAGCACTGGCGTGAATGGCTTCAGTGATACGGCAACGTTTGCGTTTATCGCGATACCAGCCAACACTGTTTCGTCACTCAAGGCATTAATCACAAATTGGACGATGGCGAGCTGCAAGCGAACAAGATCGCCCTTGATGTACGCAAATCGACTTCCGGCTACTTTGGCAGCACGCTCCTTATCAAGCCAACCGCGTTCATTTGCAATATCAGCATGGTTACGTGGTTCAAAATCAAACGTCGTGGGTGTGCCTACTGTTTTTGCGACGATATTCTCGTCTTCTGAGGCACCGACTGGCACATCTTCAGCAGCCATGTTCGGAACTTTTTTAAGGAGTGTTAAGAATTCAGTATCAACCACGTTCAAGGCAGTCTCTTTTTCCACAAGCTCAGCCTTTATGGCGCGACCTTCGTCGATCGTTGCCTGGTCGGGCTTGCCACCTTGCATCTTTGAGGCATTGGCATTACGTCGCTCACGCAGTTCATCGACTTGCTGCAACAAAGCTCGTTTTTCGGCATCCCGCTCCAAAATTCGCGCAATATCAACATCGTAGCCCTTTTTACGAGCATTTTCTTGAACAGCTTCAGGATTCTCCCGAACAAAGCGAATATCTAACATACGACAATTATATAACAGATTCTAACAGATCCCTATTCGGTACGTAGGGCTTCAATTGGGTCAAGGCGTGAAGCTTTCCGAGCCGGCAAAATTCCCGCGCCAACAGATATGAGAATGAGTCCAACAATCACGATAGCAACCTGGGTCGGTGCAAACTTCAAAAGAGAAATGTCACCAAGATTCAGCGCCTTTGTAATCAATGGGTTTGCCAATGTTCCAACAATAAACGCGAAGCCAGAGCCAATGACACCGCCAAGGAATCCGACCCAAGCGGCTTCATACTTGAATAGCCGTCCGACATCGCGTGCGCTCATACCAAGCGCTTTCATGAGACCAATCTGCTGCGTTCGCTCTAGGACACTGATGTACTGCGTATTAATGATCCCGAAGACCGAGGTCAGTACTGCCAGCGCGCCAAAGCCAAGCAGAATACCGAGTAAGACATTAATGAAGGTATTAACCGTTCCAAGCACGTCTGCAGCAGTCTGCGCATCATAGCCTTTGCTAGCGAGAACACTCTTTATATCACTTGCCTTGCTTGCGTCCTTCACATGGACAGAAGTAAGTAAGAATTGACCATAGGCTGACGTACCTTCGTTCACATATGTGTAAATATTTTTCGCTTCGTTAATTGAAATAAGCATTGAGCTTTGTGACCTAAACGCGAGTCCAGATTTGCTACTCACCGCCTTGACCACAAATGTATAGTCTTTGGTCTGTGGCACCTTTTCAAAACTCGTAGAAAGCTTGGTAGCGTTAATCACAACTGTTTTTCCGACTGCATCAGCGGCATTGGCAAAGCCAAGTACCGCCGCGTAATCCTGAGTCAGGATAATCTCATTATCACCAAGCTCGCCGCTGACTGAACCGGCAGCATACTCGAGTGCCACGCTTGGACTATATGTCGCCAGCGTTGCAACGTACTTTTTCTGACCCTCAGTTGTAATATAGTTTACTGACGGTTCATAGTTTGGAGTGACACTTTCAACGCCATCAATCTTTTGAATATCGGCGATATCGGCATTTGAGATTGTTGCAACACTGCGACCAAGTGGACCTGTTGACGTTCCACCCGTATTGGGAGCATATTCTTGAATAGCATTTGCCTGTGGTGCCTTTTTCGTCACAAGAAGTTCATTGACGTCCGTATTGGCTTTCACGATCGCATCTGTATAGTCACGGCCCCCCTGTCCGCCTGCAAGACTTAAAGTAATCGTAAACGCACCAACGCCAATAGCGAGGCTTGTGAGAAGTGTTCGCGCTTTTGCCTGGCGAAGGCTTCGTCCAGCGCGTCGAATTGTATCAGAGATTTTCATTATGCGATCTCCCCTTCGCTCGTCTCTTTCAAGCCTTTTGTTGAATAGATCTTACCATCAACAATTTCGATCTGAGCATCACATTTACCCGCTAGATCGGGATCATGCGTCACAATGATCAGTGTTGCCTTGTTGGTTCGCGAATAATTAAAAAGGAAATCCTCGACAACCCCGCCGGTTACCGAGTCGAGGTTTCCGGTTGGCTCATCAGCAAACAAAATCTTTGGTTCATTGACGATAGCACGAGCGATTGCAAGACGCTGCTTTTGACCACCTGAAAGGTTGGCGGCTTTAACACGAATCTTGTCACCCAGTTCGACTGCAGCGAGCGCAGCCTCAACTTTCGCACGTCGTTGTCCTCTGGAGACTTCGGCAATTTCAAGTGGCAACACGACATTGTCATAGCAAGTTTCATTCGGCTGGATAAAGAAGCTCTGGAAAATAAAACTCATCTTTGATGCACGAAAGGCATCAATCTTGCGCTGCTTTAACGTCAGAATATTTTCGCCATCAATAACCACTTCACCAATTTCAGGTCGATCAAGTCCGCTCATAGCATGCATTAAAGTTGACTTACCACTTCCTGACTTCCCGATAATCGCAATTGTCATCCCGTCAGGAACGTCAAAACTAATATTGTCGAGTGCTAAAAAAGCATTCTGTTTTTTCCCGTACGTCTTTGTAATGCTCTTAATCTCAATCATATGTACCTACTATAGAGGAAAACCCCGCTAAGCGTTAGCAGGGTTTTCTAAAGAACAGTCTGAACAAAAAAGTTAGTCAAATTTGATGTCGGGGTAGATTCCCTTTGTCACTTCGTCGTATTCGTAACGAAGTTGCGGGAACGGCACACCTTCGCGCGCGGTTACCCCTTCGAAGATCCAGAACACACGTTCACTATATCCCCAACCTACGGCTGGTGGCATACCGTATTCGAGCATTTCGATAAAGTCGATATCGAGCATCATCGCCTCATCGTCACCGCTATCACGCATCCCTTGTTGCTCTTTAAAGCGGTTCAGCTGGTCGATTGGGTCGTTTAACTCGGAGAATCCATTACCAAGTTCAGATCCAGCAATCACCGGTTGGAAACGCTGCACAACGTCGGCGTTGTTTGGATCAGTTTTCGCAAGCGGACTAATAAAGGTTGGTGTATTGACCAGCCAAACAGGTCCCGCGACGCCTTTACGAATATTCTTCCAAAGTTTATCGATACCGCGAGCACGATTTTCGGTCTTCTCTACTTCTAGTTTGTTGTCAGCGAGCGCTTTCTTCACGTCATCAAGAGATGATTCGAACACATCAATGCCGTATCGCTCTTTAATAACGGTTGCGTAGTCCCACACTTCCCATTCTTTACCCATGTTGACGTCAAACTCGCCAAGCTTAAATTGCAGTGTTCCAAACGTCTTTTGCAGCACGTCTTTATACATTGCCTCCATGAAGTTTTTGCCATCCTGCCAGTTGGCGTACGCCCAGTACCACTCCATTGCAACGTGCTCTGGAAGGTGTTCATCACTATAGTTTTCGTTTCTGAAACGCGCACCGATATCATAGACTTTTTCAAAACCTGCGCCGATAAGACGTTTTAAGGGAAGTTCGTGACTAATACGTAGGTAAAAATCTTGATCCAAAGCGTCCATGTGCGTCACAAACGGAGTCGCATCGGCACCACCAGTGGTGTGTTCGAGGACTGGAACATTCACTTCAATAAAATCATTGTCATTAAGGAAATCACGAGTTGCTTGCCAGAACTTGCTACGGCGCACAAAACGATCACGCACGTCCTGATTGACGTTCATGTCGATATAACGACGGCGCATGCGCTCTTCTTTGTTTGTAAAGCCTTCCTGTGCGCTTGGCATTGGACGAAGTGACTTTGTCAGCAAGCGAAGTTCTTTCACAAAGACAGATACTTCACCGGTTTTGCTCTTCCCTACTGATCCAACGGCTTCAATAAAGTCACCTGTATCAAGTAGCGGAAGGTCTTCAATGCCAAGACGGTTTGACTCCACATCACGCGGTTCAACCTCAGCTTCGTTGAGGTAAAGCTGCACTTGACCGCTAAAGTCTTTGACAACAATAAATGCGAGCTTACCGAATTTACGAATCGCTAGGATACGCCCTGCAACCGTCACCGTTTGATTCTCGAGCGCATCGAAATCAGAAATAACTACACCCGCATTGTGCGTGCGATGTGAATCAGCCGGATAAGGATTAAATCCAATAGTTTTTAGGTCTTCGAGTTTGCGAAGCCGTTCGTCGCGGAAGTCTTTTAGTGTTGCCATATCAGTAGTAAGTATATCAAATTAATTAATCTTTAACTTCGAAATGCCAAAGATCGTTTTGATTAATGCTTTCTTCTTTTGAATGGGCAGCTGGCCTTTGATAGTTATCTTGTCATGAATAGTTGGCAAATTCGTCGAATGATATGCCTTGCGAAGCCGCTCATAAGCCTTTTTGTCATACATTGACCAAAACTCTTGTTCAGTAAAGTATGAGTACGCATATGACCACTTTTTTCCTTCCAACTGCAATACGCGCTGCTCGATGGCTCGATTCTTCTCGACGAATTCGCCATAGTTCGTAATCCCGGCACCCCAGACACCAACATTAATAATCGACGTCGTCTTGAGATTGTTCAATTGAAATGTTGCTTTGGTATCAACCAACATTGGGCAGAGCCATAGTGGATACGTGTGCAATTCTTGATCGACAAACTGACAAAATTTCACGAAATTTTTTGCTGGCAGTACAAGATCTTGCACAATGTGCTGTTGCGACTGTCCGCTTTCTTGTAATGCTTGATACAGTTTTCGAGTGTTTAATAATGGATTAAGTATGAACCGTGTCACTCGGTTGTATGGAACCTTAAACATCGAGAAAGCAAACCGTCCTACCCAAAACGCACCACGATCATAGCGAAACAGATAGTCCTCAAGCGGCACAGTTTCTTTCCAACCCTTCACATGTGTCAAAACGGATGACTCAACATGCAAGTAATACCATTGATCGCGTGCACGGTGGAACTTTACTATAGTGCCAACCGCCCTATTGCTTAGAACCCCTTTAATAATGACGCCCCTGTCTTTTGAGAACATGATGCCATCGATAAAATCGTTTGTCTTATTGCGACTGAGCGATTCGATAACTTTTTTTGCTTCGCTAAAGTTGTGAACAACGACGTATTCAAGTACCACGTACTTCTTTGCAGGAATGAGTTGCAATTCCGCGACCGTCAGGATACCCAGCGTTCCTGCAGTACCAGGGACACCATAAAATAGATCGGGGTGTTTGTCTGTGGCTGTCTGTAGAACTTCACCATTGCCTGTAATGATTTCATGCGACGTGACTGTTTGATTAAAAGCACCCCATTTGAACGAGCTGCTCTCACCACCATTCCCTTGAATTGCGCCACCAACCGTAATACCCGGAAATTCCATAACAACAGGTGGGATAAGACCACGCCGTAGTGTCGCCCGAACTAACTTGTCCATCGAAACGTTTGGCTCAACGTGCGCGAGGCGTTTCTTCACATCGATAGCGAGAATGCTGTGTAAGTCCGAGATATCAACGAACTCATTCTTTTTAAACTGCAGGACACGTGTAGAGTTCGTGCTGCCATGAAATACTCTAAAAGGCGTTTTGCTTTTAGAAAACGCGGCGATTTGTGCTGAGATACGAGCTACTTTGGCTGCGTGTATATCATCCATAGAGCTTATTTTAACAGAGATAGGTCTAGTTAATTTCAGCGATCTTATAGGTCACGCTACCCTTAGGTGTCGTGATAGTTGCGTCGTCACCGACTTTTTTGCCAAAAAGCGCTTCACCAATTGGTGATTCGTTGCTGATCTTACCCTCAAGTGGGTTAGCTTCAACAGGACCGACAATTGTATAAGTTACTGTTTTGCCGTCAGTTGTTAGTTCAACTTTGCTTCCAAGGTCGATAATCGTCTTGCGACCACCCTTGATGATGTCCGCATTATTGATAATGTCTTCAATTTCAGCAATTCGAGTTTCAAGAAGACCCTGCTCTTCACGGGCGGCGTCGTATTCAGCGTTTTCGCTAAGGTCACCAAAGTCACGAGCTTCAGCAATCTTGTCAGCAACATCGCCACGACGTGACTTTAAAGCAGCCAACTCGATCTCGAGTTCCTTTTTTCCTTCAGCAGTGATTTGATAATGTTTCTTCATAAATTCTCTTTCTTGAAATAGGTGCCTGCAGATTAAAAATTTCTTTTTAAGGCGCCCTACACCACATATAGCGTAGGACGCCTGCTTTGCATCTCTATTTAGCTTAGTTTATCAAGCAGATCTTCACCTGTCAATAGTTCTGATTCGCCGCTGGCTCGTGGTGTAAATTCAAATTTTTGGTCGGCAATAAGTCGCTCACTAATTGTTACCCGATACGGGATCCCAAGAAGCTCTGCATCTGCGAACTTAGCGCCAGCTCGCTCGTTGCGATCATCGTACAATACCTCGATTCCTTTTGAGGTCAATTCATCATACAGTGCATCAGCCTGAGTTGCAACATCTCCGATACTCACAAGGTACACTTTGAACGGTGCAACGGTCTCTGGCCAGACAAGTCCTTTGTCGTCAGCAAACTTCTCGATAATAACGCCCATAACCCTTGTGATACCGATACCATACGAACCTAGGAAGATAGGCACTTTCTTGTCGTTTTCATCCGTGTAATAGATACCCATTTGTTCAGATTTGTCGGTACCGAAATTAAAGATATTACCGACTTCAGCGCTCTTTGTTTTGGTCAACTCATCGCGAGTTACCCCAAGTGTTGCAAGTGTTTCGTCGTTTAATACTTCTTCATTAACAGCGATCCCCTTTTCACGGTTCACATAGATAATGTCTTCACCGGCTTCACAGATTGTCTGGAATTCATGACTAAACTGTGTAAATGCACCACCGCTCGCAAAAGTGACATACGTATCATCACCAAGACCGAGGCGATCGTAGACTTTCTTATACGCAGCAATGGTCGCTTGGTAGAATGTTTCGTGCTGATCGGCATCCGTACTCAGTGAGTACATGTCTTTCATCACAAACTCACGTCCACGCATAATACCGCTCTTTGCACGTACTTCGTTACGAAGCTTCGTTTGGAACTGGTAGACATTGGCAGGAAGATCTTTATAACTCTTGATGTAATTCTTCATCATTGTCATGATAGCTTCTTCGTGTGACCAGGCGAGTCCCACTTCAGTATCATCTTTTAACTTCGTCTTAAACCAGATGTCAACGACGCTATCATCCCAACGAGTGGTGATTTCCCAATCCTCTTTTGGCTGGAGATTCGTCATGATCAATTCTTGACCACCAATAGCATTCATTTCTTCGCGAACAATTTTTTTAATATTTTCAACAACCCGAAGACCAAGCGGTGTGTAGGCATAGACACCCGCCATAACTTTGTAAATGTATCCTGCACGAATCAGAAGCTGCGCGTTTTTCGCAACTTCATCAGCTGGCGCGTCTTTACTGGTCTTTGTAAATAATTGTGAAATTCTCATATCTTCTCCCTACTTTAATTTAAAGGAGTGGATTAATAAAGAGGAAGTAGAACGCAATGCCGTTTTTGATCATGTGTAACACGATCGATGGCCATAGTCGACCGGTCTGAATACGGAGCAAACACAGGATGATACTAAGCGCGAAGACATCAACACCAACATTCCATTCGAAGTGAACAATGCCAAATAAAAGACTGGTGATAAGGATCGATGCCCAGACAGGAACATACTTTCGGAGCTTTCCTAACAGATAACCGCGGAACAAAATTTCTTCCGAGACAGGTGCAATGATAACGAGCGTGACGAATGCCAAAATGTATTCATAGCCGTGACTGAGACCAGAAAAGCCTGTGTTTTGCACTTGATTGACGTTATAGAACGGGAAGTGCGCAGCGATCGATGTCAGGACAAACGACAGAAGTATATAGACAATAAACGCAGCTGGCGCGAGTAACAAATCTGTCCACGTTAGGTGATGATCAAAGCCAAGTTCTTGTTTCGATGTCCGATATTTCATCACCAGCCACGGAAGTCCGATGACAATGCCAAGTGACAGCAGATAAATGACAATAGATCCAATCGTTTGAATCGACGACTCATCAATATTTTTTAGAGGAATTTTTAAGAAGTCTAATAGATACAGAAGCAGCCCGACAATCACCTGCGCCACCATGAATCCAACGAACACCCATACAGGGAGCGCAAGGGCCATCCACGACTTGAATCCCTGTGGCTTTACAAAGAGTTTACTTAAAGAGTTTCGCCACATCACCAATAGTTACCACTACGATTAGTATCATAAGCACCGAGAACCCAATCGCCTGAATCTTTTCCTCGCGCTCTTTGGTCAGCTTCTTCTTACGAAGCTTGTAGAGCACCATGACAAACCAACGTCCTCCATCGAGGGATGGAATAGGAAGCGTGTTCATGACTGCGAGTGTCAGTGAAATAATCGCAGCGAGGAATAATACTTCAATAGGACCAGCTTTACTGGCTGCCGGGAAAATTGTGCCAAGAATACCGATTGGACCAGCGACGCTGTCCCCTGCTGCCGCGAGATCAGTGCTGGCGGTATTACGTGTCGCCTGGTTTGGACTCAGTTGCCCGACAAGACCAGATGCAAGGTTACCAAGAAGTTGTCCAAGACCTTGAATCGTGACCCACGTAAACTGCCCAGTCGTCGCAATACCAACGATTGGCGCAGACCATGTTGCGCGAATCGATTGCTGCTGCGAAAGTGTTGAACCAAAGACCGCAGCATCAGCATCGCGAAGCGTCACATTGGTCGTCTCGTTCTTACCATCACGGACATATTGAATCGCGACTGTCTTACCCTTATTCTCTTTCGTAAGCGCAATAAACTCATTAGTACTATCGATTGGTTCCCCGTTGAGGGCGGTGATCTTATCGCCGCTTTTCAGACCTGCTTTTGCTGCTGGGTAATCTTTTACGAGTGATGAGAGTGCGACCGGCTCCGTCACTTGGTATGTGTCGGCTGGAACGACGAACTGGTTTGGAATAATTTTAGGAAGACCGACAAGTGCCAATACTGTCAGTAAAAACGCTGCAACAATCCAGTTAACAAGCACACCGGCAAGGAGAATTTTTGTCTTTTGCCAAAACGTTGCTGCACCATAGTCACCTTTTTTATTCGCCGCATCGTGCTCGCCTTGCAGCTTTACGAATCCACCCAGTGGCAACCAGTTAAGACTGAAGACAACACCGTTCTTTAGTTTTTTACTCCATGCACGTGGCGGAAAGCCGATACCGAATTCTTCAAGAACCACGCCATTACGACGCGCAATAATGCCGTGTCCCAGCTCGTGCACTGCTACCAAAATAACCAGTACAACAATTCCTATGATGATGCCCAATAGTAAATCCATATGTGTTTTAGCCCCTCATTATGATCCGAAGCGCCGTTGCCGACGCGAATATTCCTTTATTATAGCGGTGACATCATCTTTTGTCATTTCTGGCCACATCTTATCGAGAAAAATAATTTCACTATACGCTGCGCGCCATAACATAAAGTTACTGAGTCGCATCTCACCACTGGTACGAACGATTAAGTCCATCGGTGGCACATCGGGCAGGTAGAGATTTTCAGCGATCAATTCTGATGTCACGTCTTCTTCTTTTGCGCCGCTATGAACAATTTTCTTGACCGCATCGACGATTTCTTGTTGCCCACCATAATTAAAACAGAGTGCAAAGACACCGCCAGTATTACTCTTCGTCGCCTCTTCGGCAGCAGCCATTGCTTTGACAATCTTTGGATCGACACCAACCCGAGACCCAATAATACGAAGCTGCACGTTATATTTGTTAAACAACGGTACGTCAGCAGTCACTACTTTTAGGGTCAGGGTCATCAAGCGTTTCACTTCATCGGCACTTCGTTTCCAATTTTCTGTCGAGAATACGTAGGCAGACATATATTCAGCGCCCGCTTCAAGCGTCGCGATGCCAACATCTTTTAAGGCGTTATATCCCGCAAGGTGACCTTCGTAAACCGGCAGTCCGTGTTTTTTCGCCCAACGACGATTACCATCGACGATATAGCCCACGTGACGTGGAATTGCTGGCCCTTCAACGGGAACATCAGCGCGATCTTGTGGCATTAGAGAGTAAGAATATCCTTCTCTTTTTCCTTGAACGCTGCGTCAAGTTTGGCGTTTGAACTGGCGACACTGGCATCAATAGATTTTTCGATGTCCTTCATGTCGTCTTCTGAGACTTCCTTGAGTTCTTTTTTGCGTTTCGCCTCTTTTAAAGCGTCCTGGCGAACGTTTCGAAGGGCAATACGAGCTTCTTCAACCTTTTCGCTAGTTTGCTTTACAAGCAGCTTACGACGCTCTTCAGTCAGCGGTGGAATTGGGACACGAATAACTCGCCCGTCGTCACTTGGATTCAGTCCCAGTGCTTGATCTTGGCGAATGCCGGCAGCAATCGCTTGGATGTTGCTTGGGTCAAACGGTGTCACGGTCAAAAGCTGTGGTTCCGGCGCAGTGACGTTCGCAACTTGGTTCAGTGGCATTCTCTGACCATACGCTTCAACATGAACGCTATCCAGCATGCCAGGGTGCGCGCGTCCGGTACGGACTTTCTTTAGTTCATCCTCAAAGTGTGCAACGGCTGCATTAAATCGATCTTCATAGGGTTTCGTGTCAAACATAATACTATTAGTATAGCAGGCTAATAGTCGATTTCGGCAGTGGTCGCACGAAGAATAACCCTACCCGTCATCCGAGCTCGTTCGGCACCAGTTTCAATACCGTTTCGATTTGTGACGAGAACATAATCCGTTGTGTCCTGTTCCCCATTTCCTAGATCTTCACGAAGTGCATACACTTCACCTTCGGCATCACGTTCTTGGAGAAGACGAACGATACGTTCGTTCGAATCGAGTAAAATATCTTGCCTGGGCTGAGGGTCCATAAGACCAATTGCAATTGTCGCTAAGATTCCACGCGCGGTGAAATGATTTTCACCACGGTCAAACTTTTGCTCAACTCTACTTACAATGCGTTCACTCAGCTCAGGCATATATGCTCTCGATTAATCGTTAACGCCAAGTTCGATTCGCTTGAAACGACGAACGATAATATTCTCACCAACTTGACCGATAGTCTGCTTGAGGTATGTACCGACGGTCATAGAATCGTCCATGATGTACTGCTGGTTCAAAAGTACTTTTTCAGCAAAGTACTTCTTTACCTGTCCATCGATGATCTTTTCAGCGATGTCAGCTGGCTTACCTTTGGTAGAGCCGCTTTCGATTGCTTCGTTTCGGACTCGTTCAAGCTCCTCGGCTGGAATCTCGTCTTCAGTCACATAGACAGGTGACATAGAGGCAACCTGCAACGAAATCATGTGAGCGAATTCTTTGAATCCATTAGTACGTGCAACGAAGTCAGTTTCACAGTTTACTTCGACAAGAACGCCGATACGACCACCGTGAACGTAGCTGTCGATCACACCTTCAAGTGCTTCGCGGTCAGCTTTCTTTTCAGCCTTCGTCAGACCTTTTTTGCGCATTTCTTCAAGTGCCTTGTCAAAGTCACCGTCGGCAGCAACGAGTGCTACTTTCGCGTCAGTCAGACCAACGCCGGTCAGTTCTTTGAGCTTCTTGATATCATCAATTGAGACGGCCATAATTTATTTGTCCTCCCCTTTTTCAGCTCCTGCGTCTTCCTGGGCGACGACTGGCTTCGCTTTGCTTTGACCTTCAACGATTGCTTGGCTGACGTAGTCGAGTAAAAGATGTACACCCTTGATCGCGTCGTCATTCGCTGGAATCACGTAGTCAACGAGTGTTGGATCTGCGTTTGTATCAACAACAGCAACAACTGGGACGCCAATTGTCTTTGCTTCTTTGATGGCATTGATATCACCAAGTACATCGATGATAAAGACAGCGCCTGGCTTGCCGCTTAGGTTCTTGATACCACCGTACTTTAGATTCAGTTCGTCGATTTCCTCTTGGAAACGTTGGATCTCAAGCTTGTTGTACTTCTTTTCAAGTTCACCTGATACCATTCGCTTTTCAAGATCTTTAAGTTTCTTGATCTGCGCAGAGATAGTACCGACGTTTGTGAGTGTTCCACCAAGCCATCGGTTGATCATGTATGGTTGATTAAGGGCTTCAGCTGCAGCTTTGACTGCATCCTTCGTGTGCTTCTTTGTTGCAACGAAAAGAATTGATTTACCGCTTGCAGCGACCTTTGTTAAGAAAGGAAGTGCGGCTTCAAGACCTTCAACAGTTTTGTTGAGGTCAATGATGTGGTTATCCTGACGTTTGCTGTGGATGTATGGCGCCATTTTAGGGTGCCAGCGGCTTGTTTTGTGTCCAAAGTGGACACCGGCTTCAAGCAATGCCTTAATATCGACAGATACTGCCATAATTGTTGAACTCCTTGTTCCTCACCTTCCGCCCCAATTCTTTATAAGTATTTAGGAGTTATGCGGAAAGTTGTGTCATTAAATAGTGTTACCTTATGAGTATACCACTCCTTCACCCCTTAGTCAACAGAGGTCACTCTTCCTGACCCTCACTTGGCAGCTATACGTCACCATTATATAATAATAGTGCTCAGACAGAGTGAACCTTCCCACTACGAGAACCAGAAATGAGGTGGTGCGTCATGATTGACGTTCCTAAAGAGAAAGCAGTCGAGGAACTCGAAATTCGGCTGGTGACGTTGGCGGATGCCGGAGCACAACTCACCGATCTTACTAGTGAGGTCGACAGGAAGATGCAGGCAGTTCGCGCCGAGTACGCACCGCGTATCGACCAGTTGACCGAACTGCGCGAGATAACAGTGACAGAAATCACTGCAATCTTCCAGCAGCATCGCGACTCCCTCACCGAAGAGACGGGTAAAACCGCTACGTTGCGCGGCGGCACGCTGAGTGCGAGACTGAGTAAAGAAGCGCTCGAGATTGTCGATGCGACAAAACTCGAGAAGTTCCTACGACGCAAAGGTCGTTGGCTGAAATACACCATACAACCCGCGCGTCGCATCGACAAAATAGCGCTCAAAAAGGATCGTGCCCTCATCGAGAGTGCTCCCAATGATACGGTGCACTTCACACGGGACGAGAATCTGATCATCAAGCTACCCAAGTTGCAGCTAGAGATCAAGCGGATCCTCCATCCACTACGCAGTTCCCTCAAAAAGAGCTAGCATACCCTGCTTCGCTCGAGGCAATGCCTCGCGGAGCGGGGTATTACCTTTTTCTTACCTCTAGACAAAACGACCAAAAACAGATACAATAGTCCAGATTATGAAGACTAACCTACATCCAAGTGACTACCGCCCTGTCGTATTTAGCGACGAAACGGCTGATTTTGCTTTCTTGACTCAGTCAACTGCGCAAACAACCGATACTATTAAATGGGAAGATGGTAACGAATACCCTCTCGTTAAGTTGCACATTTCAAGTGCTTCTCACCCATTCTTTACCGGTGAAGAAAAGATCATCGACACCGAAGGTCGTGTCGACCGATTTAAGAACCGCGCCGCAGCAGCAGTTGCCCGCAAAACAGAGCTTGCCAACAAAGCAAAGAAAACTGCCGCAAACAAAGCTAAAAAATCTACTAGCGAAAACTAGCCACACTATAAAAAAGAGCCTTATATCTGATAAGGCTCTTTTTTGTTAGAATAAAGGAGTAACAACCTAAGGTAATTACTTTAGAAACTATCAATTATGCCAAAGATCAATCTCAATATCGAAGAACTACAGGCCGAGAAACAAGAACTCGATGCCTTTTTGGCGCGTCCTGATGCCTATGCTGACCCTGATTATTCGAAAAAAAATAAGCGATTCATCGAAGTACAGACAATTCTTGAAAAAGCATTGCTTCGCGAATCCCTTGAGGCACAGATTGTCGATGCCAAAGAAATGGCTGGCGGTAATGACGAACTTGCCGATCTTGCAAAGCTAGAAATCGAAGAAAACACCCAAAAACTGGCTGACCTTGAAGAAGAACTCTTTACAATGCTGGCGCCAAAAGATCCTAACGACGACAAAAACGTCATTATTGAAATCCGTGCTGGCGCTGGTGGTGACGAAGCCAGTCTTTTTGCTGCAGAACTGTATCGTATGTACCTTCGCTACTGCGAAATGCACAACCTCAAGACCGAACTGATCAGCGAAAGCGCCAACGACACCGGTGGCTACAAAGAAGTTATCTTCAGCGTTCGTGGCGACGCTGTCTACTCTCAATTAAAGTATGAATCTGGTGTTCACCGCGTGCAACGCGTCCCCGCAACCGAATCACAAGGTCGTATTCACACCAGTACAGTCACCGTTGCCGTCCTTCCTGAAGCCGAGGAAACGGACCTTGAAATTAATCCAAGTGATCTTCGTATCGATATCTACCGCTCAGGTGGTCATGGTGGTCAGTCGGTCAACACAACCGACAGCGCCGTTCGTATTACCCACGTTCCATCGGGACTCGTCGTGATTAACCAAGACGAAAAGTCACAGCTCAAAAACAAAGAAAAAGCCATGAGTGTCCTTCGGAGTCGCTTGTTACAGATTAAGACTGATGCAGAAAACGCAAAGCTCGATGCCGAACGTCGTAATTTGATCGGTTCTGGCGATCGTTCTGAAAAGATTCGAACTTACAACTTCCCCCAAGATCGTATTACCGACCACCGCATTGGTTACAGCCGAAGTGGTATTCCTCAAGCATTAAACGGATCAATCGATGATCTCGTAGAAAACCTTCAAGCATATGAACGAGAACTCGCTGCCTCAAGCGCTAGCAATTAACGATTGGCTGGCTGACGCGACTCGTCAGTTGGTATTTGCTGGGATTCCTAGTGCTCGCCTTGATAGCGAGCTGATCCTGGCACACACGCTCCGTAAAAATCGAAGTTATCTCCACGCACATCCCGAAGAGCCAGTCACCGACCGTTCTGTTGAAATTGCCAATGCTCGGCTTTCGCTGCGTATCGAACGCGTGCCAGTTGCCTATATCATTGGTCACAAAGAGTTTTATGGTCGCCAATTCTCTGTGACGACTGCAACACTGATACCTCGTCCTGAATCTGAAGCATTACTAGAGCTTTTGAAACAAGTTATTCCACGAAATATTTCACTTCTAAAAGATAGTCCGCTGCGACTTATCGATGTCGGAACTGGGAGTGGTAACCTCGGTATTACTGCAAAACTACTCTATCCAGAGCTAAACGTCACTCTCGGTGATGTGAGTCGCCACGCACTAAGAATTGCCGAAAAAAATGCCAAAGAGCTGCAAGCAGATGTGACTATTCTTCAAAGTAATCTTCTGGCTGACTATCCGTTCACGGCTAATATTATTATCGCTAACCTCCCCTACGTTGATATACAGTGGGAACGCTCACCAGAAACTGAACATGAACCTGCAAGCGCCCTTTTCGCAGCAAACAATGGCAAAGCATTAATCTACGAACTGCTTGTGCAGACAAAAGACAAACTAGTAAACGGTGGTTCACTTATCCTTGAAGCTGACCCGTTGCAGCATGCTGATATTATTAGCGAAGCAAAAAAATATGGCTTGCTGCTTTCTGGACAAGATGGCTACGGGATATTACTCGAGAAAATTGCTCCTTGATGAGGCGGTTAGATCGCTGTACCAACGCGGTTGAAGACAAGAACTAATACAGCGATAATACTCAGTGTAAAAAGAAGGGGCAAAATAATATCACTGGTACGAATTTTTTGGTGATGATAAAACGAGTCGTATGACTTATATCCAACGAAGCCAATCAAGACTGCAATAATCGAGACTTGTGGCACCAGAAGACTTGTCACGACCGGGAGAGAATAGGCAATCGCCCAGTGGTATGCGACCCAACCGATCTCAGCAGAAATAATACTCCATGTCAGGCTGAGGAATAATGCGTGTGTTTCGTCGTCATATGTATTAAGGATGTGGTTTGCCGCACTATAGCCAATCAACCACATACCGACAACGACAATAGATGCTGGCCAGTTAAACGATATCGTAAAGAGTGCCGCTGTACCAAGGAGGACCGCAATCCCTGCCTGTGCAGCAACGTAACTTCGCTTTGAGCGAGGCTTAATAATAAGCAGCCACACGATGTAGAGTGCGGTCGCAACACCAAGAAGGATGAACTTTCGGAAATCGGTAAGGTTTGATGTATCGATTGTATAGAGGTGCAGCACAACACTGACGCTGACGATGATATCAATGAGGTTTGAACGAATATTCACAAACCAATACCTTGCGCGAACAGCAAGCACGCGCCACTTACTAATAAGCACGAGACCCAGCGCCAACGGAATCGATTCGGTATAGTGAATCACGACAACCAACGCCACTGCGAAAGCGACGTTAAGAACCGTGTATACCACTTCACTCACAAATGAGCGACGTCGAACTAGTTTCAAGAACTCCATATTATAGCTATTATACCACGGGCAAATGAGTTATTGAGCTGGACCAATAATCACAACGAAATCGGTTGTTCCTACGACGCTGACTGGAGGCGTCGTCGTCAGTAGTGTCACACCGTACAGTTGTTTAAGCTTTGCAGCAGTCAGTGGCTTGTTTTTCGCAACTTGATAGATAGTGACTGCAGGATAGGTACCACTTGGCGCATTATCAACACTATCAACAGTGAATCCCTTAGCGATCAACTTATCTGCTTCAGATTGTGCCATACCTGCTGCTGAACCACCATTCAGTACCATGACGTGCGGATTTTCTTTGACAAAAGGTTCCTGGGTGATCATCTTGTTTAAGTATGCCTGCAGATCACTATACTGATATTGACCCTGTACCGGTTGGCCAGATCCATCGAATATTGCTTCGCCTGTTTTGTGGAGGTCGATTGAGGTGATCTTGTCTGATGGAATATCTTTTGCAAGTCCCATAAGGGTACGGATTTCTTTCGTTTGAATGTTCGTGCGAAGGTTCTTGCCCAGTGCATCAAGCAATCCGCTCACCGAACCAACGTTCGTCAACACACCGGTACTTAGTGCCTTTTCACGGATTGCTAGGAGAATCTTCTGTTGGTTACGTTCACGGTCAAAGTTCGACTGTGCCAGTCCGTATGTCGGCATGGCATCACCACGAGCCTGCGCAAGGTAGAGCGCGTGTTCGGCATCAAGTGTCTGATTGCCTGGGTTATAGTCGATAAAGTGACCATTTGGCGGACAGACGGTTTTACGTTTTGCGTAATTAGGACCGCACTTCCAGTCAAAGTTGCTATCCATAATACCAATGTTTGGTTGCTGTCCCTGACCCTGGTCACCTTCGATATTAACAGTAATGCTGCCCCCAATTGCGTTGACAACGTCACGCATTACCGTGTAGTTAACGTGGACACCATACTGGATATCCATACCGACAATATTGCCAATAAATGCTTGTGTCTTCGTCAAACGATCTTGTTCCGAAGCATCATCGGTACCGCTGTTCGCACAACTAAAGTACACGTTGATCTTTCCTGAATAGCCAGAGACACACGCTTCGCCATACTGCACCACGAGGTCTCGTGGAATACTAAAGGTAAAGGCGTCCTTTGTCGTCTGGTTCACGCTCAGTACCATAATCGTGTCTGTTAGATTTGCTCCTTGGTGACCCGGGTCATCTTCCGACGTACCAAGAATCAAGAAGTTGCTTCGTCCATTTGCATCTTGCTTCAATGGTTCTGTCTTTACCAAATCAAGAAAACTTCCCTTAAAGACAGAGTCACTGGCATTTATGGCCTTAAATACAAGGTAACCACCAATCGCGAGGAAAATAATAAGTAAGCCGATCAGCACCCATTTAATAATGCGTCGAGCTTTGCTCTTTGGCTTCTTATTAGCTTTCTTATCACGGCGTTTTTCAGCACGGCGTTTTCGGCGACTACCACGCTCTCCATCAGGGTCGTCTATTTCACGAAGTGAATCATCGATATCAGATCGACCGATAATTTTGCTTTCACGAGGAACGCCAACCACTTCCCTAGCATCACTGTCTCCAGTGTGGAGTGATCGGTCAATCGGTTCTTCTTTTTCTTCGTTGTGAAGACTCCCAAGTTGGGCGCCGGGACGACGTGGAATAAAACCATCAATGGAAGTTTGTGTACGCTTCTTCATAAATACTTACCCTACTATACCCGACCAAGCTTAATTTATGAAGTATGACATAAGCATATTTAATGTAGAGTCCACCTGCCCCGTGATATAATTGACCAAGTTAATGGAAGCAACCTATTTCACTCGCCACCCGTTTGCAAAAGACATCATTGGAATTGTCATTTTTATTGTCTGCGTCGTTATCGGCACGATTCTTATCAACACATTCGTATTCCGCAGCTTTAACGTGGTTGGTCCAAGCATGGAGTCAACACTCTACACCGGCGATCGGTTGATCGTCGACCGCTTACCTGTCACCTGGGCACAGCTTCAAAATAAAACCTACACTCCAAAGCGTGGTCAAATTATCGTTTTTAAAAACCCCCACTACAGCGTAGGTACTGAGGATGAATTTATCGTCAAACGTGTTATCGGTCTTCCTGGTGAGCACGTCGTGCTAAAAGATGGTCACTACACCGTCTATAACAACCAATTCCCGAATGGCTTTAATCCAGACGACAATAATCATGGTGAACCAGGTTCTCCAACCAGTGGCGAAGTCGACCAAGTTGTTCCTGCCGGCGAGATCTTCGTTTCTGGTGATCACCGCCAAGGCAACTATTCTTACGACTCACGTAACGGGCTGGGAACGATTCCACTATACGATGTGATTGGTCCTGCTGAACTTCGTATTTATCCGTTCAATAAGATCCGAACATTCCCGACCTAAGCAAAGAACTTCACAAATGTGCTAATGTCCCCGTATAGTTACCCACGCGCGCCGGTCTCTTTTTGGTATATCAACCGGGGTTAATTGATGAACTTTCGAAATACCGATAAGTGTTGCATACCGCTTATCTCGCTTTTCACTCCAAAATGTTTCATCAACACAAATAGCATCTGTGTATTCTTCTTTGATAAGTTCTATAGGATATTCAGTCAAATCAAAATCTTTGATCCATGCAATCGTAAAACACCCAACAATGGGTCCGGCTTTTAAGAATACGAGATCGCCTACAGTCGCTTGTTTATACGGTGCAATACGATTCAGCGTAAATCTTGATTCAGCCGTTTTAGAACCGTCAAATATACAGGATAAGTACGGCTCGACCATAACTGCGATATGGATAGCATGTGGTTTCTTGAGATCAAGGTGAAACCAGTCTTCAAACTGATGTTTTGCACCAGTAATTGTCGATAGTATTTTGGCGGAAAATTCGTTCATCTCTTCTCATCATATCAAAACAAAAAACTGCTTCGGAACAAGGTTAAGATTTTGCTACCTATTCGCCAAGTAGCTTTTGAAGGCGATCTAAGTCCTTTTCATCGGTGAACTTAATCACGATCGTGCCGGCACCTTTATTGTTGACTCGGATGTTCACGTCAGTCTTGAGGCGGCTGCGAAGCGTCACGATTTTTTGTTCGTGGCGGGATTCGTTTTCTTTGACGGTCTGTACTTTTGGCTGGCTTTTGCCGTTCTTAGCGTTCACGACGTATTGTTCAACTTTACGCGCACTCCACTCTTCAGCAATAATACGGGGCACTACTTCATTCACGAATGCTTCGTCCCAGGATATCAGCGGGCGCGCTTGCCCTTCAGTCAATTTTCCTTCAGCGATAAGTTCACGAACGTTCTTTGGTAATTTTAAGAGTCGCATCGTGTTCTGCACGGCACTTTGTGACTTGTTCACGCGCTTTCCGATGGCTTCATTGGTCAGGTTAAATTGGTCACGAAGTTTTTGGTATGAGGTTGCGATTTCGATCGTGTTAAGATCACGACGCTGTAGGTTTTCAATTAGTGATACTTCGAGCTTGTTCTGGCCAGTCATCGATCGTATAAGTGCAGGGATGGTGGTCAGACCAGCAATCTGAGACGCACGAAAACGACGCTCACCGGCAACAATTTGATAGCCGCCATTCAATTTTGTAACAATAATTGGCTGCAAGACGCCATGTTCTCTCACCGATTCAGCAAGTTCATTCAAGGCATCTTGATCAAAGGTACGACGTGGTTGATCCGGATCGGCGGTGATGTCAGAAAGCTTCAAGTTCTTTAACTCACTCACCTGTTCATCAATCTGTTTTGTCGTGTCGAAAGAATCATCCAATAGATCGATAGGGATCAGTGATTCAAAGCCTCGTCCGAGACCTCGTGATGGACCTTTTTTCTGTGCCATTACTTTCGTTCTCCAACAGCAACAGAAGTCCTCTGAATAACCTCTTTAGCGAGTGCTTTATAGGCACGTGAACCTTTTGAGAATTTATCGTAGACACCAATCGGCACACCGTGACTTGGTGCTTCAGCGAGGCGAATATTGCGTGGAATCGTAATATCAAAGACTTTTCCCGGGAAGTGACGCTTAATCTCTTCATGAACTTGGTTACTGAGTGTTGTTCGACTATCAAGCATTGTCGGTAGCACGCCGAGTAGTTCAAGTCCTGGATTCATTCCCTTACGGACCAATTTCATCGTCTCGAGAAGCTGTCCTAAGCCCTCTAACGCGTAAAACTCTGCCTGAACTGGCAGTAACACGTATTTTGCGGCAATCAGCCCATTAACGGTTAAGAGGCTGAGGCTCGGTGGACTGTCGATAATAATGTAGTCATAGGCACCATTACTTGCTTCAACGGCATTTCGAAGCCGTGAAAATTTCTTGTCAGCCTGCGCTAATTCCACCTCTGTGTTTGCAAGGATCGAAGTGGTTGGTGCGAGCCATAAGTTCTTGTGCTCGGTCGGAACAACCACCGAAGCAAGGTCGTTGCCGCCAATAACAACATCTGTCATTGTTGTGGTCAGTTCAGCCTTATTTACCCCAAGCCCACTGGTTGCGTTCCCTTGTGGATCAAAGTCGATCAAAAGGGTCTTTTTATCAGCCTTGGCGAGGAAATACGCCAAGTTAATAGCGGTGGTTGTCTTACCAACGCCCCCCTTCTGATTGGTCACTGCGATAACGATCGACACTTCTGTATATATTCCCTATTCTTTGTACCTATTGTAGCACGAGCACCTTCGATTCAAGGGGGTTTTTCGGGGGTATATGACCGAGAAAACGTGCAAAATAGATTCCCTAGGATCTATTTCAACCCAACGCAAAAAGAAACCCCCGGTGGGAGTTTCTTTTTAAAGAGTGTTTTCGAGGTCATATTAACCTCGGAAACCGGCTTACTTGATCGAAGTAATTTCGATCTTGCTGTACTTTTGGCGGTGTCCGTTTTCCTTGTGTACGCGCTTTTTAGCTTTGTAACGGATAACACGGATTTTGTCACCCTTTACGAGGTCATCAATGACCTTCGCGGTAACTTTCACATCTTTGACAGTTGGCGTACCAATAGTGACGTTGTCACCATCGATAAGCAACAGTGCGTCCAGAGTGAGCTCTTTAGTTCCTTCCTGGAGGAGGTCCACCAGTAGGGTCTCTTTTTCGGTGACAATAAATTGTTTTCCACCGATCTTAACGACTGCTTTTGTCATGTTGTTCCTTTAATTATGTAACAATTCAGTTGTTCACTATAACAGATGTAGGGCTGAATTTCAAGAGAAGGTGCTGCGCTTGTGGTTACCTAGCTATATCAATGGACTAGATCGAGCCACCACCGGTCGCAAAGACGATAACCAGCGCCAAGCCAACCGTTCCAGCTAGCGTATACATCCCGTGATGGAGTTTCCAACTCCGTCGCCACGCAACCGGAAGTTTGTTTCGATAGTGATGCGCTGCAATGGCAACCGCACCGACGAGCGTCAGCAACGCTAAGGTTCCTAGCGTTGCTGGAGTCAGCGATTGTAGCGCCGTTCCAAAGTATGTCAGCGGGTTTCCAATCCCTTGTTCAATCGGTGCCGCATAGACAATAGCTGGTTTGCTATTTTTCACACCCTCAACCGCTGCCGTTGCTGGAGCACCGTAATACGCCACAACAAGCGTCGTTGGGCGACCATCAAGGGTGCCGTCTACCACCGCAAGTCCGATGTCCTGATATTTGGTGTTCAAAATATTTGCTCGGTGCGTTGGCGATGCCATCCACGCATCCACGGTCGCTTGTGCGGTTGCATAATTCTTCGCGAGATTCTCGCCTGCGACGTCATAATTATAGCCCGCATCCCCTAACCACTTCCATGGCGTTACTCCTGTTGGTGAGGTATGCGCCCAGTAATTATTCACAAACATATCTTTTGCTTTCGCAAAGGCTGCGTTATTCAATGCGTCGTTTACTTTCAAGTTTGGCAGTGATGACTGTGCGCGTGCAGTGTTTGTGTCAGTCAAAAGATCACTGGCACTAATACTCGACACACGACCGAGTACTTCAACTCGTCCCGAAGAGACAAACCCATACGCAAGCTGCATAAGTACAGCCAACACTAATACAGCCGTTATACCATGGAGTCTGACCAAATGTGGTCGGTAATGGTTCCCTTTATGAGGGACCAGTGCATGCTTTAGGTGTGTACGGACTTGTGTTTGAAGTGTTGTCTTTTTATGACTACTGCGTTTTTGTGTTGTTCTCACGCTGACAATAGCATACCACTTACGTTTCGGTTTGAAAAGAAAACTCCCCTACTTTAAGAATTGCTTTTAACTAAGCTTGTCCTTCGTCTCGACGACGAATCGCAGCGATGATGTACCAAGCAATAGCAGCAAGTGCAGCGATAATCAAAATCCACCAGTACCACGCAAGTCCAAAGATGGTTCCCTTGTTCGCATCCGAGTTAACTGCGGCAGCGGCAAGTTTGTTGTCAGTGACGCCCTTTACGCTAGTGTCACCTGTTGGTAAGGTGTCAGTGGTTGCACCAAGGACAGCTGCGGCAGCAGGGTTAGTGATGATTGGAGTCACAGTGGTTGTTGGTGTTGTTGCGGGCGGAGCAACAGCAACAATCACGTCTGCAGATTGAGTCGTTGAGTTACCGTTTACGTCCGCAGCAGTGATTACAAATGAGTAAGTTGCATTCGGGAGAGCTACGGGTACAGTAAAGCTAAATGCACCGTTATTGTTTGTCACTGCAAAGTCAGCTCCATTGAAGGTTGCGAGGAGCGTTGCGTTACCATCATTTACCGTACCAGTAATCGTTGGCTGATTACCAGTTATGTCAGTCTGTGGAGCAATCGTAACAGTTGGAGCTGTGTTGTCGATAGTAATAACTACTTCACTGGTTGTGCTGTTACCAGCGGCGTCAGTACCAACCAATGTTGCGATGTATGTGCCGCTCGCTACGCTAGTTGTGTTCCAGTCGTATGATGTGAAGCTCGTGCCACTATCGGTAGCAAGTGGCGTTTGACCGGTATTACCAATCGAAAGTGTGTATGAGACTGCATCACCAGTTGTACCCGTAATAGTAACTGGTTTATGATTACCAAATACCGCACCGTTTGAAGGTGTTGAAATTGTCACCGTTGGTGGTGTCTGATCGATCACAACCGTTCCAACTGATTCAGGACCAGCTGGGCTTCCGGCATTATCAAGTGCACGAACGTGAAGTTGGTATGTACCAGCAGAAGGTGCTGTTGTTGCAACACTTGTTGCTGTCACGTCGGTCCAATCCGTAATAATCGTGCTTCCATTTGTGAACTGGTACTGGTATCCCTTTACACCAGAGGCATTAGCAGCAGGTATTGGCAGGTCAGTTGCAGCAGTCCAAGTCCAGTTGCTTGTGAGGCTGTTAGTTAGCGCTGTTGTCGTTGGTGTTCCGGGAGCAGTTGGTGGTGTCTGTGGTGTTGAGAAAGCAGGCGTTGAAACAATTGCGTTACCAGCAAGGTCTCGCACGTTGCTGACACCCCATAGTTGTTCACCAGAAACATACCAGCCTAGAGTCGTAAAGCTAACAGTTGCCGTTTTTGTCGCGGCATCATACGTAACGTCAGCGTGACCAGTCAGTGGACCTGAACCACCAGCACCAGGCCAGTTAGCGAGGAAGTAGTTTGCTGGGTTTTGAGCATCAGCAACTTGCACTGCTTCACTATAGTGAACTTTGAAGCTTGTACCAGCCGAGCCGACAATCGGGAATTCTAATGTCGCGGTTGGCTTTTGCGTGTCAAGAATGACAGACCAGATGTCGCTCCACTGACTATAGTTTCCAGCAGCATCTTTTGCACGGACTTGGTAGAACCATGCGCCGTCCCCTGCACCACTAGAGTGGATCATAGACGTCGCAAGTACACCAGAGTGCCAAATGCTGGCACCATTCAATACTTGATTAGAATCACGTGAAGGATCTTGTGATGCTTGGAATTCATAAGTAAGTGGTGACGCATCGACAGCATCGTTCCAGTCGAAATCAAATTCATTTGTGTTAAGAGAAGCTCCGTTTGACGGCAATGCTAATACTGGTTTGGTTGGTGCAGTCGTATCAACAGTGACACCATTAATAGCACTCCAATCACTCCAGTTTCCGTAGTTATCACCGGCACGAACCTGCCAGTAGTAGGTTGCCTGTGGTGTGCCATTATTATGACGAGTAATCGTTGTTGCACCTAATTCGTAATTTGATGCAGTATCGCTGGCGTCTTGGTATATCAATGCGCCGAGTGTTGTTGCATCAACCTTGGTGTTAGAAGTACGGTACTCATACTTCGTCGCACCCGTTACCGCACCCCATGTCATTGAAAAGTTTGGATCGTTTGTGACGACACCATCTGCTGGCGTTAAGTTTGTTGGAGCATCAATATCTGAAGCCTTAATGTTGATAGCTAAGTGATTTGGAGACCAGCCAGCATCAGATATAAGACCACCGCTATACCCAGGGTACGTCGTATCCCAGTACATAGTGTCAGTATTGTAGTCTGTCCCGGTGCTTGGTCCACTCGTTGGAAGGCTGACGTTCAAAGAATCATAAGGACCAGTTGAACCAATTGGGTGAACACCGAAAGTACTGGTATCGTAAGCAACTGTTGCGATCACATCAGTCGGCAGTACAGCAGCGTTCGCTGTAAAATCGAAATCAACATTAAATGCTTTTCCGTTATTACAGGTTGCAGTCGCAGCGTCGTACCACTTGCCAAGGTCAGTACCGCTACAGTGAGTAGGATCTGCTGAAGGTCGGTAGAGGGCATTAACGGTCTGGGTTTTGGTTGTAATAAGTGTATCGACAGTTCCATCAGGATTAACTGCATAGAGATTCACTGTTACAGGATGAGCAAACGTTGCACCGACGGCGCTGACGCAGTCATTTGTGCTCCAAGTACCTGTTTGACAAGCCCATGAGCTCAAACTCACGGTGACAGTATCAAGATGTCGACCACTCCCCGCAAGTGTCAGACGGTCGCCAAACTCCTTAGTTGAAGTCGCTTCATACCCAAGACTTGGATAATTAGCAGACTGAGTAGCGGGAATACCTCGATACACATAGCTACTGGTTACCGCATCTGCCTTTTGGCTAAATAAAAACGGCACACTGGCCGTAAGAGTACTCACCACTAGCATAGCTGCTAGCGCAAAATTTGTTAGTCGTTGGGTCCGTTTGCTCGCAAAAAACTTCATCACACACTCCTTAGATTATTTCTACGAAAAGACTGCCCACGACGCTGGTCTTACTTAAACACAACTCTCTCAACTTTTGTATTTTTCTTAACTTTACCATCTTCACGACATACTAGCAATGAAATTTAAACTAAATCTAAGAATGTTGAGCGACTCGTCGATGCGTCTGAAACCTCTCCATAACGAGGCGTCCTAACACGACAATTGCAGCAATCGCCAACACCCACCAATACCAGGCAACACCAAAAATCTTCCATCCCTGCGAACTTGGCTGCAAGGGTGTCTGGATCGCAGCCCCAAGAACAGCAGCATCACTTTTGCCTCCAATGGTCGGCAAACTATAGCTGACAAAATCCCGTGACATTGCTGGCATGGTACTTTTTGCGTCACTTACAGGCACAATAGTAGGCAGCTGTTGATCAGGCATATTCACTGCGGTAAAAGATGTAGTAGCAGGTTGTGAAGCAGGTTGGTTCGAGGGTGCCGTCGGAGTCGCAGCTTTATTTGAGGGACCTGTCTCCGCAGTTGTTGACTTACCTGATCCAGACTCAGATGCTGGAGTCGGGGTTTGTTGAGCAGCAGGCGCAGGCTGGCATTGAACACCCAACAACCCAACGACACCACAAGTCGTCTTATATAAAAGACTCTCGGCCTGAGTAGGTCGAGAGGAAGCTCCAGAGATGATAGCTGATACAAGCATAACACTTAGCAAAAATATCGTGATTTTTGCTCCTCGCAGGATTGGTGTCGCACGATTTCGCTGCTTGATAACTGTCCTCCCTTTTCAACGCACTACTAGTAGTACTTTGCTCTACCAGTATACCACAAGCAGCTTAAGCGGGAGAACCTTCACCCCTTTCAAGGGCATGAATCCGTTCATGATCAAGACCATAGTAATGGGCAATTTCGTGCCACAATGTACGTTTGACCTGCGCGTATAATTGCTGGGAATCTGTAGCAATCATCATCATTGAGTGTTTAAACAACGTGATTTTATCAGGCAAGACGAAGGTGTAATTGCCGCCACGTTTCGTCAATGGAATACCTTCGTATAGTCCAAGTAGGATATTCCCCTCACGCAGCCCAGATTTCTTAATCTGATATTCGTCGGGGTCATCGGCATATAAAATCGCAACGTTGTTTAAGCCCTTAATGTATTCTTGGGGCAGTTCGTCCATAGCCTGGCTAATCAGGCGATCAAATTCTTCGTCAGTAAGTTCCATCAATATACTTAGTATAGTTCTATTGATCCGAAAACGTAAGCTTTTCAGAATCCTTTTTTAAGTCGTTCATCACCATGTCCCACTCTTCATCAAGCACAGATTCATCAATATCTGCTTCCAGATCAATGGTTTCATCATGTTCGTATTCGTCTAACGGGCTAACGCTATCATCGTCAGTTGGCTCAACGGGTTGTAGTTGGAGGAATTGTAAAATAGACATATGTTTGTATTTATTTAATAACATGTCTATTTAAGCATAAATAGTATTAAAAGTCAACAACTCCCCCGTTGACTACAGGTTCGCGCCAACAAGATGACCAATGAGGTATGTGACCGCCATCGCGACACCGCCACCGATAAAGACACGGAGCGCCGCAACAACCCTGTTGCCGCCACCGATAAATGCACCAATCATGCCAGAAATCGCCAGTGCAACTAACGACACAACGACGATCAGCGTTGCACCGTCTCCGCTCAAATTTGTATTGGCAAAGATTGCTGCCAAGATTGGGACGAGTGATCCGAGAGCAAATGCCAAGGCGGACGTTACCGCTGCCTGGAATGGATTTACTTTCATATGCGTCGTGATACCTAGCTCATCGCGAGCATGTGCATCGACAGCGTCGTTATTTTGTAGCTGGATGGCTACTTCTCTTGCAAGTTGTGGTTCAAGACCACGTGACTCATATATATCAGCAAGTTCAGCCAGTTCACCTTCAGGGTTATCTTTCAGTGCTCGCTTTTCAATTTCGATGTCCGCACGCTGGGCATCTTTTTGCGATGCTACCGACACGTACTCACCTGCTGCCATCGAGAATGCACCAGCAACCAGCGATGCGATACCGGTCGTTAGGATGATCTTGTAATCGGCATTTGCAGCCGTCAGTCCCAACATAATACTAGACGTCGAAACGATACCATCATCAACCCCAAGCACCGCAGCGCGCAGCCAGTTTGATCGATCCGAACGGTGGATTTCGGTTGGGTGTGGACTCGTTTTTTCTACCATAATCTTATGATACTACGGTTAGTTCTTTTGAAGGCTTAGTTGAAGCGTTTTGCCTTCAATTGTCAGCGTTTCAGCGTGCGCATATTCGCCGGTTGAGATTGCCCCCGCTAATGTTTCAGCCGCAATTGCTGATCCAAATTCTGTAATCGCTTGCGCCAGTTCTTCATCTTCAGTCGTGAGGCTGAGGTCAATATGATCGTCAACGTTCAAGCCCGCATTTTTACGAGCTGCCTGTGCGTAGCGAATGATTTCACGAGCGTAGCCTTCGCGTTTTAATTCTGGCGTTATTTCAAGGTCGAGCGCTAACTCGTTACCCTGAATAACTTTTTTGACATTCAATTCTTCAATCAGGACATCTTCGAAGTTTACGAACTCACCAAGTGTCGGCACCGTAATGCTCGCAAGCGGTTGGCGAATCTTCATCTTTGATGACGCACGAATGCTAAGTGCCTGATTGACGTACTCGCGAACGGTTTCCATGTCTTTGACGACTAACTCGTTGATGTGACCAACCTCTGGCCAATTTGTGAGGTGAACACTTTCTTCACCGGTGAGATTACGGTACAGTTCTTCAGACAAGAATGGCACAAATGGAGCCAAAGCCTGGCTAAGACGAACTAGTACGTAGTGGAGCGTTTGGTAGGCATTATTCTTGTCGGTATCGTCCTCCGATTTCCAGAAACGGCGACGTGAACGGCGAACAAACCAGTTACTCGCATCGTCGATGAATGGCAAGATCGGCTTCACGGCATTTGGAATATCGTAGCCGTCCATGTTCTTTTCAATCTCTTCGATAAGTTGGTGCAACCGACTGACGACCCATTGGTCGAGTGGGTTTGTGAGGTTTTCTGACGGGTCTTCGAGCTTGCCGTCTTGACTTGGAATGAACTCCCAGCCATCAACTTCAGCATACAGCGTAAAGAAATCGTACATGTTCCATACCATGCTGAGTTTTCGCGCGACGTCCCCCACTTCCCTGTCTTTCAGGGCAAAATCTTCACCGGAAAGCAGTGGGCTTGAAAGCAGTGTAAAGCGAAGGCTATCAGCACTATACTGATCCATCAATAGGTTCGGATCGGTAAAGTTGCCCTTGCTCTTACTCATCTTGAGACCGTCGTTACCTGCGACATTTCCAGTAACAATCACGTTCTTAAATGCGTTGTGACCAAATAAACCGACGTTCACAGCGTGCACATAATAGAACCAAGCACGAACTTGACCAACGTACTCAACGATAAAGTCACCCGGGAAATTAGCTTCAAATTTTTCAACGTTTTCAAAAGGATAATGGAACTGCGCGAATGGCATTGAGCCAGACTCAAACCACCCATCGAGGACTTTGTCGATACGTGTGTAGTGCACACCATCGAGGTCAAATTCGACGTCATCAACCCATGGGCGGTGATAATCTTCAAGTTCGACGCCCGAGAGTTCTTTTAGTTCAGCGTAGCTTCCGACCACTTTGACGAGTTCGTTGCCGTCTTTGTCAGTTCCCTTCCAGACTGGCATTGCCGTTGCCCAGAATCGGTCACGTGATAAGTTCCAGTCGGGTGCAGTTTCAATTGTTTTTTCAAAACGACCGTGTTTGATATGCGGTGGGAACCAATTAATGTGTTCAGCGTTCTCGTCGAGCATCTGCTGGCGCTGGTTATCAATATTAAAGAACCAACTTGGGTGCGCGCGGTACATCAAACGATGCCCAGTACGTGGATTGTGTGGATATTCGTGACGAATATAATCAATTTTCCACACAACGCCGCGTTCTAATAAGGTCTTGGCGATAGTTTTGTTAATCGCCCACACTTCCTCACCAATCCAGTCACCTTCGGTGTACACACCGTATTCATCAAGCACATGAACGATTGGAATGTTGTTTTCTTTTGCGAAGATAAAGTCCTCTTCACCGTAAGCGGGTGCAAGGTGCACGATACCGGTACCAGATTCGGTCGTCACGTAATCGGCTGACCAGACTTTGTGGGCGTTTTCACCGCGATCTGCGAAGAGTGGCTCGTATTCGAGACCAACAAGCTCATCGCCCTTGAGGCTACGCACAATTTCATATTCTAGTGGCTGATGTTTTTCGTCGGTAAATACTTTTGCAGCAAGATCTTTGGCGACAATCAATTGTTCATCACCAATCTTCACTTCGACATATTCCACTTCACTATTTACTGCGAGTGCTACGTTAGCGGGAAGCGTCCATGGCGTTGTTGTCCACGCAAGCAAAGAGCTACCAGAAAGGCTATCGTCAACGATGACACCCTCGGCTAATTGCTTTACTCGACTCTCAATTTGCGCACGTGCATCACGATTTTTCTCCCAGCTTTCACCGCGAGGATCGAGAACATTCCACCATACGACGTTGTCAGCATTCAGCCAATCAGGAGTTTGCTCTTTTTCGGCAATATTTACGACAAGATCGTACTGCTGCAGCATGTCTTCAGTAAGTTTTTGACGTTTGTGACCTGTTACATCAACCCCTACCTCTTCCATAGTTGCCGTCGTTTTAATACTGCCTGGCTTCAATTCACCCAGTATGTCTTCGAGCGCAACGAGTGTCGTTGCCTCTTCCCAGTGCGCGTCAGGATTGACGCCCGCAGACTCGGCACTGGCTGTTTCTGTGAAATGATTGTAGAAACCCTGAGCAAAGTGCGAACGACCAGCATTTGAGTAACAGACGAAAAGCACTTTCGCCTCTTTCGACAAATTTGCGGGTTTAGAGTGGTTCTTTAACTTGAATTTCACATACACGCTCGGATCCGTGACATTCACATACGCCCCAGCATCCATCGTCACTTCAGCTTTTGAAAGTGGTGTTGCCCACTGCGTGTCATACATAAGGACGCGTTCACCTTCGTAGATTTTGCCTTTTTCGTAGAGTTCTTTGAATGCCCACCAGACTGACTCCATATAGTCTTTGTCCATCGTGCGGTACGCGCCTTTAAAGTCGACCCAGCGACCAATGCGGTCGATTGTATCTTCCCAAAGCGCAGCGTTTGAGACCATACTTTCACGGGCAGTCGTAATGTAATCAGCAAGGCTAATCTTCTCACCCACGTCGTGACGACTGGTAATACCGAGTTTTTTCTCGATAAAGTTTTCAGCTGGTAGTCCGTGTGTATCCCAACCCCAGACACGCTCGACATGCTTCCCCTTCATCGTTTGGTAACGCGGCACGGCATCTTTCACAATCGAACTAAGGAGTGTTCCATGGTGCGGCACGCCGGTAATAAACGGAGGACCATCGTAAAAGACATACGAATTATCTATCGGTCGTTGATCGACTGATTTTTCGAAAGTTTTGTTATCTTTCCAGTAACGAATAATGTCTTTTTCGTATTCGAGTGCGCGGCGGCGTGTGCCTGATTTGAATTTCACGTTTACTCCTTTAAAAAATAAAAATCACTTCTTCTGAATGTCAGAGTCCCTGAATGAGGACGGTTCCATCTGACTTCCAAAAGAAGTGATTCTTCTTCTAGCGCTTAGTTGATCGCTGTGTCGCCGCGTTCACGTTCGGTTCTACTGTCCCCAAAATAGTATCAAGGATTTCTTCCGAAGACTCGTGGCTGATGACCACTCAATCGTCTTGCCCCTATTTTAGCGCACCCCTACCGCTAAAGTAAAGTGAGTAAAGTCACATGAACAGTACTATGCAAACAGCGCTTGACCGAACTTCAGGAAGACCAGGATAACCATCAACGCGATCCATGCCAGCACGATCATTTGGTGGAAGCCACTTTTGAGGAAATACTGCACTTTTGTGTTCAGCGTATCCTTCAATTTGAAGGTGTTTTCTTTCAAGTTAAAGTGAAGATAACTCGCAAGCATGACGGTCATCGACGTCGTCACAACCAAGCACCATGGACACAACACTTGGATGACGTACACACTTTGGAAGAAGAGCCAGTAAGAAAACAGGAAGCCGAGAAATAGTGCAATAATTGATGAGATCAAGAACCAACGAGGCAACTTTGTCCCTGAAAGCCCCAGCACGGCGATGGTGATAAGCACAGGAAATGCTATCAGACCGATAATCATATTCGGGAAGCCAAAGACGTGTGATTGCCAGGTTTCCATGACCTTAGAACAGTTCAGTACGATATTGATGCTGCACGAAAGCACTGCGTTTGGATCTTGTAAAACCTTAAACTTATCAAGCGTCAACACAAATGCCGCAATCAGTGCCGCAATACCCCCAAGTAGCATGAAGCCAAATGTAACGTAACGATAACCCTTTCCGTTTGCACCTTTTTTGAATAATTTATTGAACATAATAGCTTACCTCACTTATCGTTGGGAGCGGCAGTCCAGCCCACGTATTTTGCATCACTCCTTCATCAGAGATCGCAATGAGCATCGGAAGTTCCATAATGTCGTAGGTCTGTGTAAAATCGATGCCAACAGGAGATTCGGGGTCCACCGTCTCTAGGTCATGTCCGGTTTGGCGCTTAAAATCGGCAATATAATCAATCACCTGACGTGCGTAATCGGTCTGCTCTTTGTAGACCACTACCACGCGCATAAACTTAGGCAGCCTTCTTTTGTTCGTTCGCTTGCTTTCGTTGTTCGAGGATTTTGACGAAGTCGTCAAGTGTTTTAAAGTCCTGGTAGACGCTTGCGAAACGGACATACGCAACTTCATTTCGAAGCGCGAGCTCATCAAGTACTTTGTCGCCAATTTGCTTTGAGGTAATTTCGTTTTCGCCCAGTGCGTACAGTCCATCTTCGATTTCGTCGATCATTTCTTCTACTTCAACTTCCGAGTCAAAGAATTTTCCGACCGATCGTTTTACCGCAATCGAAAGTTTGTCGCGATCAAATAATGTGCGCGAACCGTTCTTTTTAATAACGGCGAGGTTTGGCTTTTCAATACGCTCATAGGTGGTAAACCGTTTACCATCTGGTGATTCACGACGACGACGAATAGTGACACCATCACTGACTTCGCGTGATTCGATAACCCGACTGTCACCAATGTTTAATTGTGCCACGTGTGTTTACTCCTCTGACTTTTTATTGCGCTTCTTGCGGCGACGGAGAAATGCAGGCGTGTCAGATTCGTCTTCGTGCTCTACAGGCTGACTCCACATGTTTTCTTGGTTTTCCTCATTAAAGATTGCCGCTGCTTCTGTGTGATCAAGATTCATATCGACATTGCCGACAACTTCTTCGGTCATACGGTCGTTCAGATGTGCAGTATCAGCTTCTTGTTGTTCTGTCTCGGTTTCCTGGAAATAGGCTGAGTCAAAACCAGTTGCAATCACGGTAATGATGAGTTCATCTTCAATTTCTGGCTTCAATGTTGCACCAAAAATGATGTTTGCGTCAGGTGATACAGCGCTGGTGATGATTTCAGCAGCTTCCTGGATTTCAGACATGCTCATGTCGTAGCCACCGGTGACGTTGAAGAGAACACCCTTCGCGCCATCGATAGAGACTTCGATGAGTGGTGACTCAATCGCTTGCTGTGCGGCTTGGGCGGCACGGTTATCGCCACTTGCGCGACCAATACCCATAAGCGCTGAACCAGCATTGCTCATAATCGCCTTTACGTCAGCGAAGTCGAGGTTGATCAGACCGTGTTCGGTGATCAGTTCAGAAATACCCTGAACGCCTTGTCGAAGGACATCATCCGCAATTTTAAAAGTTTCGAGGAGTGGAGTTCGTCGATCAATCGTCTGTAGCAAACGGTCGTTCGGGATAGTAATTAATGTATCCACATGTCGACGAAGTTGAGAGATTGCCCAGTCAGCGTTTTGACGGCGCTTTTCACCTTCAAAACTAAATGGCTTTGTGGCAACACCAACGACGAGGATACCAAGTTCACGGGCGACTTCAGCCACAACGTAGCCAGCACCCGAACCTGTACCACCACCAGCACCGATAGTCACAAAGACCATGTCGGCACCTTGCAGTGCATCTTTAATTTCATCACGAGATTCGTTTGCAGCTGCTTCACCTACCGCAGGATCTGCACCTGCACCAAGACCACCAGTTGTACTGTGTCCTAGATGAATCTTTGTATCTGCTTTTGAATTGTGGAGTGCCTGCGCATCGGTGTTCATTGCAATAAATTGCACACCAGAAAGACCAGCGTCCTTCATGCGATTAACGGCTGAACCACCGGCACCACCAACACCAACCACTTTTATGCTGGCAAACGTCTGTATATCACTTGGCTTTACTTCAGGCATGTCGTCCCTTAATCTCCTTAGGTCTTCTCTTCTTACTTTTCCTAGTATACCATCTTGGCGCATGGAATAAAGGGTTGCGCAAACTACGCTTTAAATCGAGCAAATAATTTAGTCAGGATGCCTTGGACATCCTTAACCGCATGACCAGATTTCTTACTCTGACCACGGTTATTTACTACGATACGTTCTGCATCAAAAAGCATCAGTCCAATTGCAGTGGCAAATGAAGGTTTTTCAATATCATCAGCAACACCACCGTAACCAGTTGGCTTACCAACACGTGCAGCGAGTCCGAGGAAATTCTTCGCGTACTCAGCAATATGCTTGAGTTGTGCGCCGCCACCAGTCAGAACAACACCACTTGGAAGCTTGCCTGCGCGACCAGCTTTCTTCAGTTGATGCTGAATTGCTTCAAAAATTTCTTCTAGGCGAGCTTCGACGATTTCGTCGATATCACTCGTTTTAAATGTCAGCACTTCCCCATCGTGTTTCAAGCTGATGCCGGCTTCTTCTTTACGAACCACTGCAGAGGCGTGCTCAAGTTTAATCTTCTCGGCAACTTCAGGATCAGTCTTCAGACCGATCGCAAGGTCGTTGGTGATGTTTGTGCCACCAATAGGAATAACGCCCGTGTACTGGAGATCACCTTCTTCGTAGACAGCGATACTGGTCGTTGCACCGCCCATATCTATGACAGCAACACCGTTTTCAAGTTGTTGTTCACCAAGCACCGCACGTGCCGCCGCAATAGCCGAGGCAACGACTGAATTTGGATGTACTTTGGCAGTTTCAGCTGCTTTCTGCACGTTCACGAGATATGGAGTCAGCCCTGAGATAACATGTGCATCAATTTCAAGGCGCGTGCCCGTCATGCCGAGTGGATCTTTGATGTTATCTTGACCATCAAGTTTATAAGCATGTGGAATGACGTCAAGGATTTCGCGGTTCGCAGGGATTTTGCCAAGTGTGGCAACTTCTTCAATGCGAGCTAAGTCGTCGCGAGTAATTTCGTGATCAGCAGCCCCAACGGCAACCATGCCATCAGCGTGTGTACTCAGAATGTGTGCACCGTTGACGCTAATCGTCGCAGCGTCGACTTGGTAGCCGCTCATTCGTTCAGCTTCACCAAGCGCATCATCAATCGCTTGCGCTGGACCGTTTAAGTTAACGACAACGCCTTTGCGCATGCCGGTATTTGGAACTTGACCGACGCCAACAATAGTTGGAACCCCTGTTGAACCATCGATGTGTGCCACTACGGTTCTGACAGTTGTTGTTCCAACGTCAATTCCGACGGCGTAGGTAGAACCTTCTTGCATGAAGCTTAGTATAGCGCTTACGTCTGTTGTTGCAAAGTCATAAAACTTGGAAATAGCCAATAAATGTTGAGTAGCGCCAACAATCCGCCACTTACTTCCCTTCGGAGGTCGCTCTATGGGGAACTAAAGTTCGCCCATGGCGCTTGGCTCGCCCTTTCGGGGACATCCTCCTTAGTTAAGTAAGTGGCGGATTGTTGAGATGCGCTCAAATTAATTTTTTTGCCGCAATGAGTAACGTTAGATCTCTTTTAACGATTGATGTTCCTGAGTAATCATCAGTTTTACTGTTCTCAAGCAGTACAATCGCTTCATCAATATTTTTCGCCCATCGTATTTCAAAGCCGTTCGCTAATTCCTCATCAGTAAAATTAGGTTCAGCTTTTTCACCAATTTGTTTTGCTAAATAACAATACGATGTTTGTTTTAGTTGCTTTTCACCTAAATACTGAACAATTTCACCAACTTCACCAATAACTTGAGCTTTACATCCGATTTCCTCAAGCAGCTCACGAGCTAGCGCTTGCTTCACGTCCTCACCATCTTCGATGCCACCGCCAGGTAACTTGTAATAATTGTGATTCCCTACTTTTAGTAACGCAACTTGATTCAAGTCGTCCAATACGATTGCTCGGGCAGCGGTACGTGTTCGAAAACCATTTGGGTCAACATCAATGACTCCTTCGTAAAGGTCAGAGTCACGAATTGTAGGTAATATGTTCATTTAGCGACCAACAAACACACTGACAGCAGTTACTACGATAAATAGAGCAAGGACAACGGCTACTGCGGCGAGAAAAACCTTACTCGGTTTTTTAAAATATTTTCGTTCTGTGATTGGGATTATCTTAACGGGAGCAACATTCGTTGCTTCAGGCATTAAGTGATCTTTGATTTCCTCAAGATCCTGCTGAAGCTTAAACGTTGCTGTTTGCACCTGCCAGGCACGAAGAATAAAGACGATCAGCAACACAAAAAGGATCAGTCCGATGAGTACAGCTAACGCTGCCATACCTTCGAGCGTTAGAAAGAAGCGATTTAAATTATCAGGATAAGATTGATTCATACTTGAAGTATAGCATCGAAATTCGCACAACTTTGCTCCATCCTTTTCTCACCGTTTTCTAGAGGAGGATGTCCCCTCACGGGGCGAGCCAAGCGCCATGGGCGAACTTCAGTTCCCCATAGAGCGGCCTCCGAAAGAGAATGGTGAGAAAAGGATGGAATTACAGCTGCGTTAAAATCTCAGCGCCATCCTCAGTAATAAGCACCGTGTGCTCAAAATGAGCCGCAAGGCTGCCATCACGAGTCGAGATTGTCCAACCGTCGTCTTCTTGTTTGATGCGTTCACCGCCAAGCGTTGCCATTGGTTCAATTGCGATCGTATCGCCCGGCGTTAAGAATGTGCCAGTTCCCTTTTTGCCGTAGTTTGGCACTTCAGGTGCTTGGTGCATTTCGTGACCAACACCGTGACCGACGAGTTCGCGGATAACACCGAGTTTCGCTTCTTTCAGAACCTTCTCAACAGCCGCGCCAATATCACCAGTTCGCACTGGACCTTTAATGGCATCAATCCCTGCGTAAAGACTTCGTTCGGTTGCATTGATTAAGTGCTTTTGGGCACCGTTTGGCTCGCCGCCAACGACCGTCGTAAAGGCACTATCAGTCTTCATACCTTTGTACGTAATGACTAAATCAAAGCTAACGATATCACCTTTTTGTAGGATGTAATCGGTTGGAATACCATGCACAATCTGCTCGTTTGTTGAGATACAAATGGCTGCAGGAAACTCTACTTCGGGAGTTTTATACGTTGCGATTGCACCAAGTCGCATAATTTCTTTATCCACCCAAGCATCGAGTTCTTTTTCGCTGACACCAGGGACAATTTGCTTTTTAAGACCATCGAAAACAGTCGCGAGGATCTTACCGCCATCGCGCATTGCTTGAATTTCTTCAGGGGTTTTTTGTGGACCTATCATGCGAGTTCTCGACTTGTCAGTTCTGCAACAACGCGGTCGTGCACTTGTCCCACTGTGCCCGTTCCATCGATGTGAACAATCGGAACATTTTGTTCAGTAAGGTAATTCAGCACTGGGTACATTTCTTGGCGATAAATTTTGAGACGTTCGTCGATTGCTTCTGGTGTATCGTCGGCACGTCCACGAATTGCGAGACGCTTTAAGAGTTCTTCGCGTGGTACTTCGAGGACAATCACGAGCGCAACCGAACGACCATGCTCTGGCCGACTGTCAACAAGCCACTGTGCCTGCGGTAGTAGCCGTGGAAAGCCATCAAGAATCAATTGATCAATGTTCGCCGCGTGTGAGATCGCTTCGCCCATAATCTTTGTAATGGCTTCGTGCGGCACCATTTTTCCCTCGTGCATCACATGCAAAAGGTCAACGTCTTTGGTGTCACGAAGCAATTGTCCGGCACTTAACCAGCGCCAACCCATACGGGCAGCTAAGATTTGTCCCTGGACACTTTTTCCTGCGCCGGCAGGTCCGAAAAATACAATCATATCTCTATAGTATAGGGCGGTTAAAGATTAGCCAATGCTTCTTTGACAAGACGAGCAATTGTGCCGCCATCAGCACTGTTGCCGAGTTGGCTTTTAACTGCGCCGATAACTTGACCCATCATTGCTGAGTTAGTAGCGCCAGTAGCAACAATTGCTTCATCAACAGCAATTTTAATATCTGCTTCCGAGGTTTGCTCGGGCAAGTATTTCTCCAGAACTTTTGATTCCGCACGTTCTGTTTGTGCAAGTTCTGGGCGCTCGGCACCATCGTAAATCGCAGCACTTTCAGCGCGCTTTTTCACTTCACGAATAAGGATTTTTTCAATCTCAGCATCAGCCAGACCAACGTCACGCTTCTTTTGTGCTACTTCTTCGTTCAGCACGGCTGCTTTGAAATCACGCAGCACACTCGCAGTAAAACGATCGCCGCTCAAAAGAGCGGCTTTGATATCGTTATCGAATTGTTGCTTTAAAGCCATGAACCTACTTTAGGCCTAGGCGGGCTTTGTTTAGCTTGTCAGCTTTGCGCTCTTTGCGAATAATCGCTTTTGCACGGCGTTCAGGCTTGCTGATTGGCTTTGCGAATCGCATTGAAGCCTTCGCTTCTGCGAGGACACCACTTTGCAAAACCTTTCGGTTGAAACGACGAATAATATTCTCGTTTGCTTCTCGTTCGTCTTTACGTGTTACTTGTACCATATGTGATGTATTGTAACAGATGTAACTAAGGTTGACAAGTGTTTAGAGGCACCAAAGAAAAAGAGTCCGCACTTGAGAGAGCGGACTCAATCTCTTGTGCGGACTCGTACCTGGTAACGATTACGAATCCATTCTGTGATAGTGAGGCCGTGGCGATTCGACGTAGACCTTGTACTCCTTGCGGACATACGAGATCGTTTCGTCTTCGTTCACAACCTCGTCGTAGGTGCAGCCTCTGAAGACGTACGAGCCACTCAGCTCATCCATCACACCAAAGCTGGTGATTTCCACAAGCGTCACCTCCTCGGTTTCGACATCCGCATGAGCGCGAAGCTGACCATCCTCGGTAGTACTGACACTGTCGAATTCCCAGCCGATCACCCACGTCAGAGTAATGCCTGCGTCGTCTTGAATCGCCTTCGCAACCTGCTCGGCGCTTGGCCATGCAAGAACACTGTCTGAACTCAGAGAGATGTTCTTCAACGCCTTGTCGGCGTCCTTGTTAATCGTTGATACTACCAATGTACATTCACCTTTCGCCTAGAGCATCGCGGAATTTCCGAAATGAAGTCTGTGAATTAGGTATATTATACAACTATTAGTCAATTATTTCAAGGTGTAAAAGTTGTCCCTCAACATTCCGCCTACCGTTCCATTCGTTCACATCCACGGTGTACCAAACTGTCACGGTTTCACCTGGCTCGGCAAAGAAATGATCGGGCGCATTAAAGGCGATCATGTCGATTTTTCGACCAGCCATATCGAGGCTGAGTTTGACGTGCTGGCTGTCCGCGCCCATTTTTCGCTGGTTCACAACGACGACGTTATTGGATTTTAAGATCGGTTGCGGATTGCCACTACCGAATGGTTCAAGCTGCTTTAACGAATCGACGAGTGCTTCGTCCAGGTCGTGAAATGCGGCGTCACTATCTGCTTTTGGTAGCAATAATAACGGCTGATTAATCAATTTCTGCTGTTTGTAAAAGTCATTTACGCGTTTTCGGAAGGCTGGAATATTTGCGGTTGGTAATGTCACGCCAGCAGCAAGTTTATGCCCCCCACCCTTGGTAATAATGTCGTCGGAAGCACGAATTGCATCGGCTGCACTAAAATCACCGTAACTTCTAGCAGAACCTTTCGATTCTTCACCCATTTCTTCCAATACGTAGGTTGGTTTCTTATATTTTTCAAGAAGTTTCGCTGCAACAATCCCCACGATACCGTGGTTCCAGCCCACGGAACTCACGACCAACACTGGCAACGAGGCGTATTCCTCCGCCTGAATAATTGCCGCCTTTAAAATTTCATCCTGTTCTGCTCGGCGTGCTTTATTCATTGCATCCAGTTGATTCGCAATCTCCAAAGCTTTCAAACCATCAGTTGCGGTGAGAAGATCAAGCGAATGCTGCGCCGTCTCCATACGCCCTGAGGCGTTCATACGTGGACCGAGTCCAAATCCCAGGCTTCGTGCGTTTAGGCTCTCTGGGCGGACGCTAGCAACCGCCATGAGCGCTTTTAGACCGGGTCGCCTGGTCTGCGACAAGACTTTCAGTCCCCAGAAGACGTGCATACGATTTTCATCGATGAGTGTGACGACATCACAGACGGTTCCGAGTGCTACCAAATCGAGCAGCCATTTTTCTTGACCCTTCGGTAATCCTTCAAGGACAGTCTGCAACGCTTGCACTAATTTGAAAGCAACACCAACCCCAGGAATATCAAGGAACGGATAAAGTTTTTTGTCGGCGTCGGGCTTTAATAAAAACCCTTCGTAACTATCAGGATTATCATGCAAAAGCCGCTTCGGGTTGATCGTCGCAATCGCTGGCGGCGGTGTATCAGCGACATTATGGTGGTCAGTCACAATAACGTCGGCGCCAAGTTCGTTGGCGCGAGCAATTTCAACGTGGCTCAAACTTCCACAGTCAACGGTCAGAATAAGCTCTGCACCAGTAGCAGCAATCTTCTCGACCGCATCAACCGTTAGCCCATAACCCTCGACGAAACGATTTGGAATAAATGCCGAGACGTTCTCGAAACCGAAGCTCCCAAGCGCATCAATCAGCAGTGTTGTCGCGGTCAATCCATCAATGTCATAGTCACCGTAAATCGTAATCTTCTGTTGCTTGTCGTGGGCAACGACGAGGCGATCCACGGCTGTTTGCATGTCAGGCAACAGGAACGAATCGTGCTTTTTTTCGTAATCCGGCGACAAAAAAACAGCCCGATTCTCGGGCGTAATTCCTCTTGCTTTTAAGATGTTTTCAAATAATGACATTAGGCCTGATTGGGAGTAGTTCGCTTTGGCCGAGTCGCTTGTTGCTGAGACTTAATAACGATACTCTGTAGTTCCTTAAAGATTGGGAACTGTTTGTTAGTTGCGTAGATCTTGGTGTTACCCTGCTTCTCGCTGGTAAGGAACCCGACTTTTTCGAGACGCTTCAATTCGCGCTGAATATTTCCTGGATCTTCTTTAATAAGTTTGGCAAGACCACGAACATGAGTACGGAAATCAGGGTACTTGGCGTATACCACCACAATTTTTCGTCGCACCCGAGATGTAATAAATACGTCTAACATGTTTCCCCTTAATTAACCTCTCGTTCACATTCACTGTAACGTTGATTTTTATTCTACACTTTTTCACTATCTACGGTCAACGCCAATTCAGGACTATTTTATTAATTTTGGCGACTGTTTCCTCGTGAGATGGAATCGTATTCTGATTATAATAATGATTCGTATCGAGATAGTTTTCCTTCACATCCAGAATGTGGAGCTCGTCCGCAAGCATGTGGAGCTTGTCGACTGCCTGCACTGACGCAACCGGGGCGGCAATGACGAGGCGCGAAATTCGAATCGGTTTTAAGAAATCGATTGCCGCGTCGAGTGCTGCACCGCTGTTAAACCCATCTGCCACCAAAATCACAACATGATCCCGAAGCATTTCGTGATCGATAAGTCCCCCATCACCAAGTAAACGGTTGATCTTTTGGAATGCTTCGCGCTTCTGCTCCTCGAGATACCCGTGATATTCACTGGTGTACTCCTCCATCTCACCTTCTGTGAATGAGCTATTAAGACTAAAAGATCCGTCCTGAGAGACAGCACCAAAACTCATACTTTCGCCTGGAATATCAATGCTCTCAACGAGCAGCATCGTCAGGATACTATGAAGTGCCGCAGCGATTTGCTCACCAACAAGAACACCACCATCACTTAAGGCAACCACCGCACAGTTCTCATAGCGATAGCGTTCTAATAGGTCCGCGGCAAGCTTTGCTCCGGCTTCTTCTCGACTCTCAAAATACATATGCTTATATTAGCATGATTATTGCCTCGCAGAAGGCGCTATACTAGGTACATGTCCAGGGAGTTACATTACTACGAGGTTGCGCCTTTACGCATTATTCGAGCCGGCAGCTCGACCTTTACGTATGCCTCCGTAGAGCCGTTACTAGTTGGTCACATCGTCACGATCGAAGTCGGTAAAAAGATCCTCGTTGGAGTGATTATGTCTTCTGTGAAAGAGCCGAGCTACAAAACAAAAGAAATCACTTCAGTTATCGAAAAAACACCTATCCCCGAGCCACTCATTAAGCTCGCGTTATGGCTTGCCGACTACTACACCACTCCCCTCGCGACTGTCTTTCAAACTGTCTTGCCACGCGGGCTTGATAAAGCTCGTCGCAGGCGGGAAAATCAAGTCCATACATCAAAAAGAGACCGAACAACTATTGTGTTCAATAAGGACCAGGAGCGTGCAATAACAGAGATAATGAACAGCACAGATGGTACTATTATTTTGCAAGGCGTCACTGGATCAGGTAAAACAGAGGTCTACAAAGAGATCGCCCGTCGTATGGTAAAAGAACGTAAATCAGTCATCGTGTTGGTACCAGAAATCAGCCTCACCAGCCAAATTATCAGCCAATTCCTCCATGATTTCCCCGGCGTCATCGTCACTCACTCGCACATGACGGAAGCCGAAAGACACGCCGTTTGGAAACAAGTACTAGACGCTACAACACCTCAACTCGTCATCGGTCCACGCTCTGCTCTTTTTATGCCCGTACCAAAACTTGGTGCAGTGATTGTTGATGAGTCGCACGAACCAAGCTACAAACAAGAACAAGCACCGCGTTACTCGGCGATTCGCGCCGCTAGTGTACTCGGAAAATTCTCGGGCGCAAAAGTTATTCTCGGTAGTGCGACGCCTTCTATTACTGATCGTTTTCTTGCCGAGGCAGCTCAGCGACCGATCATTCGCCTGGATCAATCAGCAAGGTCAGGCGCACAGGCAGCCGTCGTGACAGTCGTTGACATGACCAAGCGACAATTTTTCACGCATCACCGTTTTATCTCTGACCAACTTATCCAAAGTATCGAGAAGAACCTCGAAAACCACAAACAAACGCTCATCTTCCACAATCGCCGCGGTAGTGCCGCGACGACACTCTGTGAAAATTGTGGCTGGACCGCACTGTGTCCAAATTGTTTCGTCCCACTCACCCTTCACGCTGACAGCTACGACCTCTCATGCCATATTTGTGGACACCACGAAAAAGTGCCGACCAATTGCCCCGTCTGTGCCTCAACAGATATTATCCACAAAGGTATTGGGACGAAACTTATCGAAACCGAACTACATAAATTATTTCCTAAGGCTCGTATTGCGCGCTTTGATTCCGATAATAAAACCGATGAGACAGTCAACAGCCTCTACGAAGACTTATATAAAGGAGAGATTGATATCGCTATCGGCACACAAGTTGTCGCTAAAGGTCTGGACCTGCCACACCTCCGTACCGTTGGCGTCATCCAGGCTGACAGCGGATTATCCCTTCCCGACTACGCTGCCAGCGAACGCGCCTTCCAATTGCTCGCTCAAGTAATTGGTCGTGTTGGTCGCGACGAGCATGCCAGCGAAGTGGTCGTTCAGACCTACCAACCAACCAATCCAGCAATTAGTTACGGCCTCACGCAAGATTACGAATCGTTCTATACTTACGCGCTCGAAACACGCAAGAAATCGTATTTTCCACCCTATAGCTACCTCCTCAAACTGACGACTGTCTATAAAACTGAACAGGCGGCAATTAGGTCTGCAAAAGCATTTGCGCAGGAACTGAAGAAATCACTCAACCCGGACGTTCGGCTCCTTGGTCCAACACCAGCATTCTACGAACGCCAGCACGATACCTATAGGTGGCAACTCGTCCTGAAGAGTCCAAAACGTGAATATCTTGTCGACGCACTTGGACAATTACCTGTGACCCACTGGCAAAGTGAATTAGATCCACCAAGTTTACTGTAGTTTTCGTTCTGACTACCTCTGTTGTTTTGCCCGTTAAAGTCCTGTATAATTGCGAGAATGACCAAAGAAGACATCATCACCCTGCCAAATCCCCACCTTCGCGAAAAATCGACACGTGTACGCGAGATTACCGAAGAAGTACTTGGGTTAATTGAGGAAATGACCAATGCTGCCGTTGACTGGGAGAACTCTCGCCCCCACGAAATCAGCGCTGCGCTTGCCGCCGTACAGCTTGATCGTATGGACCGCGTTGTGATTGTTCGTGGCGACTTCGATGATAAAGAAGACAAGGGCTTCACTGCCCTTATCAATCCAGAGATCGTCAAATACGAAGGTACCCTCGAGTCTGATTACGAAGGCTGCCTCAGCGTCAGTAACGTGTACGGAAAAGTTCCCCGCTACACTAAAATCAGGGTGAAGGCTGTCGATATTGATGGCAATGAAGTTCGTTTTAAGGCTGAGGGCTTTCTTGCCCGTGTGATTCAACACGAAATTGATCACACCCAAGGAATTGTCTTTATTGATCACATTAAAGATCAGGCAGATGCATTCTACACGTTGGATGAGAAAGGCGAGCTGCAACCGCTCGATTTTAACGAACATGTCAAAAACAATCATATTCTTTGGGACTGATACGTTCAGCGCCAGCGCACTTCGTAGCCTTATTGAGGCTGAGTACGAGATTGGTGCAGTCGTGACAAAACCTGACAGCAAATCAGGTCGTGGACAGCAACTCGCCAAGCCACTCGTAAAACAGATCGCTGAGGAGTATGGCATTCCCGTCTGGCAACCTACCAAACTTATCGAGATTAGCGATGACATTAAAGCACTTGGCGACGTTGTTGGCGTCCTCTCCAGCTACGGACGCATCGTTCCACAGGCTATCATCGATTTATTCCGTCCTGGTATTATCAATATTCACCCTTCGTTACTTCCGCTGTATCGTGGACCATCACCTATCGAGACTGCAATCATGAACGGCGACAGTCAAACCGGTGTGTCCATCATGAAACTTACCGCCGAAATGGACGCAGGACCAATCTATGCGCAGGAAGTCTACGAATTAGATGGTACTGAGACAGCGCCAGAACTCTACGAAATACTTTCTGCACTTGGCGGACGTATGTTGATCGAGACATTGCCAAGTATTATCGAAGGCAACCTCCTGCCCAGCCCACAAGCGAATACTGCTATCTACTGTTACCTGTTAAAAAAAGAGGATGCGCTACTGAATCCCGACGAAATGACTGCCATTCAAGCCGAACGTCAGGTACGTGCCTACTTACAATTCCCTAAAACAAAACTCCCGTATCGAAACGAGAGCATTATTGTGACCAAGGCACATGTTGTCAGCGATGAAACTAATACGAAAGGCTTCGTTGTTGAGTTCAAAGACAGTTCTTATCTCGCGATTGACGAGTTAATCGGTCCTAGCGGCAAACGCATGTCCGGTCAAGCGTTCAAAAACGGCTATGCTGCCTGAGGCGGAGCGCCGGCTCCGAGAATCGCGTCTTTCGCGCCTAAAATCTCTTGCTTGATCTCTTCAAGTGTCTGCGCGACAACGTCGCGGTAGTCTGGACGGTTCACTTCAAGCCATTTCGTGGCTGCGTACTCAGCACGAAGACCGGGATCGTTTGCTGACAAGTTACTTGCCTGCATCAAACGCTGGAACACTTCCTCGTTTTGATAATTTGGCGCGTGCGCCCCAAGCCATGTCGTAATCACGTCTTCTTTCCGATCAATAATCGCCTCAAATTCCTCGAGTTGACCATCGGTCATGCCTTCGCTGAGGCGAATACCAACTTTGTACTCAAGCTGGTCATAGGTGTGCTGAAGAAACGGCTTTTTCTGCTCTTCTGGGAGTCCTGCGAGGCCGACATCGGCGAGAAATTGATCATCTAGTTGAAACATATCATTACTTCCTTTTCCTTCATTATAACAGATACCGAAGAAGTAAAAAGACACCAGTGTAGGTGTCTTTTATTCGTTACTTGTTTTGTTCAAGATTCGCTTATCTGCTCTTCGCTCAATGTTACTTAAGCGTACGCGTCACAAGTTCACGGGTAAAGAATTCGAGCTTATCGCCGATTTCCAGTGGCAGTTTTCGTTTCGTTTTGAGGCTAAATCCACAGAGGTCACCTTCGAACACTTCTTTTGACTCAACTTTTTCGCGTTGCAGGCTCGTGATTTCAGCTTCACCAAGGAGTTCATCGCCGCGGAGGGCTCGAACGAGGACGCCACTCGTCACTTTACCACTCGTAACTTCACCACCGGCAATCACTTGGTCCTTCAACGTTCGGAAGACACCCTTCACAGTGAGGGTTCCAGAAACGGTTTCCACGACTTCAGGGGCAAGCAATGCTTCCATTGAATCTTTCGCGTTGTCGAGGAGTTCATAGATCACTCGGTAGAGACGGACTTCAGTACGCTCACGAGTTGCGAGACGTTTTACAGCAGGTGGAAGATCGACGTTAAATCCGTAGATCACGGTCTTGTCATCAGCTGCAAGACGAATGTCGTTTTCGGTAATATTACCAACGCTACTGCTAATCACATGAAGGTTAACTTGTCCGCCAGTTTCAATCAATCGAAGACTATCCATGACAGAGGTTAATGACCCTTGGACGTCAGCTTTTACGATGACGTTAAAGTCTGGTGTTTCGCTTTTTTGCGTCATAAGTTTCAACATATCAGCACCAGTCACGTTTGTACTGGCGGCGTTACGTTCGTTTTCAAGTTTGGCAGCAGCGATACGAGTTCGCGCTTCTTTCTCCGTCTTAAACAGTTCAAAGCTATCACCAAATTGAGGAATTTCCTTAAATCCGGTAATAGTTGCAGGCGTCGATGGACCCGCTTCTTTCAAAGGTTTGCCAGCGAAGTCGAGCAATGTTCGGATCTTTCCGTAAGTTGTTCCTGCAACAAGGAATGAACCAGGTTTTAGGATACCCTGTTCAACAAGAAGTCCAACAACAGGACCGCGACCGACTTCCATGTGCGCTTCGATAACGAGACCTTCAGCAGGCACATCAATATCAGCTTTTAACTCTTCAAGATCGGCAACAAGAAGGACGGTATCAAGAAGCTCATCAACACCAGCACCAGTTTTAGCGCTGACTTCAACCATAGGAATATCACCACCCCATTGCTTGTCATCCGAAACAATTTGCTGTTCAGCAAGTTGTCCTTTTACAAGACCAGGGTTGGCAGTTTCTTTGTCCATTTTGTTGATCGCAACAACGATCTTGGCATTGGCAGAACGAGCAAAGCGAATCGCTTCTACCGTCTGAGGCTTTACACCATCATCTGCAGCAACGACAATCACGACAACGTCAGTTAGTGCCGCACCGTGCTGACGGAGGGCTGCAAATGCTTCGTGACCAGGGGTATCAAGCAGCGTAATTGAACGTCCTTTACGAATCGTCTGATAAGCACTAATGTGCTGCGTGATACCACCGGCTTCACCATCAACAACTTTTTGTCCCAAGATAGCATCAAGAAGACTCGTCTTTCCGTGGTCAACGTGACCCATAACGGCAACAATTGGCGGACGATCGACAGCCTTGTCAGTGAGTTCGTGAACACGTCGTTCAGGACCAGCACCTTCGGTCGTTTTCTTCTCTAGCTCAACATCAAGCCCTAATTCTTCAACGATAATCGTTGCAGTTTCAAAGTCGATGCGTTGGTTAATAGTAGCGGCGATACCGTTTTTAAACAGCTCCCCTACCAACGTTGTCACGGAGAGATTGAGCGCTTCAGCTAATTCGCCAACTGTAATCGAGTCGGCAATCGTTAAGACTTTCTCAGCCATAATTGCTCCTTTCTCTCCGTGCTTATACGCGGATCCTACGTTAATAGGATTTATTTTTTCTTAGTAGCTGCTTTTGCAGGTGATTTTCCAGGAAGTCCTAGAGAAATCTTTCGGCTTTCTTTCTCAACATCAAGCACAACAAATTCTTTGCGCTCGTTAAGTGTGAAAACCTTTTCAGGATCAGCAGTGTCGCCTTCACCTAGTTCACTGACGTGGACGAGAGCTTCAACAGCTGGGCTGATTTGGACGAAGGCACCAAATGGTGTGATACGGGTAACCGTTCCTTCTACTTTGTCGCCAGACTTAAACTGATCAACTTCGCTCATCCAAGGATCCTCGGTGAGTTGCTTCATGCTGAGGCTAAGGCGGTCTTTGTCGATAGCGATAATCTTCGCTTCGATAGTTTGACCAACCTTTACGTAATCGTTCGGGTTATTCACACGTTCCCAGCTAATTTCTGAGATGTGAACAAGCCCTTCGATACCTTCAACATTGACGAAGACACCGTAGTCAACAACACCAGTTGCGATACCCTTTACAGAGTCACCGATTGCAAGCTTCTCAAATCGTGCCGCAAGGCCTTCTTTGACAGCTTCTTTTTCACTAAAGATCAACTTGTTCGCTTTGCGGTCTGCATCAAGGATACGTACCTTAAGCGTTTGGTTAATCAGTGAGTTAAGACGCTGAAGAATTTCTTCTTTGTCGCTTGAACCAACCCGTGGGTAGTGTTCTGCTGATAGTTGTGAGACCGGAAGGAATCCACGAACGCCGTCGTATTCAACCAATAGTCCGCCGCGGTTTGCATCGTATGGAGATACGTCGATAATCTCGCCGCTGTCCATCTTTGCTGCAAGTTCGTCCCAACCCTTGTCTTTCGCTGCTTTACGCAGTGAGAGGAGAACTTGTCCGTTCTCGAGTTCTGGATCAACGATACTTGCGGTAACTTCGTCACCTTCGTTTAGCGCACGAGAAAATCCAATCTCGCGGCGAGGAACCAGACCAACTCCGTGTGGGCCAAGATCGATTAATACCTCGTGTTTTCGAATTGAAAGGACCGTTCCATCGACGACCTCTCCTTGTGTGAGTTGCTTTAAGCTAGCGTCTTCGCCAGCTAAAAGTTCGTCCATTGTAAATGTGGCTTTTGCCATGATAAGTCTTTTAAAGACTCCCTTCTAAATGTATTTTCGCTTGAGCACAATTAACTAAGATAGCTAAATCGTGCCTCGGTCGATTGTTACTATTCTACCTCAGATAAGGAGATAAGTCTAGCGTCGCTGGCTAGCGCGTCGTGACGTCACGTAATATGCAGCAGAAAGTGCCAAAACGGCGAGGATCGCAGCCCGTCCAAGGACCTGAAGATCGTCAATTCCAGTAACGGGGAGCTCGGTGGTACTAGAGTTACCCGCAGCTGTTGTGCTACTAGTACTTGTGTCTGTTCCAGCCGTGTTCGTTGTGCCGGCATTAGTAGAATCGCTTGAACCTGACGTGTTCGTCGGCTGCGTCGCAGTCTGCGATTGGTCTTTGAGGTTCTGTTCGGCGACTTTTACTGCTTGATCATGTCGTACGGCTTCACCGTGATTCTTCACGAGGAAAATACCCCCGGTAACGAGCCCGCCGAGTACCAAAATTCCAACGATAAACAATACACCTGCTCGAGTTAAACGCCATCCGCCTAGTACAGCCATGATTCTTCTCCCTTTATGACCTCTATTGTAGTTCAATCCCTTCTTCACTGCTAGCATGAGCAGTTTGAAACAAGATCGCGGCGGCAAAGCGTCAGGATATGAAATGCCCCCGCGACTCTTTCGAGTAACGGGGGCAGAGCCTAGATCTGAATCTAGAGTTTTCTCACGGTTGGCGACGCGACTCGGTCATCAGCAGGGTAGTCGTCCCACATTGGATCAAGCCAAATACAGTTGGGACCGGACGTTCCGTTGAATACTGGCGCCATGTGCCGGTTCTCTGAATCAGTCAGATCAATACCTGCCATATTTGGGTACGGCATATCGATCGAGTGATCCGCCCACTTCTTGGCCAGTTCGACGCTCCACTCCCGAAAGAGTGCAGCAGCAATTAGCACTTCGACGTGCGCAAGCGTGACACCCATCGAGGCGGCATGCTGTCGTGCTTTTCGTACAACCACCGCCTGAAAAGCCAAAGGCTCGAAGGCCACCCAGCGAATGCCAGGTTCGTATTCGAGTCCATCGATGAGCCGCATGTGCTCCGGGTCGCTCAGCACTTCACGGTCGCGGGACTTTTCAGATCCACGACCGAAATATGCCATGCCCCACCACGCATCGAACGTTCGCATGAGACCAGACTTACTCCCGTGATCCGGAAGCATGACGGTCAGCAACAGCTGCTCGGTGTCGCTACGGGGCGTGAACTTCGGTGAAAGCGGGATGTCAGCGGCTCGAAAGCCCTTCTCTCCATCTGCGTACTTTTCCAGGAATCGTATGACCATGCGCACTTGTTCCTCGGGTGAGGCATACGCACGATGCAACGCATTAGTCAGCAATTTTGCCTTCGAAGGATCATCGATCACATCCAAGGCATTTTCGCGAGTAAAACCTGCATTCTGAAGCGCCAACACGAACTCGTGAGTCGTGCCAACATTCATATCAAAAAGGCGTGTCATGATGACGTACCCCTTACTTACCGCTACATCTGCTTACGGACGATCCGCATACAGCTCATTTGAGAACGGCATTCTATATTCAGTTGAATATAAATACAGAACGCCGCCCTCAGAGAAAACTCTAAATTATTAAGGTTCGTGATGTATATTATAGCATAAAAATTGTTATATTACAACTATACCTCTGTTATTCCTGATTAGCGAACAGCTGCCGAGGTGCAGATAGCACTATTTTTACAGCGAGGGCTTGCGAAGTGAGCAAAGCGAACGGAGGCCGAACGCCATGGGCTGGCTTCAGCCACCCATAAAGTGACCCGAGTCGGAAAAATAGAGCTATCTGCACCTCTCCACGCGTGCTAAACTTGAAACATGTTAGTGGCGGTCGATACGGGTGGGACAAAGACATTAGTGGCAAGCTTCTTAGAAGATGGCCGCATCGGGGAACAATTTAGGTTCCCTACTCCTAAAACAACACTCGAATGGACCGTGATGCTTAAAGACTTACTGCAAACTCACTTCGGTAACGAAACAGTTGAAGCCGTCGTTGTTGCGATGCCTGGTATCGTTAAGAACGGCGTTGCCATCTGGTGCAACAACCTCAAATGGGCTAATTTTGACGTCGCAGGCGCCTTAAAAGGCGTGCTCGGTGACGCTCCCCTCTTTATTGAGAACGATGCCAACCTTGCTGGCCTGGCCGAAACTCGTCAGCTTAAGGAAATTCCTGCGCTCTCATTGTATGTGACGGTGAGTACCGGTATCGGTAGTGGCATCATTACCGAAGGCAAGATCAACCCAGACCTTCGCTACAGCGAAGCTGGTCGCTCTCTCGTTGAGTTCGATGGCGCAGTCCGTGAATGGGAAACATTTGCTTCTGGAAAAGCAATCTACAAGGCTTATGGTAAGTACGCACGTGATATTACCAGTAAACGGATCTGGCATAATATCGCTGATCGCATCAGCCGTGGGTTTCTCGCGATTATCCCCGTACTCCAACCCGATGTTATTATCATCGGCGGAAGCATCGGGACCTACTTCGAGCACTTCGGAAAAGATCTGAATGGTCTCTTAAAAGAGCACCTTCCGACTCACATTCCAGCACCAAGACTTGTCCAAGCAAAACACCCCGAATTAGCCGTTATTTACGGATGCTACTACTATGCTCTCGACACACTCGCTACTGCCTAAGCTAAAAAAAGAATATCCCCAGCTCTTATTTGCACCCGGTAAACAGTTTGCTTGGTCGCCTGATGCACATACCGTCTTTTACGATGAGTCCGACCCTAAAAACACCGGTCTTTTGCTCCATGAGCTTGCCCATGGACTGCTTGAACACCACGATTATTCAAAGGATGTCGAGTTGGTTGCTATGGAGACAGAAGCTTGGGATAAGGCCGTCGAGCTTGCCAGTAGCTACGGCATCGATATAACAGAGGAAACCGTCCAAGATAACCTTGATACCTACCGAGAATGGCTCCATGCTCGGAGCACCTGCCCGAAATGCGAAGCAACTGGCTATCAATCTGGTAAAAGTGAGTATACCTGCGTCGCCTGTGGGCACGTATGGCGCGTGAACGAAGCGCGCATCTGTGCACTGCGCCGCTATTCGAAGAAGTAATTAAGACAAACAAAAAGACCCTATCACTAGGGTCTTTTTTGATGCAAAGTAACTTACGCTACTTTTTTAGTTGAACGGCGACGAGAGATTCGTCCACCTTTAGCACCTGCAACACGTGCAAGTTCAGGGTTAGCGGCAAATCCGCCAGTGTGTCCGTTGCGTCCACCACGTGCACCGATCTTCGCGTAGAAGTCTGGGTCACGTTGTAGGTTCTTCGCTGCAGCTTTAACGCCGCCTGCTTTTGTTCCTGCCATAATTCTGTCTCCTATGGATCGCATGAGCGATGTCCACAAATTAAAAAAGATTTCCACCGGTGTTTAGCCGTGGAAACCCTCATTTATACCTCACACATGATATGTGTATGCTTTGCATTGTATCATAGCTTAGGCGGTTTGTCAATATATACGTAAGCATGTTTTTATGTTCATTATACTGTTGCGCTTATGCGAACCGTGCGATATAGTAAATAAGCACCTGTTTGATATCCAAATTTGATTTCAAACCAAAACGACCGTCTCTGCGAGAGCGGTCGTTTTTAGTTGAATAAGTTAATAAGTTGGCAATCACCTCCTTTAAGTGCTAGAGTATAGGGCATACATGAATGAGCTACTCCACGAGCATACCCCCGATACCACCGCCTTTTTAACCGCAACCCTCAAAGCGATCGAACATGAGTATGACTATGTCATTGCAAAAGTGGGACAACAACAACTACTGCAGGATATGGATCAGAAAAAGATGGCTCGGGTGGTCATTGGTCTCTTAGATCAGACCGATTTAGACGCATTTCAAGAGGATGAGGAGCGTCGCACAGAGTCAGATGATTCAATGAACATATCTGTGTCTGATGAGGCCTCATTGGAGCATTTACGCCTATTAGCGGACGTTTTAGGGAACATTAATGGGTACCGTTTGACGCTTATTACGGATGGGAAGATTATCTTAGATCAAACCGTTCGAACAAAAGATGCATGTTTGCTGGTAATCAGCCTTGAAGCATCGCTTTCACCTCTTGGTATCTACGTCGCAAAAGATCGTCACATCGCACTCGATGGACATGCAGTCATGAAAGATGTCCTCGAAGTTGGACCTGAAGACATCGCAGTTGTTGATCAGTTTATTCAAAAAATTATCGAATTAAAATAGCATTTAAAAAGACAAAACCCCTGGTATTACCAGGGGTCATTGTATAATTCGGCACCGTGCTAGTTTCCCGCTTGTGGCAGTATAATCGCCGCTGCTGAGCTTGACTTCTGTGTTCGGAATGGGAACAGGTATTTCCTCAGCGCCATGGGCACCGAAGTAAGGCTTTTCTCACACTTTGCGCTGATATAAAAAATCAGTGGGCGGAAAAAACCTTGCTTCGATGTTCAATGAACACTTTGCACGGATTTATTTGATTGTAAGTCATTTAAATTAAATATTTATGAAATGATCATGAATATTTTTACTTAGATTGACGATGTTCCATACATTAGTGTGATTAACACACTCATTATATGATTGGTGATTCTCACCAAATACTAGTTAAGTCTTTACCTCATCACCCCACTAAACCGAAGTTTACTGAAAGTGATAAGGACATAAAAAGGCAGTGGGACTATTAGTATGCTTCAGCTGCACGCATTACTGCGCTTCTACCTTGCACCTATCAAACAGATATTCTTTCTGTGTCCTCATAGGGAAATCTAATCTTGAAGTTAGTTTCGCGCTTAATATGCTTTCAGCGCTTATCTATTCCGAATTTAGCTACTCGACAATGCAGCAGGTGGCCACAATCGATACACCAGAGATTCGTCCGCCCCGGTCCTCTCGTACTAAGGGTAGATCTCCTCAAATTTCCTATCGTCCGTACCGGATATAAACCGAACTGTCTCACGACGTTCTGAACCCAGCTCGCGTACCACTTTAATCGGCGAACAGCCGAACCCTTGGAAGGTGCTCCCCCTCCAGGATGTGATGAGCCGACATCGAGGTGCCAAACAGCGCCGTCTATGTGAACTATTGGGCGCTATAAGCCTGTTATCCCCAGGGTAACTTTTATCCGTGTTCGCTGTCATTCCCACATATACGTACAATAAATTGTACTTACAGCGGTTCACTTGCTCCGACTTTCGTCTCTGCTTGGGATGTACCCCTCACAGTCAAGCTGGCTTTTGCGCATACACTATCACAACGATTTCCATCCGTTGCTAGCCAACCTTTGAACGCCTCCGCTACTCTTTAGGAGGCAACCGCCCCAGTTAAACTACCCATCATACACGGTCCTGACACCGGATAACGGTGTCAGTTAGATCAAGATCACAACAAGGGTCGTATTTCATAGTTCGACTCCACAAATACTGGCGTATCTGCTTCAAAGTCTCCGACCTATGCTACACATGTTGTAACCCGGAACAATGTAAAACTGTAGTAAAGCTCCATGGGGTCTTCTCGTCCTGGTACGGACAGACGGCATCTTTACCGCCAATGCACTTTCACCGAGTCCTTTGCTGAGACAGTGCCCACATGATTACTCCATTCGTGCGGGTCAGAACTTACCTGACAAGGAATTTCGCTACCTTAGGACGGTTATAGTTACCGCCGCCGTTTACTGGGGCTTCAATTCAAAGCTTCGCTTGCGCTAACCTCTCCTTTTAACCTTCCAGCACCGGGCAGGAGTCAGCCCCTATACGTCCGCTTTCGCGTTCGCAGAGACCTGTGTTTTTGTTAAACAGTCGCTTGGGCCTATTCACTGCGACCCCCATCGGCTTTCGTCGTAAAGACTGGACCAACAGGGGCACCCCTTCTCCCAAAGTTACGGGGTTAATTTGCCGAGTTCCTTAACAGGGGTTCTCCCGTCGCCTTAGCATGCTCTGCCAGTCTACCTGTGTCGGTGTACGGTACGGGCACCTATGTCATCGCTAGAGACTTTTCTTGGCAGCGTGGAGTCAATCACTTCGGCTCGTAAAGAGCCTCGCACTCGCCTCTCGGGGTTAGTGTCAGACGGATTTGCCTATCTGACCCCCTACCGGCTTCGACGCACATCCGATAGTGCGCTGACCTATCCTCCTGCGTCATCCCTTCACTTCATAGGCTCTCGTGACCGATGTGCAGGGTCGCGGTGCTTTTCCGCCGGCACTTCGTTGTCGCTCAGTCACGATCGATAGATCGCTCCTTCGCTCCGCCTCGTTCCGACGAAAAATCCCTCGCGAGGCTCACGCCTCCCGAAGTCCGAGATCCTACATATTGGTTCGCGAGAGTCTAAACTGACGTCGGTGGTAGCCGAATATGAACGGCTTGGCCATCGCCTACGCTTCTCAGCCTCGGCTTAGGACCCGACTCACCCTGAGACGATTGACGTAGCTCAGGAAACCTTAGACTTCCGGC
>JAQGHF010000002.1 GCA_028288995.1 Candidatus Saccharimonadota bacterium
AGACCATGATGCTGTTCCCAGTTGAATTAATTGATGCACTGCGTGACCGTAAATAGTTCTTCTTTTGCTTGACCGAAAAACCGTTATTACTTATAGTTACGATTAGGAATGTGGGCACGTATACCTAAAATACAATCAGCGATTGCAACACAACGTGGATTTACCATCGTTGAGCTTTTGATTGTGATCGTCGTCATTGGTATTCTGGCGGCGATTACAATCGTTGCATATAATGGTATCAGCCAGCGAGCTACGAACGCTTCTCTCGTTTCTGATCTTGAGAATGCAGTAAAACGCTTAAAACTTGATCAGATTGATCTGAGTGCGTACCCCGCAACTGTAGCACTTGCAAATAGCGGTGTCGGCTTGAAGGCAAGCGCGGGGACGACGTATCAGTATACCGTCGACAATTCTGTGAACCCACAGACATTTTGCTTGACGGCCACAAAAGGAACGACAAGTTACTACATCAATAATAACAGTACCCCAGCAAACGGGGCTTGCGCTGGGCATGCAGCCGGTGGCGGTATTGCGATCACAAACCTGCACACTAATCCTGCCCTTGGAACGGACACAACGAACTGGAGTGTCATTAATGCTGCAGGATCAACTGGCACACAAACACGTCAAACGGTTGGTGGTCCAGCAGGGATCGTCAGTACATTCTATCGTGATACAATCACAAGCTCAATTACGGGTAGCCCTCTCCAATTGACGTTCTCGGCAGCAGGTACAGCCGCAGTGCCTGTTTCAGCGAGCAGCGATTACACGATATCTGTATATCTACGTACATCATACGCAATCACCAATGGATTCCGACTAGATGTCGGTCAATACGATAGTGCCGGTACGGGCATCGGTAGTGATTCAGTTGGGACACTAGTGCCAGCGACGGTTAATGTCTGGCAGCGTGTATCACGGACTTTCACCAGCGCATCAAACGGTGTGTATATACGACCCAAGATCGCATACTCAGGAGGTGCGGGGGCACCAAGCAATAACACATTTGATGCGACGGCGGTGCTTATCACTGCAGGTACGACGCTGTATAACTATGGCGATGGCAATTCAAGCGGATGGGCATGGAATGGTGTACTAAATAATTCCACTTCATCCGGTCCAGCATTGTAACTTCGTGGTGCCGACATATGTGGTACTAAAATCTCGAACTGAAAATATGGGCAAAAATAAGAGGGGTCAGTGAGCTTTTGAACTCACTGACCCCCGAATTATCTATCTTGGTGGCTCCTCCCAGACTCGAACTGGGGACACGTGGATCTTCAATCCACTGCTCTACCAACTGAGCTAAAGAGCCAAATCTGGTACTTGAACTATTGTACGCATACAGAGGTGATTTTTCAAGTACAGCCCCCATTCAACCTAGGGTTTTTGTATCTGCCTCTCATCATACTTTTAATTTACTTCTAATAAGCTTATAGTCAGCAGTAGAACCGGAAAAAGATAAAGGAGAAAAATTGTTATGGTCACAAAAGCATACCCAGCTCGTCTCGATATTGATTATCCACCGAAGCTTGATCGTTTTACTTCATTTGTTCGCCTTATATGGGCGATTCCCATCCTTGCTATACTGTTTATTATTACAGGAACGTCAGGTAATAGCTTTGTGAATGATGCAGGGCAACAAATGTCAAACAATGGAGGGGGAATTGTCGTCGGACTGTTTGTTGTGACACTCCTTTTGATTGTATTTCGTCAGCGATACCCTCGCTGGTGGTTCAATTTCAATCTAGAACTGAATCGATTTACGATGAGAGTGACGGTCTATCTCCTCCTCCTAACAGATCAGTATCCTTCGACTGTTGATGCACAATCAGTGCATCTCGACATAGACTATCCGAATGTAAAGCAAGACCTTAATCGATGGTTGCCACTTGTGAAATGGCTGCTGGCATTACCGCACTACATTGTGCTGTTTGTGCTTACGATTGGCGTACTAGGTGCGGTCGTTATCGCCTGGTTTGCAATACTGTTTACTGGTCGTTACCCGAAGAGTCTTTTTGACTTTGTTGTCGGCGTCAACAGATGGGATCTACGCGTAACTGCCTATGCAATTCTGCTTGTGACCGATCAGTATCCACCGTTTAGCTTAAAGTAGCACTCTTACCACTCGCTAGGCGCTAATAAAGGTTGATAAAACTACTGTTATTCGCTATACTTTCCTAAGTATGCGGGTGTAGCTCAGCTGTTAGAGCGCATCCTTGCCAAGGATGAGGCCCAGGGTTAGAGTCCCTGTACCCGCACCAAATATCTGAATTATGAGCCGTTAGGCTCTTTTTCTTTGCCTCGACGATGGACTTAAAGGGGTCGTTTAGTATATAAGACAGCTTTTTGTCCTTTAATTCAATGTTTGAAAGTAGGTATTCTAGCAACTTCTGTCTTAGCCCGTCATCGCTCTCTTTAAATAGCTCTTCGGCTCTCTGGGCTAGGTCTAACAGGTAAGAAGCAGTTACTTGGAATGTTTTGTTATCACTTGTTAGCAACTTTAGGCGGTCGTTCAGTTCTTGCTGTTTCTTTTCTAGCTCAGTTGCAATTTCATCGTGGAATGTCTGAGTAATACGACCCTCAAGTAAGTCATAGTAGACCTTACGCATCTTTTCTTTGATTTTATCGTACTCGCTACGGGTCTGCTCGATGCTCTGGGTGAAGTATTGTTGTTGGTCATCGTGGCGATTACGTAGCTCGTCTATGACTTGTCCGAGCCACTGTTCGGGTATGTGTATAAATCCTACTTCCGACGTAACACCATCTATAATCAGACTTTCTGCTGTATTGGGATTATTACACTTAGCATTGGCGCATCGTAGGTAAACTGTATTACGAGCCTTGAATGGCGACACAGCTCGACCGCAGTTGCCACATTTCACTATCTTTTTGAATGTGTAGTCCTTGCTGTCATACTTAGTTTTTTCGTGCTTACGAACATCACGAACACGTTGAACTTGGTTGTATAAACCACGGCTAATGAGTGGTGGATATTTATGCGGATACCGTCTACCGTCGTGAACCATAAATCCACAATAAAACTCGTTATTTAAAATGCGTTCAAGAAATGCCTTGTTCGGTGCTTTACTGCCAGCGATATTACTACGAAAGCCCATAGCACCAAGTTCTTTAGCAATTACTGCATAAGACATGCCACGTGCTCGTAGCTCAAATGCTTTTATGACGTAGTGTGCCTTTACCTCATCAACTTCTATGTCTTTGAGTGGCTTCTGTGCAGTACCGCCTTTCAACACGTTCTTGTAGCCGATAGGAGCACGATGTACCCAGATGCCATCACTTAACATTTGTTCAAATCGTCGCTTAACATTATCGCTGATACTATCCGAGTAGTATTTTGCTAATGCCATACCGATGCCAAGCCTGAACCAGTCTGCGGCTGACGAGCCTTTGTCGATGTAAAGGCTATCATTTGGAAAGTGTAGCTCTATCTTGCCGAACTTAACGAGTTGCTGTAATTCTTTTACTTCTTCTTGGCTGCTATCGCGTGTCAGGCGGTCTATCTTGTCGAAGACTACGTAGCACAGACCTTTCTGCTGTTTGATATGTTCTACGAGCTTGTTGAACTTTTGACGTACGTCCTTGTGAGCACTCTCGTCAAACTCGTGGTACTCAGACGGTAATTGTTTTTGTTCTGCATATCGCTCAAGACGCATTTTCTGAGCTGGCAACGCTTTACGTTGCTCAACATCTGATACTCGGGCGATTAGAATTAACTTTGTATCCATAATATATTACTCCTTATAACTTACCATTACTTACCAGTATTTTCAATGTTTGAAAGGAAGTCTGACATACGTGTGGGTGTAAACCGTTGCAAGGCTTCGTCTATATGCAAGAACGAGGTAAAGCGGTATGCGTCTGGTGGTTTGAGTAAAGGCTTAATGCGATACCACGCCTGTTTGCCGTATACAGCTTCCAGTACATTTCGTAGACCAACAGCACCAACCTGACTGGTGATAATTAGCCCAGCAACCGCTGCAAGAGCGGCTTGGGGTGTTACGTTATCGTTCGCTTCAAGATAATTCTGCAATAGCTCATACGGCTCTTTTACGTCTAACGCCAGCATATCTACTGAACTTGTTATTTTATTCCAATGCTTTAATAGAACGGCTTGGCACTTTTCTTTTGTGTAGAGGTTCTCAAATGTCCATTTATCTAATTCAGGATAGGCTCGCTTGATAGATGCTCTACCGACAAAACGTACTTCATATCTGAATACTTCCATCGGTCGGTATTCAGATAAACCCTCAAGTAGGTTGAGCTGCAAGTTGCTATCTTTTTCAAATGCACGTTTGCCGCTTTTCTTTGCTTTTCGCAGGTCTGCCATTTTGTCGTAAAAGGCTATATCAAGTGAGTTGGTGTGGATATGTACAACGTGTCCATCACGAAAATCCGTCTTCTGTAAATCATACATTTTACTTACATCTAATTTACCCATCGTATTGAGGATAGTCTGGCAAGATGTGTAATCAAGAAATACAATGTTCTTCGACGGATGCCAAGCTGCAATATCAGCGTGGGCAAGTTGTGTCTTAAAGAACCGATGACCGAGTAATTCGTATAAAGACGATTGTAGTGCCGTCAGTAGAGCTTCAAAATCACTCTCTTTTAGCTCGTCAAAGTTATTGCCGAATAACATTTTAGGTGCTGAAAACTCAACCGCTAATTGATATACCACGCCGAACTTTTGTACTCGTTTGTACATTGTTAAGCGTGGCATATACTTACCCATCTTTGCGTAGGTAGGCGACGGGTTAAGATATGTCTTGCCGTAGCCCCTACTATTCACAAGTTGCTCAAGTGAGATTGGTGAAAACCTGCCGCCATCGAAAATAAGTGGATTATGTACGGGTATCAGTAGCTTTACTGTGTCTATCATAATGTTCATCACTTCTTTCAAATAATTCAATGCACTTTGCGACAATTGCTTGCTCAATCAATTTGCCAGCTTCTTTGGTTACGGGGTGAAAATAGTTAAGCTGTCGTGAGCCTATTCGCTTGGTCGGGTACGTTATTCGGTAACTTGTACCGTCTAACAGTTGATGTACACCCAACGAACCAACATAAAGTTGACCGTCAATTACACAACTTGCAAATGCCACAAGTCCGTCAGTAGGTTTTACTGGCGTAATGTTTACTTCGCTAACGACCATATTTTTTTCGCTCCTCGGCAGCCTTTTGATGTTTATTCGTCCAGAGCCACATAGTCATAAGCCAGTCTATGAGCTTACGCAGCGACACTTGTAGTACTTTGAAAATCATTACCATCTTCATCATTCCTTTCATTACGTTGTTTTTGCTTCTGTGCAAAGTCCATCTGAATAAGCACATCAAAGAAACCTACCAAGTTGTGAACCGCTTGCTCGTTAAGCTCTGCTCGTTGTGTCTTGGGAGCTTTACCCTTTTGTTGGTTATTCAGTATCTCTTCCACAGTAACCATTAAAAAGAATGGCTTATTTAAGCCATTTAAATATGTGGATAAAGTCAGGATTTACTGATTGAGATATTCAGGATTTACGAAAACCTCGATGCCCTCAAGCACGAGATAATTAGGCATTGTACCGCCTGAGGCAATCATCACTTTTTGGTTGAACTGAAATATATAATTGCGTATTTTGTTTATCCAGTCTTGCTCGTCGTTGTTGATACGCTCGCCAAACGCAGCGAGTATCAAGTCTTCTATATCCCATCGTTTACTCGCTGTTTCTTGTGTAGAAAGTACCGTACGGGCAAACTGTGTTTGTTTTGAGCTAATAGAAACACTGACTTTGTATGAGCCAATCTGTATTGATGATGTCGAACGCTTGAAACTGACAGTTGATGGGGCTATGAGCATTTGACCTTGCTGATTATCCCGAGCCAATAATTGTTTTCGCAGCTCCGCTATTTCACGACTGTTTTCGTCTAGCTTGTTTAGGATAAGTTGCATACCTGCTTGATTGGTAAAAGTGATACCTGCGAAAGTGTTAGTTTGCGTTGCGGTCGCTGAGGCTATGAGAATATCATCATCGGTTGTAACTTCGTCTATTGCAACATCGACACTCTCGGAATGACTAAACTCGATACTCGTTGAGAGTGAGCCAACATCAAAGGTTAAACCACGTAAGATACGCTCGTGCATATTCTGAAAATCAGCGAACATTGTACGTGCGATAAGAGGTGCTTGAAATGCCTCTTGGATACCCTTTATAGAGGCAATTAGGCTTTCTGTTGGCATAGTTAGAGCCAAAGACTTTTGTACGGCAGCAAGAGCTGAGAATTGATTTTGGGCAAACGCTGTACTTTGATAAATTGCCTGTATCGCAGGCATCATCGTTTTTTGTATGTCTAACATTTGAGTAATCGCAGGTTGTGCGGTAAATAGTGTTAATTTCTGCATATCAGCAACTATTTTCAGCATTGGTGTTGTGTGTATTTGTAGTGCTTTACTAAGGGTCTGTTGAGCTATCAAGGTAGGGGCAACGTACGACTGCATTATCTTTGCCATACCACTAAAGTCATACTGACTAGCTATGGCTTCTGTCATCTTTCTCATTTGCTGTCGTGTTTCATCTAATTGCTTTTGCTCAGTAGGAGTGAGGACGTGTATATCTTTTTCGCTTAACTCTTTGTATTCACGGAGAGTGAGTGAGTTGCCAGTTGCTAGTTTTCTGTTTTTAAAGTCAGCAGCTTTAGAAACCGTAGGCTCTACGGCTTTTGGCTTATCTTTTTTTGGCTTACGTTTGCGTTTATCCTTGTCGCTCATCACATCTCTCATCACTACAATTGGTAAGTGCTGTATAGTTATAGTATGACACAATCTGGTAAAAGGCTGCCGAAGTTACTGACGCTCAGGGAAACGAGCGAACTGTTGAATTGCCATCCTAATACTTTGAGGGCTTGGGATAAAAAAGGTTACTTAGTGGCTGTCCGAATTGGGCTACGCAATGATAGACGCTATCGACGAGAAGACATAATGAAAATACTAGATAAGAATAAAAACGATAATGTTTAGTCTTACGATTACGGCAGATACAGTAGCTTGGTATGGTGCTATCTTGGCAACTTTAAGTGCCGCAAAGGTACTCTACGATATATGGGGTGATAAAGGCAGACTAGATATTAGCTTTCAAAGAGATATGTTTATCGCTGGTTCTGATGGCGAAAGCCAAGTTCTCATACGAGTTGTAAATAAAAGCAAAAGACCAACACAAATTACTCACGTTGGTATGCGATTTTATAAAGACTGGGACAAAGCATTATTATTTGCGGGCGAACCTACTCGTAGCTTGAGTGAACAAAGTCCAGCGGCTATGTATGTTCAACCACAAAAAGACTTAAACCTTGAAGACTTGTGGTTTGTCTACGTAGTCGATGTTAGGGGCAAAGAACATCATCTGTACTGGCGTAGGCTTGGGTTCTTGAAATGGTGGCAATATAAACTCAGGAACAGGCTACGTAAGATGGGCATTCTAAAGAATAAGAAACAGTCAAAAGCTGCTAAGAAGTAGTTAGCTACACGCCGTCAAAAAAGTCTGATAGCTTGACTTGCAAACTCTTTGAAAGTACTAACAAGGTGCTGAGCTGTGGTGCTCGTCTACCTTGCTCAATATAGCCAATCGAAACCCTATCTAGTCCCGATATTGCAGCGAGGCTTTCTTGCGTATGACCCTTACGTTTACGTATGTCCTGTATGCGTTTGCCGAGTTTTAGCTGTAATAGCTTTAGTTCTTTGGTATTTCTTTTCATTCTACTGTCCACGCTACGTATATGTGAACAGTTAGACCACTAACGCCGTGTTAGCAAAAACAGATAGAATATGCTATTTTTGATAACAGAACGTTCGCTAACAATGTGTTAGCAAAAGAGAGAAATATGTGATGACTAAAACCCTTGAAGAATATACCAAAGATGAACTTATAGACATTATTAAGGGTCTAAAACACCGCAAAAAGTTCGGCTTGGTATGGGAAGATAAGCCAGAAGAAATAGTAAGGCTATGCGAAGCGAACTTACCCGTCGTCGAAGAAGTAAGTGAACGAGCAATCGAGAAACTAAAAGACGCTCCTACTAGCTTCATCATTGAGGGCGATAATTACCATTCACTCACTGCATTAAACTATACTCACGCTGGAAAAGTTGACGTCATCTATATTGACCCGCCGTATAACACAGGCAACAAAGACTTTCTCTACAATGACCGCTACATTGATAGCGAGGACACGTTTAGGCATAGCAAATGGTTGAGTTTTATGAGCGAGAGGCTACGACTGGCAAAAGAGTTGCTTGCTAATGATGGAGTTATTTTCATCTCAATTGATGATAACGAACATTCATATCTGAGGATTTTGTGTAATCAGATTTTTGGCGAAGAGAACTTCTTAACTAACCTCAACATTCAAGTTCGGTATGCGGGTAAGAGCCTCAATGAAGAAAAGGCTTTCAAGCCTCTATTCGAGTACGTCCTTGTATACGCTAAGAACAGCAAACTATTTGAACCAAATCGTCCTAAAGAGCAATACACGTCCGACAAGTTCATATATCAGGTTGAAGAACTTGGTAAGGGCGACGAAATAGAAGTTAATGGACAAAAAGTTACTGTATTCAAAAAAGGACAATGGAAACTGGTTAAGCACGAAGATGGTGCGAACAACCTTTTGAAAGAAACGTGGATAAGTGGCAGCATATACACGACTATGAGCTACGGAAAAGTATTCCAGTCGGTAGTTGAGCCTAGATTGGCAGAAGATGGCTTAGGAAGCCTCTACAAGGTACACGGGCGTGGTGATGACGGCTTAGGCTATCGTTATTACACAGCCCCTCAGAAAGCTAATGCCACACGAGGAAAGATGTATTCAGGTATGCCTTTATCGAGAGTAGAAGAAATGGGTACAGTTGAGGGTGCGATACGACTTGCTCCAATTCCTAACTTTTACGATTTTAGTGCTGATTTTGGCAACATACGACACGAGGGCGGTATCGGTTTTAATAGCGGCAAAAAGCCTGTCAAAATGTTGAAGCAGCTTATCAACTATCATAAACGTACAGACGTTACCGTACTGGACTTCTTTGCTGGCTCAGGTTCAACTGGACACGCCGTAATAGAGGCTAATAAAGATGATGGTGGTAATCGACGTTTTATTCTTTGTACAAATAATGAAGCCAACATTGCAGAGGAAGTAACCTATCCTCGGATAAGTAATGTGATAAACGGTTACGCTGGCTATAAAGGCATACCCTCAAATGTTAGATATTTTAAAACTAGCTTGATACCTAGACAGCAGACGGATGACCAAACTCGCATTGAGCTTGTTGCACGTAGCACCGATATGATATGCCTACGTGAAGATACTTTTGAAGCGATAATTGATACCAAGATGTTCAAAGTATTTGGTAATAACGAACACTACTCAGCAATCGTATTTGAACCAGAGGCAATCGTACTTTTGAAAGATGCCCTTGAAAAACTCAAGGATAGCAAAGCTATTCATATTTACGTTTTCAGCCTGAGCAATGACACATACGAAAGTGATTTTGCCGACCTTGAACGTACTCACGATTTACGACCAATACCAGAGAGTATTCTTGAGGTTTACCGACGTATACATAAAGACCAAAATGTAAGGTTGGGGGCGTAATGATTGAGCTAAAAGAATATCAACAAGCTGCTGTAAGTGAACTTTTAAAACAGACTAGGGGCTTGCTCGCTAGTTCGGGTGATAAGGTTTGTGTTTTTAAAGCTCCGACTGGCTCAGGTAAGACGATTATGATGGCTGAGTTGTTACAAAGGCTCAGCGAAGAAGACTTGCAGGGTGAGTACGTTTTTGTTTGGACGAGCCTTTATGACCTACACTCACAGAGTAAAGCTAAGCTCGCAAGTTATTTGCAGGACACTCGCTACAAGCTATTGAGCCTAGATGAGATAACTCAAGAACAGCTAAGTGAAAATAGCGTCTTATTCGTGAACTGGCACAGTTTAACAACAACTAAAAAGAATAGCGAAAGCAACCAGCGTGATTGGTCAAATGTGTACGTCAAAGACCGTGAAGATGGTCGAAGTATCGTTGAGGTGCTTGAAAAAACACGTGAGGCTGGGCGTCAAATAATACTGATTGTTGACGAAGCTCATCGAAATTATATGACCGAAAACTCACAGCGGTTTATTACGGAAGCTATCAAACCTAAGCTAACAATCGAAGTATCTGCTACGCCTCTGTTTAAAGTTGATGCAGAAGATATGATGAACAAAAAAGCTGGTTTCGTTAGTGTTCCTTTTGACGAGGTTGTAAGCTCAGGGTTAATAAAACAAGAAACAAGTATCAACCAGTCCATCGGTGATTATGTTGATATTTCAAACTCAGCTGACGAGTTAGTAATTGAAGCTGCATTGGCGAAAAGAGCCGAGCTTAAATCCCTGTTCTTAAACGACGGGTCAAACATCAATCCCCTCGTACTTGTGCAGTTACCAAGTGATAGCGAAAAGACTTCTACGCTAGATAAAAGTGTCCGAGAGGAAGTTGAACAACAACTTGCTAATCACGGTATTACATACGAGAATGGCAAATTAGCCGTCTGGCTGTCTGATGACAAGCAGAACCTTGAGTTAATCGAAAAGAATAGTTCGGAAGTAGAAGTACTTATATTCAAAGAGGCTGTTGCTGTCGGCTGGGATTGTCCACGTGCTCAAGTTCTTGTGATGTTACGTGCAATTCGTTCTCTTACTTTTGAAATACAAACCGTTGGTCGCATTTTGCGTATGCCTGAGGCTAAACACTACGAAATAGCAGAATTAAATAAGGCATTTGTTTATACGAATATATCTGGCATCAACATAAACAGTAAGCCCGAAGACTTGGACTTTTTTAAAAACATCTTCGTTCATAAAAAAGACGACATAAATGACGTAAAGTTACCAAGCGTATATTTGCACCGCCAAGACTACGGCGACCTAACCGCTAGTTTTAGCAACATATTAGTCGAAACACTTAATGAGCGTTTTGGCATCCAGCAATCAGATATGGTAAACGTAGCGTATGATAAGGCTGATGTAGAGCTTGAGTTGTATCCAGAAGAACTAAAAACACCTATTATTGCCGACGTGGTACTTCATAATCTCGATACTGTTCAAGACGAAATTGGTACACTTAACCTTGAGAATATCCAAGCAGATGTAAGCGATGCGAATATACAGAAAGAGTTTGATTACTTGTTAAAAGCGTGGTGCTTACCTTATGCACCTGTTCGTTCGTTCTCAAAGGTAAAAACGGCTATATACAAATGGTTTAACTATATCGGTTATGACCAAAGTAGGTGGCACGAAGTACAGCGTATTATTGCTTGCTCGGCTAAGAACCAAAGAGTGTTTGACGAGATTATCAAGACTGCGAAACTCAAATACGAAAGCGTCAAACCAGCCGAAATTGCAAATAAGAAGACTACTTCGTATAGCACCTTTAGTTTGCCAGAAAGCGATATGTTTGGCGAAAACTACGAGCTAGTGCAATCGGGTAAGTACCCATACGAACAATGCTATTTACGCAAAGACCGCTCAGAGCCTGAGCGATATTTTGAACGCTTGCTTGAGGATAGTAATAATGTTGAATGGTGGTACAAGAATGGTGAAGCTCAACAGCAATACTTCGCTCTTAGTTATCAAACCGTTGATGAAGAAACTAGGTTGACTAAACTAGCGAACTTTTACCCAGACTACATCGTACGTTATACAGATGGCAGCACTGGTATCTATGATACAAAAGCAGGACGTACGGTTACTGAGCAGCCAACACACGATAAGTCAGATGCTTTACAAGCGTATATCAGCGAACAAAATGAAGCGGGAGCTAATCTGAGTGGCGGCATACTTAATAAGCGAGCCGATGGCATTTACGTATTTACTGGTTCTGAATACACACCTGACCTTGATAGGTGGCAACGCTTCACGGTATGAAACCGATAATATCGGTAAAAGAAGCACGTAAGTTACTTGGTAAGGAACACGAAAACCTGACCGATGAAGAGGTGGTCGAGCTTATTGAACAAACACACGAACTGGCAAAGTTGGCATTAGACGTAGCAAGAGATAAACTAGCCAGAGAGAAACGTGATGAAAAAACTGAAAGACCTACTGACCAATCGAAATAGCTACATTGATAAGCCTTTAGTAGAGGCACTTGAAACCAGCTCCGACAAACCGCCTGTTAAACTCATTGAACATTGCAACTCACTTAATAACAGTTATAAGAAGCAGAATTATACGACGGTAGCCATTCTTATTCGTGGCGTACTTGATTATGTTCCTACTATTTTTGGGTTTGCAAATACTGCACAGGTCTATTCTGAACTAAGCGGCAAAAAGACTTTTAAAGACGCATTGCGGCAATTAGACCAAGCTAGTCGCAACCTCGCAGATGATGGCTTACACAGTCCAGCTCGTAAGGACGAAACGCTAAAAGTAAGTAAGCTCACTGTCGATAATTTACAGGGAAACCTTGCAATTGTATTAGCGGAAACGGCTCAACAGTTACGAACCAAAGACTTACGTGATGAGGGAAATGCAAAACTAGCTGAACAACGAGCGGTTAAGCCAAAACGTCAAAAATCACAGCTCGAAACCTTTGAGGATTATATCGTAACAAAGAATTGGACTGAGCAAGAAATAGATGGCGATACAGTCTGGATATGTGAAAGTGATAACCTCTATCAAATATATAAGCGGGGTGATTACGATGAGTTTAGTGAACCGTGGACTAAGGTTTATCCTGATAGCAATGGCTCGGGCAAGTATAGCGTTGACCTCGTGTACAACGGTACGATTATAAAACGCTTCACATTTATCTATTGCGATGGTGGTCGTATTAGCGTTGTTATGCCTGAACTTTATGTTGCACCCGAGTTTCGTATGCCTAATAAAGATATGGACGATAAAACAGACCATCGTGAATACTTCTGGGAAAAAGATAGCCTCAAGTACAAGCTGATGAAACTCATCGGTAGTTTCTATATATACAATACGCCCGAGGGTGTCGCTAAACAGTCAGACATCACGATTAAATAGCCCACTAAAAAACGCTTGGTAAATCTGCTCCCATAAATTAGGCACTTATACGGCGGAGTGTTAATTCGCAGGATATAGAGGGACTACCCCCGCCTAGCTAACAATTTATTGCCAACAGTGCGACCTCTGTTTAGTTAGCAAATTGTTGGGCTATCCTAAAACATACCATTTTTGCTCGTCCACGATAATTTAGGTAGGTAGTGCGTTTACCTATTTTTCAAATAATACACGTGTCGCAGGTAGGGGGGCTATATAATAAGACTATGACTGAACAGCAAGATGATTACACGTGGCGACCAAATGGCTTGCCAATTAAGGCTCAGGGTATAGCACTTGAGCCTATTCTTGCGTTCAAACACTTTGTACAGCCAGCATTGAGTGATGTGAATTGGATTGAAGATAGCGATGACGTAACCGACACGACTATGAGTAAACGTGAATGGATTGGTTTGATTGTACACGCTATCGCTCTATCGGATTTAACAGGCGATAAGTTGAGAGTAGCTAAGATGCTTGATAATGATGATGGCGGTTTAGTCCGAGGCGAAAGTGAAGCGGTGTACGTTGAGCAAACATTGGCAACGTATCGAGATAACAAAAAGCATAAATCCTTACTTGAAGCTGTTGATGCTCGGGTTCAGAGTAAATCGTCAAAAGGTCAAAACTACGCAGATAATATGCACTTGATAGTATTTTGTAACATCAACGGCGATATGCAGGAAGATGAGTTAGCTAAAATCGTATCTAAAGGACGCTTTAATATCGTGAACATCTTTGGCTTCAACAGTAATGACAGGCATTACTTATCTTTTCTATTTGATAAAGACAAACCAGATGCACCTATTCACAGGGTTGCTATCAGTGAAGCCGAGCTAGTAAAGGCTGCAAACCAATTACCCGAAAGTCCTGCTAAGCATTAAGTAACTCGCCCGATAGGTTGAACTGTTCAACTAAGTGTTTGAGCTTATAGTTATCAACCGCCTCTATTGCAGCTGTTTGTAATGCGTCAACTATCCTGCACCAAGCATGAGCATTATTCAAAACAGAGTCCGATTGCCGAAAATCGGGCTCTGTTTTTAGTTCACTATGACCGAGTGTGTAGAGCGGGAGTCGGTTCTCTAAATGCTCATGCTTGCTACCCCTCGAGAAAGCACTTAATCTATAAGTAGTGACAAAAAGTCATAAAAATGACATCGTCGTCAGAACACAAGAGCAAGAGCGCGTACAACGCTTTCTATTAAGTGAGCAAGGCGGTTCATTACTTTTAGGGGGCGATCGTGGCTCGGGCAAGACAACACTTGTCAGGGCCAGTGTTCAAGCTGCTGAGCAAGAACGTCTGGATCGAATGAGCCCTTTTAGCCGCGTCTTGAGCCGGTTACGACGACTTACAAAGTCGCCATACATCTTCATCAGCATTCCTCTTATAGTGATCGATGTTTCGGCAGTTGAGGGTACTGAGCCGGATCAGTCAAGGCTGAATGATAGTTATCGATCACTGCTTATGCGCGCGATGCTCATGGGGATGGAAGCTGACTTATTGAGGCGATACTATTCTTGGCTTGACCTGCCACAGCGCTGGTTTCGATCTATCGGCTACTTTCAGCGCATTACATCGCTCAGGTCTTACTCGCACTATACAAAACAGACTAAAACAGTCACTCGAGCACTTGCTGTCCCTGCCAGTTTGATGAACTCGCCCGCACTGCAAGATGCACTATCTGCAGAAGTAGACCTATCGGATAGTGGCCTTGAAATGAAACTTCGAGATCTTCTGACTCAATATTCGAAGCTCCATAGGTTTGTATTCGTATTTGATGAGCTTGACAAACTTCCTGCGTCTATCAAGTTAGAGAGCTTGGTACTCCACCTAAAGAACCTTTTTGCAGAAACCGGGGTTCATGCGATTTTTATAACTGACGAGCTAGCCCTTCGGAGGGTGATGAATCAGGCACTGGCGATTCCGCCATCAGAACTCACGACACTATTTGTCGATCACGTGTTGCTGAACAATATGTCGCGCGACGAATTTGAAGAAACTGTTCTTAAGAAGGTAGTGAACCTACCGGCCGATAAAGCGGGTGAACTGATTGCAGCGCTTTCATTAAGAACTCGGCGTTCGCCATATGAGCTTTCGAAGTTTCTCATTAGGAATGGCGCGGAGTACTCGAACCTCATAGCTCAATTGAAGTCAGAGCTAGGTAAAAAGCGATTCGAGAACTTGAGTGTAATGCAGCGCTTAACTGATTCCGTTGTTGAGATATACACAAATGAACATAATGATCCCTACTACAGGCGCATACTTCAAACAGCACTTGAGGAAGTAGGAACCATCATCGTAGGTGGTAGCTCAAAGTATGTAGATCAAGAGGTTCCATCCACGATCTTTTATACGACAGAGTCCTTCAACGAAGAAGGGCTCACTCCTGAAGCGGTTTTTGAACGAGAACTCGAATTCAAACACAGTAGAAAAAATTCACCCGCGGAACGACCACAGATCGTCGACACTATAAGCAATCTTCCAGAAGACCAATCCGTCTCGGTGAAGCTTGCAATAGGAACTTTCCTGACACTGCTCGATAGGAGCTACATACTTCTTCTCAAGAAGACCGAGCATCACGATGTTCTTGAAATCGGCCGGCTTGTCGAGTCGAATTTGTCACACGAACGTGTCAATCAGATAGACATGGACAAGGTATTCGACTTGTCGAAAGACGAAGACGCTGTTCTGTCAAAAATTGAAATATTCGATCGCCCTTATTTAGGAGTCTCTAAGAAACACATTTACGGTCAGAACAAGATCGTGCACCGTACAGTGCTGAATGAACTCGTGGCGGACAGTAAGTATTCGCTTTCCAATTGCCGAGCTGAATGGGGAGAACTGAAGACTGTTGCAAAAGATACTGATCGAAAGCTATCTCGCATGCTGCTCGGGAAGGTTAATGAGTTTGTGACACCTGGTGTTGGTAAATACACAGCCACCCGGAACGTATCTTTCATTACGACTGCAAACGGAAGAAAATTCATGTTTGTTACGCTGATCGGTAATCAAAGATTCAGGCAGCTGCCGGGCTATGAAAAGATTTTTGTGGTTAGAGACGTGAGCGCGCGATCAAAGATGAATAAGCCAACTCCCGAAGTAAAGAACTTCAAGATGAACAATGTGAACTGGACGAACTTTGAAAGCGTTGCGAAGCATATAGGCGAGTGGATGGCCGTAGTTCAAAACAGCTAGCACGAGTGATTATTAGCTCTAATCACTTTTAATATCGTGTGGTGACTGAACCCAAGCTTCTTGCTAATTTGCGTGCTCGCCATACCAGCGACCCACATCTCACGAGCCTTCTCTTTCTGCTTCTCGCTCATTGACTTTGACCGACGAACTTCAATACCAAGTATTCGAAGATGCGACCGCACAGTCGTGACCGAGATGCGAAACTCACGAGCTACTTGGCGCATGTTCTTCGTTTCTTCATAGCGAAGCGCAAGGCGGTCAATATCTTCTGGAGTCAGACGGTAATTCCGACCATGTTCGTAGGCGAGTCGCGGCCGTCGGGCTTCTGCCAAAATTGAGTGAAACAAGCCTCCTCGGACCATGACGAATAGACGTTTTAGAGGTTCCGTCAGGTTCGAGAGCTGTACCGTTAGGTGCACCAAATGAGCATTATTCATTTATAGAGACCGGTTGCCCTGCATCGGTCTCTTTTTTGCTAAACCCTAAAGGGGCTATAGAACCCCACCTCTGTAAGTATGTTGTATTTATCTCAGGTTTAGCTCATAATCCGCCACAGGAGAACGAGAGCATGGCCCAGAGAAAAAAGTGGCAGGAGAAACAACCAAAAGAACGAGTATTTACAGTCGTCACACGTGCGATTCTCGTTGTGGTTGGCCTGGCACTTTTTGGGACGATCGTTTCGGCTACGCAGCCACACTCAACATCCACTTCAAACACTGCAACCCAGACCGTTAAGACCGTACCGGTCATTACGCATAAGACTGATGTTCAGACGAGCGCAATCCCTTATTCATCTACGACTCAAAACGACTCAACGAAAACATCTGGTACGTCGACTGTCACTATTGCCGGCGTAAATGGGGTTGAGACTAAAACTTACGACGTCACATTAACCAATGGAGTTGAAACATCTCGCTCAGTAGTGAGTGAAGAGACGACGACAGCGCCGGTTGCTCAAGTTACGACTGTTGGTACTCACGCTGTGCCGTCATGTACGAACGGAACTTACGTGAATTCGGCAGGCAACACGGTTTGTAGCCCCGAGACCAGCTCGACCACGCCAGCTGGTGCAACTGCACAGTGCTCTGACGGAACGTATAGCTTTAGTCAGTCTCGGAGTGGGACGTGTTCACATCATGGCGGCGTGGCTACCTGGCTCTAAAACGCTACTGCTTGCACTATGTCGGGAACGGCTCATAATCATTCGCAGATATGGTGATTGATTTTCTCAACTCTGGTTTCTTCATTGCTCTACTCGGCACAACTGGTGCTGTAACTGCATACGTTCTCTATCGGCGCAGGATCGGGAATCAGAAAAAGGATGCGGCAAACATTGTGTCACTTGAGCTTCAAAAAGCTAAACGTCAAATTGGTGTAGCAAGTAAACAAATTCGTGATGCGAACGGTGATGAAACGAAGATGCTAGCTGAAGACACTTTCTTGATGCCAAATGAGAGCTGGTCGAAGTACAAATACCTTTTCGTGAGAGATTTCGATAGAGATCAGTGGGACGCCATTTCAACTTTCTATGACAAAACAAAACTCTTCGACATGGCGGTGGTTGAAAACAATCAGGCTTTTGCGAAGAATGCAGATCAGATCCGTATTTCTATGAGTGAAGCTATAAAAAAGATTCTGGAGGACCATATAATTCAGAATCCAACAAGTAAGGTTGGCTCGGCTTTAGAAAAGACTGCAATCGCAAATGCCAAGAAGGCACACGATCTGATCATCAATAGCAATAACCTTTACGACTACTCACCACGCAAACCTGTCGTTGATGCCCAGGCACTTCTTGCCGTGACCAAAGAACAGAGCATTGATTCCGTAATTACAATTCTCAAGAAGATTGCAAAAATAAAGAATTAGATCTGAGAAGATCTGTCCGTCCGTACAGCCCTCAAAATCGTGTGGTGGCTGAAGCCAAGTTTCTTGCCAATCAATGTGCTTAGCATGCCGACGGCCCACATCTCAAGAGCCTTTTGCTTTTGCAGTACAGTCATCGATTTCGAGATGCGGACTTCAATGCCAAGTGCTCGAAGATGAGACCGAACGGTCGTTTCTGAGATTGCAAATTCACGAGCAACTTGGTGCATGCTTTTTAGCTCGTCGTAGCGGCTAGCTAGCATCTCCATTTCTGTAGGAGAGAGCCTGTTTTGTTGTTTGGCTTCTGACAGCCGTACTCGTGGCGTAGCTGCCAAGATGACTTCAAAGACTCCGTCCTGCAAAAACCCGAAAAGCTGTTTAACGGGGACCGTTGGGTTCGCAAGCACCTCGCTTCGGTGCACCATCGAAAACGTCTTACGTCAAGTAGGGCTTTTTTGTTATTATAGATATATGAAAAATAAAGCCTTAGCTGCACTAGAGCCACTTATCGGTGAGTGGGAATACACGATGTACAATTGTTGGTTCTTAGAAAGCGTCGACACTGAAGTAAAAGGCTTTACGACCATCGAGCGGCTGCACGACGCTTTTATAGTGATGCGAAATAGCGATGCAGATAAAAAACCTAGTGATGTATGGATTATAGGTTACAGCGACCCTCAAGAAAAATATCAAATGTTTTATTACGATCAGCGGGGCGTTGCTCGTATCTTCAATATCGACTTAGATGACGAGAAAATGGTCTTCTGGAGAGAGGATAAGGACTTCTACCAGAGAATGATTTTAGAAATCAAAGCTGATAGTTTACATACTATAGCTGAGGCATCTGATGATAAGGGAAAGACTTGGAGAAAAGACCTCGAGATGTCCTACGTAAAGGTTAAAAAGGGGGTAGAGTAGCGGATATGAAATCAAAAAAATCTAATCTAAAAAGGATGGATAACGTTGGTATCGTAGTGGAGTCGCTCGATAAAGTCGTTCCTTTTTTTACAGAACTTGGTTTACAGCTTGAAGGACGGGCGATGGTCGAAGGAGAATGGGCTGGGCGCGTCACAGGGCTAGGCGACCAACGTGTCGAGATTGCTATGATGGTTACCCCTGATGGACAAAGCAGATTGGAGCTATCACGTTATCTTACACCACCTGTAGTCGCAGACCATCGCAATGCGCCGGTGAATGCTCTTGGCTATCTACGCACTATGTTCACTGTAGAAGACCTTGACGATACGGTATCTAGGCTTCAGGAGTACGGCGCAGAACTTGTCGGTGAGATAGTTCAGTATGAGGACTCGTATCGTTTGTGCTATATCCGTGGTCCTGAGCAAATCCTAATTGGACTAGCTGAAGAACTCAATAGGAAGTAAGGTCTATTTTAATATATAATCTTTTCTCATCTCGCGCTCATCAGGGGGGGTAACGCGGTAAGTTTGGTACTTTGCGCGAAGTGCGCGAACAAATGAGGAATCCTGACCTCCCAAAACCGGAACCGATACCGTACCTAGATGAAATGCGGCAGTTCTTTGCATAGCCAGTGATACAAAGGTGCGTAGGAAGGTGCGTAGGAGTATAATTGAGGTAGACCTATTGAAGATTCTAGTTAGTGGGGAGGTGAGGTATGGCGAATGGAATATGCGATATTGATAATCAACGGCCAGCTACTCACACCGTAAAAGTGAGTCGCAACGGCCGCGAAACTACTTTAGAATTATGTTCTATCCACTATAACCAACTACGATCCCAGCAAGCGCAAACCTCTCCTTTCGAAACTTTATTCTCGGGTAACGACACGAGTAACTTTTTTGGTACTGACTTTCCGAGCTTTGCTTCGCAGCTAGGTACGCCTCTTCCGCGCGAGCGAGAGGCTACCGGTATAGAAGAATTTATCTCCGATAATACCAAAGAAATTATCCAGAAAGCGGCTGAAACTGCTGTTAAGTTTGGTCGTAGTGAAGTAGATACCGAGCACCTCCTTTACGCTTTAGCAGATAGTGATGTTGTGCAGGAAATCTTTAAGCAATTTAAGTTAAAAAGCGAGGATATAAAAAGCTATATTGATGTTAATGCTCCAAAGAATGAGCAGGCGGCAACAGGTGAAAACAATATCGAAGTAACCGTTTCACCGCGCATCAAACAAGTACTGGAACAAGCTTTCAGCAGTTCTCGTCAGCTAGGGCATAGTTATGTTGGTCCGGAGCATTTACTGGTTGGATTACTTCAGGAAGATGAGGGAATGGCTGGCGATATTTTGCGTAAATATGGTTTGACACCAGAAAGTCTGCGTCAAAAAATTGTGAAAGTCGTTGGTAAAGGAGCTGAGGAAGGTCGCGTCGAAACTCAATCCACTACGCCTCAACTAGATAAATATTCTCGTGATCTTTCCGAACTTGCTCGGCAAGGCAAACTCGATCCTGTTATTGGTCGTTCAAAAGAAATTGGCACAATGATTGAAATATTGGCTCGTCGGACTAAAAATAACCCCGTTTTAATTGGTGAACCGGGTGTTGGTAAGACGGCTATAGCAGAAGGTTTAGCACAACGAATTTATAGTGGCCGAGTACCACAGGTTTTGCAGGATAAGCGAGTAGTTGAAGTTAATCTGAACGATATGGTTGCTGGAAGCAAGTATAGGGGCGAGTTTGAGGAGCGGATAAAAGCGGTATTGGACGAGATCATTGCCCACCAAGATGAACTAGTCATATTCATAGACGAGCTCCATACCGTAGTTGGGGCTGGTCAAGGCGGGGGAGAAGGTGGTTTAGATGTCAGTAATATCATTAAACCTAGTTTAGCTCGCGGCGAGCTTCATTTAATTGGTGCGACGACGCTCAATGAGTATCAAAAATATATTGAAAAAGATGCAGCTTTAGAACGCCGTTTCCAGCCAGTGTTAGTGCCTGAGCCGACAATAGACCAAACCATTGAAATACTACGTGGATTAAGGGATAAATACGAGGCGCATCACAAAGTTAAAATTTCCGATGAGGCCATTGTTGCGGCGGCTGAACTTTCCGACCGCTACATCGCAAACCGCTTTTTGCCTGATAAGGCCATAGACTTAATTGACCAAGCAGCGTCACGGGTGCGTATTGGTGTCGATACTCATGACCAAGAGCTGGCTGAAATAGAGGATGACATTCGACGGTTAAAAAGAGAGCGTGAATATGCCGTCAATCACAAAGAAATGGATAAAGCCAAGGACCTCGAACAACGTATTAAAAAGTCTGAAGATAAAAAAGATACTTCAACTGATCGTTGGCAAAATCAACGCGGTGTGACTTCCAAGTCTGTTCTAGTGGAGCATATTGCTCAAGTAGTCTCGTCGCTAACTGGTATACCCGTAGCGGAACTAACTCAAGAAGAAAAGGAAAAATTATTGAGACTTGAGCAACGGTTACACGAACGGGTTATTGGTCAAAACGAGGCCGTAGAAGCAGTCGCTGATGCCGTTCGCATGTCGCGAGCAGGTCTTGCTGAAGGTAGCAGACCAATTGCTACGTTACTGTTTTTAGGACCTACCGGCGTCGGTAAAACAGAACTGGCTAAGGCATTGGCATATACAGTTTTTGGTGATGAAGACGCGATGATTAGGATTGATATGAGTGAATATATGGAAAGACACAGCGTTGCTCGTTTAATCGGTGCGCCACCGGGATATGTTGGGTATGATGAAGGCGGTCAGTTAACCGAACGTGTCCGGCGTAAACCGTATAGTGTCTTATTGTTAGATGAGATAGAAAAAGCCCACCCCGATGTCCATAATATATTATTGCAAGTTTTTGATGACGGCCGATTAACTGACGGTAAGGGGCGCGTCATTGACTTTACTAACACTATAATCATTGCAACCTCCAATGTAGGAGCAAGCATAATCGCTCAAAACTTGGTGCTAAAAAAAGTTGAGCGAAAATCATATAGCGAATCAAAAGATGAATTAATGGAGGTTTTACGGCAACATTTTCGACCTGAATTTTTAAATCGCCTTGACGAGGTTATTGTCTTTGAGGCATTAGATAAAGAACAGATTGAGGAGATAGTTTATTTGCAACTTGAAAAGGTAAAGCGGATGGCTCGCGGACAAGGTATTGAACTTACCTTTGATAATTCGGTCATTAAGCAATTAGCAAAAATAGGTTATTTGCCAGAATATGGTGCCCGCGAACTACGTCGGCAAATTAAGAATGAGATAGAGAATCGTCTGGCTAAAGAAATTCTTAAGGGCACAATCAGTGACGGCAGTGTCGTTACGGTTTCGTATGACCCTAAAAAAGGTATGCAATTTAAGCCTGCCAAGTTAAAGGTTGCTATATGAGAAAGATAGTCGTACTAACGTTTATCAGTCTCGATGGTGTCATGCAAGCTCCGGGCGGTCCGGAGGAAGATACGTCGAGCGACTTTCAGTATGGCGGTTGGACGGTTCCTTATTCGGATGAATTTTTTGGCAATGAAATGGGTAAACAAATGAGTATGCCATTTGATTTACTGCTAGGTAGAAAAACCTACGATATCTTCGCCGGGTATTGGCCAAAGCAAGATCCGTCGGTTCAGCCTACCGTTCCATTTAATAAAGCGACAAAATACGTTGTTTCACACCACCAGCCAGAACTGACCTGGGAAAACTCTGTGCTTATCGGCGGAGATGTCGTCGCAAGCTTAAAAGAATTAAAACGGCAAGATGGACCAATGCTGCAAGTTCATGGTAGTGGTGACTTCATTCAGACGCTACTGAAGAACGATCTAGTTGACGAACTATGGCTAAAGATATTTCCTGTAACCCTTGGCAAAGGTAAGCGCCTATTTGCAGAAGGGACGATGCCGGCTGCATTCGAATTGATAGAAACCCAAACTTCGCCAACCGGCGTCATCTTTGCCAATTATAAAAGAGCTGGTGAGGTCAAGACTGGTTCGTTTGTATAGAAGATACGTTTACTTATTACACTTGTCTTTCCTGTTCACCCGTTTGATAATGGAAATATGATTAATGCCCAGTTCGGCGTTCCAGAGCAATATCGCAATACATTCAGCCCGGATCAGGTTGATGACTATGTGGTTGCAGCCGAACAACATTACACACCTCAACTTGATTATCACAACTGGGAGCACGCCCAGGATGTGATGCGCGGTGTCGACGTGATTGCAGATAAACTAGAGGCGCAGGGTGTCTTTATTGGACGAAACGCTTTAAAAATTGCAGCTGCGTGGCACGATGCTGGGTTCCATGAAGATACGCCTGAATCGTTCAATAGTAAAGAAGAATACTCGGCGTATTTACTCGATAATTTTCTTGAGGGTAAACCGGTTGAAGCAGCGGTACAGAGGATGCTTATACGAAATCCGATTGTTGCGACATTCCATCGACATCCGACACACCGCATGCCGGCGGAACTTGTTTTGCACCGTGCAGATACTGCTAATATTGGCGGTCCAGTAGAAGGATTTATCGAAGCGAATATAAAGCTTTGGCATGAAAGTTCTGGCATTAGTAAAGAGGGATGGCTGCGACACGTTAACCAAACGGCAAGGTTTATCGAATTCACAGCTGTTGAACATGACTACGAATCACTTATACGTAACGTTGAACTTACCGATACATCGGTTGATGTGAACGACGAATTATTCAGCTTTGCTGCGGCTCGCAATATCGCTGCGTTACAAGAAATGACTGAGGCACCTATCCGATAATATCGGCGCTACTGCTATACTATGTTCTAGTTATGAAAGAATACTTCCAAAAAGCTAAAACATATGTCGTTGACCATAAAAAAGAATTTATTCTTGGTGGGTCTATCATCGCTGCCATTGCCATTATTCTCCTCATCCTTGCACTCTATTCATACAATACGCGTCAGCCAAGTATTGTGTACGAACCAGCGAATGCCTGTGCCCTTCTGACGATGGATGAAGCAAAGACATTACTGGGGGATAAGACAATCAACGGCGTTAGTCAAACCCCTGTCCAACAAGGAAATCTGACTGTCAGTAAGTGTAGTTACTCGGATGGGCTGCCAGATACAGCCAATGCGGTTGTCGCGGCGATCGTTGTTCGTTCTGGTATTAACGATGCAGGAATCTTGCAGAATAAAAATGAATTCGTTGCAGGCAAGCCATCAGCCGGTATTCAAGATGTGACGGGTGTTGGGGATAGTGCATACTTTAATGCAGGACTGGGACAATTAAATGTCCTCAAAGATAGTACCTGGATTCTTGTCAGTTATGGTTCCGGAGCATCACCGCAAAGTAACTCGCTCGATGATACAGTCAAACTGGCAAAACTTGTCCTTAACGCCCAATAATTGGGAGTTCACGAATAAACGTATTCTTTTCGGCAACATCGAGCATTGCTCGTGCTGCTTCTTCGCGGCTAACAAATGGCAGTGTTGGTCCGTGCGTACGCAAGGTGAATGGTCGGTTGTTTTTGAATTGTAGTTTGAGTACGCGAATGACAGTCCAATTAAGATCACTTTTTTGTAGGACTTTGACGTGATTGCGACCATCAGTAACACGTTGTTTGTCGAGGATCTCGATACCAAGGTTTAAAAACCGATCGATCAACGTGATGTGATCGCCAGGTTGTCGTACACCGGTTCCGGTAAGTGTGACAAATCGTTTGATGCCGACTTCTTTCATTGCTCGAATTATTATTTTGGTTGCAAGTGTCTGAACATTCGGGAGGGAATTCGGTACATGTCCGATACAGCTAAAGACGACGTCCTGATCTTTAATCAACGCCTTTACTTCGTAATAGTTTGTTGCATCACAAGGTATTGCAGTAAGGTGGGGAGTATCCTTAAAGTGCGATAGACCACGCGTACCCGCTCGCACCGTATGACCTGCTTCCAGGGCAACTTTCACCAGTTCACATCCTAGACGACCATTTGCTGCAATGATGGCAATATTCATACCCTTAGTATAGTTGATGTGAGGTAGAACTGATAACCCTCTGCTATACTATGTCGAGATGGCGCGTTGGCGGAGCAGTTACGCAGCGGTCTGCAAAACCGCGTAGACGGGTGCAACTCCCGTACGTGCCTCCATATAATTTTTGTCTATGCGCGGATGATGGAATCGGTAGACATGAGAGACTTAAAATCTCTTGGCCTTAGGGCCGTGCGGGTTCAAGTCCCGCTCTGCGCACCATATTTTAGAAACTCGGTTTTTGACCGGGTTTTTGTTATACTGAGAGGATAATTAAATAGAGGGAAATATAATGTTAACGGTTTGGATTATTGTTGCAGTTATCGTAGTGATTGCCCTGTTCTTTTGGGCAACATACAATGGTTTGGTCACACTTCGTGTCCGTGTTGACGAAGCATGGAGCGACATCAACGTACAGCTAAAACGACGTTTGGATTTGATTCCAAACCTTATTGAAACCGTTAAGGGCTACGCGGCACACGAAAGTGGTGTTTTCACTGCAGTAACCGAAGCTCGTGCAAATGTCTTGAGCGCTAAGGGTGTTAAAGAAACTGCTGCAGCAGACAACCAATTCGAAGGAACACTAAAGAGCCTTTTTGCAGTTTCTGAAGCATACCCTGACCTAAAGACAAACCAAAACTTCCAAGAACTTCAAGCTGAACTTGTCGATACAGAAGACAAAATTCAGGCATCTCGCCGTTTCTACAACAGTGGTGTTCGTGATCTTAATACAAAGATCCAAACATTCCCTCATAATATCGTTGCCTCTCTCTTTCACTTTGTTCTTCGTGACTTCTTTGAAGTCGACGAGGCAGAGCAAGCAGCAGCAAACAAACCAACTGAAGTTAAGTTTTAATCCTCTAAAAGCACACAAAGAAATGAAGCTCTAATCTGTTATAATAGAGGTAATCATGTATAGAGCGATTGCCGCAAATAAACGAAACACAGTGCTGATTATGGCTGTTTTTGTGGCGCTTATTAGCGCAATTGGATACACTGTCAGTCTTTATTTTAATAACACATCGGTCGTTTTTTGGGTGATTGCCGGTGCCGCGTTGTATGCACTTATTCAGTACTTTGCAGCAAGCTCACTTGCGATTGCAGTGTCAGGTGCACAGGAGATTGAAAAGAAAGATAACCCGCGGCTATTTCGCATTGTTGAAAATCTTGCAATCACACTTGGCATTCCAACACCAAAAGTGTATATCATTCAGGATCCTGCGCCGAATGCATTTGCGACTGGTCGTGATCCAAAGCATGCAGTTGTTGCAGCAACAACTGGCATTCTTGAAGTTATGGATGATAGGGAACTTGAAGCGGTGATGGCGCACGAAATGGGACATGTCCAAAATTACGACATTCGTGTCAGCATGATTGCATTTGGACTGGTCAGTGTGATCGGTATTTTGGCTGACGTTGTGATGCGAATGTTTTTCTTTGGCGATAACCGACGTGACAATAACGCGAATCCCATTGTCCTCATACTTGGGCTGGTTGTCGTTATCTTGGCACCAATTATTGCAGCTATCGTGCAACTTGCGATTAGTCGACAACGTGAATATCTTGCAGACGCAACAAGTGTCGTGACAACGCATGATTCAGATGCTATGGTAGATGCACTGCGAAAGCTTGAGGCCTACGGACGACCTATGAAAAGACAAAATACATCAGCGGCACATATGTTTTTGAATGACCCACTAAAGCCTGGTATTCTTTCTCGACTCTTTAGTACCCACCCGCCTCTGGCTGATCGTATAAAAAGGTTACAAACAAATGCCAAGCACTTCTAAGAAAAAACCGCTGTCACGAAAAGATCAGTTCTACGCAACTATCAAAAAACCTATCATGGTGATAAAAGCTCGTTCAAAAATTTTTATGGCGAGGCGACCACATCGTAGTTTTCATATGACTGGGCGACGTGATTATAATCGTTCATTGAAACTACCTGGTTATTTTGCATTTTCACGATCAGTGAATAAAACACTCTGGCAACACAAGAAAGTATTTATTTGGCTCGCTGTTGTATATGCGGTGCTGTCATCAATCCTCGTTGGTATAGGATCACAGGATACATACAATTCGCTGACATCAACACTGCAGGATACTGGCAATCAGATTTTTCAAGGTAACTTGGGTCAGATTGGTCAAGCGGCGCTTTTGTTTGCTTCGATTGGCTCATCGGGATTAAACGCAAGTCCAACAGAAGCGCAACAAATCTACATCGTCTTCTTGGGTCTCCTTATCTGGTTAACAACGGTATGGCTCCTTCGTAGTCTACTTGCTGGTCATAAAGTAAAGATGCGCGATGGACTCTATAGTGCAGGCGCACCAATCATTGCAACGTTGCTTGTCGCTTTGGTGCTGATCGTACAACTTATTCCGATTGGTCTTGCTGCAATTGGGTATGCGGCTGCAAGCTCTACGGGATTATTAAATGGTGGCGTGGCGGCAATGCTATTTTGGTTTGCGGCTGGTCTGCTTGCGATCATGTCACTGTACTGGATTACGAGTACGTTCTTTGCGCTTATCATCGTCACACTTCCAGGTATGTATCCAATGAAAGCATTAAAAACTGCAGGTGACATGGTAGTCGGACGACGCCTACGGATTCTGCTTCGAATTTTGTGGATGATGGGAGGTATCATTGTTGCTGGTGCAGTTATCTTGATACCTATCATTCTTATTGATACGGGTCTGACACATATTTTTCCTGCGATTGCCAATGCACCAGTCGTACCGATTGCACTCATGGTGTTTAGTGTCGTCACATTTATTTGGGCAGCAAGTTATATATATTTGCTATACAGAAGGGTCGTCGACGATGACGCAAAGCCAGCTTAACGAAGAACGAGCGAAAGAACTACGCGATATTCTTTCGAAGTATAGTTACGAATATCATGTGCTTGATATGCCGTCAGTGAGTGATGCTGTTTATGACAGTTTGTTTAGTGAATTAAAAACAATCGAAGCAGCGCATCCAGAACTCATTACGTCAGATAGTCCGACGCAGCGTGTCGGTAATGAACTGCTTGGTGGATTTAAAAAAGTTACCCATAGCTCACGCATGTTAAGTCTTAACGATGTGTTCGATCGTGCGGATGTAGAAGCATGGGTGGTTCGCATGGATAAACTTTTGCCAGGTTCGAAACACGAATTCTTCGCTGATATCAAAATGGATGGCTTGGCCTGCGCACTTATTTATGAAGACGGCGTGCTGGTACAAGCAATCACGCGTGGCGATAGTTTTGTTGGAGAGGATGTGACAACTAATGTACGTACGATTAGTAATGTGCCGCTGCGTCTTCGCGAAGCTGATGGATATGAAAAGTTCCTGGTTGGTCGTACTGAAATTCGTGGCGAGATCGTCATGCTGAAAAAGGATTTCAACGCATTGAATGAGAAACAGCGTGCTGCCGGTGAGCCTGAATTCGCAAATCCACGAAATCTTGCTGCTGGAACAATTCGTCAGCTTGATCCAAAACTTGTTGCTGCTCGACCGCTCTCATTCAGGGCGTACGATCTTTTACGTGATGATCCCAAAGATATTCCCACAAATATGTTTGCGTATGAAGCACTAAGTGCACTCGGCATTACTCGCAACAAACAAGCGACTACATTTATGAATCTTGACGGTGTCATGGCATTTATCGACGAATGGAGTCACAAACGTTTAGACCTTCCGTTCAATACGGATGGACTTGTCGTCAAAGTAAATGATCGGGCGCAATTTGCAAAACTTGGTGTCGTTGGAAAGCAACCACGTGCGGCGGTTGCGTATAAGTATGCTGCCGAACAAGCAACAACCATTGTGAAGGATATTGTGATTAGTATCGGACGGACCGGTGCAGCGACACCCGTTGCTGTATTTGATCCTGTGGTTGTTGCAGGAACAACTGTCCAGCATGCCAGCCTTCATAATGCTGATGAGATCGCACGACTCGATGTACGAATTGGTGACACGGCGATTATCTATAAGGCTGGTGATATTATTCCGAAACTTGAAAGTATTGTTTTAGAGCTTCGACCAAAAACAGCCAAACCATTTCATTTCGAAGAAGCTTTGGCCCATCAGTATCCGGAGCTTTCATTTATTCGTCCTGAGGGTGAAGTTGTGTACCGTGTTGAAGGCGCAACCAGCGCATTGCTCCTGACAAAAGCAGTGGAGCATTTTGCATCGAAAGGCGCACTCGATATTGATACGTTGGGTGAAAAAAATGTTGTTGCTTTGGTTGATGCCGGTCTTGTCAAAGATCTTGCTGATATCTATACCATCACAAAACAACAACTACTCGAACTTGATCGATTTGCTGATATTTCTGCGGGAAAATTAGTAGATGCGATTGCTAACAAGAAGGCTCCTTTACTGGAACGTTTTGTCTATGGGCTAGGCATTCGACACGTTGGGACACAGACGGCAATTGATCTGGTGAATGCTTTTGGTTCACTTGAAAAGTTACAGGCTGCAACAATCGACCAGTTAAAGGCAGTTGATGGTGTTGGTGAAGTGGTTGCCGAAAGTGTTGCTGCATGGTTTGCAGATCCAGATAACGAAGCGCTGATTGATAAATTTGCGAAACTTGGCGTAAAGCCGGTCTTTGAAAAGAAGACAGGGAAGTTTGTTGGACAGAACTTTGTCGTCACTGGCACGCTTGAATCGATGTCTCGTGACGAGGCTGCTGATACAATCCGTGCATTAGGCGGTGGATTTCAGTCTGCAGTTGCGAAGGATACGACCTATCTTGTTGCTGGCGGCAAAGTAGGGGAGAGCAAGCTCAAGAAAGCGACGACCTATGGAACCAAGATTCTGAGCGAACAAGACTTCTTAAGTCTGTTGGAGAAATAATGCCAACATTCATTTTCAATAAACTTATCCGCGACAAGTTACGTGCCGAATATATTCGTATGGGTCAAAAAGCCGAATATCGAAAGTTATCGAAACACGAGCTGAGCAAAGAACTCGTTAATAAAATTATTGAAGAAGTAAACGAAATTCCTATTGAAGGATCAAAAGACGAAATCATTGCTGAGCTAGCAGATGCAAAGCAGGCTATGGATGATCTGATGCAGCTTCATGCCATTACGGAAAGTGAAATTACCAAAATTCAAAAAATGAAATTTGAGAAAAAGGGTGGATTTAGCGAAGGTACTTTCGTTATTTCGCTCGAATTAAAAGACGATGATGAATGGGTTGAGTATTATCGTAAAGAACCGACTATTTTTATTGAAGCAAGTGCTGACGAAAAGCCACTTGTCCTTCCACTTATTGCAGCAGGCGTGTATGAACATTACAAAGGCAAGCGCTATGAAGTCGTGGGCGTTGGACTTGATTCGGAGACGATGAAGCCAGTCGTTGTGTACATGCCACTGTATGAAACAACCGTCCCGTTCTGGGTGCGACCTTACGAAATGTTTTTAGAATTTGTTGATGTCGATGGTAAGAAAGTAGAAAGGTTTAAAAAGATTAATGAGTAAACGTCAGTACATCCTTCGCCACGGGAAAAGAGTTGGTACTGCAATTGTCGGTGGTCTTATTGTCCTTATTGGGCTTATCCTTGTTCCATATCCAGGTCCTGGCTGGCTGATCGTTTTTGCGGGACTTGCTATTCTTGCGACGGAATTTGTATTTGCGGCTAAGGCGCTCGAATGGCTTAAAGAAAAGTATGAAACCTGGAAGTTGTGGGTAAAGCGTCAGCCGAAAATTTTACAAATCCTGATCCTTGGGTCTACTGGACTCGTCGTATTGGCGACGGTATGGATTTTGAACACATTTGGACTGATTGATAACTTCTTTAACCTTAATCAAGAGTGGCTGCATTCGCCAATACTAAGTAAGTAGCTTGGAATATATGGAAGACACGAATAAACATACACGAGACATACTCTACCAACAAGGCGCAGCTTTAATTCCGGCAATTGCCTATGGGGATGCCGCCGGACTACCTGTTGAAACCAGAAGTGCAGCATATATTTCTGAAAAATACGGTGTCATTAATGAACTTATTCCTACGAAGGAGAATCCTTTTTATGGCTCTGTCGATCACCCAGGTACATGGAGTGATGATACGCAGCTGACACTAGCGGTTGCGAAGGCACTGATTAAAGCAGGCGATTTTAGCCTCGAAGTACTGACCGAAACACATCTTGAAGCCTACGACGAAACTGCCGAAATCATGCGTAAGGGCAAATTAGTGAAACGGGGTTGGGGCGGATCGACAACCGCTGCAATGGAAAAGCTTCACGATGGAATTGATCCAGCAGAAACAGGAACGATTGATGGCGCAGGCAACGGTGTTCTCATGAAGATGGCGCCACTAGCCTACTGGCAAGCAGTACGTCGACCTGACATGCGAGTAATATTCAATCAATATGACCAACTCACGAATATGACGCATAACAGTGCGGTCGCACGACTGACAACGCGCGTGCATGGTGATATGCTTGGCTATTTGCTGCGCGAAGAATATGACAAAAAACAATTCATGAACGTGTTGGAAGGATCACTCGCGCTGCATGAATTCGAGACGCGAGAACTAGGTGGTATTCAGCCTGGATTCCTGCGTGACCAACTGAAATACCTTTATGGGTCAGTCAATAAAGAAACCATTCTTTCTGAAACTGATGGAAGAGGATTTTACGCACCACAAACATTGGCGATGGCATACGGTGCATTCATGGCGCACGACGGAAACTTCACTCCTGCTGTGTATGAGGCAGTAAACCTTGGTGGTGATACAGACAGCCTTGCGTCAATCGTTGCATCGATGAGCGCATTCAAGACAAAAGAGGTACTCAGGATGCCGATTGATCATCAAAATCTTGAACGACTTGATGAACTAAAATCGGTGTCGCGAAAATTAGCGGAGGCAGCATTAGGTAATTAGTGTCAGTCGAAGCTTCGAGAAAGGGTCTCGAGGTTGTCGCACTAAAAGGGCAAAAAAATAACCCCTCGCGTAGGAGGGGTTATTTGAAACACTGGATTACCAGCTACGCTGACGGAATGAACCGCCGTCGTTGTTTCGTGGGCGATCTTCTTTAGGTCGTGCAAGACTAACGTTTATTGGACGTCCGTCAAGTTCTTTACCGTTTAGTTGATCAACAGCTTTGTTGTTGTTTGCTTCATCAGCAAACTCAACGAAACCGAATCCCTTTGAGCGGCCGCTTTCGCGGTCCATAACGACACGTGCACTAGTCACTTCGCCGATAGTCTCAAAGAAAGCTTTCAAACTGTCATCAGTAGTTGCGTAAGCAAGGCTACCGATGAAAAGATTTTGTGATGCCATATTGGATATCTACTTCTTTTCTTCTCTAATTACTTGTTGCCAGATCGACCATGACGACAGTATTACGGTGAAGAAGAGAGGATATCTATGGTGAGATAAGCGCTCGTATCCACTTTGGTACGCGTTGTGCTTCTGAACGCTTACTAGTTAAGCATATTCTCAAATAAAATACTAGTCCCACCCCTGAACTAGAAAGACTTGTGCTTATGCTAAAAACGAGGCATAATGACACTATGCTGATGCGCTAGTGGGACAAAGTCCTTTGCGCGACAAAATAAACACGTCAACAAAAAACGGCGTCCCGGGTGGGCGCGCAGCAGCCGAAAGTACGTCTCTTCTCATACGGAGGCGTGTTTTTGTTTTATGGTTATGGTTCTTGGCTATAAAATGTATGCAATAATAGAGCTAATGTTCAAAAACTACATCCAGCGAAAACTAGAGGGGTATGTGAAGAAGTATCTTCGCGTTCATCCTGATATCAAATTGATTATCGTCACCGGCTCTGTCGGCAAAACTAGTACAAAAGTTGCGATTGGAACGGTACTTTCAGAAAAATTTCGTGTTCGTCTTCACGAGGGTAATCATAATGCCGAGCTAAGTACACCGCTTGCCATCCTTGGCATCGAGTATCCGACCACACTAAAATCTGTTGGTGCATGGCTGGCGATCTTTAAGGCTGCACGGCTTCGTATTAAACAGCCGTCAGATGTTGATGTGATTGTCCAAGAAGTAGGAAGTGATGGGATTGGGCAAGTGCCACACTTTGGTACCTATGCAACACCATACATTGCTGTTGTGACGGCTGTGTCTGAAGAGCACATGGAATTCTTTAAAACGTTGGATGCAGTTGCGGCTGAAGAACTTTCTGCTGCAAATTTTAGCGAACGGGCACTGATTAACCGTGATAATATCGCTGGAAAATACGCCGAGGACCTGACGAACGCCAATATCAATACGTACGGCACTACTGATGCGGCCGAGTATCACTTTACCCAGGAAGATTTCACACTAGAAGATGGTTTTACTGGATTGTTCAGGGTTCGCGGTGAATTTGATATGGGAATTAAGGTACATCTGAAAGTTTTTGGTGAGCATAGCATTCGTGCAGCGGTTGCGGCTGGTGCGGTCGGTATTCGCTTAGGATTATCAGAGGATGAACTTCGAAATGGACTTGAAAAGATCCGAGCAGTCAGCGGTCGCATGAATGTGCTTCGTGGTGTCAAAGACACGATTATTATCGATGATACGTATAATTCAAGTCCGCTCGCTATAGAATCGGCGCTCGAAGCACTGTACCAATTATCGGTGCCACAAAAAATCGCGGTCTTAGGAAGCATGAATGAATTAGGCGATTCGTCCCCTGCCGCACATGAAGCGGTTGGAAAACTTTGTAACGGAAATCAATTAGCCTATGTCGTGACGGTTGGTGACGATGCAGAAAAATATCTTGCACCTGCTGCACAAACGAATGGCTGTCAGGTCGTGAGCTTTAAGACCGCACTTGAGGCAGGCGCTTTTGTCCATAAAGTCTTGGAAGAGGGCGCTGCGATTCTCTTTAAGGGTTCACAAGGTGGTATTTATCTCGAAGAAGCAGTCAAGATCGTGTTACATTCTACTGAAGAAGAATCAAAACTGGTTCGACAATCGCCGCAGTGGCTTGAAACAAAACAGAACTTCTTTTCAAAGTTTTAAGTCTCTGTTGTAGCGGCAACAGGTTTGCTATACTTGTAGAAGTTATGCAGCGCTACAATCCGTCTGAAATTGAACCAAAGTGGCAACAAATCTGGGAGGACCAGAAAGCCAACGAAGTAAAAACTGACCCATCGAAACATAAGATGTATGTGTCGGGTATGTTTCCGTATCCAAGTGGTGCTGGAATGCACACCGGACATGCCTTTAGCTGGGCAATCGTTGATGCAATTGCACGGTTCCATCGTCAACACGGTGAGAATGTTTTGAACCCAATCGGATGGGATACATTTGGACTACCAGCTGAAAATTATGCAATCAAAACAGGCACCTCACCTGCAGTTGCAACAGCGACAAATATCGCAAACTTTAAAAACCAATTCAAACGAATGGGTGTCAGTATTGATTGGTCCCGCGAGATTAATACCAGCGATCCGTCATATTACAAGTGGACACAATGGGTATTTACGAAATTATTTGAACGAGGCTTGGCGTATCAAAAAGAATCACTCCAATGGTGGTGTCCTGTCGACAAGACCGTGCTTGCCAACGAACAGGTAGAAGCCGGTCATTGTTGGCGCTGCGGAAGCTTAGTTGAAAAGAAATTATTGAAACAATGGTTCTTCAAGATCACTGATTACGCAGACTCGCTATTGGATGAAATCGAAGACCTTGACTGGCCACAGAAAATTAAAACAGCGCAGACGAATTGGATCGGGAAGTCGGTTGGGGCGGAAATAGAATTCTTAGTTGAAGAAACATCTGCAGCCCGAGTTTCTGCCGGAGCGAGCAGCCCGACAGAGACCCGGAGCGAAGCCGTTTCTGATGCTAAGAATTCTATTTCTGTCTTCACGACTCGCCCAGATACTATTTTCGGTGCGACTTTTATTGTTTTGGCGCCAGAGCATCCTCTATCTTTACAACTTGGAGTTGGGGATTTCAAAGCTGACCTTGAAGAGTATGTCAAAGCATCAGTGAAGAAGTCTGAAATTGAGCGTACCAACGACACCAAGGAAAAAACAGGTGTCTTCACTGGATCTTATGCAATTAACCCAGCTAGTGGCGAAAAGACGCCGATTTGGGTAGCCGATTATGTCCTTGGTGGCTACGGAACTGGTGCGATTATGGCTGTCCCTGCACATGATGAGCGTGACTTCGCGTTTGCGAATAAATTCCGCTTACCGGTCATTGCTGTTGTTGAGCCTGAAACTGGTGTTCCACAAGAAAATCCTGAGTTCCGACAAAGTATTGTTGCCATCGTTCGTGATCCAAAAACAAATAAATACCTTTCGATTAATTGGGGTGCAAAGAATGGTGGCAACTTGTTTATAGGTGGCGGTCGTGAAGAAAACGAAGACATCGTTGAGACTGCAATCCGCGAAATTGCCGAAGAAACAGGCTACACACATGTCCAATTAGTCAGCCAAACTGGCAAGATGCACCACAACTACTTTGCACATAGCAAAAATGTCGCTCGTCGCATTGAAGCGAATGCATTACTCTTCGATCTTATTGACGACGAAAAAGTTGAAACTGCACTTGAAGCTGATGAAAAGAATAAGTTTACCGTTGAGTGGCTGAATGAAACTGAAGCACTTTCAAAAGTATCTGATGAGTTACATGCGACAAGCTTCGAGCTACTGGTTGGTGGCAAAAACTATCACGGCGAAGGTGTCATGGTGAATAGTGGTCAGTTTGACGGCATGCAATCAAGTCAAGCTCGCGAAGCCATCGTTGCATGGCTTGAAGAGAAGAAACTTGGTCGTGAAAAGACAACCTACAAAATGCGCGATTGGCTCATTAGTCGTCAACGATATTGGGGTGCACCGATTCCAATTATTCATTGTCCTGATCACGGTGCAGTTGCTGTTCCTGAAGACCAGCTTCCTGTTGTGCTTCCTGAAATTGAAGACTACGCACCAAAAGGTGATGGTAAGTCTGCCTTAGCACGAGCGACTGACTGGGTGAATACCACCTGTCCTGAATGTGGAAAGCCTGCACTGCGTGAGACTGACACTATGGACGGTTACGCATGTAGTAGTTGGTACTTGCTTCGTTATGCTGACCCTCAAAACGTCGAACAAGCTTGGGATCCCGAGGTTGTTAATTATTGGAATCCTGTTGACGTGTATGTTGGCGGTGACCACGCCGTTGCGCACCTTTTGTATGTTCGTTTCTGGACACACGTTTTCTATGACATGGGTCTCGTTAATTTTAAAGAGCCTGTGAAGAAGTTAATTTACCACGGCTATATTAATGCCGAAGATGGCACAAAGATGAGCAAGAGCAAAGGCAACGTCGTTGACCCACTTGATGTGATTGATTCTGGCTATGGCGCTGATGCACTACGAACCTATTTGCTGTTCATGGGTCCAATCGAACTTGATGCAAGCTGGAGCACAAAAGGTGTTGCTGGCGTGTACCGGTTCCTTAACCGGGTATGGACGGTGACGCAGCAATATCTTGAATCCGAAAAGAATAGTGAAATTAACGATCAGAAGCTCGCTGTTGCGTTGAACAAGACGATTAAAAAGGTGACTGATGACATTCGACGTCAAAGCTTTAATACTGCCATCGCAGGACTAATGGAATTTGTGAATGATCTATATAAATTGAAGCTTGATGGATTCTCCGAAAAAGGATGGCACGATGCGTTAACCGCATTAGCACAGATGATTGCCGTATTTGCCCCACACATGGCGGATGAACTGTGGACACAACTTGGTGGCGAGGGCTTAGTTCAGAATGCAACGTGGCCTTCATGGGACGATAGTCTCATTGTTGAAGATATGATTACGATTGCTATTCAGGTAAACGGAAAGCTTCGCGGTGAAGTCACAGTAGAGAAAAACGCCGATGCCGAAGAGATTAAGTCTCTTGCGCTCGCGCATGAAAATGTTGCGAAGTTTGTTGGCGACCAAAAACCGACCAAGATCATTTATGTTCCAGGCCGGCTTGTCAGTATCGTACTTTAGAAATCATTCGATAGATTAGTGCGTGTCGGGTGCAGGGATAGTTCCATCTGTATTTGGAACAGCCTTATAAGTAACGTTACCAAAGATAGGGCTTTTTTCTGCGACAACAGTCACGTTTTCGCCTGGTTGGACGATACCATTTTGATCGCTATGAATATCTACCGCTTGTGAGATAACGTCTTGGCGTTCAGTTGTGTCTGCTGGATCAATTTTTTGTGATTCGATTTGTTTGATATCACGGTCGACTGATTGCTCGAGACCTTCGCCTGGATATACAGTCGATGTTGCTGTGGCAACTTCTTGTCCAGGGACAAGGTGGTCAGCCGTGACGGTTGCGACACCTGCGCCAAGTGTAGCTGCACCTGCGAGGGCGATCGTTGCACCTACTTTTTTACCAAAGCTCCAGCCTTTTGGGTCTTCAGCTGGGGTGGGTGTATCAATAAAATTTTGTTTTGCCGCTTGCGATGCGCGGTCCATTAGTTCTACGTCACTCCAGTGCTTGTCTAGGCTCTGATTATCTTCTTCGTTTGGTGATTCTGTTTGTGGTGTTGGTGTTTCTTCGCTCATATGGATATACGATATCACAAATCAGATAATAAGCATAACCACTTGAGTACCCCCTTGAGTAATGTGACTAGAAATACTATAATACGACTAAGTTTTAATAATACCTGCAAAAGGAGCACATTAATGGGACAACCAAAGAAACAGAGTAGCCCCCGGAAGACCGGACTACGACGTAGTCACTTGCGCTTAGCTCTCGCTCGTCGTGTAAACGGCAAGTCACCTGTCAAAGCAACAGCAACTCGTAAAGAAACTGGCAAAAAAATTGTCGGCGCAACCGCTAAAGTAGCAAAAGAAGCGAAGTAATACTTCGTTCCTTAGATTTATACCTTAAATTATTACAATAAAAGAGAAACAAACGCATTATGGCATCTAATCGTCATCTCGGCCGCATCGTCGCATTACAGACACTCTATGAGTTCGAATTTCGGACAGAATGTGGAGACACTACTGTTGACGTTGCTGAAGTTCTTGGGCGCAACCTTGCGCGCTATGAAACAGCTATTGATGATACTGATTTTGTCGACGCATTGGTCCACGGCGTTCTAAAAGAACAAGCATCGATTGATGAAAAGATTCAACCGATTGCTCCGGACTGGCCAATCGAGCAGATTGCTCGTATTGATCGAAATATCCTGCGAATTGGTGTGTACGAACTGCTCAATGAGGCAGAAGTCGTACCGCCAAAGGTCGCGATCAATGAAGCAGTCGAGCTTGCTAAAGCGTTTGGTTCTGATAACTCGAGTAAGTTTGTGAATGGTGTCCTAGGTACCGCTTACCGCACGCTTATAGAGGGAGTTACTGATGGCAGCACCACAGTTTGATAAATTCAAAAAATATTTTAGTCGAAAAAAACCATCAATTCAGGAAATAGTTCGCGAGCCAACGGCTGGCGGTATTGTATTTCGTCACGGCAAAGAAGGCGGCGTTGAAATCCTCCTTATTCAAGATGCAAAAGATCGTTGGACAATTCCAAAGGGTCACATCGAAGAAGGTGAAACAGCGCAGCAGACCGCAAAGCGCGAAATTGGTGAAGAAGCGGGTCTGAAGACCGTTGATGTTCTTGGTTGGCTTGGAAAGATCCACTTTCGTTACCGCCGTATTGATAAATTAGTCCTTATGACTACCCAAATCTATCTTGTCCGCGCTGGTGGCGATACGAATGACATTCAAAAAGAAGAGTGGATGAATGGGATCAAATGGTTTACCTTTCACGAAGCACTTGATGCGATTGAATACGAAGATATCGGTAAATTAATGCTTCTTGCGATGAAGCGGATTCGACAGGAGCATTTATAGTGTCTGGAATGCAGGTGGAACCATACCAAGCGTTTGCTCGTGATACCTTAGGGTTTGAATTTGTAAATATTGACCTTTTGATTACTGCATTTACCCACCGTAGCTATGTGAACGAACACCGTAAGAGTGTCACTGAACATAACGAACGCCTTGAGTTTCTAGGGGATGCAGTTCTCGAACTTGTTGTCACTGACTTTTTGTTTCGCAACTATTCTGAAGCTGAGGGAATTCTTACTAGCTGGCGTGCTGCGCTTGTTCGTACAGAGAGTATTGGCGATGCCGGTAGCTTGCTTGGGTATGAACCATTGATACGCATGAGTCGCGGTGAAAAACAGGGAAGTGATCGTGCTCGTATGCAAATCCTTGCAAATGCCTTTGAGGCACTGATTGGTGCGATCTATCTTGAGCGTGGCTACGATGATGCGGCGGTCTTTATTACTAAGAATATTAGCTCAAAACTAGATGCAATTATTGCCGAGGGTAGTTGGCGTGATCCGAAATCACACCTTCAAGAAGTCATGCAGCGAAAAGATGGCGTCACACCTCGCTATGTTGTCATTGAGGAAGTCGGTCCTGACCACGACAAAATCTTTACACTCGGTGTGTATTCGGGTGATCGTTTAATAAGCAAGGGTACTGGTCCTAGCAAGCAAGCAGCGCAGCAAGAAGCTGCCAAAGAAGCATTGTTGCAGTATCAAGCTTAAAAACACGAGTTATCCCTGCTAAGCTGGTTGACGTACAGATGAAAACAGTGTAAAATCAATCGAGAGTTAAAATTATTTTAAAGTGTGAGATAATATATCTCGCTAAAGAGTTAAAGGAAGTTCTGTTTTATGCTCGCAATTCGATTGCAACGTCTCGGACGCAAAGGATACGCAACGTATCGTTTGGCTGTTCAAGAATCTCAGCGCCACCCATCAAGTGGTCGCGTCGTAGCCTACGTAGGTAGCTACAACCCACACACTAAAGATGCCACTGTTAAGATTGAGGAAGCACAAAAGTTCCTTGACAACGGTGCACAGCCAACACCTCGTGTGGTGAAGCTTCTTAAAGACGCTGGTGTAAAACTTCCATCATGGGTTGTTGAACCAACTGCTGACAAGCAAAAAACTATCCGTCACTCTGACAAGCTTCGTAAGAACCAACCAGCTCCAGAAGTTGAGGAAGCTCCCGTAGCTGAAGAGCCAGCTGCCGAAGCCGAAGTAGTTGCTGAAGAAGTAGCTGCTGACGAAACAGAAGCATAAACTCCTTTTTATCTCATTTAAACTCCCACGCTTGTGGGAGTTTTTTGTATCCTGCATATGCTACAATTAAATTACGATAACTTTGCATGTGACCGTAAGGCATTAAGGGGGAATATGTCCACAATTGACCAGCAATTCATAGAATATATCGTAAAATCTGTCGTGGGTCATCCTGACGACGTCGTTGTTGATCGAATTATCGATGAAAAAGGCGTTTTGCTCACACTGACAGTTAATCCAGAAGATTTAGGACGAGTGATTGGTAAGCGTGGCATTACTGCCCAGAGTCTTCGCACATTACTCCGCGCACTTGGAACAAAGAACGATGCTCGGTACAACTTAAAAATTGTGAATAATGATGGTCAAGATGGTCCAATTATTGCATCTTACACTCCGGCTTCGAAAGTCGACGAAAGTAGTGATAACGTAAGCGATTTGACCGAAAGTATTCCACCTGTGGAAACATCTACAGATGAACCTGTGGACAAGGAGTCTAACTACACCAAAAAGACTCGTGCAGAGCTTGCGGAATTCGACGACCTTGATATATAATCACTCATAAGTTCAGAACATCTTGAACTGCGAGAACAGCTCATGCGAGCAACGAATCACCACATTTGTTGAGAGCCTATGTGTATAAGAAACCACCCTAAGGTATATTCATATCTTTCATGGGTGGTTTTTTTATTGAACATGATTTTAGCTAATGGAGCCATCGATCAACGATCCATAATTCCATTAGCTGCCCGAGTCCCCCCAGGCAACTAAGTGCTACTTAGGCGGTGAGAGTCGGGCGATGATAGTCCTACCGATTGCGCCGTGGCAGCCTGATGCCGAAAATACGGCGCTCGGGCTGGTCGGGAATAGGCTCCATCATGTCGTTAACGTATGCTGCAGTTTCGGCCGAAGCTTCAGCATCGAACGATACGGGTGTCACCGATACACCGATGTCATACAGATGTATCAGCTGTGCCGTTGCGGTGTTCTTATTGGGCACTGCGAGGACTGCGTCGACGATGTAAAGGCTGCTGCCTCCGCTTTTGTCGTCCTCGCCGAAGCCGAAAAGGTGGAGCGGGATTTGCGGCGTCTTATCGGACTCCTTGTTGGGGAAGTCGAACTTGATGAACTGGTCACGCGTGTTGATGGTCAGGATAGTGCCGGTATGGGCACTGATCCATTCTTCCGTCATAGTGATGCGGGTGCTCATTAGTACGACCGACATACCAACGTTCAGCTCACTAAAAGCGAGAGCTGGGGCGATAGAAATGGTGTCCATGAGGACCTCTCGGTAGGATGAATAGGTACAGATCGTACGAATGTAGATCAATCTTTATAATAGCATATATTTACAAAAAGGTCAATGTACCGTAAACTGGTGAGAGATGAAAAAGATCCAAGTTATTACCTTATTTCCTGAAATGTTTGAAGGTGTCCTCAATACTTCAATGATGTGGAAAGCCCAACAGCAAAAAGCGGTCGAGTTTTCGATGGTCAATCTTCGTGACTTTGGGATTGGTCCTCGTCAGCAAGTTGACGATACGCCATATGGTGGCGGTGACGGCATGCTTCTCAAGCCGGAACCACTGTTTGCAGCCGTTGCAAAGGCGAAAGAAGCCGACCCAACTGCGAAAGTACTCCTTATGACGCCACGAGGACAGCGCTGGAAGCAGTCTCTCGCAAAAACCTATGCTGATGCTGATCAGGGCTATATTTTTATCTGCGGGCGCTACGAGGGTTACGACGAACGTATAGTCAGCCTTGTTGATGAACAGGTAAGTGTTGGCGATTACGTCTTAACTGGTGGTGAACTGCCTGCGATGACTATTATTGATTCGATCGTGCGATTACTACCCGGTGTGCTTGGCGGTGAAATGAGTGCTGAAATTGAAAGCTTCTCAGACGGTGAGACTTTAGAGTTCCCCCAGTACACAAAACCTTCTGACTTCAACGGTATGAAAGTACCGGACGTCCTCCTAAGTGGCAACCATGCAGAAATTGCCAAGTGGCGCGCTGCGAATTCTCTTAAAGCTGACAAATAAGTTCCAAAAAATCTCAGTAACGAAAAACCCACTACCGAAGTAGTGGGAATCTCGTTTGTTGTGGTGGATATCGTATAGCGAAACAGTCACAACATATGGAGCTTTTTTTGCTTTTTTTGGAGTTATGTTTGTTTTTGTAACTTTCGCTGGTTGATACTGTAATGGAGTAGCCTCAAAAGCGCAAGCGAAATAACAAAAAAGACAACAATATACCTAATATAGTTTGCCTGGGGTACGGTACTGTCGTTTGGTGTATACTTTTAGCATGAGTATTTTTCCGCAACCAACACCTGCGCCAACCCCAAAAACCAAGAACGTAGAGAAGATAGCGATCTTTTATGCAGTGATTCTCGTCATTATGGCAGTCGCGCAATTATTTACTTTTGACGAATTCTTAAACCTCGTCACGAGTTTCAATTTTCCTGGCGGTATCCGGTACGCGCATTTTATCGCTGCGTTCGTTGTTGTCGCTGAAGTGTTTGCTTTACCATTCTTGTTACGAATGCCACTGAGTACTGCATTTCGATGGTTTAGCATGATTCTCGGGTGGTTTGTTGCGCTCGTATGGGCAAAGATAACTATCTGGTTAGTCATTCAGGATAGTATCGTTACTAATGTTGGGTTCTTGGGAACGGTCGTTAGTCTTATGCCGGGATGGTGGGCAATCTTCATGAGTATCGCTCTTGGGATCTTGGCTGCTTGGGCATCTTGGGGCATGTGGCCGCATCAGCGAGTGGCTAAAAGGGTTGTAACTGGTAGTAAGTAGTTGTTGAAACGCTCATAAAGCGGTATTATGAGGCTACTTAATAAGGAGTTTTCTATGGAGTATATTAGCAAACTTGAGAAGTTAGTACTTGGGTGGGCAAAAAATGCCCCTCATCTTCCCGCAGCAGGTCAGAAATGGCTTGGCGCAAATGTATGGTGGATCGCGCTTGTCGGCGCAATTATTAGTGGTATTGCGATTCTTGTTTCGCTTGGTGCGATAGTTACATTAATTGGAACACTTGGTGCGCCCAGCAACGCCTACTACGTCACAAGTGATTACACGAGTCTGGCAATTATGACTGCTATCGTGAGCTTTGTTTTCCTTGTTGCTAACGGTATACTTTTAGCACTTGCGGTAAAACCACTCCAAGAGATGCAGAAAAAGGGTTGGGTACTCCTCTTTTTGACATTACTTGTTGAAGCGCTTTCAGTTGTTGTACATGCAGTCCTTAGCTTTAGTGTTGTCGGGTTTATTATCGGTATCATCTTTGGCGCAGTTGGTCTTGCGATCAGCGCCTACTTTATTGCAGAAATTCACGACCAATTTGGTCACCGTGCAAGAGCAACTGTTAAAAAAGCCTAGTTACTGCTAGCCACTTGAGCGTTCACCTCAGTTAGTGTACAATTTGTTGGTACAATAATTGCAAGCATTGGGGATTCGCCAAGTGGTAAGGCACTGGTTTCTGGTACCAGCATTCGGGGGTTCGAATCCCTCATCCCCAGCCAAGATGATTATGCTTAAAATAACGAGAAATCGTCATTTTTTGTTTGCTACAATATACATATGACACGAATAGTATTACTTCACGGCAATGGTGGCGGTTCAGGCGAAGACAATTGGTTTCCATGGCTGAAGTACAAACTTGAAGCACTCGGTATACAATGCGAAACACCCGACTTGCCAGATCCTATTGAGGCAAAGGCAATTGAATGGCTCCCTTACATAACCAATGTGATCAAGGCTGATGAATAAACGATTCTCATAGGGCATTCGTCTGGTGCGGTAGCTGCGACTAGATATGCAGAAAACAATAAACTAGCCGGTCTAGTTCTTGTGGCAACTTACTATACGGATCTTGGGTATGATGATGAAAAAGCGAGTGGCTATTTTGATAAACCTTGGAATTGGGAATCTGTAAAGAAAAATGTTCCGTGGAGTTTAATATTTGCTTCAAGTGATGATCCATATATAAATATTGAAGAACCTCGACTCATTAAAGAAAAGCTTAATGCAGATTATTATGAGTTCGAAGATAAAGGACACTTTGGCTATGATAGAGATACTGCCGAGTTCCAAGAGTTGCTTGAGAAACTGAAGGAAAAGTTAAATCTTTCCTGAAACACATCCACTAATCCCAGCCAAATGCGACAGTTTAAAATGAGATCCATGTGGGTCTCGTTTAATTTGAGTGAGTCTTTGGTGATGCCATCAGCGCTATCGGGTGGCGGAAGTGGATTGAGTGTCACACATAATTGATTGTGGTGTCAAGCTATCGACTATTTTCCTGTTTCCAAGCGCGATGTTTGCTGTCGAGGATTGCGGTAACTGTCCATGCCTGAACTTCCTGAGGAGGTTGTTCGATGACATTTTTGCGGTTAGCCGATTCGTCCCAAAGTATAACTGTGTCTTGATTTAAAGCAATCTTGTCCTGTTCACCACGAACATATTCTGGGAATAACCCAGTCGTATTCGCAAGATCAATGAGATTGGCATCGATCGTATCAGCGTCTTTAGTATAGCCGTGACGACGAAGCCCCTTGGCAATGTAGTGTGTATCCCAGATCCAGACACTACCGTTATGATAAGCACCTGACCTAAATCGTACTTCGTCCGATGCTAGCGTACGTATACCGGCTTTGCACCATAATTCTGGCGATAGTATATGACTCACGACGGCTGTCCGTTTTTGAGCGACTTCTGGGCTATCCCCCTCAAGCAAGTGTGAGTTGAGGACATGCCCCATATTAGAGGTTCGAATTTTTAACTGCCGAAGCATACCTTCGTCGTCTCTGTCAGTCCCAAGTACAAAATAGCCATCTTTTTCATCGGTCCAGAAATGTTCAAAGATAACCTGCTTTAGTTCGGCGGCTTGGATGCGAAGAGCTGTTGCTCGCGTGTCGTTATCAAGTAAACGGTCATATAATTCAGCAGCGTCAAGGAACGCATCGTAGGCAGCGACTTGCACCTCAAGTGATGCAACGCCTTGTTCGTGGTTTGCAAGTGTCCCATCGCTATGATGGTAGGCGTCCCATGAATCTTTCCAGACCTGATTTTCGATACCATGAGGGAGGACAGACTTAAACTCAATCAGACCTTCTGGATTTTGGCTACGACGACGAGCGATCCAATTAAGTGCAGCATTGAGGGCGTCATTGACGGTAGATTCTTTTCCACTTCGATCGGTATAGCGTTCTTCCAGGAAGTTATAATTTTCTGGTCGAGAAAGCGTATATGCTACCAATGTTCGTATAAAATCAGGAGTTGCATCAACCGACCCATAGTATGGCCAGCTCCAACCCAGTTCAGCGGTCAGCTGTTTTGCTTTCGGATCCTTGTCATCGCGTGCTTCATGGACAATACGACCAGGCTCTTCTTCCCGAGATGTATCGTATGTGACACCTTGTAACTTTGTAAGTGTTAAAAGTGTAGAACGGGCAAGTTCAGGGTATTCATCGATAAGGTCACTGGCGGCTCGCAGAGAATCACGTCCAAAGATCGCTTCGTACAAATGAAGATGTTCAGAATTTTCGGTTGGTGCATCGCTATCCGGTGACATCGCGAGTGAAGCAAGTGCTGGTCCGGCAGAGCCAATGTCACCAATGTGTTCAGACTCAGTCAGGCGGAGCAGTTGCTGTACCGAAGAGGGGTTCTCTAGGTGAGATGTGGGCGTATGGTGCGTTATAGAGAGGAGTCGTTCACCTGGCAGCAATGGGTATGACTGCTTGCGTTCGGGGTTGTCGTCATTGCTGCGAATGGTATCCATGTGGTTAGTATACAATGGCTGTGCTACAGTAGAAATAGAGGCTATGATACAGAAGAAACTTCGCATTGCTCTTATTGCACCACCTTGGCTCGCACTCCCAGTAAAGGAGTACGGAGGTATTGAGTTAGTACTACAAGGTCTTATTTCAGCACTACAATCACATGAAAACATCGAAGTTGAACTATTTGCTAATGGACAGCGAACACTGAGGGGTGTCAAGACACACTCTCTATTCAAAAAAGAACAATTCGAACATATCAATGAACCGTATTTTGAGAGTTATGCCATTGTTAGGGCGCACCTTGAGTTTGCTTATAACTATATAAAAAAAGCGGGTAACTTTGACCTTATTCACGATCATGTTCCACACATAGGACCAGCATTTTGGTCGATGGCATCAAGTCATACCAAAGAACTTCCGCCAGTGCTCCATACATTCCATGGTCCTCCATTCACCGCGGCCGACAGCACAGATTTCGGATCGGTCTATAATACGAAAGACCTCGAACAGATACAAGATTTTGGATCTTGGTATGCTAATTGCATCTCTGAAGTCATGGCCCTATCTGCGCCCGAGAACATCAAACCACGCCTCCTGCGTTCGGTGCATAATGGCGTTGCGGTGAAAGATTTCCCCTTTGTCGCAAAAAAGAAAGAATACTTTGTTACATTGGCTCGATTCGCTTCTTACAAAGGGCAACATATCGCAGTTGAAGCCGCAGCAAAATTAAAAAAGCGACTTCGAATGGCTGGACCAGTGTCTAATATTGGGTCGAACCGTAAACTTCTTTTAGAATTATCCAACCCAACAAGTCATTACCGCAATGATGCTCAATTCATGTATTACAGTGATAAAATATTACCGTATGTACTGCAGAATCCTCGTATAACCTATTCGGGAAGTCTGAGTGGAAAGCGAAAAATGAAGTTTTTGTCGGAGGCAAAAGCGTTGCTGTTTCCGGTTACCTGGGATGAGCCATTCGGCGTGTCGGTTATCGAAGCATTAGCTTGTGGAACACCTGTTATTGCTATGAACCGTGGGGCGATGCCGGAAATCATTCAACATGGGGTGAATGGCTTTTTAGCAAATACGGTTGAAGAGTTTGAGCAGTACATGCTTCGCATCGACGAGATTAACCCTGAAGACTGTCGACAATCGGTGATTGACCAATTTTCAAATACTGCTATGGCAGAAAAGTACATCTCTTGCTACTACGAAGTACTTGAACGAGAAGCTTTGAAATCTAAGTAGCGCATGATGATGTATAATAAACTTGAAAATAAATCCGCCTAGCGGTCTGGCTGTCTAGCCCACAGCGTGAACAGGCTTGCGGTTTTCTATCGAATACGGGCTGGTCGATAATTAATAAGGAGATCACTATGGTTGATCGAGAAGAAAAGCGACTGAAGCGAGAGAAAGAAACCAAGGAGCAGTATGAACAGTGGCGTGAGCTATCACAGGCACACTGGAGTCACTGGCGTGCTTGGGGTTCATGGTTCAGCTGGGGTTCACCAGTTGGTCTAGGACTGTTCTTCGTCTTACTCGCACTCGCTGCCGCTGTCTTACTATGGGTTATTAAACTCTAAAGATATGCCAAGAAAACAAAACACCGCTTTGATGAGCGGTGTTTTGTTTTGCTATAATAGTCTGTAGTGGTTAAGAAAAATAAAATTCCCGTTTACAGTGACGACGACGATTCATTTCTTGGATTTATCATAAACGACAATACGACCTGGCAGGCAGTCACTATTTTTGGCTATCTCATTTCTCTGACGACGAGTCGCAATGAGGCTGAAGCTGTTTTGAAAGAAAAAGGACCGGACTATCTGAAGGGCATTTGGCAGTATTACGATAAAGACGAGCGCGACTGGTTTCCGTGTGTTATTAAGCAGGCTTTTGAGCAGAGGGTGGTTGTGAATCGAACCAATACACTTGGATATCAGGATCCAGATGACTATAAACAGGTTGTAATTGAGGATCCTACGGAAAACGATCTTATTAAATCAACGTAAGTTTTTGTCGATGAGAAGCGACAAAAGATATCCCAATAATCAAGATTGTACCAAGACCGGTAACATAGTCTGGAATTGAAAAGAGTAGGCTGAGGAGCATGCTGAGTGCCAGGAACGCAACTGCGTAGTGTGCACCATGTTCAAGAAAGACGAATTCATCAAGAGTTTTGTGGCGCACCATAAAGATAGTCAGTGATCGTACCCAAAATGCACCGATACCTAACCCGACTGCGATGAGGATGACGTCACTCGTAATCGCGAAGGCGCCCAAGACACCATCGAAGGAAAAACTCGCATCAAGGATCTCAAGATAGAAGAACGACGTCAGCGCAGCGAGACCGGTGAGTTTTGTCGCCCTGTCTGTGTCAATATGAGCAATTTTCCCTACGAGCCATAGTAAGAGTTGGATCGTCAGATAGATGCCAATGCCTATACTCCCGAGTTCTATTGTTTCGAGTCCGTGATGATTCATTGGCAAAACTGCCAAAATACCTAGCAGTGCAAAAGCGATAATCGGAGGGACGGTCCAGTGACCAATTTTCTGCATATGCCTTTCAACAGGAAGCCAGTGGATGGTTTTGTTTCTATTAAAGAAGAAACAGAGCGCCAGCATGATCAGGAATCCTCCACCGAAAGCACTAATTGCTGGATGCGCGGCTTCAATATGGTGCGCATAGGTTTGTGGATGGTTGAGGGCAATGTTTATGACTTCTGTCCAATGCAAGTTTGCCGTGAGTGCAACCAATAAGATAGGGAATACAAGGCGCATACCGACAACAGCTATCAAGATACCGAGTGTCAGGAAGAGTATCTGCCAAAATCGTGAAAGACGTGCGAGGATCTTGGCATTGATCACCGCATTATCGAAGCTAAAGGCAATCTCGATAATTAGCACGACGATGACGATGCCTGCAGCAAAGATGCCCTTAAAAGCGAGGATGGCTGTAATTGCAAGAAAGGTGAGGATGAGGTCGAACCAGAAGTGTCTCAGGAATAGTTTCATTCTTTTCTACTATACAGCATAGGCGTTTTACGGTTGGTTAATTCAGTAAACCAAGATATTATGAATGAAGCATATGCGTAAAGAAAAAAAGCGTGACTTTCGGCGGGTAAAACAAATTCTTATTTCTGGCTTTATAGCTGTCATTATTCTTGGTATTCTTGCGTTTGTCACCTACGGTAGAGCAATACCAGTGCTTGATCCTAAGGGGCTGATTGCTGATCAAGAGCGTAATCTTATTTTGCTGACATTTGGTCTAGGACTTGTTATCGTTATTCCGGTATTTATTATGTTGTTCTCGATTGCCTGGCGTTACCGAGCGAGTAATACGAAGGCTCGCTATGAGCCTGACTTTGCGAACCACAAAGGTATTGAAGCACTATGGTGGGGAATTCCTTGTATCATTATTCTTGTCCTAGGTATCATCACCGCAGTCTCGACGCATGCACTTGACCCATTCAAACCAATCAGCTCATCTGTGCAGCCAGTAAAGATTGAGGCGGTTTCTTTAAACTGGCGATGGCTATTTATCTATCCTGACGAAGGTATCGCCACAATGAATTACATTAATATTCCAAAAGACACGCCGATTAATTTCATGATTACATCTGATGCGCCAATGAACTCATTCTGGATCCCAGCACTTGCTGGTCAAGTGTATGCAATGTCTGGTATGTCGACACAGCTGCATGTGATGGCCGATTCGACAGGAACGTTTACTGGATCATCAGCCAACATTAGTGGTGACGGATTTGCTGATATGCACTTTAAAGTAAACTCAATGAATGAGGCTGACTATAAGACGTGGGCAACCAATACATTTAATTCAACGAAGACAACGTTACTGACTGACGATAGCTACAAAAAGCTAGCAGTTGCAAGTCACGATAGTTCGCAGCAGACGTTTCTGCTTATGGATTACAGCTTGTATAATGAAATCATTATGAAATACATGTCACCAGGTGATTCAAAAGTTAATAGCGTCGATGCATCTGGGACAAGCATATAATGTTGCAGAATATTCTCGATTTTGTTTTTGGTCGCCTCAAGCCATCTGACTTTGTCCATGATCCAATCATGGCGGGTGCTGGCTTTGCAATGGTTGGAGCACTGATTCTTGCTATCATCGGACTGACGTATTTTAAGAAGTGGGGTTGGCTATGGCGCAACTGGATTACTTCACTAGATCCGAAGAAAATTGGTGTCATGTATATTCTCGTTTCGGTAATTATGTTGCTTCGTGGGCTTGCGGATGCATTACTCCTCCGTGCACAACAAGCGACTGATGGCTCGGCGGGATTATTAACCTCAGATCACTTCCAACAGATTTTCTCTGCGCACGGATCAATCATGATTTTCTTCGTTGCAATGGGTATTATCTTCGGTGTCTTTAACCTCATTATTCCATCACAAATCGGTGCGAGAGATGTCGCATTTCCGTTCCTCAACTCAGTCAGTTTCTGGTTATTCGCAGCAGGTATGATTCTGATTAACGCACCACTTATTGTCGGTGAATTCTCAACTGCTGGTTGGTTGGCATATCCGCCTCTATCTGAGTTACAGTACAGTCCAGGTGTTGGCGTCGATTATTGGATATGGAGTCTGCAGATTGCCGGTATCGGAAGCCTTCTGTCTGGTATAAACTTCTTTGTCACAATTTTAAAAATGCGCGCGCCTGGCATGACACTTATGAAGATGCCTATTTTTGTCTGGAGCGCACTGACAAGTACAGGGTTGATTATGTTCGCGTTTCCAATTCTGACGGCGACACTTGGTATGCTGTCGCTCGACCGTTTAATGGGCATGCATTTCTTTACCGCAACGGGCGGTGGTAATCCAATGATGTACGTGAACCTTATTTGGGCATGGGGTCACCCCGAAGTTTACATTCTGGTGCTTCCAGCGTTCGGTATTTTTTCTGAAGTCGTTTCGGCGTTTTCTGGAAAGAAACTGTTTGGCTATACGTCGATGGTTGTTGCGCTGCTTGCGATTGCGATTTTGTCATTTACGGTTTGGTTGCATCACTTCTTTACGATGGGTGCTGGGGCGGACGTCAATACATTCTTTGGTATTATGACAATGATAATTGCTATCCCGACAGGGGTAAAAGTCTTCAACTGGATCTTTACTATGTATAGAGGGCGGGTGCGATTTGCGACACCGATGCTTTGGTTCATGGGCTTTATCGTGACGTTCACACTGGGTGGGCTTGCCGGAGTGCTTATGTCAGTACCACCAGCTGACTTCCAATTCCATAATAGTTTGTTCTTGGTGGCTCACTTCCATACGATGATTGTTGGTGGCGTTTTGTTCGGTGCCTTTGCAGGATTCGCGTATTGGTTCCCGAAGTTCACAGGCTTCACGCTTAACGAACGACTCGGTCGCTATGCATTCTGGAACTGGATTGTTGGATTTTTGCTAGCATTCGTACCGCTCTATATTCTGGGCTTCATGGGCGCAACGCGTCGGCTCGATCACTACGATCCTTCAATGGGATGGCAAGGACTTTTTGTTGTTGCTGGTATCGGCGTCGCAATTATCTGTGTGGGTGTCTTCTTCCAGCTTTTGCAACTCGGCTACAGTATTTGGAAACGTAATGATAATCGAGTAGGCAGTGATCCATGGAATGGACGATCGTTTGAGTGGTCAATTGCATCACCGCCACCAGAATATAACTTTGCCGTCATTCCGACCGTTACTCAGCGTGATGAGTTCTGGGAATTAAAGAAAAAGAAACACGGTTCTCTATTAAAGTCGCACTATGAGGATATCTGGTTGCCAAAGAATAGTGGGCTTGGTCCAATCATCGGCGCGTTTGCATTAGCCTTTGGTATCGCCGTTATTTGGCATATGTGGTGGCTATTGATCGTTGGACTCGTCGGTGTTGTTGTGACGTTGATTATTCGTCTGACGAGCGATGAGACTGAAGAAAAAATGACTGCTGCAGAAGTTGCGAAACATGAATTAAAGCGGGGCATTGTATGAAAAATGTCATAGAAGAAGCGGCTGTTCAGCAAAAGAAGACACTTGGCTTCTGGATATACCTAATGACCGACCTAGTCTTGTTTGCGTCACTTTTCGCAACGTTTGCTGTGCTTCGTGGTCAAACATTTGGTGGTCCAAGCGGTCATGACCTATTCAATATGCCATTTGTACTGCTGGAAACAATGATTCTGCTGACTAGTAGCTTCACTGCTGGTCTCGCGATCCTCGGCAGTAATAGGGGATACAAAAAGCAGACAATCTTTTGGTTGTTTGTAACATTTGCACTTGGGGCAGCTTTCCTTACGCTTGAACTGACAGAGTTTAGTCATCTTGTTTCTGAAGGAGATGGATGGCAGCGAAGTGCGTTCTTATCGTCATTCTTCACATTAGTAGGAACACACGGACTTCACATCGCGATTGGGCTTTTGTGGCTTGCGGTCATGATTATTCGTCTGATTAGGTTCAAGTTCAAGCAGACTGATCTTAACCGCCTTGCACTGTTTGCGCTATTCTGGCACTTCCTTGATGTTGTCTGGATCTTCATCTTCAGCATCGTGTACTTGATTGGAGGTATGGCATGAAAAAACCTCAGCTAGAAACACGACACGATGAAGCGAGGTACATTTCATATATTGTTGGATTTGTTTTGTCAGTCGCTGCAACATTACTTGCGTATTTCTTTGTAGTGAATCATGTCTGGCCAAAAGAAATGTTGATATACGTCGTCCTTGGTATTGCGGTCGTCCAGCTGATTATTCAGGCAGTATTTTTCCTTCATATCGGACGCGGAAGTCAGTTAAAATTCGTCACATTTGTCTTTGCCATCCTCATTATCTTAATTGTGGTCGTTGGTTCGATCTGGATTATGAATAATCTTGATTACACGATGATGCAAATGTCACCTGACCAGATGCAAGTTTATATGCATCAAAATGAAGGAATTTAATGGAGCGACGTTCTCGCTCTTACTTCCAACTGATTAAACCTGGGATTACACTCAGTAATACGTTGACGGGCATTGCAGGATTTTTCCTTGCAGCAAGTATCGTCGCTTTTACTATTACTGCATTAATTGGTGCAGTTGTCGGTATTGCACTGATCATTGCGTCTGCCTGTGTCTTTAATAACATCCTCGATCGTGACATTGATAAACGTATGAAGCGAACAAAGAAACGTGATGTCGCAAGCGGCGCCATTAGTGTGCCTAAAGCTTTGGTGTTTGGTAGCGTGGTCGGGCTCGTTGGATTTGCTGTAATCCTTCTTTTAACGAATGTGCTGACATTTACGTTAGGCGTCATTGCTTTTATTTGGTACGTGGTCGTATATGGCTATGCAAAGCGAATGACAGCGATGAGCACCATCATTGGGGGTGTCGCAGGTGCATTGCCGCCAGTAGCTGGCTACACCGCGCTAACGGGGAGAGTTGATGCCGCAGCGGTTATCTTATTCTTCATCCTATTCTTTTGGCAGATGCCACACTTTTACGCAATTGCGATGTTCCGTCGATCTGATTATGCGAGCGCAAAACTTCCTGTATGGTCAGTAAAATATGGTATGAAGAGTGCCAAGAAACAGATTCTTATATTCGCTATTGTGTATGCAATTGCTTCAGGTTTATTGTATGTCTTTGGTTATACGCACATTGTGTATCTTGTGCTCAGCGTTGCACTTTCAGCGTACTGGTTACACCAAGGTATTTCTTTTTACAAGAAAGTAGATGACGAGAAGTGGGCACGAAAAATGTTCGGGGCATCGTTACTCGTACTCTTGTCGATGTGCCTACTCATTGCCGTCGGCGGGTTTTTGCCGTAAAATAAGAACATGATTATCCTTATTCACGTTATTATTGCACTGACGAGTATCGTTATCGCAAGTTTTACATTCTTTAAACCGACTCTGAAAAAACTCATTGTCAGTTATGGCTTCATCCTTGGTACAGTTGCCAGTGGCACCTATCTTTTGATTACTATCCCAAGCCATATTTTGCAGAGCTGTTTGACTGGTCTGACGTACTTAACGATCGTGTCGATTGCCACAATCGCTGCACACGTTCGCATGCATAAACGACAACTTGCCTTCGAAAAAGAAAACTAGTCTCCGAGTTACTGACTTGGAGACTAGTTTTTAATTGCGGAAGTTCTTTACTTTCCAATAGGGAAATAGTCGTCTTCGTAAATTCTCTGTGCATGCCATACACCAAGTGCTTGACCAAATGGTAAGAGGTCGCTATATCCAACAAAGTCAGCAGCGCTTCGGATGACTGATGCAGAGTTGCCTGAAAGACGAATCTTTTTGTATTCGAAGATCGCCCAGTTTTCACCAACAGGCACAACAATTGGTGGCATTTTTGCAACGTATTTTTTCTTTGATTTACCACTGAGATGAGCAGCAACAAAGATGCCATCGCGGAGTGCAGTTTGTGCGAGTCCGCTAAATGGTGTGAATGCGTTATCGCCAATCACGTAAACGTGTTCGCTTTCGCGGAGATATTTGTCGACGATCACCTTATTGTTTTTTGAGAATGTGAACTGATCGGCATTGGCTGTAAAGAACGGATTATTCGCAACGCCAGATGTCCAGATAACCGTCTGGCTTTTGATTGGCTGACCGCTGACGATAAGACTATCTACAGTTTGCTCTTCAACTTTTTTATTTAGTTCGATATGGACGCCGAGTTTCTTTAGTCGGGCATGTACTATCTTACTTGCCGCTTCTGACATACGCGGGAGCACACGAGGCGCTGCTTCGATAATAGTAATTTTAATATGTGGTTCAGGTTTATTGAAATGTTTCTTTAATTTGTGAAGATAGGTTCCAAGTGACGAGGCAAGCTCGACACCAGTTGGTCCTGCACCAACGATAAGGAAGTTCGTGTCTGCAGTTTGCGGTTGCGAGAACTCATCGAAAAGATGCTGTTTGAGGCGCTTAATTTCTGCGGCAGATTTGATACCGAAGGCGTATTGGTCGAGACCTTTGATACCAAAGTATGTGGTGACTGATCCGAGGGCGAGAATGAGTGTCGTATAGTGGTATTTAGCACCAGATTCACCGGTGAGCGTTTTCTCTTTTTTATTAATCTTTTGGATAGAGTCGATAACGACCAGGATATTGTCGCGACCGGCAAAGATTTCTCCAAGTGGCACCCATGATTGTAAGTGACTCTTACCCGTTGCTGTGCCGTAAAGACCCGGGTAGTACTGAAAGTCGGTCTTGTCATTAATGAGCGTGATGTGGTTCTTCTTGTCCTTTGAAAGTTCGAGCGCTGCTTTTACGCCGCCAAAGCCGCCACCTACGATTGTGATTTTCATGAGTGTATCCTGTTTATGTTTCTCGGTATGTTCGTATAATAGGGCTTATAGGGGTATTAATCAAGGGGATAGCACCATATATGAAAATAGCCCTCATGGAGGGCTATTTTCTGAAGGAGGATGTTTTGGCTACGCGATTTCGTCGAGAGCTGTTTTGATTTGTCCAGTCACACTTGCTTCGTCAAGAATAGAGCCATCAGGATTGATGTCTTTCATGAACGTCAGCTGCGCTGGGTTTGGTTTGAAGTCAGTCTTTAAGAATGAGAAAATCTCATTCAATGTCACGAGTGAAAGTGATGCGCCTGACCAACCATATCCAATCACTACAATTGGCTTGCCAGTCCACTCGTTTTTAAGTGAGTCGATAGCGTTCTTTTGGATTGCATTAATGGTGTGGTTGTATTCAGGCGTTAAAAAGACAACTGCATCTGCTTCGGTGACGAGCTTTTCCCACTTGATAACTCCTGGGTCGGTCGGGACGTAGTCAGGTGAGGCTGGTGAAAGTTCGTGTGCAAAGAAGGGAAGGTTGATTTCTTTGAGGTCTGCAACGGTAATTTCGACACCATCACGTGCATCGAGATCCTTCTTTACGTGTTCAAAAATCTTGTCGGCAACACGGCCTTTACGAGCGCTCGCAAGCACCACTAAAATGTTAGACATATATTATGACTCCTGTTTCTTTCATTCCGGAAATCGCGTACGCGACGGTCAATGGGGTAGATTATTAGTATCTTTAGTATAGCATAGAATTACTATACAAACTATAGTATTAATTAAAACAATTGTTTACAAAGATCTTGTATAATGGGAGCGATATGGCGTACCAAAAGATTATGAAAAGTGGCGTGATTATAGAATCCGTTGCTAAGACAGTTGTTGTTAACGAAAACAACGAAGCCCTTGTGTTAACGATCGGTGAGTATAAAGAGCGACCCGACAAATCGCATACTTCAGACCTTCCTGGTGGGCAAATTGAAATCGCTGACGGTGAATCTGAAATGGCTGGGGCAATTCGAGAAGCCGAAGAAGAAGCAGGGATTGTGATTGATCCTAAGCGCATGGTGTTAGCCTATACAAAGACGCGAGGGTTTATTGATGAGAACAAATCGGTATCGTTCTTTTTGTATATCGCGAATCTTGATCATACACCAGAAGTTGTTGTGAGTTGGGAACACGAAAGCTACGAATGGGTCCCACTTGAGAAATTACTTGAAACAAAAACATTCAGACCTTTCTATAAAGAAGCGATGGAATACGCATTCGCGAATAAACTATTGTGATTATCCTGATCCACACATCAAAAACGATGCGTCCTGCAGAGACCCAGAATACGCAGACCTTATCACGACCAGTACTTATTGAGAAAGCAGAGGAATTGGCGGGATATCTTAAAAGCTTATCCGTAGATGATATCGAAAAGACGATGAAGCTATCTAAGAAACTTGCGAAAACAACCAAGGACACGATGTCGACTTGGAACGATGAACCACACTCTCAACGTGCTGCAATCGATAGTTTTCTTGGTGATATTTATAGTGGTCTGCAAGTAGCCAATTTTACTGAAGAAGATCGCTTGTATGCTAACGAGCATCTCCGTATTCTTTCTGGACTCTATGGAATTTTGAGACCTCTTGATGGCATCTATCCGTATAGATTTGAAATGGGCTACAGGGTACCAGATACCACGTACGCAAACTTGTACACGTTCTGGGGGACGTCAATTGCGGACACATTGCCTAAAAAAGAGACAATAATTGACCTTTCTGCAGTAGAATATGGCAAAACTGTCACAAATTTCATTGAAACTGCAGGAATTGTGACGCGCATTCTGACTCCCAGGTTTTTGACGATGAGTCCAAAAACGGGCGAGCCTGCCTTTGTTGTTGTCCACGCCAAGATCGCGCGTGGTGCATTTGCGAGTTGGATGATACGAAATCGAATTGAAGACGAAGCAAAACTAAAAGATTTTGCTGAGATTGGCTATGAATATGATGCAACACTAAGCACTAAAGAAGTACCAGTATTTATTTGCAAAGAGTTCAAAGGCATTGGTTTCAGCGTCAGATTGACATAGACTATTTTAAATCAAGAATGACGAGATTTTCGATATGCGGAGTGCGCGGGAAGAAATTGTATCCACGGTGTGATTTAATTTCATATTTCTCATTAAGAAGGGCAACGTCACGTGCTTGTGTGACTGGATTACATGACAAGTAAATGATACGCGCAGGTTCCGCTTCGAGGAGTCGATCAACAACAGTTTTATCAAGACCAGCACGAGGGGGGTCAACGATGATAGTCGCGTCGCCGGAAATAAAATCGAGAGCTTTTTCACTCGGTGCGTGTACTGCCTGAGCGTTCTTAATTTTTAAACGATCAATATTCTCTTTCATCTCACGGACGGCACCTTCGTTGATTTCAACGAGTGTCAGATCACCAGCACCAATAGTCAGACCGATTGTTCCAACGCCGCTATAAAGGTCAACGGTTGGTTTCGCAGGGTCAACCCATTCATGCATATCAAGCAGTGCTTGTTCGTAAACGGGAAGGTTGATTTGAAAAAAGCTTTCAGTTGCATAGGTAAATGGAATGTCGTTAATGGTGTCGGTAAGTGTTGTATTACCCCATTCTTGAAGCCGTTTTGTAATAACACTGGCTGGGCTGTTTGGATTTGAGTAGATCATTTCGAAACCTTTAACACCAAGTGTTTCAATATCGATATCACGAATCGGGTTAAAAGATTCGCTTTTCACGTAGAGTTGCATTGAAACGTCACCCTTTTGGTTAGCACGAATCAAAAGTGTCTTAAGAGAAAAGCCCGTTGCGTGGTGAGCACGAAGAAGGTCGCGCATTGCAAGCGCTGTCTTATTGATACTTTCGATTGCCAGGTGGCTACCGTCGACAGGAACTTTACTGTGTGTGCCGCGTCCGAAAAATGCGAGATCGAGTTGTTCAGATTCTTTGTCCCAGTACCAGCTGAATTCCATCTTGTTGCGGTAGTTGTATTCGTGATCATCGCTATAAACTTCGATTTTGCCAGGAAGTTCAACGTGGTGAAGATCGAAAGCTTCTTTGATAAGGTTAGCTTTATGCTTTTGTTCGCTTTCGAATTTCATAATTTGCCATGGACTAGTAGAAATGTAACTTCCTGGATCAAGCGCTTCAATACGATCCTTTGCAGGTTTTAGGACTGAGATAACGTAGCCTTCAGCAAAACTATTCTTCTTACGAAATAGTTGTACTTCAACTTCTTCTGTTGGTAATCCGCCCCATACAAAAAGTTTGCGGCCATCGTCCATGGTCGCGAGTGTTTGTCCGCCACCGACGATCTTCTCGAGGGTAACAGTAACGATAGGGAAGGGTCGTTTACTCATTTACTACGCTTATTATAGTCTATAAGGGGTAAATAGCCTATAATTAGCTAAAGATATGAAACGACTTGATAATTATTCTCAGCATAACCTCCGCGGCCAGGACTTTATTAAAGAACTCATTGGCCACACGAATATTAAGCCTAGTGATATCGTGTATGACATTGGTGCCGGGACCGGCGCAATCTCTGCTGCACTTGCGAGTAGAGTACTCCACGTCTATGCAATTGAGTTCGAACCAGTCGCAGCCGAGAAACTGCGTGAGAACATGCGAGGTGTTGAAAACGTCACCATCAAAGAAGGTGACTTCCTTGAAATGAAATTACCGAATGGTGCGTATAAGATTTTCGCGAACATTCCGTTCCACTTGAGTTCACCGATTATCCATAAAATCACGGAAGACGATAATCCGCCGTCCGCCGCGTACTTAATCGTGCAAAAGCAGTTCGCTAATAAATTATTACCAAACTACGACGGCTTTACTGGAGCGCTAGGTATGATGATCGGACCGACATTTGGCGTACGTATTCGTCGACCTTTAAAGCGATCGGATTACACACCACCGCCAGCCGTTGATACAGTACTTATTGAAATCAAGAAACGTGAAGAGCCATTCATTCCTTTGAACGAAATGGAGAAATATCGAACATTCATTGAAGGATGTTTTTCAGATCCGAAGATCTTTGCGAAAACACCCCGTGCAAAGATTGGGCTTCGAGAGGGCATTAAACCTTCCGAGATGAAGTTGCATCAATGGGTGGAACTTTTTAACGCGTATAAATTCAAATAAGAGTTGATCTGGTATAATAACAAGGTTAAACAATTTAAAACGTATCCAGAGTGCAGCGAGAGATCTAGCTCTATGACCTGCCGGCAACCATCCTACATATCTATGTGTACGAAACGGTGCCCCTTCTAGCCCTACTCTAGGGAAGATAAGACTAATACTCCTTCATCTTGCCTAGCCGACCGGCGCGGAAGATACGAGAAGGAGTATTTTTATGTCAATTTTTAAAACCGCCGAGAGCGTCTCGCCAAAACACCCGGATAAAATCTGTGATCAAATATCCGATGCGATACTAGATGCACATTTAACGGAAGACCCAGACGCACGTGTCGCAGTTGATGTTGCTGGTGGGCATGGCAAAGTATTTGTGACCGGTGAGGTAACGTCGAAAGCAAAGAATGTCGATGTTGCAGCAATTGTGAAACGTCTGGCTGGTGACGTTGAACTTATTGAACATATTGCTGCGCAGAGTCCAGAGATTGCACAAGGTGTTGATATTGGTGGTGCAGGGGATCAAGGGATTATGGTTGGCTATGCCACGAATGAAACCGAAGAATTACTGCCGCTGGAGTTTGTATTAGTCCGAAAGCTAAATCAGTACCTATATAAAACCTGGCCGTATGACGGTAAGACACAGGTAACAACAAAAGATGGCAAGATCGTATCGATTGTCGCGAGTTTTCAACATGCGCCGCAAGCTGAACTGACTGCTAATGTTTTGAAATGGGTGAAGCAAGAATCGACCGCTGTTGCCTCAGAAGATGTCGCGCTCCATGTGAACCCAGCAGGGGATTGGGAAGTCGGTGGCTTTGACGCTGATGCAGGTCTGACCGGACGAAAACTAATCGTTGATAATTATGGTCCACGCATCCCAATTGGTGGCGGTGCGTTTAGCGGTAAAGATCCAAGCAAGGTCGATCGATCGGCGGCGTATATGGCGCGGAAGGTCGCTGTCGATTATTTGAAGGCAAGGGAAGCGAAGGAAGTGTTTGTATATCTTGCCTATGCGATTGGGTATGATCAGCCGCTGGAAGCAACAGTTGTGATTGATGGAAAAGAAGAGATCGTTGAAGGCTATGATTTATCGCCAAATGGGATTATAAAGGCGCTTGATTTAAAGCGACCTATGTATGAGGAGTTAGCGCGGTATGGTCACTTTGGGTACGAACAAATTTAGAATGTAAGGGCTATCTCCGAATTCTTGGAATCTCAATATTAAATTGAGTATATGCAGTCGCGGAACTCAGCCAGATCTTTCCTTTAAAATGGGTGTCGATTATTTGTTTCGTTACGTAAAGTCCGATTCCTAAGCCGGAACCTTTCTTGCTTTTTTGTGGCTGGAATAAAGTGTGTCGTACAACTTCCGTAATTCCTGTACCAAAATCTTTTACCGAAATAAGTATTTTTGATTTAGTTGAGCTAACTTCAATCGAGATTTCGGATTGTTTATTTTTATTTGCTTGGGCGGCATTCGTTACCAATATCGTAATCGCTTGAGACAATCTCAAGGGATCACCAAAGATAAGGTAACTTTTCAAATCACTATCTTCAATGAATAACTTTATATCAGAATCACCCAACTTTTTTCGAAGCTGCTCGATCGAGTCTTTAGTTGTTGTAAGAGCATCAAATTTTTTGGTATTATCACTGTCTTTTATTTGATTTCTTACTTGGTCAATTATTGTGTCTATATAAAATATACTTTCTTTAGCATGTTCGATCGCAATAGAGTTCTGGTGTCGTTCTTTTAGATCTTCAATATCTAAAGTAAGGACACTTAAGTAGTTTGCTAGTTCATGAAGAATTATTGTCGTAAGCTGTCCAAGCTCGGCAAATTTATAAAGTTGTTTGAGTTCTTTTTGCTGAGCTTCACCTATGTGCTTCGTCTGTTCTTCGACACGAATCGCCAATTCATCCCGCTCTTTTTGAAGCGTTTCCTCTGCTTTTATAGCTCTCTCAAGTGTTGTTTCCATCTTTGTGCCTGATAACCACGCGATGACTGCGAAAATTGCAAAAATAATCGAGTACCCTGCAACATCGCTATAGTTAGAAGTATCATCGAGTAAGGAGAAATCTGGTTGGCTGAGCCCGATAATATTAAAGTATTGGAGAAGTGAAAGTGTCCCAATGATACCTATGGTTACAAAGAAGATATGTTTTGATCCTAACATGACGTTCGCGAGAAATATTACAAATCCTAGGATGAGAATCCCGATTGGTGCATTAATACCCCAAGTATGTAATATAAGCATACCAACGAGTCCATAGAGAATAACTAGCATCCAAGCTCCCAATCGGGAACGCTTTCTATAAACAAAAAAACTAATAAGACTGAGATACACCAGTACGCCCAGACTTATCATAATTCTTCCTATAACATATGCATGTCCAAGAACTAACCAATAAAAAATCAAAAAAAGAAGTATCATTATGTCGATTGCAAACGATCCGACTAAGATAATGCGCGTCGTGTGTTCTGTAGATCTACGTATTTTGAATCGTGGAATAGAGCTGTACTTTTTTGCGAGCGAGGTGGCTATGGATGAAGCGCACATTGATTATTCCCCATCAACCTTATAACCCAGTCCGTAAGCGGTTTTTATATAGGCGTCTTCAAATGGTTTGTCGACTTTATCTCTTAAATGTTTTATATGAACATCTACGGTACTCGTCCAGCTATTTGTATGTGAGCTCCAGACATGATCCATGATCATATCTCGAGTCATTATTCTGCCCTTATTAATAATCAAGTATTCTAATATATCGAATTCCTTACGACGTAGCTTGATATCGACTCCTAATCTCGAGACTTTGTGTTGGTCTACATCCATCTTAAGATCGCGGTATTCGATCATTGATCGTATATGGTTCCTGTTTTGTCGACGACCGACGGCTGCAATCCTGGCACGTAACTCATCAGTATTAAAAGGTTTTGTAACGTAATCGTCTGCGCCGGCATCTAGTAAGCTTATTCGGTCTGTCATATCGGAATTACCAGTGAGTACGAGGATGGGATTGTTAACTTTTAGCAAACGCATATTCTTACAAACCTCTAACCCTGACATACCCGGCAAACCAAGATCTAAAAGAATAACACCGTATTCAATTGATTTAACTCTTTCTAGCGCATCTTCACCATTCTCAACTACATCAACAACGTAAGATTTCCTAAGGTAATAGGATATTCTTTCCGCAAGGCGTTGATTATCTTCAACAAGAAGTAATTTCATATTTCTTTGTAATATCTTTCATATTACTTAAGCTTATGCCATTTTTATTAAATAATCTTTAACTTTTTTAGCGGGCTTGTGTATTCAAGAGGAGTATCATAAAGACATGACCATTTACGACCTCTTAGTCCGTATATTCGCTGACGGTGGTGTTGTCGCTGTTATCCTCATCGGCGGCCTTGTCCTACTCTTCAAGATTCCCAAAGGCAAACGCTTTGAAGCCTATACTCGCATTCTTATGGCGGGTCTGACGACCTACTTAATTGCGAAATTTGTTGCCTCAATCTATCAACCATCGTTCGAACGTCCTTTCGAGCTGCTGGGCGCTGCACCTGGTGCACTCTACCTTAATAATCCTGGTTTTCCATCAGACCATGCACTATTTGCAACCGCCATTACTGCAGCCGTTTGGTTTGAGACTCGCATGAAAAAGACCACGCTAGTACTAGTGGTTCTGACGGTATTAATGTGTGTTGGTCGAGTGTTGGCGCTAGTTCACACGCCACTCGATGTCGCAGGGGGTATTGTCATAGGCCTTGTAGGTGCGGTATGGTATGTACATAAGACACCGGTGGGAGAAAAAGAGGTGAGTCATGGCACAGATAATCATCACAGATCAGCAAGCAGTCGCTGAATCGTATGCAATGTGGGTACGAACTGTCGTACTTGGTGCCGTTACTGGAATTATCTTTTGGCTTCTGACTATTATCACCTCGCGTTACATTGTCGATCCGCTCGCATGCGGGCGACTGATGAATGCAACCCTCTGCGTTGATTCGATGCCTTTTGCTGGCAATATTGCTGCAATCTTAGCAGCGGTTGTCGGAGTCATCGCGATGGTGCGTATTGGTGCTGCACGACCGATTGTGATTGCCATTGCATCGGCGGCACTCCTCTGGGATCTAGCAACGTGGACTGACGGACTTTTCTGGCTGGAAGCAGTTGCGTGGAGCATCGTTTTGTACGCAGCTGTCTATGCCTTGTTTGCCTGGATTACTCGTTATGCAACCCTTTGGATGACGATCGCAATCAGTGTACTTATTGTCCTCATTATTCGTATTGCACTCGTCCTGTAAAATCCTGTAAAAAGCCTGAGAAAATCGTCGCAAACCATAGCCTTTATGCTAGAATAGCCACAGTAATAATCCGAGGGTAGGGAATGGTCACTAAAAAGCAAAAGCATGCTGTGTCTGTACATAAACACGTCAAGTTAAAGGCACACCACGCGAAGCCGTATCGCAAACGTCATGTTGGACTTTTGTTCGTCTCTTTATTGGCACTGATCTTCCTCGGAACTCTTTTAGTGCAGTATCGTGATCAAATTGTTAGCGGTATTTCGAGTAGTAAGACCTTCGTCAGTGGTCTATTTCTTCAGAAGGATTCATATAATGTGAATGTTGCGTCATCTTATGGATTTAATATGACCTATGACCAAAAAACCTTCTACGGCAGTGCGATTAGTGATGATACAGGCGCCCTTTTCATTGGGAGTGAACTGAGCCAGCAACGTGCCTACACTATTGTGCGTGTTGCACCGAATTTTGCCTCAGGGACACACGCATCGACGGCAGGTTCAACGCTTACTATGACACTTCACCCAGGTGGTGTAGGTGCGAAAAATACACTGGATGCCATTGCCTTGCAAGATGGTGGTATTGATTCAACAAAGGTTATGCGCGTCACTACTGTCACCGCAAATATTGGCGGTGAAACGTTCCAAAAGAACACATGGCAATCAAAGGTTTCAAGTGCACTATCGCCAGCTTTGACTGCGAGATTTGTGACATATTCTGGGTTAGTACGGGGGGATGTCTTTACGATTGCTATTAGCCTTGGTGTGACAGGTACAGATGAGTCGGTTTATACGCCGGTGCTTAATACACTTTCATTCGATAATAAAGTTGGCTTTGTTGCCACGCCGTCCGACGCTGTTATCGCGAAAGTCCAAGCATCGCGTAGTCTGCTTGATACGATCACAAACACCGGTATTGCAGCAGCGGCTTCAAATAGTGTTAATTTGAGTGGGTCTGAACAAGTTGCAGCACTATATAGTCCGGCTGTCGTAAAGATTTATAACGCCTACTGTATGGATATTTCAATTGACGGAAAAGCATATGGAACGGATTATTGTAGCGCCGCATCTGGGTCTGGTTTCTTCCTGAGTCAGGATGGATACCTTGCGACGAATGGTCATGTTGCATCAGTAACACCACTTGATCTTGTCATTACTGATGCACTCAGCCAGTACGTCAATAAGGGTGAACCAAAGTATCTCGATTATCTGCTGAGTCTTACTACATTGAAGTCATCTAATATCCCTGCGAGCGCAACACCAACACAAGTTATCGGCCTTATGGTTGATGCGATGTACAAGCTTGATCCGACTCGCTTTACTGCAACAAACGATGTTGAGAATCTATTGGTACAGGTGACGTCAAAAAATCCTGATATCACCGCACTACTACAAGATACAAAAGATAGGACAGCATACACAGCCGCAGATACGACTGTCTTGAAAGCAAACCTTGTTGCTGCGGATTATCGTGCGAATGATGGCTACGATGGATTTAAAGCATCTGACGTTGCGATCATTAAGGTAGACGGCAAAAACTTCCCAATCGTGAAGCTCGGGAGCATTAGCACAGCAGTTCAAGGATCTGATCTTTCTATCCTTGGCTATCCTGGAAATGCATCCGACAACGGTATCGTTGATTCAACTTCAAGCGAAGTGACACTGACAACTGGAAAAGTATCGTCAATCAAGAACGCATCCGGTAGCGACAAGAAATTGATTGAAACAGACACGACAATTGGACACGGAAATAGTGGCGGTCCCGCACTTGCCAATAACGGTGAAGTGGTGGGAATCGCAACCTATACCGCCGATGGTTCAGGTAGTGGCAACAGTGTATTTAATTACATTCGTGATATCAAAGACCTAATCGATCTTGCGTCTGCCCGTAATATCACCTTTGATACGAAGAGTGCGACTCAAGCTGCATGGCAGGAGGGAATTGCGAACTTCTACACCTCGCATTACTCGAAGGCTCTAAAGAACTTTGCTGTTGTTGAGAACCTCTATCCAAATGACTCAAAGGTTGCTAGCTTCACCGCAGCTGCACAGAAGAATATTGCAGACGGTAAAGACGTTATCGACTTTCCGTTGATTCCTGTGATCATTATTGCGGTCATCGGGCTTGCCGGTGTCGGCTTTGGAATGTTGTTTATCATCCGCCATCACAAGAAGCACGTCATCTATAATGCTGGTGTTGCGCAGGGTACGGTGCAACCCGTTGGTCCTGGTGATTCAACACAAACTGTCACTGTCTCACAAAATGGACCAACGGTTGGCGTACCACTCGTTTCGGACGATCCACCAAAGCAGTAAACGTATAAAGAATCCCACTCTTAGCGAGGGGGTCCTTTATTATTATGCTTTTGCTATACTAGTGATATGGAACAAGTCTTGTTGGTGATTCTTTTGGTAGTAGTCTTGGGTCTTGGGGCTGCGTTGTTTGCAATCAGCCAGCGTCTTCGTGATATGAAGCCGAATGACAACAATGGCGGTGTTGAAATGTTGAAATCAGATGTGACGGAACTGAACCGAACGATTGCAGCCTTACAAACATCTCTTGGTGATAAGTTGGAACGAAACGCCACTAATATGCAATCGTCGATGCAAAGGCAGCTGACAGAAAGTGGTAAGTTGGTGAGTGATGTGACGCAGCGCCTTGCAAAACTAGATGAAACTAATCGCCGCGTTATTGATGTTGCGGATGAGCTGAAGACACTACAGAACGTGCTGCAAAATCCAAAGCAACGTGGAGTGTTTGGTGAATACTATTTGGAATCAGTGCTTTCTAATATCTTGCCGACAAAAAATTATCAGATGCAGTACAAGTTTAAAGATGGCAATATTGCCGATGCAGTTGTCTTCCTTGATAAAGGATTGATCCTTGCGATTGACAGTAAGTTTAGCCTTGAGAACTATAATCGTATGGTTTCGTCGACGACAAAAGTCGAACGCGAAGAATGGCTCAAGAAAGTTCGCACAGACCTAAAAGGACGTATCGACGAAACGAGTAAATATATCTTGCCTGCAGAAAAAACAATGGACTTTGCGTTCATGTTTATTCCCAGTGAATCGTTATACTATGACCTCTTAATTGGGGATGTTGGAACAGGTTCTTCGGCACGTGATCTTATTGAATATGCCTTCCGCGAGAAACAGGTGATTATTGTGAGTCCAACCAGCTTTATGGCGTATCTTCAGACCGTATTGCAAGGTCTTCGCAGCCTCCAGATTGAGGAGCAAGCAAAAGATATTCAGATCCAGGTAGGCAAGCTTGGGCGCCATATTGCGGCGTTCGATAGCTTTATGGGAAAGCTGGGGAATTCACTCGGTACGACAGTGAACCACTACAACAATGCGCACAAAGAACTTGGCAAGATTGATACCGATGTCGTCAAGATTGCGAACACCGACAAGAGTGTTGAAGCGCTGTTGATCGATAGACCGCAACTCGACGAATAATTATCTGCTAGAATACAGGTAATGATAAAAAAGACAGAAAATTCGGCACAAAACGCACATGACTACATGTTGATACTTGGTGCTTTGAGCGTTGCATTTTCGGAGGTTGAAAGAGCACCGAGATATCCGGATGGTGATCGCGAGACAGATGTCGAACATAGTTTTCATTTGGCAATATCTGCGATGGAGCTTGCGGCTGACTTTTATCCTGATCTTGATATTGGACTCGTATCACAGTTTAGCCTGGTGCACGATCTTCCGGAAGTGTATGCCGGCGATGTATGGACCTTTGACATAAGTGACGAAGAACGCGCAAAGAAAGAGGCAACCGAGGCCCAGGCAACCACTCGGCTATTAAAAGAGCTACCTCCACATATGGCACAGCTTCTGGAAAGATACGAGGCTCAAGTTGAGCCAGAGGCTCGTTTCGTACGTTTCGTTGATAAGTTACTTCCTGCAATCATTAATATTATGGCCGGTGATGCGAATACATTTAAAGAAGATTATAACGTTGCCTCGATTGGTGATTTATTAAAAAGCCATGAAGGGCATCGACAAGAACTCTTACGAAAGTTTCCAGAGTTTGATTCGATACATATCGTCAAAGACTTGCTATTTGACTCGTTATCGAACTATGTCTATAGCAGCCAAAATTACAAAAACATTTTCAAAGACAATTAAAATACCTCGCTGGTCATTAGCGAGGTATTTTAGTTTTGGTGTGTTACTTAGTAACTAAGCTTCTTTGCCACGGAGTAGGTCGTAAATGACGAATCCGATGACAGCACCGATGGCTGGAGCAAGTGCGTAAATCGCAAATGGCCAGATGCTAGTCCAGCTGTATGCGTGCAAAGCAATCGCAACGGCAGGGTTAATAACGGCAGTTGCAGCAACGTAGCCAGCAGCACTTACAGCAATCATGAGAGCTGTAAAGATACCAAGTCCGATGGTAAACGCACCAGTAAGACGGTCACGGACAACGCGGGTAGCGCTAGCGTAGGCAAGTCCAAGGATCGCTGTACCAGTTAACTCAGAGAAGAAGACGAACCATTCTTTTCCAGTTAGTTTTGCAACGTCAGCAGCAGCAAACAATGATGGAGCTGTTTGTCCATATGCTTGCGCCTGTGCACTCACTGCATCAGCACCACTGATGAAGCCATTGAGTACGACGTACGCAAGAGCAGCACCAAGACACTGCGCAACGATGTATCCGATAGCTCGTAACCAGCCGATACGGCGAGTAACGAGAGCACCGATAGTGATCGCAGGGTTAACGTGTGCACCTGAGATTGCCCCAAGTGTTAATATGATACCAACAAGTGCAAAGAGCACGAAAATTGGCTGTCCTTGTCCGGCGATGACCACACCAGCAAGTAGAAACGTTCCAACAAGTTCAGCGCCAAGTGCGCGCCAGAGTGCTACAGATCGAACAGATTGCTGGATATGTCCAGATAGTGTGCTCGACGTTGCAGCCACAGGAGCTGTCGTAACGGTCGTTTTGGTTGATTTAGCTGCAGCAGATTTCTTTGCTGGAGCCTTTTTATTTGTCGAAGCGGCTTTCTTCGTAGCCATATGTTTCCCTCCTTATAGTCAACATGGTTACAGTATAGCATAAACAGCAACTGTCTAGTTTGATGTATACTAGGGCATATATGGCACTATTTGTAAGACAAGATGAGAATCGATCTGAACTGCAGCAACGACTGGCAACCGAACTGCAAGATCGCGCAAGAAAAAAGGCTGAAGAAGCCGAACTTCCTGATGGCGTGACTGACTCACAGTATATAAAGGGAACGAAAGAAGGCTCAAGTCTGCTTTGGCTTTGGGTTGTTATCGGTATCCTGGTTGTTGCTGTCGCAATCTTCATTATCATAAAAACGGCTAAGTAATAAAACCAATGCAAACGGCTTACAGCCTCGAGCGTTTTAGCGTATAATAACGACTAGTTATGCCAAGTCATGATTTAGATTCTGTACGACTGCAACTTTTGGAGCGGGTAAAGACAAGCGAGACACCTCGTGATATTCTTCGTGCCCCAGAATTTAAGGATTTGTATAGTGCAATTGGTACATTGGCACCCGAAGAAAAGGGTCCTTATGGAAAAGCAGTCAACGAATTAAAACAAGCGATTGAGACCGCCATTGAAGCCCGCGAGGATGAACTGGAGAGTAGTGAAATTGAAACACTCGATGTAACAGCGCCTTGGGATGTAAATAGTACACAACCTGAATTCTTACCAACCAACGAAGGATCTGCGCACCCTTTAACAACTGAGATGACGAACGTTATCGACATCTTTACCCGTATGGGATTTGAAGCAGTCGAGTCTCGTCAAATTGATGATGACTATCATATGTTCGGATCTTTGAACTTTCCTGAAAATCACCCGGCACGTGATGGCTATGATACCTTCCGTACAGAAGAAGGCTTTATTCCTCCCGCACATACTAGTACGATGCAAAACCGTATCCTTAAGGCCGGGAAAGACAAACTTGAAGCTGGCGGACAGATTGCTGCCATTAGTTATGGTCGTGTCTTTCGTAACGAAGATGTCGATGCAACTCACGAACACACGTTCCATCAGGTTGAGGGTGTCTTTGTCAGTAAAGATGCAACACTTGGCGACATGCTTGGCACACTTCGCAGTTTCTTCGAAGTCTATTACGGACAGACACTTCGTATTAAGACACAGCCGGCATATTTCCCATTTGTTGAACCTGGACTAGAGTTCGCCATTGAAAAACCAGCAGCACTTGGTGGTAAATCTGGTGAGTGGCTTGAGATGCTTGGATGCGGCATGATTCACCCGAATGTCCTCCGCGAGGCAGGCATTGATCCAACCAAGTACCGTGGCTTTGCCTGGGGTGGTGGTGTTGAGCGTCTCGTTATGTTGAAATACGGCATTGAAGATCTTCGTCATTTTGAATCTGCAAAACTTAATTTCTTGAGGAAGTTCGCATGATCGTTTCCGTAAACTGGCTAAAAAAATTTACCGATATTGATGTTTCGATCGAAGAGCTCACTGAGCTTATTGGTGCTCGTTTGGTTGAAATCGAGAGTGTCGAAGACTTGGGTGAAAAATACAAAGACGTGATTGTCGTGAAGGTTGTTGAGTGTAGCCCGGTTCCAGATTCTGACCACTTGAATCTGACAAAAATTGATGACGGCGGGAAAGTACAAAACGTTGAACGTGACGAAAATGGACTCGTCCAAGTTGTCTGTGGCGCACCGAATGTGACAGCTGGTATGTTAGCTGCGTGGCTTCCACCAGAAAGTATTGTTCCTGAAACATTCGCTGACAAAGAACCATTTGTTCTTGGTGCTCGTGAACTTCGTGGCTTTATGAGTAATGGGATGCTTGCCAGCGCAAAAGAACTTGATCTATACGATGACCACAGCGGCATTGTTGCCGTTGATAAAGAGGCTGAACCAGGTACAAGTTTCGCTGAATTGTATGAATTAAACGACTATCTGCTTGATATTGAAAACAAATCATTGACCCACCGCCCTGATGCCTTCGGTATTATTGGATTTGCTCGCGAAGTTGCCGGCATTCAAGGTAAGGCTTTTACGACACCAGCATGGCTTGATACCCTCAACCCTGAAATTACTTCGAACAGTTCTGTTGAGACACCTTCTGTGACGATCGACGAGCCAGAACTTTCTGATAGGTTCCAGGCGATTGTGCTATCTGATGTGAGTGAATCTGCACAGTCTCCATTAGAAATTCAGACTTACTTATCACGAAGTGGCATTCGCCCAATTAGTGCGATTGTTGACGTTACGAACTATATGTTACTTCTTGCTGGTCGTCCGCTGCATGCGTTTGACTACGATAAATTACTTGCCGTAAATAATGACAAGATTGATATTCATGTGCGTTCAGGACGAGAAGGTGAAACACTTGCACTGTTAAGCGGGAAAACAATTGAACTTAGTACTGATGACATCGTTGTTGCGAACGGGGAAACTGCAGTGAGTCTCGCTGGTGCGATGGGTGGTGCGGCGACTGAAGTTGACGCGAATACCAAACGAATCCTTGTAGAGTCAGCAACATTTAACCTATATAAACTTCGTGCAGTCCAAATGCGACACGGTATCTTTAGTGAATCAATTACTCGCTTGACGAAGGGAATTCCTGCACCGCTTGGTGCGCCGGTGTTAGTTGAAGCAGCCAAGATGATGGGGCAGTTTGCTGGTGCGGTTATCGCGAGTGATATTACTGATGCGTATCCTGGTAAGCACACCCCAATCATAGTTTCATTACAAGAACCTATCGTTAACGAGACACTTGGTACGCAGTTTAGTGCAGCCGACATTAAGGAACTATTGGAGAACGTTGAATTTGATGTTGCAGTAAATGGCACCGATATTACGGTTACTGTGCCTTATTGGCGTAATGATATTCATATTACTGAAGACATCATCGAAGAAGTGGGACGACTCAGTGGATTTGATTCAATTAATCCTGTACTGCCGACACGCGACTTTACGGCTGTTCGTCCGAGTGATTTTGACCTGCTACGCGCAAAGGTTCGTGGTCTCCTAGTTCGTGCTGGTGCTAACGAAGTATTGACCTATAACTTCATTCACGGTGATGTGATGCGTAAGGCAGGACAGAATCCCGAAACTGCCTATCGATTGACGAATAGCATCAGTCCTGACCTTCAATACTATCGCCAAAGTATTGTCCCAAGTTTGCTTGTAAATATTCATCCAAACATCAAGGCTGGCTATGACCATTTTGCGATCTTTGAATTAAATAAATTCCACACGAAGCTCACCGGTCTTACTGAAGAGAATGTACCGAAAGAACTTGATGGACTTGGGTTTGTTGTTGCGGCAAGTAAAAAAGCAAATAAAAAATCCGAAGGCGCTGCGTATTATGAAGCGAAACGCTATCTTGATTACATTGCGACTGAACTTGGTCTTGAGTTTGCCTACGAGCCACTTGAAGCTGATGCGGATTATCCGGTGACACAACCTTTTGAACCAAAACGAAGTGCCCGCGTATGGGACACGAAAACTCGTGAGCGAATTGGTGTGATTGGTGAATTTAAAAAGTCTGTACAGAAAGCATTCAAACTTTCTGACAATGTGGCTGGATTTGAAATCTCACCAGTCTCGCTTTTGAAACTGACTTCCGCGCTCGGAACGAGCTATGAGCCACTGAGTAAATATCCTGGCACTGATCGTGACGTTTCATTCCAGGTTGCCAGCGATGTGACCTACGGACAAGTGTATGACGCAGCAAAAAATGCACTGAGTCATGATAGCGATTCGACACTTCGAATTACTCTGACGCCACTCGATATCTATGAACCAGAATCCGGAGAGACAAAGAATGTCACGCTCCGGTTTACACTTGGTTCGTATGAAAAGACATTGACAGGTGATGAAGTGAATAAAATAATGGCAGATGTGACTGAAAAAGTGACGACCGCGACAAATGGAAAGGTAGTGTAATGGCAACAAGTACAACAAGAGCACAACAAATTGGAATCTGGATTATCGCAGTAGTTTTGACTGTTGGTACAATCGGATCATTTATCGTATTGATCCTTGCAAACGATAATTCTACAAAGGACGCAGCAACATCACAGGCAAGCCAGGCGAAGCAACTCGCTGACTATACTGCGCAGCAAAAAGCTGCAGCCGCAACGAATGCTGCGAACTCAATTGCACTTTCTGGTTATAGCGCCGCAGCATTTGACCCTACGTCAGTCACCGCACTGCAAAAAGATATTCTTGTTGCAGGTACGGGTGATGAAGTGAAATCAACTGACTCAATTAGCGCAAGTTACTTTGGATGGACGAGTGATGGTGTGATCTTTGACAGCTCAACAAAGAAAGACACGAATACTGATACGCCGGTCACGTTTGCACTCAGCTCCGTCATTAAGGGTTGGACAGATGGACTGACAGGACAGCGAGTAGGAAGTACGGTGAAGCTGACCATTCCTTCTGACCAAGCATATGGAACTGCAGGATCAGGTATGATTCCAGCAAATGCACCACTGCAGTTTATCGTAGTGATCCATTCAATTGGCGCAGCGGCAACAGCTGCACAATAATTTTTAGCATAAGTAGTATACTATATTAAGTATAGTAAATAAGGAGAGACCAGGGAGAGGTATGGATAATTCAATTAAAGAAGTCAAAGAGGTGGTCATGATTGGGGCAGGACCAAGTTCTTTGGCGGCCGCTATCTATACGACTCGTGAAGATATTGACACGACTTTGTACGAGAAGAGCGCCATTGGTGGACTTGCGGCAATTACTGACATTGTCGACAACTATCCTGGATTTCCCGAAGGAATTGAAGGCTTGACGCTCGCTGGTCATCTTGAAAAGCAAGCCGAACGATTTGGCGCGCACATCGAATACGGCGATGTCACATCCTTAAAAGATGAAGGTGACCATAAAGTATTGGTCGTCGACGGCGCTGAAGTAAGAGCCAAAGTTGTCCTTATCGCCACTGGAAGCGATTACAAAAAAATTGGTGTTCCCGGTGAAGCTGAACTATATGGTCGTGGCGTGCATTACTGCGCAACGTGTGACGGTGCATTTTACCGTGAAAAGAAACTCGTTGTCATCGGCGGCGGAAACTCTGGCTTTCAAGAGGCATTGTTTTTGACTCGCTATGCAACGCATATTGATCTTTTGGTACGTAGCAAGGTGAGCGCAAGTGACATTTTGCAGCATGATATGCAGAAATTCGTTGAATCTGGAAAGGTAACGATTCACCTTCAGACAACAACTGAAGAAATTATTGCGACTGACGGTCGTGTGACTGCCGTGAATGCAATGAAAGCAAATGAACCTGTCACATTTATTACCGATGGTGTCTTTGTATTTGTTGGGCTTTTACCTAACACACAGTTCCTTGAAGGAAGCGGCATTGAACTTGATGCACGCGGGCTGATTAAAACTGATGAGCTCCTCCGTACAAATATGAAGGGCGTGTTTGCGAGTGGTGACGTTCGAAGTGGCGCAACGATGCAGATTGCAAGTGCGGTCGGTGAAGGTGCCTCAGCGGCACTTTCCATTCGTGAGTATCTTGAAGACTATAATCGCGATCCATCTTTAGAGGTTTAAGGTAAAGTTTAGGCTTTGATGTATGTTTCGTAAAAAGATTCGAGCTGATCGATAATCGCAGGATCAGCTGTTTCGAGCGCAATCTCTCGTGTGCCGAATAGCACACCAGTGAATGCAAAGTTATGTGATCCAGTGATGGCAACTCGAGAACCGTCCTCCATCGTAAAGATAATAAACTTTGCGTGGAGGTACGGTTCTTTTATGTATCGGGTTTTAAGACCACTCGTTAGCATGCTCAGGCGAATGAGTATTCGGTTCAACGTATCAGCTTGTTCTGGACGGTTAAAGTACAGTTCAACATCTTTCTTTTTAAGAATGCGTGCGAGTTTCCCTGTTGGACAATACTGTGACACAAAGACAATATGTGATGCTTCTTTTGCAAGTTCAAGAGCGCGTCGATAAATGACAGAATGAGCGATGATACCACCGTCGATGAGGACTGAATTACCTTCGAGTTCGTATGTCACACTCGGGTAGTTCGTTGATGTACGTTCAGCTTTTGCGATACGATTTTGCTCGTAGCCAAGTCGGTCTGCGAGTCGGTTGTTTTCGAGTCTGAACATATAGTCGGTATTTTCGGCAATACCACCTTGATACATATTCACACCACCAAAGACGAAACAAGTGTTATCGACGACACACCATTTAGTGTGTGTACGACCATTAAGTAGTGTAATCCGTCCACGACCAAGCCAGAGGAACTTTACTCCAGCCGCTTTGAGGCTTTTCACCATGTGATTCACTTCTTTCACACCTGGACTATAGTATTTCAAGGGCAAGAAGCCGCCACTCACTTCACCGTAGGTAAAGATATCGGCAGTTACAGTAACGGTAACACCACGCTTCGCCGCTTCTTCAAGCGCGGCAATTAATGCATGCGTTGCTGGGTGATCGGCAATCACCATAGAAATCAAAAAAATACGTTTTTCAGCTTTCTTTACAAGTTCAGTTGCTTGCTTGATATAGTCAGGTGGCAAGACTAATTTCATATTCATCTTTCTACGATTATAAACTGTCCAGCGCATTCTAGTACATATTGGGTAAAAACTGATAAAATACAGGTAATAGAAATAGGAGAACATGATGGCAGACTTTAACAAAATTTTAACACCTGGTGATATCGATAATGGTACGGCTAACGTCGTCATCGAAATTCCAACTGGAAGTAGTAACAAAATTGAATGGAATCGTGACCTTGCAGTCTTTCAGCTTGATCGCGGGGAACCAACAATTTTTGGAAAACCAACAAACTACGGATTTATTCCACAAACACTTGATGAAGACGGCGACGAGCTTGACGCACTTGTTATTACAAGCGAACCGCTGCCTACAGGTATCTTCCTCGAAGCGAAGATTATTGGTGTCATGAAGTTTGAAGACGACGGTGAAATTGATGATAAGATTGTTTTCGTTCCTGCCGATGACCGCAATACCGGAAATGCCATCAACACACTTGAAGATCTTCCAAAGCAACTTTTGAATCAAATTGAATTCCATTTTAATCACTATAAAGATCTGAAGAAACCGGGCACGACTATCGTAAAAAGTTGGGGTGATATTGCAGAAGCCAAAGCAGTCATTCGCGAATCAATCGAGCGTTGGAACACGAAGTAGTGAGTTCTGACGACCAAGTGGTTATCGATACTCAGGCACTCGTTGTGGATGTGTTTAAGGGTTTTCGTGATGAACTATTGGGTGTCTTTGGCAACACTGAGCACACAAGTAAGCTAGACCATTCTCCGGTAACAATTTACGACGTGAAGGTTGAAGAAGCGTTAAAAGCGAAACTTGCAGAAGCTTTTCCTGACATGGGATTCGAAGGCGAAGAGACTGGTGCATCCGGAAATAGTGAAACCTATTGGCTTGTTGATCCTATTGATGGCACATCGAGCTTTATTCGAGGGCTGCCGTTTAGTACTAACATGGCTGCACTCGTACATGATGGTGAAGTGATCGCCGCGGTTGTGTATGATTTCGTTAATGATTTTCTTTATACAGCACTAAAAGGGAGAGGCGCCTTCAAAAACGGTGAACCAATCCATGTTAATACTGCTCGTGAGCAGGGCAACTTGTTTATTTACTCGATGACACGAATAAAATTTGGACATATCCAAGAAGCATTAGGCGAGTTGCGCATGCGGACAATGCTACCAGTTGGCGCGTCGGGACATGAATACATGATGCTTGCTGAGGGTAAGATTGATGGTATTGTGAACCTCGTCAAAGGCAAAGGCTATTACGATAATGCACCGGGCGTCTTTATCTGCGAAGAAGCAGGGGCAGTGTTGCTACCATATGATGATAAAAAAGGTGTCTATCGAGGTCAATTTATTATCGGTTCACCACTCGTTACTGAACTCATCGAGCATAGCGGACTTATCTAAGAACGCATTATTTTCTCATTATGGCGACCATAGCGTGGTCACCGTCGATTTCTCTCTGTCCTTTTAGGAATTCACTGTACGAGAAATAATTCTGGTCTTTGTCGGTTTCGGCAGGGTTATCGATAATGTTGTCGTCTAAAATACCGGCAGTATGCAACTGCTCAAAGGTTACTTCTTTCATACCTTTATTATCAAGTGCCCAGATCGGATAGACATCTTTTCCCGGTGCAGGTCCAAGCCATACTTTCATCTCTTTAGGGTCGCTATCATAGTGAATTTTTAGATACTCAACAAACTTCATCCCACCCTGTTGTTCGAGGCTATGGCGACCCAGGTGAGCGAGACCGAGTACGTGATGCACAGGGTCGTAGAATGTTGCACAGATGCAGTCAGCGGCAGGAAGAAATAATGCATGATTTGGTTCTGTCACGACAAGTGCGTCGTATGGAATCTCAAGTGTTCCGTACATCCCGTCGGATTTATTAGTATCCGTTACTTCAGCGTAACGACAAAAATCATCGGAATCGAACGTTATTCTCATTCGTGTTGATTGTTCGAGGGTAATGTCGTGAGCAGCAAGAAATACTCTGCGATTCTCGACTACTTTTTGGTCGCCCGGATCATCACTATTAAACATACTTCCGTCTGCAACCGTTGAAGTTGCAACAAAAACGTCCACTACTTTTCTTTCTTCCTCATCGTCTTAACACGAATGATTGCCGCGGCATGACTGATGCCACTAATAATACCGAGTTGGCGTAGCTGTGCCCGGAGTTTGTTACGTGCGTGTGTAGTGGTGACATGATCAAGCCATGCCTGTTTTGGCGAACTATTCTTTCTCGTCATCACTTCAACGATGTCACCATTATGAAGCGGCTCATTGAATGGTCGGATCATGCCATTTACGTGGAATCCGTTAGCGTGCTTACCGATGTCGCTGTGAACAAGATAAGCAAAGTCGAGCGGTAATGCACCTTCGGGCAGGTTATAGATATCACCCTTTGGAGAGTAGACAAAGATGCGGTCACCAAATAAATCGATGTTAAGCTGATCGGATGTAATATCCTCACCACCACGAAGTTTGTCCGCAACTTCCTGCAGTTGATTGATCCATTGCATATGAGTTGGAAGGATCGAGCTCTTTTTGCCACGTGTGTAATCTTTTGAGCCTTTTTGTTCGTGGTAGTGGAAGCTCGCCGCTAGTCCACGCTCTGCAAATTCATGCATATCGTAGGTACGAATCTGGAATTCAATAATCTGTTTCGTTGGCGTGATGACTGTTGTGTGAAGACTTTGGTAGCCGTTTGGTTTTGGAACGGCAATGTAATCTTTAATACGGGCAATCATTGGCTGATACAGTGAGTGGAGCACTCCGAGAACGCGGTAACAATCTTCTTTTGTTTCAACAATAATACGGAGCGCCATTAAGTCATATATATCGTCGATGCTACCACTTTTTCGTAGTTTTTTGTGAAGACTATATACGCTTTTCACGCGACCATTGATTTCGAACTCTACCTTTTCATGGTGGAGGGCTTTAGCGATTTCATCACGAACGATACCTAATTTACGCGTACTTTTACCGAGGCGTTTACGAATAAGGTTTCGTAGTTTTTTAAATTCAGTTGGATCGAGGTAGCTAAAGGCGAGCTCCTCAATCTCCATGCGGACGCGACCCATACCAAGACGGTCGGCCATAGGTCCGAATACTTCGAGACTTTCGCGCGCGATCTTCACCTGTTTTTCTTTTGACATGTGCTGCAGCGTCTGAAGGTTATGGAGGCGATCTGCGAGTTTGATAATGATGACGCGAACATCTTGTCCGACCGCGATCAAAAGTTTTGAAAGATTATCCTTCGTTTGAGGGAGGTATTCTGCAAGGTCTTGCATGCCAGCGCGGGCCTGTGAGACTTTGGTGACACCATCAACGAGGAAGGAAACATCTTTGCCAAAAAGTGTTTCAAGTTGTTCGAGTGTTATGTTTGTGTCTTCAACTGTATCGTGAAGCACGCCTGCAAGGACACTATCGATGTCCATACCCCAATCAATAAGAGTTCCTGCGACAGAGAGCGGGTGTATAATATATGGCTCACCACTCTTTCGCTTTTGACCAATGTGCGCTTTCGTCGCAATATCAATGGCATGTTCAAGCTCGAGGACTTGATCCTCCTCATAATGTGGAGCTGCCTTCTCGAGTAATTCACTCTTTTTCATAGCCTTATTAGTATACGGAGAATCGCGGTTTTTGTCAGCTGGAGTTTTCTTTGACATTGCTAGGCCAGTGTATATACTAAAGAGGTTATGATTATTGGCTTAATATGCGTAAGCAGGGGGATGTGGTCAAGATGAGCAAGACAAAAATAGGAATTAACGGATTTGGCCGTATTGGACGAAATGCATTTAAAATTGCTTTCGACCGCAGCGATTTAGAAATTATCGCGATTAATGACCTTACAGACACAAAGACACTCGCGTACTTGTTGCAACACGACAGCAACTACGGTGCATACAAACACGTTGTTGGGTACGATGAAACCGGTATCATTGTTAATGGACAGCATGTCAAAGTACTTGCAGAAAAAGATCCCGCAGCACTTCCGTGGGGTGACCTTGGTGTTGAACTCGTTATCGAATCAACAGGACGATTTACTGAAAAAGAAAAAGCTGAGCTTCACATTCAAGCTGGCGCAAAGCGCGTTGTCATTAGCGGTCCATCAAAGAGCGATGGCGTTGATACAATCGTGCTTGGTGCTAACGAAGACAAGATCGCAACCGCATCACAAATCATCAGCAACGCAAGTTGTACGACTAACTCACTCGGTATGGTCATGGCGATCCTTGACGGCGAATTTGGTGTTGAGAAATCACTCCTTACGACTGTTCACAGCTACACAGCAAGCCAAGCGCTTCAAGACGCTCCCTCAAAGGACCTTCGTGAAGGTCGTAATGCTGCTGAAAACATCGTTCCTACAACAACTGGTGCTGCAATTGCAGTGACAAAAACATTGCCACAGCTTGCTGGTAAGTTTGATGGACTCAGTATTCGTGTCCCGACCCCAGTTGTTTCAATTAGCGACATCACCGTTCTTCTTGGACGCGATACAACAGTTGAAGAAATCAACGAAGTATTTAAGAAAGCTGCAAAAGAGCCGTTCTACCAAGGGATTCTTGGTGTGAGCGAAGAGCCACTGGTGAGCCGTGACTACATTGGTAACAGCCACTCTGGTGTTGTTGACCTTCTTCTCACAAAAGTTGTGGGCGGAAACCTTGCAAAAATTATGGTCTGGTATGACAACGAATGGGGTTACAGCAACCGTCTCGTTGAACTCATCGCAGATGTGGGAAAGACCTTGCAGGAATAGGCGCTATTATAACCGTAATGGGCTTATACTAGGATATATATTATGAAGATCTTTTTGGGCAGTGATCACAATGGTTTCCACATGAAGGAAAAAGTATTTGCGTATCTTGTGAAGCATGGGTACGATGTTCAAGACGTCGGCGATGAACGGCTTGATCCGGATGACGATTTTCCTCAGTTTGCGCAAGCCGCTGCCCTTCAAGTTCTTGGCGAACAAGAAGGGGAAGCACGTGCCATCCTCTTGTGCGGCGGTGGTCAAGGTATGGCCATGGCCGCAAATCGTTTTAAAGGTATACGTGCCAGTGTTGTCTGGGATGCTTTTGAAGCAAAGATGACACGCAACGACAATGATAGTAATGTCCTGGCATTGCCATCACGGGTCCTTGAAAGCGAAGATGGAACATGGCAGGGCATTATTGAAACATGGCTCAGTACACCATTCGCTTCTGCGGTTCGGTATAAGCGGCGCAATGCTGAGATAGACGAGCTCTAAAATCATGGGTAGAATATGGCAATAGTGGCGCCAACAATTTTGACAGAGACCTTAGACGACTATAAAACGTCGATTGATCGTTTGGCGCCCTTTGCCAAGCGCGTCCATATTGATATTAGTGATGGTGAATTTGCACCTAACTTCCTTCTCGGCGAAGCACAGCTCTACTGGCCGAAAGAATGGGAAGTTGATATTCATGCAATGGTCTCGCGTCCAAGCGAACATATCGCACAGCTTATCAATTTGAAGCCGAACCTTATCATTTTTCATGCAGAGATCCAGGAAGATCGTGCAGTCCTGGTGAATCAAATCAAGACTGCGGGCATTAAGGCTGGCGTTGCTTTACTACGTTCGACAGTTCCCTCGACGCTTGCGGATATCATCAGAATTGTTGACCACGTTATGATCTTTTCTGGAGAACTAGGTAAGAATGGTGGTACCGCAAGTTTGATGCAACTCGAAAAAGTACGACTCGTCAAAGCAATTAACCCTGCAGTAGAAATTGGTTGGGATGGCGGGGTCAATTTGGAGAATGCATATACATTGGCGCAGGGTAATGTGAATGTTTTGAACGCGGGCAGTGCTATCTCTGGAGCGGAAGATCCAGCAGCGGCGTATGAAGCATTGACGAAAGAAATTAATAAACACGGAGTGATTTAGGGTGGATAAACTGACGGTTCCTCAAATACAGCAAAAGGCGAATGACATTCGCGAAGATATTATTCGTATGCTTGAAAAAGCAGGAAGCGGGCACAGTGCCGGTCCACTTGGGCTTGCTGACATTTTTGCGGCGCTGTATTTTAACATTTTGAATATTCGTCCAGAAGACCCTGAATGGGCTGATCGTGATATCTTCTTCCTCAGCAACGGACACACCGTCCCCGTCCAATATGCTGCGATGGCTGAAGCTGGTTTCTTCGATAAAGAAGAACTCCTGACGCTTCGAGCATTCGGTAGCCGTCTCCAAGGTCACCCAGAACGTGAACGCCTCCCTGGTCTTGAAAACACAAGTGGTCCTCTTGGGAGCGGACTTTCTCAAGCTGCAGGTTACGCCTACACGATGCAGTACATGGATGCGATCAAACACCGTTACGTCTATGTTGTCATGGGTGATGGTGAGCTAGACGAGGGCAATATCTGGGAAGCGGCAATGTTTGCTGGTAAGAACAAACTTTCTCAACTGATTGGGTTTATCGACCGAAACAATATCCAGATTGATGGAAGCACTGAAGATATTATGCCCCTCGAAGACCTTAAGGGTAAATGGGAGTCATTTGGTTGGCACGTTATTGAAATTGATGGTCATAACATTGAAAGCATTATTGATGCTGTTAGCCAAGGACGTGCGATTACGAATCGCCCAACGGTAATCATTGCACATACGATCCCAGGTAAGGGCGTCGACTTTATGGAATATGACTATAAATGGCATGGCACGCCACCAAACAGTGAACAAGCGAAGATTGCACTCGAAAAGTTACGAACACTTGATGGAAAGATTACTCACGAAGGAGCAGGCGTATGAGTTACCCACTAGACCCTAGCCTATTTAGCGATAACATGAAACTTGATCCAACACGTGCTGGATTTGGTCGTGGTTTGAAAGCTGCGGGCGAAGCAAACGAAGCAGTCGTTGCGCTATGTGCCGACTTAACTGAAAGCACGCAGATGCATCTCTTTAAAGAAGCATTTCCAAAGCGATTCGTTGAGGTTGGTGTTGCTGAACAAAACCTCGTCACTGTCGCAAGTGGTATGGCACGTGCTGGAAAAATTCCATTCACGAGTAGCTATGCAGCCTTTAGCCCCGGACGAAACTGGGAACAGATTCGTACGACCATTGCTTTGAATAATCAACCGGTAAAGATCGTTGGTTCACATGCGGGTATTTACACGGGTAAAGACGGCGCAACCCATCAAATGCTTGAAGACATTGCATTGATGCGCGTCCTTCCTAGAATGGTAGTAATTGCCCCAGGTGATGCAATTGAAGCCGAGAAAGCAACAAAAGCAATTGCTGAAAATGGCAAACCAAGCTACATTCGTCTCGCTCGTGAAAAGACACCAGTATTTAGCGTGGAAGAGTCACCATTTGAAATTGGTAAGGCATACATCCTTAAGGATGGAACCGATATTTCACTTATGGGTACCGGAACGATGACCTATCAACTATTGGTTGCTGCAAAGCTGTTGGCTGAACAGGGCATTAACGCTGAGGTAGTGCACGTTCCAACGATCAAACCACTTGATGAAGAAACAATTGTCGCAAGCGCAAAACGAACTGGTCGCGTGATTACTGCCGAAGAGGCACAGATTGCTGGTGGCTTCGGGAGCGCTGTAACAGAACTGTTATCTGAAAAACTTCCTGTACCAATCCACCGATTTGGGATGCAAGATCGATTTGGTGAGTCTGGTGATCCGAAAGACCTCTTTAAAGCCTTTGGTCTCACCGGGGAGCAGATCGCCGAATCAGTTAAGACATGGTGCGTGGATACTCCTCGGTACCATCAAGAAGCATAAGTGATATACTAATTTCAAAGCTATATTTTAGATAATTTTTAGGGGGCATACATGGGCATATCAATTCGAGAGATTCGGGACAATACAACGCGAGCACGTCATCTAATGCAACGGTCTCGACAGCAACATTTTGCTGTCGGTGCGTTCAATATTGATAACCAAGATACGATTATTGCAGTTATGGAAGCTGCGCAGGCGACTAATTCACCAATTCTCGTCGAAGTGACACACGATGAAGTAAAAGCGATGGGACTTGATAATATTCGTGATCTTATCGATAACTACAAGCGTCAATATGGTGTTGAGGTATACATTAACCTTGACCACAGCCCTGCCGTTGAGGATGCAAAGCGTGGAATTGATGCTGGATTTGAATTCATTCACATCGATGTTTCTCAAGCGAACCATGATGCCACTGACGAAGAGATTATTGCTGCAACAAAAGAAGTGGTGGAGTACGCAAAGTTTACTGGTGCATTGGTTGAAAGTGAACCGCACTACTTTGGCGGAAGCAGCAATGTTCATACGGAAGACATTGACTACGAAGAAATCAAGAAGACATTCTCAACTCCAGAGGGTGCGAAAGCCTTTGTTGATGCAACAGGTATCGATACGTTTGCTGCCGCAATTGGAAATCTCCACGGTAAGTATCCTGTTCCAAAACAACTTGACCTCGAGCTCTTGCAGGCAATTCGCGACAATATAGATTGTCAGATTAGCCTTCATGGCGGAAGTGGTACACCCGGTGAATACTTCCAAAAAGCTGCACAAATTGGTGTGAGTAAAGTAAATATTAATAGTGACTTACGATTTGCATTCCGCGAAAATCTTGTAAAGGTCCTTGCTGACAATCCTGATCAATACGCTGTCGTAAAGATTATGGAACCAGTTCGTGAAGCCGTTCGTGCTGTTGTAGAAGAAAAGATTGCTGCACTTGGATGTGCAGGCAAAGCAGTTCTTTAGTAAAGACAATTCAAAGATTTTTTAAAAGCTATTGCGTCATTTTTGACGTGATAGCTTTTAGTAATGAGTCAAAAGATGCTTGGAACTTTTGGATTCCTTCGTTTTCGAGAGTTTTAGCAACTGATGCAAAATCGATGCCGACCCGCTCAAGGTTACTCATGGTTTCTTTTGCGTGCTCAATATAGTCGCTCGAAATAGCTTGAGTGTTCTCTGGAAGGTGATCAATAATTTTTGTAATTGTGTCTTCCGGTAATGTGTTCACCGTATGAGGTGCAACAAGGTAGGTAACATACATAAGGTCATCGTACGCAGGGTTCTTGGTTGAAGTTGAAGCCCAGAGCAATCGTTGGATGCCAGCGCCATCTGGGTTTGTCTCGAGCATCCTAGCGAACTTATCAAGGAAAATGCTATAAGCGATATGTGCTTGAGCGACAGCTGCTTGACCGCGAAGATCAAGTGCTTCCTGTGTGCCAATTACTTCGAGTCGCTTGTCGATTTCGCTATCAACACGACTGACGAAGAAAGACGCGACGCTTCGTGCCAAGTTTTCTCGCCCTAGTTCGTGTGATGCAAGATGTGCGTCAGCAACTAAGTTGTAGTGGTCAAGACTGAAGATAAGTGTCACATTGACGTTAATGCCTGCAAGAAGTAGGTCGCGAATAATTGGCATACTTGCATCGGTTGCTGGAACTTTTACCATAAGGTTTGGCTGACCAACTTCTTGCCAAAGGCGTTTTGCTTGCTCGAGGGTTGACATAGGGTCTTCTGCGAGTCGGGGAGATACCTCAAGTGAAACGAAACCATCACCACCGTTACTCTCGTCCCAGATAGGACGAAGTAATGCGGCAGCTTCCTTAATATCGTCTTCAATGATTCGCCAGTAAATTGTTTCAGCATCCGCACCAGTGGCGGCAAGTGTTTTAATTTGCTCATCGTAGGCGCCGCTACCAAGAATGGCTTTCTCGAGAATCGTTGGATTAGAGGTAACACCACGGACTCCGTTTGAAACGTAGTCAGCTAGTTTTCCTGAGTGAAGGAGGTCTCTGCTTAGGTTATCGAGCCATGGACTTTGATTAAATTGCTGGTGAAGCTTTTCAAGGTTATTCATTTGTCATAAGTATACCAAAGATGTATCATAGTGCATATGGTTATAATTTGCGCGCTGGGTGCTGCTTCACAAGATGTCTTCCTGAGCGGCAAAGGCATAAGCTCTCAACTCGATGCCTCGTCCAACGAGTATGTTGAAGAATTTAAATTAGGAGCTAAGCTCAACGTTGAACATGTTCTTTTTGCGACTGGTGGTGGTGCAACAAACGCCGCAGTTACATTTAGTCGCCAAGGACTTGAAGCAAGTTTTATTGGTCGTGTAGGCAAGGACATTGCCGGGCATGGAGTTTTAAGTGAACTCGATAAGGAACACGTTGATACCTCCAAAACTATTTACGACGAAGTATTAGGTACTCAGTATTCGACGATTCTCGTGACAGAATCAGGTGAGCGAACTATTTTGGTATATCGTGGTGCTGCCCAGGCACATACGGCAAAAGAATACGAGGAAATTGATTTTAAAAGCTATGGATGGTTATACGTATCATCATTTGGCGGTGCATATGAAGCGCTGGACATTATTTTTGATCATGCAAAAAAATCTGGTATAAAAATTGCCTTTAATCCTGGTCAAGCAGAGCTTGATCAGCCTGAACTCTTAAAAGGTTTGCTTGAAGACGTTGAAGTGCTACTGCTTAATAAAGATGAAGCAGCACTTGTCGTTGAAGGTAGTTCAAGTGAAGAACTTGCTCATCACTTGCTACACTATGTTCCTGTCGCCGTCGTGAGTGATGGTCCTAATGGTGTTGTAGCAACGGATGGAAAGACAATTATTGAAGCCGGAATGTACGAAGATGTTCCCGTTATCGATCGAACCGGTGCTGGCGATGCCTTTGGATCTGGGTTTGTGAGTCAGTATGCTCAGGGCAAATCGATAAAAGAAGCGGTTGTATTTGGAAGTGCAAATTCAACATCAGTTGTAACGAAATTTGGAGCAAAAGAGGGTATTTTACATCAAGGTACTGTTCTTCACGATATGCCGGTTAAAGAGAGGGAATTTTAACATGGCAAAATTTTTACGAGACTTATTAGATGCAGAAGAACCAATCTTTACGGAGTCACTTCGTCAGCTTGAACATGCAAGTGGTCGTACGGCTGCTGATACGAAATTAATTGGTGACATCGTTGCGAAAGCACACGAGAATCTTCGTCAAATGGGACTGAGTCCTGCCATTGCGACTGGCGAGGAAGTCTACCATGGTCTTGAAGCTCGACTTGAAAGTGATATTAAGCGCCTCGTTCGAATTATTGGCGCTGAAGAGTCTCGATCTGAAGATGTGCAGTATCTTGTGCCGTTTATGGTGAAAGCTGCTAATAGCGTCAACTTCAACCGTAAGGTATTTGTCATCAAGCACGAAAGTGCAAAAAACCTCCTTCGCCAAATGCCACCGAAGGCATTGATGGAAAAACTTGGCTACGATGATATCGAAGCAATGTTTGATCACGAAGACTTTAGTGAACTTTACACCGCTCTTCGTTTCTCTGAAGGTCCTGAATGGCTCAATAGGTATGATGAACTGTTTGAAACTGTTACACCTGAAGACTATGAAGAACGCGACCTTAAAATTGTTGTTATGGACCACAACAAGTATGTCGATCTTGCAGCTCACTTCGTGCAAAAGAAGCTTCACAATGTGACACACACAAAAGAAATGGGTGTGATTGTGGTGACACCCATGTACGCCAAGACGATGCGTGGTCTTGTGTTGAAAACGCTGCCACTTTTGTTTCATTACATGAACGAAGTAAAGCTCTACTCGACATTCTTCAAGCTAAAGAGTCAACAGCCGCATTTTGGTAAGACTGTGGTGAGTACATTGGTTGCAGACCCAGGCGATGCAAGCCTGATGGTTGGTCACAAAATTCACTGGCGTGTGATTCAGCGGTACCTTGGTAAGCACAAAGAAGACAGCATTAGTACGATTGCCTTTGAGCCACACGTACAACCAGAAGATCTTCACTGGCGACGTGCTGAAGATCTCCTTTTTGAACTTGACCCAGAACTAGAATTCTGGAAAGATCGTGACTACGTTGGACTTATATATGACGGCTTTCCAGTTGCATTCAACCTTTTTGATGTCAGCTTTGCGTATTCAAACAAAGAACCATATGAAAATCGTTACGCGTATCACTTCCGCGAAAGTTTGTGGAACGAAATCTTTGTCCGTTACATGGGCTTCAAGAACTTGGCTTCACAGGTACTTGAGAAACTTGATAACAGCGCTGTTTCACCTGAAAAGTTACCTGTCAGGAAACCAAAGACCGTGCCTGCGCTTCGAAGAGAGAATTCGAAACATGATTTGCTAGTGAGAAGGAGACTCATCGATGCAGCCGAGGGTCGTCTTGATGGTGTGACTGAGGAGTTTGATAAAGTGTTCGACATGCTTGGTAAGTATGACAAAACGGTCACTGTTTTTGGATCCGCACGGAAACCACAAGAAGATGGCATTTCTTCAAATGCATACGAACTTTCTCGCCGACTTGCAGGTGATGGCTATGCAGTCGTCACTGGCGGCGGTTACGGGGTTATGGAGGCATCGAATAGAGGTGCTTATGATGCCGGGGGTAACTCAATCGGATTGAATATCCTTCTGCCACATGAGCAAAGTCTCAATAACTACACGACCGAAAGCTTTCAATTTCAGCATTTCTTTGGTCGCAAGGTCGCAATGACACTTGATGCAAGTGCCTACATCTTTTTTGCGGGCGGCTTCGGAACACTCGATGAATTATTTGAAATTCTTGCACTCGAAGAGACAAATAAAATTCCACGTGCACCAATCATTCTGGTTGGCTCAGACTTCTGGGGACCAGTTGACGAATTGATACGAACACTCCTCTTAGAGCGCTTTGGAACAATTAGCGACAACGATCATAAGCTCTATAAAGTCATGGATAATCACGATGATATTATTCATGTCATCAACCAGTATGAGCATGAGTTGAACAAGTCAAAAGATTAAGCATTTACTTTTTGGCGTTAGCGAATTATGCTAGGCGTATAAGGTAGTGGGGTGTTTGATGAAATTGGGGGCAAGGATGAAGAGCAAGCGAGGTCTCATTGTCATAATCATTGTTCTAGGGATAGTGTTGCTTGTCGTTGGCGCCGTTGTGCTTACGAAAAAAACAACCCAACCATCAGCCACTGATACTTCAAAACAAGTCACGGCTGCAAAAGACACGACGACAGAGACGGATGTAACCGATGGAGTCTCCAGCGCAACGGCTTCAACCACGCCAGCGGTTGACCCTGGAACACTGACGTCAGTCGATATTGCACCGTTTGGTGTTACTGTATTTTACTCGAAAGGAACACCAGGCTTTGAGTTTACTGTGCTAAAGACAGCTGATCGAACGCAATATGTTCAATTCACTTCTTCTGATCTTGTTGGGACAAAGTGTACGAATGACCAAGGCGCCTTTGCTTCGATCATTAAAAACCCATCTACCAGTGAAGCTCAGACAACCTCACAAACAACAAAAGTAGGTAATGATACCTACGGATTGTCGCTCGCGAGTGCGGGTTGCACAGGTAACGCTGACCTATTGACACAGTATCAAACTGGTTTCAAAAACGGCTTTACAAGTCTCAAGGCCCTGTAATTTCTTAAGCATCTATACAATGATGAATGACCATACGGTCATTTGGTGAAAAATAGTATAATAGGTTCTAATGGATTCAACTTTCCGCCTACAATCTGCTTATAAACCAACTGGCGATCAACCATCTGCAATCGCTGGTCTTATTAAAGGTCTCGATAATGGTGACAAAGAACAGACACTGCTTGGGGTGACAGGAAGTGGTAAAACCTTTACGATGGCGAATATTATTGCTGATCGTGGTGTACCGACTTTGGTTCTCGCGCATAACAAAACATTGGCTGCGCAGCTCTATAGTGAATTTAAATCGTTCTTCCCAGATAACGAAGTCCACTACTTTGTGAGCTACTTTGATTACTACCAACCAGAAGCCTATATCGCCAGTAGCGACACCTACATCGAAAAAGACAGTAAGATCAACGACGAGATTGATCGCCTCCGTCACGCGGCAACAACGGCTCTCTTAACGCGTCGTGACACGATTATCGTCGCCAGTGTCAGTTGTATCTACGGAATTGGTTCACCAGATGACTATGCTGAAATGTCGATTACGATTAAAAAAGGTGAGCGTCGTCAGCAAGACAAATTTATTCGTCTGCTAACTGACATTCAGTATCAACGAAACGATATCGATTTTCATCGTGGTACATTCCGCGTTCGCGGCGATATTGTCGATATTTTCCCGGCCGGTAGTGACGTTGCGTATCGCATTGAATTTTTTGGTGATGAAGTTGAGCGAATTACTCGAATTGATCCTCTCACAGGTGAGATTCTTGGTGAGCCAGATGAAACGACCGTTTTCCCAAGTAGTCACTACGTGACACCGAAAGCAAAACTGGAGCAGGCGATTGTACAGATCAAAAAAGAATTCGAAGAACGAATGGAGTTTTTTGAATCACGCGATATGCTCCTTGAAGCACAGCGCCTTGGTCAACGTACGAAGTACGATATTGAGATGCTTGAAGAGACCGGGTTTGTAAAAGGCATCGAGAACTATAGCCGTTACCTGACAAACCGTGAGCCAGGTGAACAGCCTGCGACGCTCCTTGATTATTTCCCTGATGACTTTATGCTATTTGTCGACGAAAGCCACATGACACTTCCACAGGTTCGCGGTATGTATAATGGTGACCGTGCAAGAAAAGAAGTGTTGGTTGATAACGGATTCCGTATGCCAAGTGCACTCGATAACCGCCCACTCACATTTGATGAGTTTAACAAGCATATCAACAAGGCGATCTATGTCTCAGCAACGCCAGCAGACTATGAACTTGCGCATAGCCCTGAGCCAATCCAGCAGATTATTCGTCCTACAGGACTGATTGATCCTGAAATTATTATTCGTCCGACGACTGGTCAGATTGACGACTTGATCGCCGAAATTCGTGAACGTGTTGAAAAGAGTCAGCGTGTGTTGGTAACGACTTTGACGAAGCGAATGTCAGAGGATCTCTCAACGTACCTCCAGGAGCTGGATATCAAGACGGCGTATATTCACAGTGAAGTTGATACGCTAGAGCGCAGTGACATTCTACGTGACCTTCGCTCTGGCGTGTATGATGTACTCGTTGGTATTAACCTGCTTCGTGAAGGACTCGACCTTCCTGAGGTAAGTCTTGTTGCAATTATTGATGCCGACAAAGAAGGCTTCCTTCGTAGTACAAGTGCACTTATACAGACGATTGGTCGTGCCGCGCGTCACCTTGAGGGAAAAGTATTGATGTATGCAGATAAGACGACCGATTCAATGCAACGAGCAATTGATGAAACGGGTCGTCGACGCACCATTCAAGCAGCATATAATGTGGAGCATAATATTACGCCGACAAGCGTAGCAAAAGAGATTGATGAAGGGCTTCGTGCGATCATTCCGAAAAAGGATGACGGAAAGCCAAAGCTTAATCTTAAGAAAATTCCGAAAGATGAATACGCAAGTCTTGTGAAAGATCTGTCTGGACAAATGGATCTTGCAAGTGCGAATCTTGAATTTGAAAAAGCCGCAGAGCTTCGCGATCTCATTTCTGAGATACGCTCAAAAATGTAACGCAGAATATACCCCTTTAAATTGTTCATTATCATTGGTATTACGGTATAATATAAGTATATGACACAAATCTCCCGCGATGATGTGCAGCATCTAGCACAGCTGAGTAGTTTGCAGCTTACTGACGATGAAGTAAGCGCTTTACAGATCGACCTCGAAAATATTGTTGGGTATATTCAGCAGCTTGATGAACTTGATACGACAGGAGTTGAGCCAACGTACCAAGTGACTGATCTTCAAAATGTCTGGCGTGAGGATGTGGTTGATAATTATGGCATCGATAAGGCAGCTTTATTGGCGCTTGCACCCGCAACAGAAGCCGAGCAGATAAAGGTACCAAAGGTTCTCTAAGTATGAGCAAAATTTCTGACTTTATTGGCGTTTCTGCACGTAAGAATGTTGAAGAAGCGATTGCGAAGGCGCATGCACACGAATCGTTCCATGCGCTACTAAGTCTGACCGAAACTCGTGCACTCGAACGCGCTGACGCCGTTGATCGAGGTGAAATTACTGGCTCTCTTGCCGGCGTGCCGTTTATTGCGAAAGATAACTTTTTGACGCTTGGTGGTACGACAACTGCAGCAAGTAAGATTCTCGAGAATTTTGAAGCACCTTTGCAAGCCACGGCAATTGAAAAGCTTGAGGCTGAAGGGGCAATTTGTATCGGGAAGGCTAACCTTGACGCATTTGCGCACGGTGGAAGTACTGAAAACTCTGCGTTCGGTCCCACTAAGAACGCAGTTGACCAGGAACGGGTCGCCGGTGGAAGTAGTGGTGGCTCGGCTGTTGTCGTTGCGCTCGGTATTGTTCCATTTGCGCTTGGAACTGACACTGGCGGCTCAATCCGTCAGCCAGCAAGTTTCAATGGCGTTGTCGGCATGAAACCTACTTACGGAACAGTGAGTCGGTACGGTGTTGTTGCAATGGCGAGTAGCACTGATACGATTGGCGTGTTAGCTTCTAATACTGATGATGCCGCGCTCGTTATGGGCGTCATGAGTGGTAAAGATACGAAAGACATGACGACGTTACCTGATTTTTTTACACCAACCATTTTGGAAGGCAAAAAGAAAATTGGTCTCATCAAGGAAGCGATGACCGATGATGTTGACCCTGAAGTTCGACGAGTAACTAATGAATACATTGAAAAACTACGATCAGCTGGTCATGAAGTTGAAGAAGTCAGTCTCTCCCTTTTGAAATACGCCCTCGCGATTTATTACATTGTTGTTCCTGCGGAAATTAGTAGCAACTTAGGTCGATATGACGGTATTCGATATGGTCGTCGAGCTGATGCATCTCGACTAAGTGAACTGTATGGTTCATCGCGCGACGAGGGCTTTATGACGGAAAACAAACGACGCATCATGATCGGAAGTTACGTACTTTCAAGTGGTTTCTTCGATGCCTATTATTTGCAAGCACAGAAAGTTCGCACGTTGCTTATCAATGAATTTAATGAATTGTTTCAGTCATTCGATGTTTTGGTTGCGCCAGTTGCACCAACTCCAGCATTTAAACTAGGTGAAAATACCAACGATCCAATAAAGATGTATCTTGCTGATGTCATGACCGTCCCTGCAAGTCTTGCTGGTCTTCCAGCGATTAGTGTTCCGGCTGGTAAAAATGAGCAAGGGCTTCCTATCGGTGTCCAACTTATTGGAAAACGTCGTGACGATGCATTGCTATTAGCACTTGCAAAAACTATCGAGGAGAACGCGTAATGGACCAATCAATTTCAGTCATTTTCTTTATTGCAGCCATTTTTGTGTTTGGTGCGATTCTTTATGCGGTCGTATCACTGACACGTCGTGGTCCAACAACGCTTGATGTTGAGAAGTACCGTACTCGTTGGATGACCATTGAGCAGCAGCTAAAGCGCGATGAATCGATGACCTATCATATGACGGTGCTTAATGCTGATACACTCCTCGACCAAGCACTGAAAGATAAGGGTATTGCCGGCGAAACGATGGGCGAACGTATGAAGCAAATGCAGCCGAAGTGGTCAAACGCTAATAATGTCTGGACAGCCCACAAGCTTCGTAACCAAATCGCACATGAGCCTGATGTAACGTTGAGTTATGACAGCGCGCGGCGAGCACTGTTGTCGTTTAAACAAGCTCTGAAAGACATAGGAGCAATCTAATGGTGAGTCCTGAAATCTTAGATAAATACGACATGACAATTGGCATTGAATGTCATGTGCAGCTTGCAACAACTAGTAAGCTTTTTAGTGGTGCGGATAATGATGCGAACGGCAAAGCACCAAACGATGCAACCAGCCCAATCGACTTCGGGCTTCCTGGTATGTTGCCAGTCTTGAACCATGAAGCGATTGTTCTTGCGGTTCGTGCTGGTAAGGCGCTGAATGCTGGTATTGCACACGTCAGTCGTTTCGATCGAAAGCATTATTTTTATCCTGATCTTCCAAAAGGCTATCAGATTAGTCAGATGTATCAGCCGATTATTCTTGAAGGCTATGTCGAAGCACCACTGCTTGATGGCACGCTCGTTACAGTTCGCGTTCACCATGCGCATATCGAGGAAGATGCTGGCAAACTGACACACTATTCTGACTTTAGCCTCATTGACTTGAACCGTGCCGGTACGCCACTTATCGAAATTGTGTCAGAACCGGATATCCATTCGGCTGCCGCTGCAAAAGCGTATGCAACTGAGCTCCATCGTTTGATGACATTTGCTGGTGTGACGTATGGTGATTTGTATCATGGAAACATGCGTTTTGACGTGAATATTTCGGTTGCCCTGAAAGGTGCGACCGAACTTGGTACACGTGCGGAAGTGAAGAACTTGAACTCATTCAGAAGTGTTGAAAAAGCCGCTGAATATGAATTTACTCGTCAAATTGAACGACTAGAAAAAGGTGAGAAGATTGTCCAAGAAACAAGGGGTTGGGATGACGCCTCTGGAAAGACAAGCTCACAGCGAAGTAAGGAAGATGCGCAGGACTATAGGTACATGCCTGATGCCGATATCCCACCAGTTGTTCTCAGCGACGAGGATATTGCGGCTATGCAAGCAGAAGTGCCGCTCCTTCCTGCCTATTACCGCAATAATTGGAAAACACTTGGGCTTGATCGCTCTGTTATCGAAGCGCTACTTGGAAACCAAAGTTATGCGGTTCTGATCACTGAAATTCAAAAAAGTGCCGGTGATGATGCAGCACGCCGCGTCGCTCACTGGTTTGCAAGTTCAGTCACTGCGGGTGACGAGGAAACAGCGACAATCGCAAGCAACTTTGCGCCAGAGGGCTATAGTGAATTAGCTGATATGGTAAAGAAGAACGAACTTTCAAGTACTGCTGCGAAAGAAATCTTTATTGAGCTACTGACAAGTCAAGCATCACCACGAAAGATCGCTGAAGACAAAAATCTCTTACAGGAAAGTGACGAATCTGCAATTCTCGCCATTGTTGACGAAGTTCTGGCTGATCCTGCGAGTGCGCAGTCCGTTGCGGATATAAAAGCCGGTCAGGATAAAGCAATTGGCTTCCTTGTTGGGCAGGTGATGAAGAAATCTGCTGGCAAGGCGAACCCTGGACTCGCCGGACAACTAATTCGTAAACGATTGGAGGAGTAATAGTGAAGCAGCCAACGAAAGCAATTATTTGTGCAGCGGGGCTTGGGACTCGGTTCCTTCCACAAACGAAGGCGATGCCAAAAGAAATGCTCCCTATTGTTGACCGTCCAGTTATTCAAGTAATTGTCGAGCAAGCTGTTGCAGCCGGCGTGACAGAAGTTATTATTGTCACAGGTAGTACGAAACGTGCGATCGAAGACCACTTTGATCGAAGCGATCAACTTGAGGCAGAACTTCGTGAAAACGGCAAGGATGACAAAGCTGATGAGATTAAACGCGTCGCAGAACTTGCGAACTTTGTCTATGTTCGTCAAAAAGGGTTTCCAAAAGGAAATGCACGACCAATTCTTAATGCACGCCATCTCATTAATGATGATGAACCGTTCTTTGTGTTTTTCGCCGATGATTTTTTCCGTAGCGAGGTTGCATGGCCAATTCAGCTAAAAGATGCTTACAACAAAACAGGTAAGTCAGTCATTTCCTTGATTGAAGTTGATGATGATGGAACAAGCAAATATGGCATCGTGAGCCTTGCTGACGAAGGAACAGATCGTCTTCACCGCATCAGTGGGTTTGTTGAAAAGCCAGGACCAGAACTCGCACCGTCTCATTTTGCATCAGTCGGAAGCTACCTTTTAACACCTGAGATTTGGCCAATTATTGAAAAAGAAAAAGTTGGTCATGGTGGCGAGATCGGTATTGCCGATAGCCTCGAAGAACTTGCAAAAACAGGTGAACTCTACGGTTTGTTTATCGAAGGTGTCTGGCATGACACGGGCGATCAGTTGAAATACATCAAAGCAGTTGTTGACCTTGCACTTGAAAGCGAAGAATACGGTGCAGAACTTACTGAGTTTCTCAAGCAACGTCTCAGCTAGTTGTTTGCCCTCCACTTACGTTCAGGGTATAATAAGGATATAAAAGTTACCCATTAGAAAGGTTCCATCATGAGCTCAGCTGCTGAAATACTAGTTATTATCCTCGCCGTTGTGCTATCAGTCTTTCTGATCGTCGGCATTATTCTTGTTATTTACCTTATTCGCTTATCTGCAGAGATTCGACGCGTTGCAAAGACTGCAGCGCACGCTGTTGATTCGGTAGGATCTGCTGTAGCAAGTGTGTCGCGCCTCACATCTCCGTTCTTTATTGCAGAAATCATTGCAAAGTATATTAAGAAGTTCACTAAGACCTCAAGAAAGGGGAAATAATCATGGCTAAAGGAAAAGTACTACTTGGAACAATTATCGGTGTTGCTGCAGGATTCGTCGCCGGAATATTAACCGCACCAAAGAGCGGAAAAGAGACTCGTGCAGAACTCAAGCAAAAAGCAGAAGACAAGAAAGCCGAAGCGATTGCTAAAGGCAAAGAAGTTCGTCACAAAGCCGGTGATGTTGCTGAAGATGTTATCACGAAGGCAGAAAAAGTGACTGGTCAGGCGGCTGATAAGGTTGTATCTGCAACAGAGAAGGCTGCTGATGTCGTCGTCGATACGACCAAAGAACTAAAAGCAAGAAGCAGTGGCGTTGCAAAAAACGCTAAAACTATCATAAAGAATAATAAGTAATTCTTTCTAAAGAATGACGCGCCGTTCATTATCAAAAGGCGCGTCTTTTTTGTAACTTACGATATAATCATACTTATGATCAAAAAAGCTATTCATAAAGTAAAAACAGACAACGAGAATGGTGCTCGTAAAGCAATCCTCGAAGACCTATTTTACGACTTTCATAAGAGTCGACGCCAAGTGTATCTTATGAACTTCTTTAGAGGTATATCCTTTGGAGTCGGAAGCATCCTCGGTGGTACAATTGTTGTCGCAGTACTTATTTGGATACTCAATCTCCTTGTCGATATTCCTGGTGGTATTGGCGAATTTGTTCAGTACATCGTGAATACCGTCCAGCAACACGCTACAAAATAGCTATAACGAGGGGACTACTCACTTTTTTACTACAGACGACTGAGCGCAGATTCGCTATACTAAGAATATTAAGGAATACTCCGGGGAGTAGGGATGCGGGCAGAAGCGAAAACAGATCAAACGACAGCGCAATCTCTAGTTGCGTCTAGCTATGTGCACCTCCATAATCATACACATCACAGCGTGCTTGATGGACTTACAAAGATCCCTGCGCTGGTCGATAAGGTCAAAGACCTCGGTATGGAAGCAGTCGCTATTACAGATCACGGAACAATGTCTGGTGTCATTGAGTTTTATAAAACTGCTAAGGCTTCAGGTATTAAGCCGATTATCGGTATGGAAGCCTACGTCGCTGCTCGGTCACGTCATGATCGTGATCCACAAAAAGACAAGGCACGCTATCACGTTATTATCTTAGCGATGAATAAAATTGGGTATCAGAACCTGATGCGCCTCAGCTCAATAGCGAACCTTGAGGGCATGTATTATAAACCCCGTATTGATCACGAGCTTCTTGAAAAGTATAACGAAGGGCTGATTATTCTTTCTGGCTGTGCCAGTGGTGAGATCGGTGAAAATTTAAAGAACGATAACTACGAAGAGGCGAAGCGGGTCGCAGCTTGGTATAAATCTGTCTTTGGCGACCGTTACTACCTTGAGATGCAAGACCACGGTCACCAGGATGCACCTGCTCGTTGGGATGTACAAACCAAGATTAACGACCACCTCGAAAGACTTGCGAAAGAACTTGATATTCAACTCGTTATCACGAGCGATGGGCATTATCTCGCTCATTCTGATCAAGACGCGCACGAGATTCTGCTTTGTGTGGGCACAGGTTCATTCCTCTCTGACGAAAAACGAATGTCACTGAAGGACTTTGAACTCCATGTGACCGAACCTTTAGATCTTATTGAGCGATGGGGAAAGACACACGCCCAGGCAGTACTAAACACAAAGGTAATTGCTGATCGTTGTGATGTTGAGTTGGAGCTTGGGGGCATTTTGATCCCAACCTTCCCAACACCTAAAGGACATAGCGAAAAAAGCCTACTGCACCAAATGGTGTTTCAAGGGCTTTCTGTCCGCTATGGTGATCTTGAATCTGAAGATCCGCTTTCGCGACCAGTTGAAGAATACAGGAAACATATTCCTGCGGAAGTACTTGAGCGTGCTGACTACGAATTAGGTGTGATTGATCGTATGGGATTCAATGGGTACTTCTTGATCGTTCAGGACTTTATTAACTGGGGCAAAGACAGAGGCATTATCTTTGGACCTGGTCGTGGTAGTGCAGCTGGATCCATCGTATCCTATGCTGTTCGCATCACAGAACTTGATCCTCTAAAATACGACCTGCTGTTTGAGCGTTTCTTGAACCCTGATCGTATTAGCATGCCGGACGTCGACATTGATATTCAGGACACACGTCGCGACGAGGTGATTCAGTACTGTACCGAAAAATATGGGACAGAGCGTGTGGCTAACATCGTGACATTTGGTAAGATGGCAGCGCGCGCCGCAGTTCGTGACGTTGCGCGTGTGCTACAAGTGCCTTACGCTGAAAGTGATCGTCTTGCAAAACTGATTCCACCGCCCGTACAAGGTCGGCACATTCCACTTTCTGTCAGCGTCGTTGAAGATGCGGATCTTCGTCACGAATATGAGTCTAATCCAACAGTAAAGCGGGTACTTGATTATGCGATTCAACTCGAAGGCACGATTCGAAGTCACGGTGTACACGCTGCGGGTGTCGTGATCGCACCGGACGATATTGTGAAGTTCGCACCAGTTGAAATGTCACAAAAAGGCGTGGTTGCAACGCAGTATCCGATGGGTCCAGTTGAAGAGCTCGGACTGCTGAAGATGGACTTCCTAGGGCTTTCAAACTTAACAACTATCAACAACGCACTTCGAATTATAAAGAAGGTTTTTAAAACTGACATTAACTTACAAGAGATTCCGCTCGATGATGTAGATACATATACACTCCTCCAAAAAGGTGACACGACCGGTGTTTTCCAGCTTGAATCTGCCGGCATGAAACGATATCTTCGAGAACTAAAGCCAACCGTCTTTGATGATATTGTCGCGATGGTTGCGTTGTATCGCCCAGGTCCAATGCAATTTATTGACGACTTTATTAAGCGAAAACATGGTGAGCGCGAAATTACGTATGCACATGCAAAGATGGAAGATGCACTACAATCAACCTACGGTGTCCTCGTCTATCAGGAACAGGTTATGCAGATCTCAAAAGACCTTTCAGGGTTTACCGGAGGTGAGGCTGACACACTCCGTAAAGCGATCGGTAAAAAGAACCTCGAGATGATGGCGAAGATGAAGACACGCTTTATTGAAGGTGCTGCTGAACAATCAGGCGCAAACAAAAATGATATGGAAAAGTTCTGGAAGCAGCTTGAGGACTTTGCCGCATACTGTTTCAACAAGTCTCACGCAGCGTGTTACGGCATGATTGCGTATTGGACTGCATACCTCAAAGCACATTTTCCAGAGGCTTTCATGGCAGCGCTGATGACCAGTGACCAAGGTGATCTTGATCGACTCGCCATCGAAATGAACGAATGTAAGCACATGGGAATTAAGGTACTTTCACCAGACGTTAACGAATCATTCGTTGAGTTTGCGGTAGTACCTGATAGAAAGGAAATTCGCTTTGGCATGGCGGCAATTAAAGGCGTTGGGACTGCTGTGGTTGAGGAAATTCTCCGTGCGCGGGCTGAAGGCAAGTTCCAATCTGTAGAAGACTTTGCAAAACGTGTATCAACATCTCGAGTGAATAAAAAGGCGTGGGAATCTTTAATTAAGACGGGCGCATTTGATACGTTGGCTGACCGTTCAGACCTTCTCTTTAATCTTGAAACGATTCAGGCCTTTGCCTCAAAATTACAGAAGGAAGCACTGAGTGGACAGACCGATCTATTTGGTGGTCTTGGCGATTCAACTATTTTGGCGCAGCCCTCTGTCGCCATGCTTGATGCACCGGTAAAGCATACGGATAAAGAGCGGCTTGGCTGGGAGCGTGAACTGCTTGGACTGTATATAAGTGCACACCCACTTGATAATTACGATGCGTACTTTAACGAGCAAACAGTGCCGATGACCGAGCTTTCAACTGATATTGACGGTAAAGCTATTACTGTCGGCGGACTTATCTCATCGGTGCGAAGTATTGTGACAAAAAGCGGATCGAAGATGGCATTTGTGAAGATTGAAGATAAAACTTCTGAGACGGAGATTATTGTCTTCCCAAGTATTTATGAAGTTGTTGGCGGTCAACTGATGCAAGATGCAGTGATTCGTGTGACCGGAAAAGTAAATGCTCGTGACCGTGATGGAAACCTCAGCGCTGACATTAAAATTATTGCTGATGACGTTCAGATCGTTGATGACTCAGAGCTTCGTAACTATGAATCGCACGGCAACAAGATGGCAAAGCCGAAAGCACACACTGCTGGTGTGATGGCAAAACGAAATAAAGCGGCGACGAAGAATCAGGAAGTTGAAAGGAAGTCGGCGGTCGTCTATGCAGTCGTAGAAGCTGAGCCTATCAAGAAGCTGTTTGTTCATGTTAAAGACCCTGATGATAAAGACGCTTTGATGAAATTGAAACAGATCTGCGGGCAGTACCCAGGTGTGAGTGAGATCGTTCTTGTACTTGGTGCTGATAAGAAGTCAGCCATAAAAATGCCATTCAAAGTTGACGGCAGCGACAACCTGATCGGTGCTTTAGTAAAGATTCTTGGTGAAGACGCGGTTGTCTTTAAGTAATTAGGTAGAGAGTGCGTACAACGCAATGCCGGTGGCAACGCTCACATTAAATGATTCTTTTTTTCCAATCATAGGGATTTCAATGATATCTTCACATTGATCAAGGAGGTCTTGCTCGATGCCGTGCACCTCTTCGCCAATCAGGAGAGCGACTTTCTTCGGAGCATTGTAATCTTTAAGGCTCATACTTCGATCTGCTTGCTCAAGTCCAACGATGCGATAGCCAAGATCTTTTAACACCTGAAGAGGGGGCAGCTCAACGTGTTCAAACGGAACCAGTGTTTCGGCACCAAGGGCTGTCTTATGAATTTGCGCGGTTAGTTTTTCAGAAATGTGAGGCAGGCGAGTGTCATTCAAAACTTTAGGATAAGGCGTATAGCCACTCAAAATAATCTTCGTGATACCGAAACCTTCAGCTGTACGAAAAATAGCGCCAACATTGTGGGTTGAACGAATATTATGAGCAATAACGACGATTTCGGGCATTTGGGTCATTATAGCACTTGATTACCACTATAAATTGCTTATGTTTTTTGATAGGATGAATGTAATGGACGAACAGAAAATTCAGGAGCGTGCCCGTGAGCAAGAAGAACAGTCGACCCAAGGTCGTGCTTCTATTCTTGGCATGGAGTATCTCGATACCCGATCGATCGATCAGACAATCGAGCTTGTTCCCGATATTCTCACGAACGAAGATATGCATAAGAACCGGCTTGTTACACTTCGAGCTGGAGGTGACTCCTCATCGTGGCAGTTCGGCGTCACGACGCAAACACCACAGTCTTTCATGCGAGAGCTGACGGCAAAATATGCTGCTCAAGCACAAAACACGAATTTCGTTCTGATTAGTTTGGGTGGGTTTAACGTGCTGATGAACCGCTACGATCCACCGGTTATCGCAGTGTACGACGATATCAAGATTGCGAAAGAAGGCGATAGCGACACGATCGGCGAGGTGAGTAAGACATTGAACTCTGTCGGAAGTGATGAGGTCTTCGATTATCTTATTACCCAGGCAGATCGCCTCGGGGCAAGCGACATTCACATCGAGAATCAGCGAAATGGTATTCGTATTCGTATGCGTATTGATGGAGCATTACACCCAGTTGCAGAACTTGATAGCGATAGATACCGTGTTATTTTAGGTGCACTTGCATCACGCGCCAATATTTCTACCGCAGCGACTGAACCTCAATCTGGGCACCTCCAAAAAGAAATTACTATTGATGGTAATACACACCTACTAAATATGAGGGTTGAGGTGATTCCAACAATGTATGGTCAAGACGCGGTGCTTCGTTTGTTTAACTATGACGAATCGATGTTAAACCTTGACCGACTAGGTATTGGTCCAGATGAACGAAAAGAAATCGATGAGATTATTAGTCACCCCCGCGGCATGGTATTGATGGTCGGTCCAACCGGTTCAGGTAAATCAACCACCCTGTACAGCATGATTAATGCGCTCAATACGACTGACCGTAAGATTATTACCCTTGAAGACCCAATTGAATATGGTATTTCTGGCATTTCCCAGATTCCTGTCGATACAACTGGTGGTCAGAGCTTTGCAGATCACCTTCGATCAGTGCTTCGTTTAGATCCTGATGTGGTGATGGTCGGTGAGATCCGTGATGCGGATACTGCAAAGACGGCAATTCAAGCTTCGATTACTGGACACCTTGTCCTTTCAACATTCCACGCAAATTCTACAGCAGCAGCGTTTAGTCGTATGGTTGACCTGATTGGTGTGAACCCAATCTTTAGTACGGCAATTCGCCTCGTGATTGCGCAACGATTAGTTCGCCGCCTCGATGATACGTCGAAGGAAGCCTATGACCCTGATGAATCAACGCGTAATTGGGTGAAGTCTACACTCGCGAACTTACCCGCACATGTTGAAAAGCCAGACCTCGATACCTTCAAACTATATCGTCCTGTTGCTAGTGAGAGCTCTCCCTTTGGCTATAGTGGACGTATTGTGATCATGGAGCAGATGGTCGTCACCGAAGCCATACAGAAGTTCCTACGCGGTGATGTCGCTGATGTTCATACTGAAATTATCGAGCAAACTGCTCGTGCGGATGGTATGGTGACACTCCTAGAACGCGGTGTTCTCGCAGCGCTTCGTGGTGAGACGACACTCGATGAAGTAAACCGGGTCATTTAATTACTGCTTAACCCTTTCAAAAACAGATCTACTATGGTATATTAGATATTCGATTGCAGATATAAAAGATTAAGTGAGATATAGATGAGTTTTGAACTTATTAAATTGGTAAACGAAGCACAAAAGAAGCCAGCTGTTGTTGACGCAAAAAGCGGTGACACTGTTCGCGTTCACCAGAAAATTAAAGAAGGCACGAAAGAACGTATTCAGATTTTTGAAGGCGTTGTCATTCGTGTTGACCGTGCAGCATCGCACACAGCACGTATTACTGTGCGTAAGATTGCCAGCGGTGTTGGTGTTGAAAAGAGCTTCTTGCTCCACAGCCCACTTGTAGAGAAGATTGAAATTACACGTCGATCTAAGGTTCGTCGTAACTACCTTTCATACCTACGCGCACGAAGTGGTAAAAGTGCACGTCTTCGTGGTGTTAACTTTGACCGTGAAGGTATTAATGATATTCGTGACATCCACGCTGAAGAAGAAGCTGCACGTCTTAAGGAAGAAACACACCTTGCTGCTGAAGCTAAATTAGCTGAAAAAGCTGCTGTAGATGCTGAACTTGCTGCAAAGCAAGCTGAAGTTGAAGCACGACACGAAGAAACAGCGTAAGCTACCCCCTTCATATTAAACGCTCTCGTTCTGAGAGCGTTTTTATTTTGGACTGAATTAATTTAAGAATGTTTGTAGAATGAATAGGTATAGTTATGGATATGATCTTAGGAATTGACGAAGTTGGAAGAGGGCCATGGGCAGGTCCGTTAGTTGTGGGCGCTGTGGTACTAGGCGATGCATCAATTGAAGGACTCACTGATAGCAAGAAGTTGACGAAGAAAAAACGTGATGCACTCGATGTGTTAATCCGACGCGATGCTGCAGGATTTGGACTTGGATGGGTCCCTGCGCATGAAATCGATGTGATTGGACTCGGTGCTGCACTTCGGCTAGCGACAATTCGTGCTGTTGAACAGGTCAAAACTCCTTACCATGAAATTATTATCGATGGCACCATTAATTTCCTCAGTGAAACAACGAAAGGTCGATACGTTACGATGCTGCCTAAGGCAGACCTGTTGATACAAAGCGTTTCTGCTGCTTCTATCATCGCAAAGGTAGCGAGAGACAATTACATGGCCTTGCAGGATGATGTATACCCAGGGTACGCGTTTAGTAGTCACGTTGGATACGGAACAGCTGCGCATCGTGCGGCAATTGACACCTTGGGCGTGACGCCACTTCATCGGCTATCGTTTGCGCCACTTAAAAAATACGGAGACAAATATAAAGATATCAGTAATACGACCAAAGGTATTGGCGATGCCGCCGAGGAAGTTGCTGCAGCGTACCTACGCGACGAAGGTCATACTATTCTGGAACGTAACTGGAAAACAAAGTTTTGTGAAATTGATATCGTGTCAGAAAAAGACAGTGTGGTGTATTTTTCTGAAGTAAAATACCGTCAATCAATAGCCCAAGGTGGCGGACTTGCTGCGATAACCTCAAAGAAACAGCAACAAATGAAGTTTGCGGCTGAATATTATGCTTTGTCGAAAAGGTTAAAGGATATTTCGATGAAACTCGTTGCTATTTCACTGTCAGGTCAACCACCGAAAGTCGATGAGTATCTAGAGCTCGAGTAGGGCTTTTCGGACTACAGCTTCGTCACGGGCAATGTGCGCAATTTTGCTTTCAAGTTCAACGATACCTAGTTCGATGTTCCGTCTTAGTGCAACTTCAGCTTTCAAAGGTTCAAAAAAGTCTTTATATTCCTGTAGCTGCTGCGTGGTCATAAGACAGATCGCAACGTAGCGAGGAAAGGCGTCATAGCTCTTGTCGCCACCAAATGTTTCCTGCATCCACGCCCATTCATCACGACCCCAACGCCATGTTGTCACTCGAGCGTATCGGTTTCGAAGTAACGAGACAAACCAACGCATGAAATCTTGTGGACGAACGATTGATTGATCTTTGAGGATACCAAGCAGACGCTCGATAACTTCTGGACTCCTGGTTGAGGTAATCGCCGAGGCGATGTCTTCTTTCAATTCACTTGAAGTGGTTTTCTGGTGTTCAGCAAGGAGGGTGTCTATTATTGTTTGATCCGTTGCGTAGCGAACGACGGTAGCAATAATATTAACGCGAAGGTTCGGATCAAGCTCTTCTATCGGTGTCGAGGTATATATTTTATGAACCTTTTCGAGAATTTCTGGTCGTTCACTGTAAATCATCAGGCCAACCACGATGCTTCGAAGTTTTGTGTCAGATTCGGTTTCACCTGGTTTTGCTTCCCAACCAAGTCGTTCAAATTGCTTCTGCGCAAGTTGCCCTGAATAGGCGCGTAATTTGTTTTCAAGCGCAATGTCCGTTTCAACGAATTTCTTTAGTTCGTTCAAGGCGACAAGCATAATGTCCCACACTGCCTCAACAGTTTCGTCTTTGTAATATCCCAGCAGAGGAACCAGTGCGGCGCTAGAGATCAGACTCGCTTGCGCCAGAAGCGCTTGTTCGTTTAAAAGTTTCAGGCGGTCAATGTCGGAAAGCGTCGCAAGTGAGCCAACGAGCTCGGCGAGGAGTGAAGGCGTGTAATGCGTAATGAAGTGCGCTGTGCTGTCGTGATTGATAATAAGGGGCGAGTCAGAACTTCGCTCTACTGTCAGTGTTTTTTCAGTCAGAAGGCGAGGGAGGTTCTTATCGGAAGCACCGAGGGGTATTGGCCATAACTTTTCCGAAGCCTGGTGTGGTCCAATAAAGAATTGCTCTTGTGAGAGATGAATAGTATCGCCTTCCTCTGATACGCTCAGGACTGGATAGCCCGATTGTGAGATCCAAGTGTTCATGAGTAGTCCAATATCTTGTCCAGAGGCATCGCTGAGACACTCCCATAGGTCATTTGCTTCGGTATTTTGATATGCATATTTCTTGAAATATACTTTTAGCCCCGCTTGGAGGGTTGCATCACCAATGTAGGTCTGCAACATGCGTAGGAGCCGACCACCTTTGGCATACACAATCGAAGGGTCAAAAATAGTCGAAATCTCATCAGGGTGATGGACCTCTGTCTGAATCGCTTGGACGCCGTCAAGGCTGTCACGACGAAGTGCTTGGACGACTTCGTACGTAGCTTGGTCAAGCCAAATATTCCAGTCAGGTTCTAGTGCGTCAACACAAATGTATTCCATCAAATTCGCGAAGCTTTCGTTCAACCAAAGGTCATTCCACCATTTCATAGTGACAAGGTTGCCAAACCATTGATGGCTTAACTCATGAGTAATCGTGAGTGCTGCTTGCTGGCGTGTTTGGAGTGATCCAGTCTTAGGATCGGTCAGCAACGCAATCTCTCGGTAGGTAACCAATCCCCAGTTTTCCATTGCGCCGGACGAGAAATCAGGAAGTGCAACATGGTCAGACTTTGGGAGTGGGTAGGGAACTTCAAAGTACTCATCAAAGAATTCGATGCCACGAGTTGCAATATCGAGCGCAAAGTCGAGACTTTCTGGAGTTTGCGCTGGCGTCGCGTAGATGTTTACTTCAACGCCACTTTTCGTTTTCGCGGATTTCTTTTGCAACTCCCCAATAACCCACGCAAGGAGGTAGCTACTCATACGTGGCGTTGTTTCAAAAGTTGTGACGAGGAGGTCATTTTCAACTCGTTGGTCTTTGACGGGCATATTCCCAAGCACAACAACACCTTGCTCGGTAGAAAGTATCACGTCAAATGTTGCTTTTGCCTCAGGTTCATCGATACAGGGGAAGGCTTCTCTGGCATGGTGACTCTCAAATTGTGTGGCAAGTAGTTCTTTCTTGACGCCATCGTGTTCGTAGTAACAAGGATAGAGTCCGTGCATCCCATCAGTAATTTCACCAGAGAACCCAACGACGACGACATGTGTGCCACCTGTAATGTCAGGATGCGTGATCGTCAGCTCTTGGTCTTCATTGTTAAGTGAAAAGTCAGCTCGTTTACCGTCAAAAGTTACTGACTGGATGGCAAGATCCTTGGCGTGTAACATAATGTTTTTTGCACCAACGACGGATTCACCATTGATAGTGACAGTTCCGGCGAAAGTTCGACCAATACGGTCAAGCGATACTGATAGTTGATAGTGTTCTGGAACGAATGTCTGAATAAGTCGGGCTACAGTCTGCATATATACCTAGTATAGCAACCAAATGACCGGCTTACAAAAGTTGAAATATTAAAACATTCTGTTGCAAACACATCGAACCGTATAGCCTCCTTGGCACTATTGCCTACATAATTCATACTAAGTATATGAACATGCGTCTTCGGAGGAATATTGTCGCCTTGCTTAGTCTGATAGGGTTTGCTGCAGTTATTCTGGCAGCTGCACCACCTGTGATTGAAGAGACGAATAAAGCTCAAACAGCGGCGGTCGTCGCACAGCCTTCGGGATCGGCGGCAAAAACACTCGAAAGCTTGGCTGTGAAAGGTCGTGCTCCGAAAACTGACTATTCGAGGAGCCAATTTGGGAGTGGGTGGACAACAACCAGCGGCTGCGATACGAGGAATATTATTTTACACAGGGATTTACAGAATCCAGTCGTCGATGAAAAATGTGTCGTGACTTCCGGTACATTAAATGACCCGTATACGGCAATGGTGATTATTTTTACAAAAGGAAGTAGTGCCATCCAGATAGATCATGTCGTTGCTTTATCTGATGCCTGGCAAACCGGTGCGCAGGTCTTAACGAGAGCACAGCGAATACAACTTGCTAACGATCCGATGGAGCTTATTGCAGTGCAGGGAGATGCGAATCAACAAAAGAGTGATGGTGATGCAGCAACCTGGCTGCCTTCAAATAAAAGTTTTCGCTGTGAATATGTTGCCCGTCAAATTGCCGTAAAGCAAAAGTATAGCTTGTGGGTAACTCTCGCGGAAAAACAGGCAATGCTCGACGTCTTGACAACGTGCCCGGATCAAGCGCTACCGGCAAAGTAGTCCTTCTTGCGTTTGCGCACGCCATTCGTTATAATAGCGACAGTACATTCCGGCCAGCAGGTCGGATTTTTTCATAGAAAAGTACTTAGGTACATAAGAAAGGAATGAGAAATTATGGATGAATTAAATCTAAAACAATTGACTCTCGCGGTTCGAACAATCGCTGAAGAGAAAAACCTCCCAGAAGAAATCGTTATGTCAGTTATTGAACAAGCGATCGCTGCTGCATGGCGCCGTGATAATGGTGAACGTGATCAAGAAGTTCGTAGCGAACTTAATATCGATAAGGGTACCGCAAAGGTATTTGTATCTCGTGAAGTCGTTGAGATCGTTGGAAGTGATGCCCACGAAATCAGTCTTGCAGATGCAAAGAAGGTTAAAAAAGACGCTGCACTTGGTGACATGATCGAAGAAGAACATGAAGTGAGTAGCTTCGGGCGTGTTGCTGCGCAAACTGCAAAGCAAGTTGTATTACAACGACTTCGTGAAGCGGAACGTGAAGTTGTGCTGAGCGAATACGAAGACAAGATCGGTACCGTCGTGAACGGAACTGTTCAACGTGTTGAGCCACGGGTTATTCGTATTGAAATCGGTAAAGCAAACGGTATTATTCCACAAAGCGAACAAATTCAAGGTGAATACTACAGTGTTGGTAGCCGCATCAAGGTCTTCATTAAAGATATTGAGCGTGACAATCGTGGTCCACAGCTTATCCTTAGCCGTGGCAACACTGAATTTATTGAATATCTCTTCCGCCAAGAAGTTCCTGAACTTGAAACTGGTGCAGTAGAGATTAAAGCGATCGCTCGTGAGGCTGGACGCCGAACAAAGCTTGCTGTTGCAAGTACAGTACCTGGTGTTGATCCAGTCGGTACATTCGTTGGTGGTCATGGAACACGTGTTCAGGCCGTCATGAACGAAGTTGGTGACCAAGAAAAGATCGACATCGTTACTTACGATCCAGAAATCGAACAGTTTATCAAGAACGCACTAAGTCCAGCGGAAGTTGCAAAGGTTGTGATCCGTGAAGCTGACAAGCGTGCGACTGTCTACGTCAACGAAGACCAACAGTCTATCGCTATCGGTCGTGGTGGACAAAACGTCCGTCTCGCAAGCCGACTTACTGGCTATGAGCTTGATATTGAACAAGCAACGGCTGTTCCAAAGCCTGCTGCAGATAAAAACCCAAAGAAGAATATCGAAGATAGCCTTCTCGACGCCGCCCGGGAAGTTGAAGAAACTCCAGAAGCGTAAGTTTTCGTACAATTCGAATACACAAAAATTAGCACTCTATTGACCCGAGTGCTAATTTTGCTATACTAGATATAGAACCAAGCGAAAAAACAAAATAAGCTTGCGCTTCTTATATAGGAGGATAGATAATAAGATTATGGCTGATGATTTTGCAGAATTTATCTCGCATCTCACCGACAATGCACGGACTAGTCTTCATCATGCCACCTTGATTGCTCAAGGGTATGGAAGCCCCTACATTGGTACCGAACACCTTCTACTTGGGGTTATGGCGCAAGGCGCGTCAGTGGGTGCGAAAATCTTAGCAGATGCTGGTGTGACGCTTGACCGCGCACAAACTGCACTTAATATGGTTCCCGTGTCTGCCGTTGTTGGCGGGCTTAGTACGAAGAGCCTGAGCGAAACTGCAAAACTGACACTTAAAATGAGTTGGGATATTGCACAAGAGTTTCACCAGGATTACCTAGGAACAGAACATATTCTTTACAGTATTTTAACGCAGAAGAATGCCCGTGCAACGGTGCTCCTTCGTGATATGAATGTAAATATTACTGATATTGTGTCAGAGCTTGAAGAGTATCTTGATCGTCAAGGTGACGCGTATATTCAGAGTGATGATGAGACTGTGACTGAATCGAAAAAAACACCACAACGAAAGGGTGCACTTGGAACATTCGGAACTGATTTAACGGCACGTGCTAAAGAGGGTCGCCTTGATCCAGTGATTGGACGTGGTGAGCAAGAAGAGCGCCTTGTGACAATTCTTAGCCGACGTACCAAGAACAACCCAGTCCTTATTGGTGAACCTGGGGTCGGTAAGACTGCAATTGTTGAAGGTCTTGCGCAGCGTATTGCCAGCGAAGATGTGCCAGAGCACTTGCTCGACAAGCGTATTGTGCAACTTGACCTCGCGGGTATGATTGCTGGTACAAAGTATCGTGGTGAATTTGAAGAGCGCCTCAAAAAAGTTGTCTCAGAACTCCAAGAGCAGAAGAATGTTATTGTCTTTATCGATGAACTTCACTTGCTCGTCGGTGCTGGTGCAGCTGAAGGTGCACTTGATGCCGCAAACATGCTGAAACCTGCGCTTGCTCGTGGTGAAATCCGTTTGATTGGTGCGACGACACTCGATGAATACCGAAAGCATATCGAAAAAGATACTGCCTTAGAGCGACGACTTCAAACGATTGTTGTTCCAGAGCCAAAACTCAAAGACACAATCGCTATCCTAAAGGGATTAAAGCCTTATTATGAAAAGCATCACGGTGTCACTATCAGTGATGAAGTTATTGAAGATGCTGTCTATATGGCTGACCGCTACATTAATGAACGTTACATGCCAGACAAAGCCATTGATGTGATTGATGAAGCCGCTGCACGTGTCCGTGTTAAATCTGGACGTAAGCCAAGTAAGCTTCGCGACTACATGCGCCAACTCAAAAATCTTAATGAAAAGATGGAAGAGGCTGTGACCGGCGAAGATTACGAACGAGCTGCACTGTATAAGACACGAATTAGTCAGCTCAATACGAAACTTGAAGAAACTCGGGCAGAGTACGAAAAGAAAACTCCCGTTGTCCTCGGCGATGAAGATATCGCCTATGCAATTTCCCTCATGACTGGCATTCCTGTGAGTCGTGTACAAAAGTCCGAAGCGAAACTCCTTCGAAACCTGGAAGGTCACCTTGAAAAGTATGTGATTGGACAACGTGAAGCTGTTGAAAAGGTATCACGTGCAATTCGTCGAAGTCGAAGTGGGGTTGCAAGTAGCAAACGCCCTATCGGATCATTTGTCTTTATGGGTCCAACCGGTGTTGGTAAGACGGAGCTTGCAAGAGTACTCGCACGAGAAGTCTTTGGAAGTGAAGACAACCTTATCAAGATAGACATGAGTGAATTTAGTGAACGCCATAACGCAAGTCGACTCGTCGGTGCACCTGCTGGCTATGTTGGCTATGAAGATGGCGGGCAATTGACCGATAAGATTCGTCGCCAACCGTATAGCGTTGTCTTGTTCGATGAGATTGAAAAGGCGAACCCTGAAGTCTTCCATTTGCTCCTGCAGATTCTTGAAGATGGAGCGTTAACAGATGCAAAGGGTCACAAGGTTGATTTCTCAAACTCGATTGTCATCTTAACGAGTAACTTGGGCGCTGATCGTATGATGAAAGAGTCAAGTCTTGGCTTTAATGCGATTACACGAAACGACCAGAAACACTTGGATGATGTTCATAATGAAAACGCACTTGCTGCGGAAGAAGCTTTGAACCGTATTATGCGACCAGAGCTTATCAACCGCTTTGACTCGATTGTTACTTTCCGAGCACTCACAAAGAAAGAAGTTGGTAAGATCTTTGATAAGTTACTTGCTGAACTTCAAGATCGTTTAGTGCGAAAGGGAATTCATCTTGTGATTGCGGCATCCGCGAAACGGCAAATTATCGCTGAAGGTCACGATGAGAAATATGGTGCACGTCCCCTTAGACGTGCAATGCAAGATCTGTTAGAATTACCTGTAGCTGATGGCATTTTATCCGGAGAATACGAAAAGGGTACTGTGCTAAAGATATCTGCGGTAAGGGGAAAAATTCAGATCAATGTTGGACAAGAAGCATAGCCCAAGACGAACAATTGTTGGTGGACTGTTCAGTATTGCTATCCTCGGGATTGCAGCTTTCCTCCTTTTAAATCAACAGTACGTCAAAGATCAAATTACGGTATGGTCATATAGAGTACCATCGAACGTACAGACGATTGAAAGTCGTATCGATTTTTCGGGGAGAGGAAAATTCTACTTTTATGCAACACAACCTGAATTGGACGGATCTGATAAATTCAACGCAGACTGTCCACGTCAGGAAGTAGGCAACCCAATTCTTGGATGTTATGCCTCGGGTAGGATTTACGTTTACGATGTGACGAATGCGCAGCTTGATGGTATTGAAGAAGTAACGGCTGCCCACGAAATGCTACACTCCGTATGGGAACGTATGAGTGATGCCGACCGTACTCGCGTTAGCGCGCTGCTTGAAGCTGAATACAAGACGCTTGGAAGTAATACAGATCTTACTGCGCGTATGAGCTATTACCAGCGAACAGAACCGGGACAGTTCGATAATGAACTCCATTCTATCTTGGGAACTGAAATTGGTAATTTAAGCCCTGCACTCGAGACCTACTATAAACAGTACTTTAATGATCGTCAGAAAGTTGTCGATTTACACGCACAATATAGCACTGTGTTTATAAATCTAAAGGCGCAATCAGACTCACTCTACAATGATTTAACGACACTTGGGTCGAGCATTGAAAGTCGCTCGACGCAGTACGACGCAGACGTGAAACAATTGTCTGCTGATATTACGGCGTTCAACACCAGGGCGAATAATGGCGACTTCTCATCAATGGGTCAGTTTAATAGTGAACGCGCTGCACTCCTTGCTCGTTCAAACCAACTAGATGCGGATCGCGCATCGATTAGTAGAGATATTGATATCTATAATTTGAAATACGCAGACTATCAAAAAGTATCAACAGAAATTGAAACGTTGAACAAGAGTATCGATAGTATTAAGGATCTCCAACCGGCACCGTCAGTTTAATAATAATTACACTTTAAAGAGGCTATAATACATATAATGGCAAAAGCTAAAACTCAGTTTGTCTGTCAAAATTGCGGAGCGGTACACAGTAAGTGGTCTGGGCGTTGTGATAACTGTGGCGAGTGGAATACCCTCGTTGAACAGATTGCGAACACAGGCTCATCTTCAGTTGCAAAAGCCTCAAGTACCGGGCACCCGTTAAAGGTCCAGTCTATTAAAGATATGACGATCGACGACACCTCGAAGCGAATACCGACAGGTGCTACCGACCTTGATGTAGTGCTTGGCGGCGGTATTCTTCCTGGTGCAGTCGTTTTACTTGCCGGTCAACCTGGTATCGGTAAAAGTACCTTACTGTTACAGGTCACTGCATTTATTGCAAAAACGACATCTGTTTTATATGTCAGTGGTGAAGAGTCTGCGAGTCAGGTAAAACTGCGTGCTGGACGCTTGGGCGCTGAATCAAGTGAACGATTAGACTTTGCTGCCAGTACGAGTGCGAATGATATTGCCGCAACCATTCGTGGTGGTCACTATGATTTGGTGATTGTTGACTCGATCCAAACACTAGCCCTGGATGAAATTACGAGTGCACCTGGAACAGTGAGCCAAATCACAAACAGCAGTAATGTCCTGATCCGTGCCGCAAAAGAAACCGGAACTGCAGTTATTCTTGTCGGACATGTCACAAAAGAGGGAAGTATTGCTGGTCCGAAAGTACTTGAACACCTTGTTGATGTCGTATTGCAATTCGAAGGTGATCGTTATGGTGGATTTAAGATTGTCCGCGCAGCAAAGAATCGTTTCGGATCAACCAATGAAGCAGCGATTTTTGAGATGTACGAAGAAGGTCTGCGACCTGTTGAAAATCCATCCGCTGCACTCCTTGCTGAACGTAATCCTGCCGATGGATCAGTTGTTCTAGCGACGCTTGAAGGCACACGACCACTGTTGGTTGAGATCCAAGCCCTTGTCAATCCGACCAGTTTCGGGTATCCTAAGCGTACTGCGAGCGGGTTTGATCTCAATCGACTCAATGTGCTGATCGCCGTCATGGAGCGTCGCACGAAATTGAATTTATCTGACAAAGACATCTATATCAATGTTGTCGGCGGTCTCAAACTAAACGATCAAGCAGCGGATCTTGCGATCTGTATGGCAATTGCCAGTGCTGCAGCAGGACGCCGTTTAGACGACGAAACGGTCGTCTTCGGTGAAGTAGGACTCGGTGGCGAAGTTCGCTCCGTCCCTGGTGTCGACAAACGTGTTGCAGAAGCAAAGAAGCTTGGCTTTAAACTCGCCATAGCGCCGAAAATACACAGTAAAAATACATTTATTAAACCTGTTGCCGATCTTCGCAGTGCGCTGATCGACTACTTACAAAACTAAGAAGAAAAGAAATTATGGAACTATTAATCATCTGCGCACTGCTTGTCATTGCCGCAGAAACTACCTATTTGGTAGTAGCTCAAACTATTAAATTTAAGCATTCAAAGAAACAACATATGCCTATCTTTGTGGATACATCAGTATTGATCGATGGTCGTATCATTTCGATTGCCGAGTCAGGCTTTATTACGAGCACACTCTTTATCCCAAGAAGCGTCGTTGGAGAACTACAGTTCCTCGCTGACAATGCAGACACTGAAAAGCGAAGTCGTGCACGTCACGGACTCGATATTGTGAAAGAACTGCAAGCTATGGCGAACGTGAAGGTTGAAATCTTTAACGATGGTACGAAAGCTGAAGAAGGTGTTGATAACCGTCTTCTGAAACTCGCTAAGGAATATAACGGAGCGATTTGTACAATCGATTTTAACCTCAATAAGGTTGCACAAGTAGAAGGGATTCCCGTCCTTAATGTGAATGACCTCGCAAAGACACTCCGTATGGCGTATCTTCCCGGTGAAAAGATTAAACTTGAGCTGACACAAAAGGGAAATGATCAGCATCAAGCGATTGGACATCTTGATGATGGCACGATGGTTGTCGTTGAACACGCTAGCAGCCAGATCGGTAAGATTGTTGAAATTGAATTTATCCGTGGTTTGCAAACTGCAGCCGGCAAAATGATGTTTGCTCGACTTGTTGGTGGTGGTGACCGTGACCTTGCAAAGAAGGCAGCACAAACAACGAAACGTGACCTTCCCAAGGTTAAATTACCACGACAGAAGGCAGTGAGGACAGAACGTATACAGCCGCAGGTCGCTGAACTGCCTCAGGAAGCGCCTGTCGCAACTCCAGCAGTAGATGTGCTAGTACAGCCATCTCGACCAAAACGTCCTCAGCAGCCTCGCTACAACAAGCCTGCTGGTCAAACGGCACAAGTCGATACACCTCAACAAGCACCTCGTAAGAACAACGGACGACAAAACAATCGTCGACGAACACCTGAAGATAGTTTGTTTGAACTACTTGATAAGCAAGAATAAAAAACTACTCATATAAAAAAGAACCCCCATCATCGAGGGTTCTTTTTTATATAGGTAGTTCAGTTTTGATTTGTGCCTGAGGTTTGGTAGTAGCCGGTGTCACTAATGGCAACACTGACAGCTCCCTTTGCTGGTGGAGGTCCATTGTACGATGCCTTAAATGTATTACCGCTGAGTGTGACACCGCTGAGTTGTTGTGTACCGTTTAGGGTGATCGTCGCACTTGTTGAATCGAGAGGGAATGTACCCGGGTTGACGACAACCGTGATAGTTCCTCCTGAAGTGTTGATACTGACAATACTTGGCGATGCGTCACTACAGCTATGCTTGTCATCATCCTTTGTTGCGTCATATCCATTAGGGACGTTTGTGTAGATGTCTTTCTTTGTGACAGGGTCGGTTGATTTGGTGACATTGACGGTATCTTTAGCACCGTCAGGTGTACAGTTTGTTGCCTTGAACTTAGACACCTTGTCGAATGTGAGTTGTGCATTTGATTGACCCTGAGTTGCGTTCCACCATGAAGGATAGACTTGGTTTACGCCACTTTGATTAATACGTTGAATACCAGCCGGTTGTGTAAACCAGTCACCTGATTTCCATTTACCTTCAGGTGCATAGATCTCTTTATGAGCGTATTCCATAACCGAGGCAACAATTGGGCTACCGAGGGATGATGTACCATTCTTAAGGATTGTCGTGTCAGGGTTACCGAGCCAGACCCCCATAGTAAGTGCTGGACTGTAGCCAAGCATCCAGAGGTCTTTTGCGTTACCACCCTTGTCTGATGTACCTGTCTTGATAGCAAGCTTCACACCTGGAATATTCTTTGCTGCATAGTTACCAAGCGCAGCACTCGCATTGGTGTCACTGAGGATGTCGTCCAGGACGTAGGCTGATTGCGCACTGACAACTTGTTTACCTGCCACATCTGACCATTTCTTGAGTGTTTCACCTGAGCTGTTCTTTACTTCAAGGACACTCGATTGTGGTTTGTAGATACCACCACGAGCGATTGATGCGTAGGCGTTCACAAGGTCAACCTGTTTCAATCCACACCCACCAATAGCCAGCGACAGACCTGCAGTCGTGTCTGCACCTTGCGTACAGTAGCTGCTTGCGCCCATATCGTGGATCGTTTGAAGCGTCGAGCCTTTCTTTGAGTTCTCATTAATAGCCATTGCCTTAACAGCCGGAACGTTACGAGAGGTTGCAAGACTGGTTCGAATCGTTATGTCACCAAGGAACTTACGGTCAGCGTTTTGGAGCGGCGCACCATAAATCTGGTCAATTGGTTCATCCTTTAGGATCGATCCGCTACCGTAGTTCTGTTGACCCGTCGGTTTCTGTTCAAATAATTGAGAGTAGACGAGTGGCTTAATCGAGGATCCTGGCTGAATGTAAGCCGTCGCGGCATTATCTTGACCGAATCCCTCGGCGTTAAAGTCTTTACTTCCGACTAGTGCGACGATTTGTCCAGTTTGTGAATCTTCTACCGTTGCGGCACCGTTTGTGAATCCAGCATAGGCAGGAACATATGAGTTAAACATATCGGTCATTGCTGATTCAAGCTTGGTCTGAATACGTAAGTCAAGTGTTGTGGTGACGGTCAGACCACCCTTACCAACTGTTGCTGTACCTAATTCACTTTCAAGTTCAGAGCGAACCATTTGAACAAAGTGTGGTGCCTTAATACCTTCGTACTGACTTGCAAGTGGTTTCAATGTATCGAGGATTGGTTCTTTCTTTGCTTCATCTTCTTGGGCTTGTGTGATGTAGCCAACTTGGCGCATTGCATCAAGTACTTCGTGCTGACGGTTGATTAGCGCATCATGTCCAGCGACATTGTAAGGATCAAAGGTTGATGGGTTCTGCGGAATTGCGGCTAATAGCGACGCCTGTGCAAGTGAGAGATTCTTCGCAGGTATACCAAAGTACGTTTCTGCCCCGGACTCAGCACCGTTACGCCGACCACCATACGGTGACTCGTTGAGATACAATGTCAGAATCTGATCTTTGCTATACATACGTTCAATTTCAATGGAAAGGATTAACTCTTTAATCTTTCGAGGAATACCCCCGATACCACGGTTTGAAGCTTGATCGGCAAAGAACACTTGTTTCACAAGCTGTTGCGTGAGGGTCGAGCCACCTTGGACGTCACCACCCGTAAAGTTATTTACCGCTGCACGAAGCGTACCAGTAACACTAATACCACTGTGTTGGAAGAAGTTGCGGTCCTCGATAGCGACGGTTGCTTTCTTGAGATTATCGCTGAGATCTGCGCTCGGAACGACTAACTTATAGTTACCGTCGCCTTTATCTTCCCACAGCAGTTGACCATTACGGTCAAGGTAGGTCGTGACTGTCGATTGAACACGTTTATCAATTTCACCCGGTCGAATCTGATCGAGGTCCTTACGGAAGTAGGCGAACATTCCACCAACCAGCAGTGCAAGAAGAAGAACGACAATACCCAAAATTTTGAGAGCCATAATGACGCCACGTTTACTAAACCAGTACGCCCATAAGCGTTTTGGATGTAAACGATAGAGGAGTCGTTTTACGGGATGTTTCGGAAGCGTCGCGAGGTATTCTGCGCGACGCCTGGTTTCAATGTCTTTTTTAGCCTTTCGTTTGTTCGAAAGGTTTGCGTATACATTTAATTTACGCGAAGTAGATTTTTTAGCTTTAGCCACGTTTCCCCATTTTCCCAATGTTTCCCCAAAAGTATTTTATCAGCAATATCTTAACCATTATACCATTAAAAACGGTGCGTAAAGCCTGATTATTTGCTATACTACCAGAGAATAACGGATAAGGAGAAGATAGGATGCGACTTTCCGAAGAACTGCAGTGGCGTGGCTTTGTCAATCAGATGACATATGCAGATATTACCGAACTTGATAACGGACCTATCTCTTTTTACTGGGGTGTAGACCCTAGTGCAGATAGTATGCAGGTAGGTAATTTTGCGGCTGCTATGATGGTACGACACTTTATTGAAGCAGGTCACAAGGCATACTTACTCGTCGGTGGTGCCACAGGCATGATTGGTGACCCAGATGGCAAAAAGGATGAACGAAATCTTTTGACGATTGAACAGATTGCCCTCAACAAGGCTGCGATCACTGAGCAATACAAAACAGTATTTGCGGGAAAAGACTTTCAGATTGTCGATAACTACGACTGGTTCAAAGAAATTAACTACATTGATTTCCTTCGTACGGTTGGTAAGAATGTACCGCTTAGTCAAATGCTCGGTCGTGAATTCGTGCAGTCACGTATTGGTGAAGACGGCGCAGGTATTAGTTACGCTGAGTTTAGCTACTCTTTAATTCAGGGATATGACTTCCTCCACTTACATCGCGAACACGGTGTTACGCTACAGGTTTGTGGTGCAGATCAATGGGGCAACTCAATTGCAGGTGTTGATCTTATTCGACGACTTGATGGGAAAGAAGCACACGTGTACTCAACGCCACTTATTATGAATAAAGCGACCGGCAAGAAATTCGGTAAATCAGAAGATGGCGCTGTCTGGCTTGATGCAAACAAGACGAGTGTCTTTCAGTTCTACCAATTTTGGTTGAATGCTGATGACGAGGGGACTGCAGATTACGCAAAGGTCTTTACGATGCTGAGTCGTGATGAAATTACGGAGATGGAACGACAGATTGCAGAAAACCCGAGTGCACGCGTTGCACAAAAGACACTCGCTCATGAAGTCACCAAGATTGTTCACGGTGAAGATCGCACAGCAAGTGTTGAACGTGTGACGAACGCATTGTTTGGCGGGTTACAATTCCATGAACTTTCTAGCGATGACCTTGAAGTGCTTGCGGGCGAAATTCCAACAGCACATACCGGTACTTCTCTAGTGGAAGTATTGGTTGGTACAGAAGTTGCGACGAGCAACGGTGATGCACGTCGTCTTATCGAAAGCGGTGCTGTTTCCGTCAATGGCGAAAAGGTCACTGAAGATTTTACTATTAGTGAAACGTCACTTGTGAAAAAAGGTAAGAATAGCTTTATTCTTGTTCGCTAAGCTAGTATAGGTATATGAATGTCAGCGCGCCGCTAGGACAAATCAAAGGTGTTGGAGAAAAAACCGGGGCTGAATTTGAAGCTGCTGGGTTACACACCGTCAACGATTTGATTAATTTTCTGCCTCGAGCATATGAGGACTTTTCACATGTGACATCAATTGCCGATGTGCATCCAGGAAAGTTAACGATTAAAGCACGTTGCGAAAAGATTGCGACTCGTCCAGTGCGTCGAGGTCTTCGTATCACGACAGCAACCCTTGCCGATGAGACCGGAAAGCTACAAGCGGTGTGGTTTAACCAGCCGTATCGTGAAACACAGCTAAAGTCAGGTGAAGAATTCTTTTTCTCTGGCGAGTTTGAGTTTAACTACAATAAATACCAGCTAACGAATCCAAGTGCTGAAAAGGTCAGCGAGATGCCGGTACAAACAGATCGTATCCTTCCGACGTATCGAGCGATTCATGGGTTGAAGACACCGCTGGTTCGAAAGATATTGAATGAACTACGCCCACTGATGACGATGGTGCCTGAAACGTTGCCACTCTCATTAGTACAGTCAGAAAAGCTCGTAAGCCATAGTGATGCATTATTAGGCATGCATTTTCCTGAGACAATTGAAGATATTTCAAAAGCCAAAGAACGAATTGGATTCGAAGAATTATTTGCCCTCCTTCTTGCTAGCCAAATGAATCGTATTGAAAACGCAAAACTAAAAGGCTGGCATATTCCGTTTGACCAAGCGATCGTAAAAGCATTTGTCCAACAACTACCATTTGAACTAACAGGGGCGCAGCGCATTGCCGCATGGGATATCTTACAAGATTTTGAGAAAGAAGTCCCCATGAATCGATTACTTCAGGGTGATGTTGGTTCGGGTAAGACGGTCGTCGCTGGACTTGCAGCCCGACAAGCTGCCCACGAAGGGTTTCAGACGGCATTAATGGCACCGACAGAGATACTTGCCTCACAGCACGCCGAAACACTTAATACATTATTATCTCCATTTGGTGTGAAGGTGGGATTACTGACAGGTAGCGTCAAAGGCAAAGCACGCGAGACATTATATGCAGCAATTGCGAACGGTGATGTCCATGTTGTTGTTGGAACGCATGCACTTATTCAATCAACAGTGAACTTTCACCGGCTTGGCTTTGTGGTTATTGATGAACAACACCGCTTTGGTGTGAACCAGCGACAAGCGTTACTGAGTAAGTCTGAACATATGCCGCACCTACTCGCAATGACAGCAACGCCAATTCCACGTAGCTTGGCGTTAACTGTCTACGGCGAACTCGATGTATCGGTTCTAAACGAACTGCCAAAAGGACGTAAGCCAATTGCAACCAAGATTTGGTCACCAAATAGCCGCGCACAGCTGTATAGTCTTATTGAAGCGCAACTTGTCGAAGGTCGTCAAGCATACGTTATCTGTAGCTTGATCGATAATAATCCCGATAATGAACTGAAGAGTGTCGAGGCGGAATTTAAACGACTTGATCAAAAAGAATTTAAGCATCGTACGATTGGCTTGCTGCATGGCAAGATGAAATCATCCGAAAAAGATGAAGTCATGAAACGATTCGCAAATGGTGAAGTGGATATCCTTGTCAGTACGACAGTTGTGGAGGTTGGTGTCGACGTTTCAAATGCCACTGTTATTCTTATTGAAGATGCTGACCGCTTTGGTCTTGCGCAACTGCACCAGCTACGAGGTCGTGTGGGACGAAGCGTTCACCAAAGTTATTGTTACCTCATGGTGAGCTCATCAAAAGCTCCAAGTCAACGATTAAAAGAAGTTGAGAAAAGTAATGACGGATTTTATCTCGCGGAAGTTGATCTTCGGCTTCGTGGTCCTGGTGAAATTTATGGTCGCGCACAACATGGTGAGCTAAACCTTCAGGTTGCAAGCCTGGCTGATACTAAATTGATTGCACGTGCTCAAAAAGCGGCAAAGGCATTCGTTGCTGCCGGTGCTGATTTGTTACAATATAAACAGTTACATAGAGACGTTGAGCATTATCAACGTTTAACGACACTAAATTAAGCCAGAAGTTACTTATATATGTATGCAGGAACCACCTACGGTAAAAAATCTGGACAACTCATTGGCGTCCATCAACGCATTGATCGCGTCGCCCGTCGACACCTGAAACCTTTCCTCCTAGGTAAAGAAACGTTTCCGACAGCAGCCGAAATCCTTCATTTCGAAGGGGACAATGGACCAGATGGTATTAAACGTAAAAGTCCTTCAATTGACGAGCCGTGGCACTTTATCGACCCCGAGAAGTTTGAAGATAACGAAGTCATGCTGATGATCTATGATCACCAGTTTAACCTCGCGCGCGCACTTAAAACAAAAAATGTTGAACGTGCAGCATTTGAAGCGGCATGGATGGCGCATGCAATTGTTGATGGCCTGACGCCGGCTCATCACTATCCACTTGCCGATAAAATCGAAGAACTATTTGGCATGCCCCACCATGAACGTAGCAGCGTGAAGGAAAAGAGTATTATTAAGGGTAATAATCGTCGCGATACTTTGTCAAAGAACTGGCAGTACTGGGGTAAGAGCGGTATTTTCATGAACCATTTCATGTATGAATTTGGCGTAGCGACCGCGATCCTTGGTAATAATTTTGGTAAGGTCGTGATAACCAAGGATGACCTTGAAGCACTGAGGAAAGATGGATACGGAAAAACATTTGAAACCATCATGAAGCAAGTTATTGGACTCGGTACGTATGAGGAATATTCGAAAAACGGGTGGAGTCGCAACCTAGCGAAAACGGTGAGGATGGAACTTGTTCCGTTGATTGTCCGCGCGGTCGTCCTTGGGTGGCACGTGTCCCTCACTATGAACCGAGACATGAATCGAGTTGCAAAATGAATGTCCGCTTGATCTCTGGACTCTACGGAGGAAGAATTATCGAAGGCTCCGGCACAAGCCGCACCCACCCAATGGGGGAGCGTATTCGTAATGCCATCTTTAATAAGATTAACGCTGAGCTTGATGGAGCTGAGGTGTTAGACTCATTTGCTGGAAGTGGAGCCTTAGGACTTGAAGCACTGAGCCGTGGTGCAAAAACCGTAACATTTATTGAGCGCGATCGGGTTGCACAGAGAATTATTGGCAATAACATCGCATTATTGGGGGTAGAAGCCAATTCTTCTCTTGTAAAAGCACCAGTTCTAGGCTGGGTAAAATCAGCGCATAGGCAATTTGATATCATTTTCGCCGATCCACCCTATCATGACCCACAGTTATCCACAGTTTCTGAATTGTTTAGACTATTAAAACCCAATGGGCTTATGGTACTATCATACCCAGGTAGAAGTGAGACGCTGGCCGAAACGGGAGTTGTTGTGGTGGACAATCGTAGTTACGGAAATGCAGCGATCGCCTTTTACCGCAAAAAGGATGCTTAGGCATCCTTTTTATTTGGTTTTGTCCTATAAATTGACACTGTAGGTAAATATGCTATAATATATTGCATATGGATGATAATCTAGATTTCGATACTTTCTTAGAGTCTGCCTCCGACGCGGAGCGCACTCAGCGCGAAGCTGAGCTTTATAAGGTGCAGCTTGATGCTCGTTTTCAAGAAGCCATTGAAAGATTTGATCCACAACCTCGTTATACTGATGCTGATCCTGTAGTGCAGGATGACTTACAAGCAGCCGCAGCGGCTGAACTTCTGGGTCACCTAAGGGAAACTATCGATAAACCAGACCATATGTCTCTTGAAGAATTCGAAGATTTTTTGAATATTCAGGCAATGAGCATCGTCAAAAAATATGCAGCAAATGAAGTTGTTTTTACGACTAGACTATTAATGGATGTTGCGGTTTATGAGTATACATCCGTATCTGGGATTGTTGATGAAGAAAAGCATCTCGCTTCAAAGAAACAGCTTATTGCCGATATGATTGTACTTTACGAATTTGATGCTAATGATCCATGGGTAACGTTCGTCAACCAGTTTAGCCCAGGCGAATCGTTTGATCCGAATTCAGTTGAAGACCAAGATTATATTTTTAACTCTTTGCAGACACTTGCTAACCGAGATGAGGATGATCGTCGTAACTCTGAACGACAACAAGCACTTGTGCGAATAATTTACCCCGATTTTAACAATGATACGTTTGACGAAACACTTGTCGATGAATGTATACATGCTCTTAAGCTAACGACACAGCTTATGGCTACAGGAATACTGGAGCATAATGTATTTGAGCGAGAAGCCCGAGTAGTAAAACTCTGTGCTGCATTCAACATGGGGCAGTCCGCCAAGGAACAGATTCTCGCATTTCTTCAGCTTCACTACCCAGTTAAAGCATAGTTTAAAATCTTGTTACCAAATCAAAAAGCAGACCAGCCGATCTGCTTTTTGATTTGGTGCGCGCGAAAGGACTTGAACCTTCACGCCCGAAAGCACTAGCTCCTAAGGCTAGCGTGTCTACCAATTCCACCACGCGCGCATAAATTGTTTGCAACGCTCGCGTGTCTACTCATATCTTAGACCACCACGTGCGCATATATTTAGTACGCTAGCGTGTCTACTCATAATCGAGTCCACCACTTGCGCATTACAGAAGATTATAACAGAGATGAGATTGTTTGTCACGACCTAACTCGCTTGTGCTATCATAGAGGCAAAGCAATACGAATGTTATAGAGGACGGACGGGGAAATGAATAAAATTGCAGTGTATCTGAATGAGCATCTATTGGGTGAAGTCACTAGTTCAAAAGCGATGCGTCGACGTTTTAGTCGCGATGGAAGCGTACTAACGATTACCCCTGAAATTATTGCATTCCCACGTATTACGAATGACATTCGCAAGGTTGCTCGTTTCTCATGGCAACTTGCAGAAAAAGGTCACCCACTTGGACTCACGATTCGTGGTATGGGAAGTGATACAACTGGCGCTGCAATTGGCAAGGGTATGATTCTCAGTACATCTGCCCACCTCAACAATATCCTTACACTTTTGACGAAAGACCGCCTCGTTCAAGTACAGCCTGGTGTGACGTTCGAAGCTTTGAATAATGCGTTGAAGTGGCAAGGACTTGCACTCCCAAATTCACCAAAGAATGAACGATATGGGACAATCGGTGGTGCCATTGCAACGAATGCACTTGGTGACAAAGGCGAAGTCAGCGGTGCGATTGAAAAGCTTGAAATCGTTCTTGCAAACGGTGATTTGATTGAAACCGGACGTATTGGTAAACATGATCTTAACAAGAAGCTCGGTCTTCAGACGTTTGAGGGTGAGATCTATCGCAAGATCGAAGGACTTCTTGAAGATAATGATGAAATCATAAAACAGCTTGCAGCTGACCGTACTCGTGACAATATTGGCTACAAGAGCCTTGCGCTCGTCAAAGAGAAGGACGGTTCATTTGATTTAACGCCATTATTCGTAGGAAGCCAGGGAACGCTTGGTATCATTTCTGAAATTGTCCTAAAGACGGAGTTCTATAAAGAGCAAACTATTGCCGTTGCTGTTGTTCAGGATACCGGTATGGCTCGTGATATTACTGATCGTTTGATTGAGCTGAGCCCGTCAGTCCTGCGAACTATTGACGGTGAGTTATTCCGTCGTGCAGCAGTGCTTGGTGCACAGGCAAGCTTGCTCGGATCCGTCGAAGCGATCGGGACTGTTATTTACGTAGAATTTAACGATCCTAGTGATCGTGCGCAGCTTGGAAAGCTCAAGAAAATGCGTAAACTTCTCAATAAGTTAAGTGTTGGGATGGTTGACTCATCTGACCACCAGATTGATGAGTTTGAGGCAGTGCTTGAAATTGGTGAATCGCTCCGTCGTGCAGGAAATGACGACGAGATTGCATTGCCGATTATTGATGGGGCATTTGTTCCTGCGGGACGACGCGAAGAGTTTACGGAAGCATTAACGGAACTCACGACGAAGCATCACATTGCAGTGCCACTTGCAACGAATGTGCTGACGGGAACTATCGATGCGTATCCGGTTCTGAAGCTTGATGCAATTAGCGACAAGCAAAAACTCTTCCGGTTGATTAGTGACTACGCGGAGCTTGTGACTAAAACTGACGGTGCCTTCGTGAGTGACGGGAGCGAAGGTCGTCTAAAGGCGAATGCTGCTTGGGCAACCATTACAGAAGCTGAAGCCCATCTCTACGAACAGCTTCGTGCGATTTTCGACCCATTCGGTACAATGAACCCTGATGTGAAGCAGAAGAATGACATCCGTAGTCTCGTTGCGGCACTTCGAACATCGTTCGATGGATCTGATTTCGTTGCTTAATCTGGTATAATTTGTCATGCGTATCCGCGCTGGTGCGGATAACAAAGATATGCGCGCGTGGCGGAATTGGTAGACGCGCTAGCTTCAGGTGCTAGTGTCAGCAATGACGTGGAGGTTCAAGTCCTCTCGCGCGCACCAACATAAGGTCGTCCCTTTGGGGCGATTTTATTTTATTCCTGCAAGTTATATGTATAATACCGCTATGAGTGAGACTGTCCCTGTTTATCCAACCACACGTCAAGAATACGATTATCGTTCCAAAGAGCGTGTGAAAGCCCAAAAGTTAGCACGAGGTGTGCTCTATATCTTGATGCTTGAAGTTGAAGGGAGTCAAACGAAAGCTGGACGGCTGACCGTAGAGGTGGCGAGGCTTCCTGTCTTTGGTGCGAATATATCTGAAGAGGCAGCACCTATGGAAGTGCTGTTTATGAATGATGATGCGCAGCCAGTATTTCAGCTGACTGGGCTGATGAAACTTGATCAACTTTACCTTCAGCCAAGTCATTTACGATTGGTCGATGACGGATCGATTCTAAGAGAAGGATACTTTCTCGCAGATGAAAGCGCAGTAGACATGACCATGCAACGACATGAGCTTGTTGACGTGGGCAATCATACGAGTGGATTCTCCCTTTGACATAAAGCTCACGGCAGTACACACTAGATTGATGCAAGATGAAATTATTGGTGTTGGTCCGCACCCAGAACCATGGCCTACTGACCCGAAATTTGACCGGATGCTTTTACAAGAAGGCGACAAGCGTAATGTTCTCGATAAATATCACTATTGGACGGTTGCTGCAATTAAAACAGACCTCGATGAACATCGTATTGATCTAGAGATTGCGATTGAAAACCTTCAACGTGATTACAATATGGGAACGATCGTGCGTGCTGCCAATGCGTTCAATATCAAAAAGGTTCACATCATTGGTCGTAAACAGTGGAACAAACGTGGCGCAATGGTCACTGATCTTTATATGAATATCCAGTATCACGATGATGTCAAAACATTCGCCGAAGCAATGAAAAAGACTGGTCGAGATATGATCGCCGTTGATATCGTCGCGGGCGCAAAGAATCTTTCAGAAGTAAAGTTACCTGCAAATGCGGTGTTGGTATTTGGCGCCGAGGGTCCTGGGCTGAGTAAAGAAATGCTTTCTACTGTCAACGAAACTGTGATGATTGAACAATTTGGTTCAACCAGGTCCGTGAATGTCGGTGTTGCGGCTGGTATTACTATGTATGCGTGGTTACAGCAACACTCGTTGACCCGCTAGATATAGCGTGTCATAATTATAGTATGGCAAGCTCGCCCAACCAGTTACCATCTGGCAAGCAGTTCGAACTGCGTGTGGCTGCGAGCAATCTCACCCTCGATACATTGCTTTCAAAGCTAACACTTCCTGCAACTCGAAGCTCATTACCTGGATACCTTCAGCTCTATTCCGATAAACTTTTTCACCTGAATGTGGAAGATCGGGACATTGACGGACATAGCTTTACTGAAACGCAGTTTAGAGGGTTTCAAATGAAGGTAACGAATAATATTCGTAACAAGTTTCCGCTTGACCCCACGGTTGAAAAAGTAAGGCTCACTACTGGCGATAAAGACTTACGTATTAAAGTAGGTCTCCAGCTTGGTATTCAAGTGGCGAGTGAAGTAATGATTTCGCCGTTCTTCGACAAAGAACAACGTGATGCGGGACTCATTGGTTTTTATTACACCATACCCGACCCAGTACATACCCGTACGATGAGTGTCGCCTTTAATAATTTGCAGGAATATCTTGCAGAAAAACCGCGAGGCGTTGTTGATGAACTGATGCTCGTGGAGTCTGCATTAAGAACGAGGGCTATTCGTCAGAGAAAAAGACCGGATAACCCTATAACGGCGCTTGTCGATATAACAGCATCAGCTGACGAGTTATTTAATAAAGACGATACACTGCGAGATGTATCCTAAAGTTGTCTTTAAGTAATTTCTAGGCTGAACCTCGCTTCGGCATTTTTTATAGCCTCAAGATGGTACAATTTAAGTAAGGAAAAACACTATGACACTTTCATCTCAACCATACAAAGGCACGCGTGACTACTTTCCAGAGGATAAGCGAACCCAGAATTACATTTTTAACACATGGCGCAACGTCGTCGAGAGCTTCGGCTACGAAGAATACGGTGCTCCAATCTTAGAACCGATTGATATTTATGCGGCAAAAAGTGGGCAAGAGCTCGTCAATGACCAGACCTACGTCTTCACTGATCGTGGGGGACGAACAGTTGCGATTCGACCTGAAATGACACCGTCGATTAGTCGTATGGTGGCCGCGAAGCGTCAGGAGCTCGCATATCCGGCACGACTATATTCAATTGCTAACTTTATGCGCTATGAACGTCCACAGCGTGGTCGTGAGCGAGAATTCTGGCAGTTAAACGTTGATGTCTTTGGTGTTGACGAAGTGACGGCTGACATTGAGATTATCACCATCTCCGACAAGATCCTCAAAGCCTTAGGTGGAAAAGACGGTGACTACATCATCCGCATTAACAACCGAAAGTTTATTAACTTCATGATGTCGCAGTACCTTGGACTTGATGAAGTACAGGCGCAGCAAATGACAAAGTTATTTGATCGTCGCAATAAAATTACGGAGCAAGATTTTAGAGAACAGGCACTCCTTATCTTTGGCGACACAACCCCAAGTGATGAGCGTTTTGAGAAAATCACGCAGCTCGTGACTGCAACGACAATTGATGAGCTCCCCGAAGAGCTAAAGAAAAGTACTGCGCTTGAAGAACTTCGGACGGTATTTGAAGGTCTGACAAAAGTCGGCGTGACCGCTGTGGTATTTGATGCAAGTCTCATGCGTGGTCTCGATTATTACACTGGAACTGTGTTCGAGGTCTTTGACACGCACCCAGATAACAATCGTTCACTGTTTGGTGGCGGACGCTACGATGGACTTGTTGGACTCTTTGGCGCTGAGCCAATTTCTGCAGTGGGTGTCGCACCCGGTAACACAATGATTGAAAACTTCCTTGCAGTTCGTGGACTCATTCCAGAACAAAAATCACTGACAAAAGTATATATCGTCGTGATTGACGATGCCCTTGGTACAGCGAACACAGTTGCTGCCGAGCTCCGCACTGCCGGTATTAACACGGAAGTAGATATCACCTCACGGAAGATCGACAAAAAGATCAAGACAGCCTCAAAGAAGAATATCGAATATGTATTATTTGTTGGTGCAAACGATACTGATACGTTCTCACTCAAGAATCTTTTAAGCGAGCAGGAACAGAAACTATCAGTTGCCGACATCGTCGCACGATTTGCCTAGACTTTTCACCTCTGTTATAATTAGAGCAATGGAGACTACACTTAAATACCTATCTGACACAAAAGTGACACTGACTATAACCGTTGGTGCCCTCGAACTTGGTGAAGCGGAGCAAGTTGCGCTCGTGAAACTAAGCAAAACAACTAAAGTGCCTGGCTTTCGAGCTGGCAAAGTACCTGCGAGCATTGTAGCGAAGCATGTGAATCCACAAGCATTACAGGAGCAAACGCTTGACGACGCCGTAAGCCGTGCCGTGGCAGAAGCATTTGTGAGAGAAAAGCTACAACCACTCGATCGACCAAATGTCGAGATAAAGAAATACGTTCCAGGTGAAATCCTTGAATTTACCGCGGAAGTAGAAGTACTTCCTAAAGTAGAACTTGGTGACTATAAGAAACTTTCTGCAAGGCAGGAAAAAGTATCTGTCACCGCAAAAGAAATTGACGAAACCATCGAACGTATGCGCGTTGGTCATGCAACCAAAAAAGAAGTCACAACACGCAGCGCAAAACAAGGCGACGAAGTAGTTATTGATTTTGTCGGTAAGAAAAACGGCGTCGCTTTTGATGGCGGTACTGCAACAGACTACACATTGAAACTTGGCGATGGTCAGTTTATTCCTGGATTTGAAGAAGGTATTGTTGGGCACACTCTTAATGAGACATTCGATCTTAATCTTAGCTTCCCTAAAGACTATCATTCTGCTGATCTTGCTGGGACAAAAGTGACCTTTACCGTTACGCTTAACAAAATTCTTGAATCAGACCTTCCGAAGGTTGATGATGCCTTCGCAAAACTCGCTGGTCCATTCAAAAATATTGAAGAACTAAAAGACGACATTAAACGTGAACTTACCTCGCAAAAAGAGCGTGAAACCGGCGAGAAATTTAAAGACGCATTACTGAGCGAACTCGTTGAGAAAAGCAAAGTTCCTGTCCCTGAAATCTTGGTTGAAGACCAAATGCGTTCTATCGAGCGTGACTTCGAACAGAATCTTATGTACCAAGGACTAACGATTGATTCATACCTTTCAACAAATGGCTTTAAGGATAGTGAAGCATGGCGTGAAAAAGAAGTTCGTCCAACGGCTCTTAAGCGCGTTCAGGCGGGGCTTGTGCTCGCTGAACTGACGAATGCTGAAAAGATCAGTGCCACTGATGAAGAAATTGACGAACACGTTGAAGTTCACAAACGTCAGTACGAGAACAATCCAGAAGCTTTGAAGCAGTTCGAAACAGAGGAAGTTCGTCGCGATATTGGAAACCACTTTATCACCGAAAAGACCATTGAGCATCTTATTGCCCTCAACAGCTAGACAGCGTGGTACAATGCGGAGGTTGGTGTGTCATAACCCAGCAGTTCCCCCAAATGGTGCTGAGGCATTCGGGTTGCCAACGATGGCACCACCCGCGTGGGACAAGATAGGATATGCTCTCTCAGAGCTGGTCCTAGGTGGCGACCGCTGAAGCGGTATTCGGGTATCTCCCTGAGCGGTCGCCACCGCTTAACTCTTTTCAGAAATTTTTAATTAGCACTCTATTGCAACGAGTGCTAATTTTATATATACTTAATATATGATTAAGCCAACAAATTACTTAGTTCCAACAGTAGTTGAAAAATCTTATGACGGAGAGAGGGCATATGACATCTATTCTCGTCTCCTAAAGGACCGAATCATCTTCTTGGGTGAAGATGTCAACGAACATACCGCGAATATCGTTGTCGCACAACTCATTCACCTTGCTGATGAAGATCCAAAGAAAGATATTAAACTCTATATTAATAGTCCAGGTGGAAGCGTTTATGACGGACTCGCGATCTATGACACCATTCAATACATCAAGCCAGACGTGCAGACGATCGGTATTGGGCTACAAGCAAGTATGGGTGCTTTCCTCCTTTCGAGTGGTACAAAGGGAAAGCGTTACGCGCTTCCAAGTAGTCGTATTATGATTCACCAGCCTTCAAGTGGCACGCAGGGCAAGATTACCGACCAAGAGATTACCCTTAAAGAAGGTATCTACCTTAAAAAGATGCTGAACGAAATTCTTGCAAAGAATACCGGACAAAAACTTTCGAAGATTGAAAAAGACGTTGAACGTGACTACTGGATGAGCTCTAAAGAAGCCAAAGAGTACGGTCTTATTGACGAAGTCATTACGAAAGCGTAATTACCAACATGACAGTTATTGAACTTCGACCACTTCAACCAATCGAAAAGGTCAGCCTGTCGGAAACGTTCTTCAAAGTCTTACTGCTCGTAAACCACGATGAATGAGGCTAAACTGACTTACCAAGTCCGAAACGCTGCTCAGCATCAACACGATGTTGAGCAGATTTTCGCTGCTATTGGCGCATATGAAAACGAACATCCCTTTCATACAGTACAAACAGCTACGATAGACGAGCCAGTTCCTGGCACCGTTATCATGACGTATGTTCAAACAATTAATGACACAGAAGACGGCAAACCTGCATGGTTTGTTGCGAATATGATACGAAACGGCATAGAAAAACATTTTTCAGCCGAAGATAAAGCCAGACTTGCGAAATATTTTGCTACGATTGCAATTAAGTAGAAACCAACAAATAAAGTCTCCAGTAACTCTTGACGTAGCGTCAAGTCTGCCGCATAATTGGTAACAAGAAGTAGTGTAGCCGTGGTTTTTGTATGTCTAAAAAAAGGATGTGGCAGTCCCTGGATGGGCGACAATAATGACCAGAGGTTAAGGGAATCTTCAATAGCCAAAGAACCCTTCTCATGAACCGATCTAAAACGGGAATGAGTGTAACAACAATTTAATGCGAGGACTATAAAAGCCTATGGCTAATACGAATAAATCCGTTCGTGCGGACGCGAAGCGTGTTTTCTTTACCAAAGATGACACTGCGCTAGCATTACCTAACCTAATTGATCATCAACGATCTTCATGGCAAGAATTTGTCGAGACCGGACTTGGTGAGATTTTTGCTGAGCTAAACCCAATCGATGACTATACTGGTCAAAAATTGGCACTTCGTTTCGGAAAGTACGCTTTCGAAGAACCAAAGCACAGCGAACTTCACGCTAAAGAAAACAATCTTACGTTTGATGCACCACTCAAAGCAGTTGTTGAACTGACGAATAAAGTCACTGGTGAAGTAAAAGAACAGGAAATCTACTTGGGTGACTACCCATGGATGACTGAACGTGGAACATTTATCATCAACGGTACTGAACGTGTCGTTGTTTCTCAGTTGATTCGTTCAGCAGGTGTCTTCTTTACTGCAGACCGTCTTGCAACACGTAACAACTATGGTGCGAAATTGATTCCAGGTCGTGGTGCATGGCTTGAATTCGAGACCGCTTCAAATGGTGCGATCTACGTCAAGATCGACCGACGTCGTAAACTGCCTGTCACGACACTTTTCCGCGCACTTGGCTACAACAAGACAACTGATATCAAAGCTCTCTTTGCAGATGTTGATACTGGTGAAGTAAAATACATTGACGCAACCCTCGATAAGGATCCAGCACGTGGAACGAACGAAGCGTTGATCGAAGTGTATCGCCGCCTTCGTCCAGGTGACCTCGCTACCGTTGATAACGCCCGTTCAATGATTGAACGTATGTTCTTCGACTTTAAGCGTTTCGATTACAGCCGTGTTGGTCGTTACAAGTTGAACCAACGCCTTAACATCACTGTTCCAAACACTACTGAGAACCGTGTATTTATGGTAAAGGACCTCGAAGCTATCGTTAAGGAGATTATTCGTCTTAACAATACCCAGGAACTTCCTGACGACATCGACGCGCTCTCTAATCGCCGCGTTAAATTAGTAGGTGAGCTCGTTGCTCGTCAGTTCCGCGTTGGTATGCTTCGTATGCAACGAAACGCCATGGACCGTATGTCTATGTCTGACATCGAGAACGTTTCTCCTAACCAATTGATTAACGCTCGTCCAGTTGTTGCTGCCGTTCGTGAATTCTTCGCGAGCTCACAGCTTTCACAACTTATGGATGAGACAAACCCACTTGCTGAGCTTGCTCACAAGCGACGTCTTTCATCAATGGGTCCTGGTGGTCTATCGCGTGAACGTGCCGGATTTGATGTCCGTGACGCCCACCCAACTCACTACGGACGTCTTTGTGCCGTTGAGACACCAGAAGGTGCCAACATTGGACTCGTACTGAACCTTGCAGCCTACGCTCGTATTAATGAGTATGGTTTCATTGAAACTCCTTACCTAAAGGTTGAAAAGGGTAAAGTAACTGACAAGGTTGTGTACCTCGACGCTTCAGAAGAAGCAGTTGAAGTGATTGCTGATGCTGGTGCTGAACTGAACGAAAAGGGTGAGTTTGCAAAAGAACGTGTATCTGCACGTAACGGTTTGCTTCCTGAGCAGGTTGACGCTTCAGAAATTACCTACATGGATGCTGCTCACAAACAGATTCTTGGATCGACTGCCGCACTTGTGCCTTTCGTTGAAAAGAACCGTGTTGACCGTTCATTGATGGCCTCAAGCATGCAGAAGCAAGCTGTGCCACTCTTGCAACCTGAATCTCCAGTTGTTGGAACAGGTATCGAGCACGAAATCGCAATGAACACGAGCCAATTGGTTGTTGCCGATGCTGCTGGTGAAGTTGTTCGTGCTGATGGTGACGAGGTGCATATTAAATATGCTGCTGGAACAAAGGTTTACAAGCCAATTCACTTTACAAAGTCTAACGACGACCGTTCAATCAACCAAAAGGTTCGCGTTGAGCGTGGTCAAAAAGTGAAAGCAGGCGACATCATTATTGAAGGCGCATCTGTTGATCAGGGTGAAATCGCCCTTGGTCGTGACCTTCTTGTTGCCTACATGCCATGGTCTGGTTACAACATGGACGACGCGATTGTGCTTTCACAGCGCCTCGTACAAGATGACACACTCACAAGTATTAACATTAAGGATTACACAGTTGAAGTCCGTGAGACAAAGCTCGGTCCTGAAATTGTCACACGTGACATTCCAAACGTTTCTGAAGAATCACTCCGTCACCTTGACGAGAACGGTATCGTTCAACTTGGTTCAGAAGTGAAGTCTGGTGATGTTCTTGTTGGTAAGATTACTCCAAAGGGTGAGCAAGAGCTCAGTTCTGAAGAGCGACTCCTTCGTGCGATCTTTGGTGAAAAAGCCAAAGACGTTCGTGATACCTCACAGCGTATGAACAACGCCGGCGGTGGTAAAGTTGTCGGTGTGAAGATCTTCTCTCGCGAGAACGGTCATGAACTAAAGGCTGGTGTCCTTATGCAGATTCAAATCTTCGTTGCTCAATTCCGAAAGATCTCAGTTGGGGACAAGCTAGCTGGACGTCACGGTAACAAGGGCGTCGTTGCCAGGATCCTTCCTATGGAAGATATGCCATTCATGGAAGACGGAACACCTGTTGATGTGGTCTTGAACCCACTAGGTGTGCCATCACGTATGAACATTGGACAGTTGTTTGAAGCGCACCTTGGTATGGCTGCACGTGCCCTTGGGTACAAAGTTGCAACCCCTCCATTTAACGGTGTTGCTGACGAGACTATCTCTGATGAACTTGAACGAGCTGGATTTGCTCGTGACGGTAAGAGTCAACTATTTGATGGCCGAAATGGTGAACCATTCGAAGAGCGAACCACAGTTGGTGTCATGCACATGTTGAAGCTTCACCACATGGTAAGCGACAAGATTCACGCTCGTTCGACCGGTCCTTACACTATGGTCACGCAGCAACCACTTGGTGGTAAAGCGCAAAATGGTGGTCAGCGATTCGGAGAGATGGAAGTCTGGGCGCTTGAAGCCTACGGTGCTGCCGCAACGCTTCAAGAAATGTTGACGATTAAGTCTGACGACGTTTACGGACGTGCAAAAGCTTACGAGTCAATCATTAAGGACGAACCAATTGTTGGTCCAAAGCTTCCAGAAAGCTTTAATGTCCTTGTAAAAGAACTCCAGGGTCTTGGTCTTCGTGTTGACCTGCTCGACGAATCAGAAGATGCTATCGTCGACGCGGAACAAGTCATCGGAAGTGTCATTAACGGACAGCCAGTATCTGCTGCAAGCGTTGCTGGTGTAGACGATGATGAGATTGTTGAAACTGTCCTTGATGAAGCTGACGATATCGGTGATATCGAAGACGGAATGAGTATTCAGGATATTGATGAAGTAGAAGAAATTAAGGAGGAGGTGTAATATGTCGCGCGTAGTAGTGAATAACGGCATCGCTGACTTTGACGCTATCCGACTTTCAGTCGCTAGTCCAGAAGACATCATGAAGTGGAGTTATGGTGAGGTTACAAAACCTGAAACTATTAACTACCGTACTCAGAAACCTGAGCGTGATGGTCTGTTCTGTGAACGAATTTTCGGTCCAGTCAAAGACATTAACCCACACGATAACAAACTAAAGGGTGTTCGTTCTCGTGAAGCTGCAGTCGACAAGAATGGTGACCTCGTTACCAAATCTATCGTCCGTCGTGAGCGAATGGGACACATCCAACTTGCAAGTCCAGTTGCGCACATCTGGTTTATGCGCGGCACTCCATCAGCAATGTCATTGCTCCTTGGTATCACTGTTCGTAACCTTGAGCGTATCGCGTACTTTGCAACCTACGTCATTCTTAAGACTGACGACGAAACTCGCGATAAGTTCCTTGCAGACCTTGAAGCCGAGACTGATGCTGGTCGTGTCGCAATCAAGATGCGTTACGAAAAAGATGCAGAGGTTGAAAATGCTGACGTAAAGGTACTTGCCGAAGGTCAAACTCGTGAAATCGAAGATTTGAACGAAGCATATGCTGTGAAGAAAGCGCAACTCGAGAGCCTCGTAAAGAATGCCCTCATTTCTGAAGTTGACTACCGTAACCTTCCAGAAGAATATCAAGACCTCGCTGAAGTTGGCATGGGTGGTATTGCATTGAAGGCACTACTTGATGGCATTAACCTTACAGAGCTCATCGCACAGCTGACTGAAGAAGTTGCTGGTGCGAAGGGTCAACGTGAGAAGAAACTATTGAAGCGTCTTAAGGTACTTGAAGGTATGCAATCTGCTGGTATCAAGCCATCGAGCTTGACACTAACGGTGCTTCCAGTGATTCCACCGGACCTTCGTCCAATGGTGCAACTTACTGGTGGTCGTTTTGCGACTTCTGACCTTAACGACCTTTACCGTCGCGTGATTAACCGTAACAACCGTCTCAAGAAGCTCATGGAACTAAACGCTCCTGAAGTTATCCGCCGAAACGAAATGCGTATGTTGCAAGAAGCAGTCGATGCTTTGATCGACAACTCAGCCGCTCGTGGTGGTCGTGCAGTGAATGCAACTGGTGGTCGTCGCCGCCTCAAGAGCATCTCTGACATGCTAAAGGGTAAGCAAGGACGATTCCGTCAGAACCTTCTTGGTAAGCGTGTTGACTACTCTGGACGTTCAGTGATTGTTGTTGGTCCAAAGCTAAAGATTAACGAATGTGGTCTGCCAAAGCAGATGGCACTCGAACTCTTTAAGCCTTTCGTCATTCACTGGCTTATTGCAGGTGAGTACGCTCATAATATCCGCTCAGCTACACGTCTTATTGACGCAGGTGAAGCAGTTGTATGGGACGCCCTCGACGCTGTGATTGCTGGTAAGTACGTTCTTTTGAACCGTGCTCCATCACTTCACCGTCTTTCAATCCAGGCTTTCATGCCTAAGTTGGTTGAAGGTAAGGCGATTCAGCTTCACCCACTCGTCGCAAACGGATTCAACGCCGACTACGACGGTGACCAAATGGCTGTTCACCTTCCGCTTTCAAAGCAGGCGCAGCAAGAAGCTCGTGAACTCATGAGCGCGACTGCTAACCTCCTGAAGCCAGCTGATGGTGCGCCAGTCCTTTCAATCGCACAGGACATTGTACTTGGTAACTATTACCTGACGTACAACAAGCCATCTGCGCAAACTGAAGTTCGTAAAGCCTACAGCTCTGTATATGAAGCTGAAATGGCGTACGACAACCACCACATCCAATTGCAAACACCAATCCGTGTATTTGCAAGGGGTGAAATGCGTGATACGACGCTAGGACGTGTTTTCTTCAACGAAATCCTTCCAGCTGACTTCCCGTACGACGATGGTATTCAAACAAAGAAGCAGCTCAAGAAAGTCTTGAACGATATCTTTGAGACCTACGGTGCAGAGCTTACTGCTCAAACCGCTGACCGCATGAAGGGTCTCGCCTTCCGATTTGCAACGATCGCTGCCGTTTCAACAAGTAAAGACGACTATGTTGTCTTCCCTGAAACAGACGAGTTCATTGCAGAAGGTGACGCAAAGACAACACTCATTAGTGAACAGTTCAACCAAGGTTTGATTACCGAGGACGAGCGATACACATTGACTGTTGCGACATGGCGTGGCGTTGTTCGTACAATTACAGACTTCCTTACGGAACGTCTTAAGACTATGGATACCAGCGTCTCAGTCATGGTCAACTCCGGTGCACGTGGTGATATTTCGAACATCCAGCTTGCGAGCGCGATGATTGGTATCATGGTTGATGCAACAAACCGTGAAATCGAGCTTCCTATTCGTTCAAGCTACAAAAAAGGTCTGTCATCACTTGAGCAATTCGTTGCCACACGTGGTTCACGTAAGGGTCTGATTGACACCGCACTGAAGACTGCCGACTCTGGATACCTAACTCGTCGTCTCGTTGACGTGTCACAAGACGTATTTACCGTTGAAGACACTCCTGGTGATGACGAAGGATTCACCATCTACCGCAGCGAGACTGAACTGACTATGATCGACTTTGGTAACCGTCTTTACGGACGATTCGTCGCCGAAGACGTTGCCGGATACATCAAAGAAGGTGAGCTCGTGACTCGTGAAACTGCAAAGGCAATCGAAGCTGACAAGGACATCACGGAAGTAAAGATCCGTTCAGTCCTTTCAACAAAGAACCTCCGTGGTGTACCACAGTCAAGCTACGGTATCGACATGTCAACAAACAAGATTGTTGCGAAAGCACAACCAGTTGGTGTCATCGCAGCGCAATCTGTCGGTGAGCCTGGTACGCAGCTCACACTCCGTACATTCCACCAAGGTGGTGTGCAGGAAAGTGACATCACCCAGGGTCTCCCTCGTGTGGAAGAGCTCTTCGAAGCTCGTTCACCAAAGGGACAAGCTCACGTTACTGAAGTAACCGGTCTTGTAGAACAATGGGAAGATGGCAAGAAGTACATCGTGCAAGTCACACCTGAAGTTGGTCACATCGAGCAAATTGCGCTCGAAGGTCGTACCGCTTCAATCAAATCTGGTTCAAACGTAAAGGTTGGTGACGTTCTTGCTTCTGGCGAGAGTGAATCTAAACCACTTGTTGCACCATTTGACGGTGTGGTTGAAGTAACGGATGAGTTCCTTGTCCTTGCTGCAAACGCAAGTTCTCCAGTACGTTACGAAATCCCTGGTAACTACCAGTTGACCGTAAAGTCTGGTGATATTGTTGAAGCAGGAGATCGCCTTACTGGTGGTTCACTCAACCTTCACGACATCATGCGTTTGAAGGGCATCGAAGCCACACAGCGATACATCATCAACGAAGTGCTTCGTATCTATGCTGCACAGGGTCAAGACGTTGCTGACAAGCACCTCGAGATCATCGTTCGACAGATGTTTAGCCGTGTTCAGGTTGAAGATCCAGGTGATAGCGCGTTCGTGACTGGTGATATCGTTTCTCGTGCTGCCGTTATGGAAGCAAACGAGAAGCTTACCGAAGAGGGTAAGACAGTGGTTGCATTTACACAACTACTGCTTGGTATCACAAAGGTCTCAATCTGGTCTGACAGCTTCCTCTCTGCCGCATCGTTCCAAGATACAACCCGTGTCTTGATCAACGCCGCAGTCAGTGGACGTATCGACCGATTGAACGGTTTGAAAGAAAACGTGATCATCGGACGCAAGATTCCTGTCGGAACCGGTGTTGATAGTGCAACTGCACTTGATACACTCGACGAAGACGTTGTTGAAGCCGATATTCTCGAAGACGTCGAACTCGCTGCCTAGTCTATAGGCACAAAAATAAAAGACACCTCGAAAGGGGTGTCTTTTTGGTTGTTCATGAGCGCGTATTGCTTTTTTATACTACTTATGCTATAATAAGATTCAAGCCCATCATCTATGACTTTGGAGGTCAATCATGGGAGCAGGCAGAAGCCATCGAACTCCGCGGCGACTAAGTCACCGCACCACCATAGCCCGTCTGAGAGAGCCCGCCGAGAAATCGGCTATAGCTCCTCGGCGGGCTCTTTCTATTTCCTTATCTTATTGATTCTTGTAATCTGTCTCTGTATCTGTTATGATTAGTGGCGAGTTTCCGTTTATCTATTACAAGGCAGTGTACAAGTTTTGTAACGCGATAAACACTGTTTACTGAGGATGCTGACCTCTATAAACCACCCTATAGAATCTTTCTATAAAAATTAATTTGAATAATAACGAAAGTTTATTTTTAATGCCAACAATCAACCAATTAGTTCGCAAGCCACGAAAGACCGCTCATCAGAAGAGTAAATCTCCTGCACTCGGTCGTATTCACAATGCGCTTAAAACTCGTTACTACGATCAAGACGCACCGCTAAAGCGTGGTGTCTGTATCAAAGTAACAACTAAAACGCCTAAAAAGCCTAACTCAGCACTTCGTAAAGTTGCTCGTGTTCGTCTCACCAACGGTCAAGAAGTTTGGGCTTACATCGGTGGTGAAGGTCACAACCTCCAAGAGCACGCTGTTGTGCTTGTTCGTGGTGGACGTGTGCCAGACCTTCCAGGTGTTCGTTACCACATCGTTCGTGGTGCTCTCGACCTTCAAGGTGTTGCAAACCGTAAGCAAGGCCGTAGCAAATACGGTACAAAGATGGAGACTAAGTAATGCCTCGTAAAGTCACCGCTAGCCTACAACGCGTCCTCACACCAGACCGTCGTTACCAAAGTGTTTTGATACAACGTTTGATTAACAAATCTATGCTTGATGGTAAGAAGCTTGTTGCTGAGAAGGCTGTTTATACAGCACTCGAAACAGCAGCGAAGAAGCTTGATATCGAAAACCCACTTGAAGTGTTCGAACGAGCACTCAAGAACGTTTCACCAAACTTCGAAGTTAAATCTCGTCGTGTCGGTGGTGCGAACTATCAGATTCCATTCCCAGTTGCCGGACACCGTCAGCTTCACTACTCATTCACATGGCTAGTACAGGCTGCACGTGGTCGTAAGGGTATTCCTTACAGCCAACGTCTTGCACTTGAAATCGTTGATGCATACAACGAAACTGGTGCTGCCTTCAAGAAAAAAGAAGACACCCACAAGATGGCCGAAGCCAACCGTGCTTTTGCGCACTTCGCTCGTACTTAATTTTAGTCGCGACAACAATCAAACCCGGATTCGTCCGGGTTTTTTGTTTGTTTTCGTCGTTATGGGTTTACTTTGGGATTATGCTCATGGTATAACAAAGACAAATGGGAACAAACACAAACATGAAGAGGCTGGCTTACTAGTATGATGGAGCGTGCGCGTGTCGACGATACCGCACACTCACGCCGCTTGCCGCCGCTCGAAGCTTGGAAAGATCCCGAGCAGTGGCTCGACCTACAGACCGGATTACAGAAGTCACATATCGACCTGATCGAGGTGCCATATAAAGACGGGTTGGTAAATATCGATGCTTTCGTACAAACCGTTTCAACGACGTTATTCAAACCTGACTATGAGTGGCAGTTTAACCCAAGGGATGTCCAAACGCGTCCGGATGACCATCATTTTTACTTCACAAAGAACGAATATAATCCTCTGTTTCACGATGGTGACGAGACGCCGCAGCAGTTTAGGGAGCTGCCGGTCAACTTAGGTCGTGTTCCGCGGCAGTTCCATAATGCAATTCATGATTTTGCAGAAAAGCCGGTGATGCCTAATGCCGACCTGATGCATGATTATATCCAGTCGTATCATTTGGCTCATACCGCATTCAAGAACTTATACATCTCGGCAAAACTAACGCTTGATGCGATGGGACTATTTCCTGCACGGCGTGAGACGGTTGCGAGGCGGCTGCTCATCCCAAAGTATGAAGATGATGCAATTGGTGAAGAAATATTGCGCTTGCAATTTAAGAAACATTTTTCAAATTACGAACGTGCTGTAGAGCAATACTTAGAGACCGAAGGGAAAGAGATTGTCTACAAAGAGCACGAGACGTTAAAGGTGACTCGACCTCAAATCGTTGTCCGTAAAGTTGGTGCTGTGGTGAGTAGGCGATCAGTGGTGATTCGATTAGATTCTTTGTCGCAAGCAGCGTAATGTCTACGCTTGTAATTTTGCTGCGGCGCACTTATGATAATGCACACTATGTCAGTTGAAAATCTTCCTCCATCATTTAGCGAATCACTCGACCAACTTGAAGTAATGTTTACTGACCCATTCGTCGAGCGAACTCTTAAGATCGCTCGTACGTATAATGATATTTTCAAAGAGACTGACCCAACGCATGAAGAAAAAGATCAAACTGTTATCGAACTTGATTCGGAGTGGGGAACAATCAATAAAGAACCATTGAATATTACGGGACCTGTCCGTGTCAGAACTCAAGAAGACGAAGAGCCAAAAGTCTATTTCCTAGATGACCAGATGGTTACATCGAATGGCTTTACAGTCATCGATGAACCGATGTATATGGACGGCGAAATTATAAAACAAAACTCGCGCGTGGTGTATCACATGTACGTCCCAGCTGAAGCGATTGGTATTGAGGAAGAAGATGGTGTTGTCTTTGGTGGGACTGCGGAAATTGACGGAACATATATCGATTTCAACAAGGCATCAATGGAACGCGCAGTGCCGTGGCTCACGTATAACAAACCCGAACTGCTTGAAGAAGTTGACGGCAGGTTATTTTCTGTAGATGGCTCGGAGGCTGATGCGGTCCTGGCATTAAGAGGGCTGAAACTACCTGATGACTTTGAAGATGAATCAGAGTTAACGAAAAATAGTTTTGTACACTATCTGAACGAAGTAGTCGAGCTTGACTCGCTATTACCGTATGAAATTGGCATAAAAGGCGATCTGTATGCAGCACAACCGGGGAGTATGGAGTTCAGGAAAGTTCGTGCAAAGATTAGAAAAGCGCTGGTATATGTCAGTGCGATTGCCTATTTACACGACGATACGATTGCGTCAGACAATAAACTTCGTCTGGTGCTCAATGGACTGCTACTTGGTGCGGAAAAAAGTGATGATAATGCAACCGTTCGGGTCCCGATTGATTCATTATCTACATTAAAAAGCATCCGCCCTCGATACTACGAGCAAGACTAGAAAAGCACGCTGTTATCTGATATAATGTACCTAAAGCGCTATTTTTTATGGCAAAAAATAAGTTACAGAACTAAGAGAGAAAGAGAAGAATAACCATGGCTCAGAAAACTGTCCAATTGAAGGACTTCCGTAACGTTGGAATTATCGCCCACATCGATGCTGGTAAAACGACAACCACTGAAGGTATTTTGTACCGTACTGGTATTAACCACAAAATCGGTGTCGTGAAGGGTACCGGCGCAGAAGACGGTACAACTACTGACTGGATGGCTCAAGAAAAAGAACGTGGTATCACGATTACTTCAGCTGCCGTTACGGCACAGTGGAAGGGTCATACGATCAACATCATTGACACCCCAGGACACATCGACTTTACCGTGGAGGTTGAACGTTCACTTCGTGTCCTCGACGGTGCGGTCACGATCTTCGACGGCAAGATGGGTGTGGAAGCGCAGTCTGAAACTGTCTGGCGTCAAGCCAACAAGTACGGCGTGCCTCGTATCTGTTTCATCAACAAGATTAACCAAATTGGTGGTGACTTCTATAAATCTCTTGATACCATCCACCTTCGTCTTTCAAAGCAAGCACTTCCTATTCACCTTCCTATCGGATTTGAAAAAGAAATTAATGGTGTTGTCGACCTTGTTGACATGAAAGCTTACACCTACAGCGATTACACTGACCACGAACTGATTGTTGGTGAAATCCCTGCAGATATGCTTGAAAAAGCAAAGAATGCACGCAGCCTTTTGGTTGAAGCGGCCGTTGAAGCAGAAGACGAACTTTTTGAACGATTCCTGAACGAAGGTGAAGAGTCAATCTCTATTGAAGATTTGAAGCGCGCACTTCGTAAGCGAGTCCTTGCCGGTGACTTCTACCTTGTAACCGGTGGTGATGGCCGCGGTGTGATTGTCGAGAAGGTCCTTGACCTTATTAACGACTACCTTCCATCCCCACTCGACAAGGGTGCAACGCAAGCAACCAACCCAAAGACTGGTGAAATTGTTGAGCGTGAACCATCTGACGATGCGCCACTTTCTGCGCTCGCTTTTAAGATCGCAACTGACCCATTCGTCGGTCGTTTGATCTTCGTTCGCGTTTATAGCGGTAAATTGACTGCTGGTAGCTATGTCCTAAACACCACAACCGGTGACAAAGAACGTATCGGACGTGTCGTTCGTATGCACGCCGACAAGCGTGAAGACATCGATATGATCGGCGCTGGTGACATTGCCGCAGTCGTTGGACTCAAGGGTACGTTTACTGGTCACACGCTTGCAGACCCAGCCAACCCAGTACTTCTTGAATCAATTACTTTCCCAGAACCACCTGTATCAATTGCGGTTGAACCAAAGACAAAAGCTGACCAAGAAAAAATGGGTATTGCGCTGCAGCGTCTCGCTGAAGAAGACCCGACATTCCGTATTCATACTGATGAGGAAACTGGTCAGACGATCATGTCAGGAATGGGTGAGCTTCACCTTGAAATCCTGGTTGACCGTATGAAGCGCGAATTTAACGTTGAAGCAAACGTTGGTGAACCTCAGGTTGCCTTCCGTGAAGCTATTCGCGGTACCGCCGAAGCGCAAGGTAAGCACGCCAAGCAATCTGGTGGTCGTGGTCAATATGGTGACGTATGGGTTCGTTTCGAGCCGACCGAGTCTGGTACTGGTTTCGAATTCGTCGATGCAATCAAGGGTGGTGTCGTTCCAAAGGAATACATCAAGCCTGTTGAAAAGGGTATTCGTGATACACTCAGCAGCGGTGTTCTTGCTGGTTACCCTATGATTGGTGTCAAAGCAACCCTTTACGATGGTAGCTACCATGATGTTGACTCAAGCGAACTTGCCTTCAACCTTGCTGGTGTTATTGCAGTTAAAGAAGGAATTCCAAAGGCTCGACCTGTTATCCTTGAACCTGTCATGAAAGTTGAAGTTTCAACTCCTGAAGAGTTCATGGGTGACATTATCGGTGACCTTAACGCTCGTCGTGGTCGTATTGACGCTATGGAAGACATTCCTGGTGGAGCTAAGCTTATACGCGCGTTCGTTCCTCTTTCAAACCTCTTTGGTTACACGAACGATATTCGTTCAATGAGCCAAGGTCGCGCTGCATCAACAATGGAACTGTCTCAATACGAAGACGTACCACCAAACGTTCAAGCCGAGATCATTGCGAAGCGAACAGCCAAGTAATCGGATCCAAATCTTAAAAACATCGCGCTCGTAAAAGACGCGATGTTTTGTTTTAGGAGAAGTTAATAATTGCTGCGTAGACTAAAAGTATGGAATACGGGATTAGTTACGACAGACCGCGCGAGAAGTTACAAAAGAAAGGTGCGGCTGCACTGACGAATGCTGAATTACTCCAGATTCTTATAGGAAGTGGAACTGCGCAGGCAAGTGTGACCCGGATTGCTCGTAAGGTCTTAAAACAGCTTGCGAAGCATGGGAATGCTATCTCACACGAACTATTGCTGGAAGTCACGGGATTAGGTCCTGCACGGGCATCTCTGATTGTTGCAGCTTTCGAGCTTGCCAGTCGTTATCCTGTCAGTAACAAACAACTGATAATCGATACGAATGAAAAGGCGAGGGGATTACTCGTTGAACTCACTCTAGTACATTCACCACGACTCGTGTATTTGACGCTTGATGGAGCAAAGCGATTGATCGCAAAGCGCTCTATTAAAATCAACGAATCAACGCATCCATCCGAGTTACTTCGCGGAGTATTTTCAAACGTTGTGACAGATCAGGCTGCAGGTGTTATGATTGCGATTGGCTTTGCTGAACATACGCTTGACCCGTCTATGTTTGAACTCAGTCTTGCACGGGATCTTAATGGGATGGCGCAACTTTTCATCGTGACAATCCATGACCTGCTACTGATGAACAAGACGAGCGAACGATCGCTTCGGAGTGAATCGTGGTAAACGCTGAAAAGGGTCTGAAAAGTGTAATCACTATTTACGTATACTTAAAAAGTCTGTATAATTAGCCCTATACGTCATGAGATGGTTATATTCTTATGCGAAAATAATTAAGAGGAGAACTAATTTAAATGGCAGATTTCGATCGCACCAAGCCACACGTTAACGTTGGAACAATGGGTCACGTTGACCACGGAAAGACAACATTAACAGCTGCAATTACTACTGTACTTGCAAAGCGACTTCCTAGTGATGTCAACAAGAAAGTCGACTACGCACAGATCGACAACGCCCCTGAAGAGCGTGCACGTGGTATTACCATTGCGACATCTCACCAAGAATACGAATCAGAAAGTCGTCACTACGCTCACGTCGACATGCCTGGACACGCTGACTATGTTAAGAACATGATCACCGGTGCTGCGCAAATCGATGGTGCAATCCTTGTGGTTGCTGCTAACGATGGTCCACTTCCTCAGACTCGTGAGCACGTTCTTCTTGCTCACCAAGTTGGTGTGCCAAAGATCCTTGTTTTCCTAAACAAGATGGACCTTGCGGATCCTGAGCTCGTTGAACTCGTTGAAATGGACATCCGTGAACTGCTCGCTAAGAACGGTTATGACGAAGATGCTCCTATCATCAAGGGATCAGCTACAAAAGCCCTCGAAGGCGACCCCGCTTCAGAAGATGCGATTATGGAACTCGTTGCAGCTCTTGATAGCTACTTCCCAGAACCTGTTCGTGACCTCGACAAGCCTTTCCTTATGCCAATTGAAGACGTCTTCTCTATTAAGGGACGTGGAACAGTTGCAACAGGACGTATCGAAACTGGTGTTATCAATATTAACGACCCAGTTGAAATCGTTGGTGTGAAGGCTACTCAAAACTCAGTTGTTACTGGTATTGAAGCATTCAAAAAGAACCTCGACCGTGGACAAGCTGGTGACAACGCCGGACTCCTCCTTCGTGGTATTGAGCGCGAACAAATCGAACGTGGTCAAGTTATCGTAAAGCCAGGTTCAATTACTCCACACACTGAATTCGAAGCTGAAGTCTACATCCTCAAGAAAGAGGAAGGTGGTCGTCACACTCCATTCAGCAAGGGTTACAAACCTCAGTTCTACTTCCGTACTACTGACGTAACTGGTGAAGTTGAACTTCCAGCTGACAAGGAACTTGTTATCCCTGGTGACACACTTACATTTAAGGTTAAGCTTCTCGCGCCTATCGCTATGGAGCAAGGTCTTAACTTCGCAATCCGCGAAGGTGGTAAGACTGTTGGTGCCGGTGTGGTAACGAAAATTGTAAAATAATCTCGTTCAATAATTAGATCTTCTAGTTACAAAAAACCTCCGATTTCTCGGAGGTTTTTTGATTGACGGTATATTTAATTTTCTTTCTCACTGACACCAAGCCATACCCCTGATGTTGTTTCGTCTAAACTGCGAAGGAAGTGAACCTGCGGTTGAAAATTAGTTCGCGCAACACTATTCTAATAAGGCAGTGCCTCCAAAGTAAGGACGCTTCCGTGTGTAAAGTGCCGACTGCCGCTTATAAGTGCATGTCGGTTTAACGCCATATACGGTTGTTCCTCAAGTGCCATTCGGGCTATAAGAATAACAGGTCGCAGGAAACGTGTTGCTGTAGGGCGGTATTCACGGTTAAAGGCTGCTTCTTCTGCCATCTTTTCGCGCAAATCTTCATCAATAAGTTCTACTATCTCACCAATCGCATTTGGGGAGTAGTCCGCAGTCTCAAGAGAGTTTCCGTTGATTTCAAGAATATTACGAAGTCGAAAACTGATTTGTGGCTCTGGGACGATGCCGTCGTTCATACTAATATTATATAATAAATACTTTAAATGCGAAACCCCGCCAGCTCCCCGGAGGGAACCTTAGGGTTCCGCATCAACGGGAGGCGACGGGGTAAGTGGCAAGCTCGTAACGATAGCCACCATTTGGTCCGTAATCGTCATACCAGTAGAGGATGAGTCCGTGGTCAGCGTGAAGCCATCCGTTGTAGACCTCGATTACTTGCTCTTGCTGAGCAGCGTTGAGTTCTTCGAACCATTCACCGAGGTCAGCCGGCTCACCCAAAGGGTTGTTGTTGACGACTGGCATCAGCTCGAAGACGAAGTAGTTCAATGCGGTATCGAACTGCTCGCTGCTCAGCTTCGTGAGCGCCTTGGACACCTTACGGTACCGCGGACGCTTTGGAATGCTGGCAAGCGCACTCTCCGTCTCTTCTCGTTTTTGCTCCAGGCGACTGATCGTTGCGCCGTAGCTCATATCCGAGTTCATATAACTCAATTCTCTCATGTACGAATAGGACAGCGTATTACTATAGTGGTAAATAAGAGTTATGTCAATGTGAGAACAGCCGCTAACCCTTTAGAAAGCGAAAATCCGCCAAGTTCCCGGAGGAACCTAGCGGTTCGCTGCCACGGGAATGGCGGGTGTTATTTGCTCTTTGTGGTGCACTCTGGGCTGTTGACAACAGCAGTGATCGATGTCTCGCGGTAGCCCTGACCTTCGTAGATCAGGGTGGTTCCGTCGCAACGCTTTTTGAGCGTTTTGAGATCACTGGTGGTTCCAGCGTTAAGGTCTTTGAAGACGTCGACCCATCCTATTTTGGGATTGGATCTGGCTGCCTCTTCAGCTTTGTATGCCTTGGTGTCGCTACAGTCCGGCTTCAAACTGGGAGCTCCGCACACCAAATCGTACTTCGTGGGGATTCCGCTGTTCGAACATCCAGCAAGGCTTCCTGCAATGAGGAAAGCCACACCGAGTGCAAAAAAGGTACTGCGCTTGAACATGTGATTCTCCAATCGTCGGAAGCAAGCGTACGTTACATATTATGCATCTTTTATTGAATTAAGTCAATCATATGTAAGAGCGATGGGATTTACATCCGATATAAAAACTGTTAAAGTAACTGAGTATATTAATCCGCACCGAGAACTCGGCCAGACGCGAACAACACCGATTCGAGCAGAGGTTACGGCGCACCAACAAAGAAAGGTTTCTTCCTCATGGCAGAAGCAGCAAAAGACCAAGGTCTCCGTATTCGTATTCGCCTTAAAGCATATGATCACAAGGTCATCGACCAATCAGCAAAGCAAATCATCGACACAGCTATTCGTAGCGGTGCGAACATTGCCGGACCAGTACCACTTCCAACACGTCGTAGTACATTCACAGTTGTAAAAAGTCCACACGTCTATAAAAAGGGTGGTGAAGCCTTTGAAATGCGTATTCACAAACGTCTTATCGACATTACGAACGCAACTCCAAAGACTATCGACAGTCTCCAGAACCTCAGCCTTCCAGCTGGTGTTGACGCCGAAATTCGTATGTAATTTCGAAACCAACTAAAAAGAGCCTCCGTAATGGAGGCTCTTTTTGTATGTTCAGATTATTGGTTAACGAGAAGTGCTGTCAGGCTAGCAATATCCATCTGAATCTTCAGGATCCATAATTGTGTCACAACGATAAACGCTAGGAGGATCACCCAATAAAGGGTCTGTCGAGAAAGCTGTACTCTCGTAAAAGGCTTCTCTTCTTTATAAATACGGAAAGATTTCATAAGCGCTGGTTTCTTTGCTGCCGCGCGTTTGCTAGTTGCTTTCGTCACCGGTTTCTTTGCTGCTCTCTTTGCGACCATAAAGTTCCTTCTATATTACGAAGCTAATATCTGTATTATTGCGCAGAATGAACTGAAGCACAAGCGGATTTCTCAATGAATTTAATAATAGTTACCACCTGAGATGCCCCAGTATTGTTCAAGGGTTTTGATGCTTTTTGCTTCCATATCTTTCGCAACAGTGGTGCCAACGTAGCGGTAATGCCACTCCTCGGCATCATAACCGGTAATTGACTCAGAGCCGGCGTAGTACCGTTGAATAAAGCCATAGGTAGCAGCATTGGCTTGCATCCAGGTATACGCAGTGCTTGAACCGAAGCAACTAAGGACACAGCCATTTGAAGAGATATCAAAAGCAAGTCCCGTCTGGTGTTCGCTATAACCTGGACGTGCGCTGTAGGTGTCTGCACCGGCTTTACCGCTTGTATTGACCCAATAAGCGTAGGTAGAGACTTGGTCGCTGTATGAGCGGTAACTACTAGTAACGCTCAGGGAAATGCCTGCAGCGCTTGCAGCAGCCATCATCTCGTTAAAGCTTGGAGCAGCTTTAGCGCTCAGTACGTAGCCACTTCCGATAGAGACAAGATCACCTGGAATATACGTGACCGGTTGTATGCAATGCTTCTTGTTTACCACTACATCGATAGACGCAGGATTATTGTGAGTGGTCGCGGTGTTACAATCAGATGAATTAACAGACGTCGCCGTGGAGCTATCTGCAATCTGTGCTTGATCAGCAGCTGCTTTGGCTGCAGCTTCTTGTTTCGCTTTTAGCTCAGCAGCCTTTTGCGCCTTGATTACCTTAATCTGGACGTCGGCGGCTGCTGATTGAGCGGCGCTATGCTTTTTAATAGTAGCGATTTTCGCTTCAGTCGTAGAAGTGTACCAATATAAGAACCCAGCTGTCGCTATGATCGAAACAGCGATAATAATAATGCCAACAAGGTGACGACGAAGCAGCTTCCTGAAGCCACGCTGAACGGGTTTTCGCATGCTTATTAGTATACAGTACCGTAGCTTTCACTTGTCTCTATAAGTAGGTCAATTTAAAGGGTAGAACACCTTGACTTTGAGCCTTCTTTTTGCTATATTAAGTCGGTAACATTACGAAAATATTAAACGATTCTTGGTGAATTGGTAAGTCTAACCCCTCTCGTAGGACTCTGGATACTGCCTCCCACCAAGAATTTTAAGTGGGAGTTAAGAAGTCTATGAAAGCACTTCTCGGTACCAAAATTGGTATGACCCAAATCATCAGCGAAGATGGCAAGGCAGTTCCTGTCACGCTTATTCAAGCTGGTCCTGTGACTGTGACTCAGGTGAAGTCTGTCGACATCGACGGCTACAACGCAGTACAAGTAGGATTTGATTTAGGTAAGAACCTGAGCAAGGCCGTCGCTGGACACGTAAAGTCCAGCTCTGTCACCCCGAAGTATATTCGGGAATTCCGCGTGGATACTCTTCCCGAAGAGTTGACTGTGGGCAGTACAATTGATGTAAATGCATTTGCACTTGGCGATATCGTCGATGCAACTGGCACAAGCAAGGGTAAAGGTTTCGCAGGTACTGTGAAGCGACACAACTTTGCAACCAGCAAGAGTACACACGGTGGAAACGGAAACGTTCGTAAACCGGGTTCAATCGGATCGATGTACCCGCAAAAAGTCTTTAAAGGTAAGCGTATGGCTGGCCGAATGGGCCACGACCAAGTAACTGTGAAGAATCTTGTAGTGAGCTACATTGACATCGAACACAACTTGATCGGTCTCCGCGGTGCAGTACCAGGTCCTAAAAAGGGTCTGATCGTACTGAACTCGCTTCGCTTCGCGAATGTCGGCAAGAAAGGAAACGCATAATGGCTATTAATGACACTAAAGCTGGCGCTAAAGCACCAGTGGCTACGCCAACACTTCCAAAAGAAGTGTTTAACGTGGAAGTTAAAAACCACGAGCTTTTGAAGCTTGCCTACGACGCATACCTTGCGAACGCTCGTCTTTCAAGCGCAACGACCAAAACTCGTGGTGAAGTCCGCGGTGGTGGTAAGAAGCCTTGGGCGCAAAAGGGAACTGGTCGTGCACGATTTGGTTCATCACGTAACCCAATCTGGCGCGGTGGTGGTATTGTTTTCGGTCCTCTTGGAATCGAAAACTACAAGCTAAAGATCTCTACGCAGTCAAAGCGACAGGCGATTCGCCAAGCGCTGACACTTTCTAGTCAAGAAGGTAAAGTGACTGTGCTTGATTTCAAGACAACTGGTAAAACAGCAGAAGCTGTGAAATTCCTTGAAGACAACAAGTTTACTCGTAAGACACTGCTTGTTGTTGAACAAAAGACTCCACAATTGCTCCGTGCAACAAACAACATTCAGAACGTATTGCTCGTGAGTACTAAGTACCTCAGCGTGTACCACATTCTTAATGCTGATAACGTTGTATTAGCAACTGCATCACTTCCAACTCTTAAGAGCTGGCTAGCCAAAACGAAGAATGGCGAGGAGGTGTAATATGACTGCTCCAATTTTCGTGACACCTGTCACAACTGAAAAGGCTTACGGACAGAGTCAGAAGAATATCTACGTCTTCAGCGTTCCTATGACTGCTAACAAACAGCAGATCAAGGACGCAGTCCAAACCCAGTATGGTGTGACTATCGTCGCTATCAAAACACTTGTTCAATCAGGCAAAGCAATTCGTTTCTCTCGTGGAAAGAACAAATACCCTGGTACAACGAAGCGTACTGATAGCAAGAAGGCATATGTCACGCTTGATGCTGGTAGTTCACTAAACATCTTTGAGCAAGAAGAAGCCCAAGCGAAGACGACTGAGGAGAAGAAGTAATGGCAATTAAAGCATATAACCCAACTACTCCAGCCCGCCGTGGTATGACTACTCAGGATATGAGCGAAGTTACTACTCGCAAACCGCTTAAATCTCTCTTGAAGAGCAAAAAGCAGAATGCCGGTCGTAATAACTCTGGTCGTATTACTGTTCGTCACCGTGGTGGTGGTGTTAAGCGTCACTATCGTTTGATGAACCACAACTTGGCTGCAGGTTTGACTGTAACGGTTGAAGAAATCGAATACGATCCAAACCGAAGTGCACGTATTGCGCGTGTAAAAGACCAACACGGTACCTACCACTACATCCTTGCTGATACGTCTATGACAAAAGGCAAAGTGATCGTTAGTGGTCCAGAAGCACCTGTTGAATCTTCAAACCGTATGCCACTTGCAAACATTCCTGTTGGTTCTCAGATCTACGCGATCGAGATGCACCCAGGTAAGGGCGCACAGATGGTACGTTCAGCTGGTACAAAAGCACAACTTATGGCTAAAGAAGGTGACTACGCACAAGTACGTATGCCATCTGGCGAAGTTCGTAAGTTCCGACTTGAAGTAACTGCTGCACTCGGTGTTGTTGGAAACGTTCAACACCAAAATATTAAGATTGGTTCTGCTGGTCGTAACCGACGTAAGGGTATTCGCCCATCTGTCCGTGGTGTCGTTATGAACGCCGCAGATCACCCACACGGTGGTGGTGACGGTGGACGACATGGTCCTGGTAAAGCGCCTCGTACTCCTTGGGGTCAGTTGACGCTTGGTTACCGAACACGTCGTCGTAAAGACGTTGCCGGATTAATTGTAAGGTCGCGCCATGACGCGAAGAGGAAGCGATAATGAGTAGATCACTGAAAAAAGGTCCTTTCATTGACTTCAAGCTAGCTAAAAAAGTGGCTGCTCTTAGTCTGGAAGACCGAACTATTATTAAGACTTGGGCACGAGCAAGTACTATCAGTCCTGAAATGGTCGGACGTACGATCGCTGTTCACAACGGTAAGGTACACGTTCCAGTCCTCGTTTCAGAGAACATGGTTGGTCACAAACTCGGTGAGTTTAGTCCTACCCGTAAGTTCCGTAAACACGGAGGCAAAGCGAAGTAATCATGCCTAATACTACTAAAAATCAAGTTGCAGCTGCTGACAAAGTCCGCGCATACGCAAAAGGTGTTGACCAAGCTCCTCGTAAGGTAAGCCTGGTAGCAAGTCTTGTGCGTAACCGTACTGTTGCTGATGCAATTGTGATTCTTAACCACACACCAAAGCGTGCTGCACGACCACTTATTAAAGTGATCGAAAGTGCACGAGCAAACGCAATAAACAACCACGGATTTGATGGTAAGACTCTTACTATCTCAACACTTTCAGTGACAACTGGAACACGCCTCAAGCGATTCGTTCCAGCCAGCCGTGGACGTGCATTGCCTTTCCAAAAGAAATCTTCAAACATTTTGATTGAAGTAACCGGTGCTATCAAAGTGAAGAAAGCCCCTGCGAAAGCAGCTGCTGTCGAAGCTGAAGCAACACCAGTCAAAAAGACTACTAAAGTCGAGGAGAAGAAGTAATGGGACAGAAAGTAAATCCAATTAGCTTCCGTCTCCAGCTCACTAAGAACTGGGATTCACGCTGGTTTGCTAGCAAGAAAGACTTCTCACGTCTATTGATTGAGGACATCAAGATCCGCGAACACGTTGAAAAGCGTTTCGAATCTCGTCCAACTATCGCTCGTGTTGAGATCGAACGGTCTGCGAACCTTGTCACAGTTACCATCCACACAGCGAAAGCTGGTGTTGTGATTGGTCGTGGTGGTGCTGGTGTGACAGAGCTAAAGAACGAACTCGAGAAAATTGCGAGCCTCCCAGTTCGTATTAACATCGAAGAAGTGAAGCGTCCTGACATGTCAGCGAAGCTTGTTGCTGAAAACATCGCTCACCAACTGATGCGACGTGCAAACTTCCGTCGTGCAACCAAGATGGCTGCACAAAACACCATGAACGCCGGCGCAAAGGGTATTCGTATCCAGGTTGCAGGTCGTCTTAACAACGCTGAGATGGCTCGACGTGAAAAGACTATTGAAGGTTCAGTGCCACTTCACACACTTCGTGCTGACGTGGACTTCCATACTGCTCGAGCGAAAACTCCTGCTGGTATCATTGGCGTAAAAGTCTGGATCTACAAGGGCGAAAGGAACGACAAATAATGTTAATTCCTAAGAAAACTAAGTACCGTAAAGTACGAAAAGGTAAAAACGAAGGTATCGCGACTCGCGGTAACTACGTTGCTTTTGGTGACTACGGACTACAATCACAAGACAACAACGACATCACGTCACGTCAGATCGAGGCTTCTCGTCAGGCAATGACTCGTCACATCAAGCGTGGTGGTAAGATTTGGATTCGAATCTTCCCTCACACACCTCGAACTCGTAAACCACAGGATGTAAAGATGGGGAGCGGTAAGGGTAACCCTGAGTTCTTCGTTGCCAAGGTAAAAGCTGGTACCGTTCTGTTCGAAATGAAGGGTGTTGATGAAACAGTTGCGCGTGAGGCAATGCGTCTTGCTGCACACAAGCTACCTGTTAAAACCAAGTTCATCGTGAAGGAGCAAGCATAATGGCCAAAACGACGACTACGAAGAAGACGACGAAGGCAACCGAAGTGAAAACTATCGCGGAGCTTCGGGACGAACTTACCAAGCTACAGCTTGAGCACCTTGAATCACGAAAAAGCCACAAGCAAGGCGAACTCGTAAACCCTCATGTATTGACGGTTCAACGAAAGAACATCGCCCGCGCTCACACTGCAATCGCAGCTGCAAGCAAGGCTGAGGCACAATCTAAGACATCAACCTTAAAGGAGGAAAAATAAGATGGCAAAGACACTCACTGGCATTGTTACCTCTAATAAGGCTGACAAGACAATTACAATTACGGTCACCAGCCGTGAAACTCACCCTATTTACGGAAAGCAGTACTCTGTTTCTCGTAAGTACACAGCTCATGATGAAAAGAATGAAGCTAACGAAGGTGACAAAGTAACGATTTCGGAAGTACGTCCGATCTCTAAGACCAAATTCTTCACACTTGTTAAGATCGACGAGAAGGCTCGTGGTTCTATCGAATTGAAGGAAGAGGAAGTAGAGGCTAAATAACATGATTCAACAAGAAACTCGACTAAAAGTTGCTGACAACAGCGGTGCAAAGGAAATCCTTTGTATTCGTGTTCTCGGTGGTACTCGTCGTCGTTACGCCCACGTTGGTGACATTATTGTCGCCAGTGTAAAGGTTGCTAACCCGACTGGTACAGTAAAGAAGAAATCTGTTGTAAAGGCAGTTATTGTGCGTACTCGTAACCAAATTCGCCGAAAAGATGGCAGCACTATCGTCTTTGACGACAACGCAGCCGTGATTATTAACGATGACAAGACTCCTAAGGGTACTCGTGTCTTTGGTCCGGTTCCACGCGAACTTCGTGACCAGGGTTACGCAAAAATCATTAGCCTTGCGCCGGAGGTTCTATAATATGGCACGTATCATTAAAGGTGACACAGTAAAACTTATCAGCGGTGCTCAGAAGGGCACAACTGGTAAAGTTGTCGGTGTGACTAAAGAAGGTATCCTTATTGAAGGTATCGGTCAAAAGCACCGTCACATTAAACCAAGCCAACTTAACCCGCGTGCTTCTCACAAAGACATTCATGTTGCTGTGCCTGCACACAAGGTTGCACTTGTTATCGATGAAAAAACCGGTAAAACAAGTCGTGTTGGATATGTAAAGAACGTTGATGGCGGCACCACTCGTGTTGCACGTCAAGCAAATAGTAAGGAGATCAAATAATGGCAAAAACTGCTACTATTACCGCTCCTCGCCTGAAAGCCTTGTATACCACTGCGTATGCTAAGGAACTACAAGCCGAACTCGGTCTTTCGAATATTAACGAAGTACCAAAACTCGAGAAAATTGTAGTCAGTGTTGGGATCGGTAAGAACAAGGATGACAAGCACCACTATGAAGTAGTGCGTAATACTGTCGTCAAAGTCACTGGTCAATCACCAGTTGATCGTATGGCGAAGAAATCTATCGCCGGATTCAAAATTCGTGCCGGTATGAACCGAGTTGGTCTGAGCGTCACACTTCGTGGTGCTCGTATGTACGAGTTCCTCGACCGTTTAACTAACGTATCATTGCCACGTGTTCGTGACTTCCATGGTGTCAGTGCGAAAGCATTCGACAAGGGTGGAAACTACAACCTTGGTGTGACAGATCAATCAATTTTCGCCGAACTATCTTTTGAAGAAACACAGCATATTCACGGATTGCAAATCACCTTTGTTATCAAAGGCGGAAGCAAAGTGAACAGCCGTGCGTTACTTGAAAAATTCGGTGTTCCATTTGAAAAGGAAGGAGGCATTCGCTAATGGCTAAAACATCAGCAGTCGCTCGCGACGAGAAACGAAAGAAAATGATCCTGAAGTTCGCAGCAAAGCGTGCCGAACTCAAAGAGATGGGTGATTTGGAAGGTCTTCAAAAACTTCCAAAGAACAGCTCACCGAGCCGTTGGAAGAACCGTGATGCCCTTCATGGACGACCACGTGGATACATGCGTCGATTCGGTCTCAGCCGTATCAACTTCCGTGAAAAAGCGTCAAAGGGAGAGATCCCTGGTATTACTAAGAGTAGCTGGTAGGAAAGGAAGCAATTATGTCACTACAATCTACAGACCCAATCGCCGACCTCCTTACCCGCATTCGTAATGCAGTAATGGTTGGCAAGAACGAAATCACTGTTCCTTCAAGCAAATTGAAGGTCACAGTTGCCAAAGAACTTAAAAAAGCAGGCTACCTGACCGGCGTCAAAGTCGAATCAGCAAAACCTCGAGACATCTTGGTCGTTACGATTAACGCCCCAGGTGAAACCTCTACGATCAATGAAATTACCCGTTTGTCTAAACCTGGACGTCGTGTCTATGTTGGCGCAAACGAAATTCCAAAGGTCAAGAGTGGCCGTGGCATCGTCCTGGTCAGTACAAGTAAAGGCGTCATCACCGGAACAGCTGCTTACAAAGCACGTCTCGGCGGTGAGCTTCTATTGAAAGTTTATTAATTCCTGGTTAGGAAATAAAAGAAAAGGAAATATCATGAGTCGAATCGGAAAACTACCAATCCACATCCCCTCAGGCGTGACAATCACGGTCGACACTGATGCTATTACGGTTGTCGGTCCCAAGGGTCAGCTCGTAGTGCCTCACTTGTCAGACGTCACTGTTGCTCTTGTAGAGGGAAACGCTATCGTCACCCGTAAGGATGACCAGCGAATCGCTAAAGCACAACATGGTCTGCAACGTGCACTCCTTAACAATGCTGTTGAGGGCGTTATGAAAGCTTTCGAAAAGAAGCTTGAAGTAAACGGTGTCGGTTACCGCGTAGAAGGCGGTGGCAAAGAAATTAATATGGCACTTGGTTTTTCACACCCAGTCAAGTACACCGCCCGCGATGGCGTTAACCTTGAAGTGAACAAGATGGAAATCACTGTATCTGGTATCGACAAGCAACTTGTTGGTCAAACTGCAGCTGAAATCCGTAGCCTTAAGAAGCCTGAACCTTACAAGGGTAAAGGTATTAAGTATGCTGACGAAGTGATCCTTCGCAAGGCTGGAAAGGCAGGTAAATAATCATGAATACGCTCGCTAAAAAGCTACTCAACCGTACACTCCGTTCTAAACGAGTGCGCGCAAAGATTACAGGAACTGCTGAACGTCCACGCCTGACAATCACTGTCAGCAACAAGCACATCAGTGCGCAGATCATCGACGACGTGGCGAAGAAAACTATCGTTTCTTCAACCACTGTTGGTGCAAAGCAAACCGGCACAATGACCGAACAAGCCGCATTCATTGGTACTGATATCGCAAAGAAAGCAAAGAAGAGCAAGATCACTGCTATCGTCTTCGACCGTAACGGTCGTCAGTACGCACAGCGACTCTCAGCATTAGCTGACGCTGCTCGTAAAGAAGGATTGGAGTTCTAATATGGCTGATCAACCAACAAACAACGCTCAAAATGCACGCCCTCAAGGCGCAGGTCGCAACAACGGACCACGTCAACGACGTGACCAAGCGCCTGCTGAACCAAAGCAATTCGAAGAACTCGTTATCAACATCGACCGTGTGTCACGTGTTGTAAAGGGTGGACGACGCTTCCGATTTAAGGCACTTGTCGTTGTGGGTGACCACAAAATGAAAATTGGTGTCGGTGTTGCAAAGGGCGCAGACGTCCAAGCAGCGATTGCGAAAGCAACTGATGTCGCAAAAAAGAACATGATTACTATTCCAGTAATTAACGAAACAATTCCTCACGAAAGTGAAGTAAAGTTCTCTGGTGCACGTGTGCTTCTTAAGCCTGCGGCACCTGGTACCGGTATTATCGCCGGTGGAGTTGTACGGTCAATCATCGGTATGACAGGTATTCGTAACCTTCTTTCTAAGTCACTCAACTCTACAAACAAAGTGAACATCGCGTACGCGACTATCGAAGCACTTCGGTCACTTGTTCCACGAGATGAATGGACAACAACGAAAAACCAAGCCTCTGGTAAGAAGCCTATCGCTGCTGCCGTTAAAGCAGTAGAGGAGACAAAGTAATGAAATACAACGAACTAGAAGTTACTGCGAACAAGACCCGCAAGCGTGTTGGACGTGGTATCTCAGCCGGTGGTGGTAAAACTGCTGGTCGTGGTACTAAAGGTCAAGGCGCTCGTACTGGTAAGAAGCTTGGCGCTACTTTCCAGGGTGGTCAACGAACACTTGTTCGTGCCGTACCTAAGGCTCGCGGATTCAAGAGTCTTCGTACTCCTGCACAAGTTGTCTACTTAGACACACTGAACGCACTGAAGGGCAAGACGATTGACAACTTCGTTCTTTACGAAGAAGGCTACATCGACACACCATTCCATACTGTAAAGGTCATCGTTCGCGGTGAGATTACAGAAAAGGTAACCCTTCATATCGCTAATATCAGCAAAACTGCTGAAGCAGCTGTTGTGAAGGCTGGTGGTGCATTCGTCAAAACTCCAGTTCCTCTTCGTCAAAGCACGAAGGAAGCTGAAGCAGCTGACAAAAAATAAGACGTTCTCGTCTTCATAAAAACCTCGGTTATACGCCGAGGTTTTTTGTTGTACATAAATATTGACCAAGCGCAGGTGAAATAGGGTGTTTTATTTTTGTCCCACAGTTCAAGATGTAGTATAATAGCCCTAATTGATCTGAAATACTTAAAGGGACTGAAAGACACACAATGAACTGGAAAACGATTTTTAAATCACTCAAAAACAAAGACATGCAGAAACGACTATTAATCGTTCTCGGCATTATTGTTGCCTACCGATTCTTATCTCACATTCCTGTGCCACTCGCAGCGCCGACTGAACTTCGTCAGGTCATCAATAGTGTTGTGAGTAGCACCGACTTCGGTGGGTTCTTGAACTTGCTCTCTGGTGGTGCGCTTGCCAGTTTCTCGATCGTACTTGTAGGTATGACACCGTTCATTACCGCCTCTGTTATTACGCAGCTATTAACGAAAGCCATTCCTCGTCTTGAAGAGCTGCACAAGGATGGTGAGTCTGGTCGTAAGAAGATTAACCAATGGACACGTCTTGCCACGATTCCTCTCGCGATCGTTCAATCTATCGCGTTTATCTATATCCTTCGTCAAACGGTGCTTGCAGGTAACTCAACCATCCTCACGAACGCAACGCCGATTGAATGGATTGTTGCCGTTACAGCGATGACTGCGGGTGCAGTGCTCCTTATGTGGCTTGGTGAGCTCATTACCGAGCAAGGTGTCGGTAATGGTATCAGCCTTATCATCTTCGCAGGTATTATCAGCCAACTTCCGACAATGCTTTCAACGATTGGCACGGGACTATTTGATACATCTAACGGATCGATGAATATATTTGGTTGGTTCACGATTCCGGTGAATCCGACCGTGTTCTTTGTAGCACTCGGAATAGCAGTTGTTTCGTTGGTACTTCTGTATGTGCTCGTGAAGATTAACGAAGCTCAGCGTATCATTACCATCAACTATGCAAAGCGTGTTCAAGGTAATAGCAACTATGGTGGTGTGAAGAGCATCCTTCCTGTGAAGCTGATTGCTGCTGGTGTGATCCCGGTGATCTTCGCTGTCGCGTTCCTGTCACTCCCAGCTTTTGTTGGACAAGTGCTTAAGGCGATGAACAATCCGGCACTCCTTGGTGTCGCTAATAATTTGATCCTTTGGTTCCAGGCACCGACACCAGGCAACTTCACCGGTTCAACACTTGAGGCCTTCATCTACCCTGCAGCGTACTTCGCACTTGTTATTCTCTTTACATACTTCTACACAGGAATTGTCTTTAATGCGAATGAAATTGCAGAGAACCTACAAAAGCAAGGTGGCTTTATCGAAGGTGTTCGTCCCGGCGCAACAACCGAGAAGTATTTGTCTATGACGGTTAATCGACTTATCCTCTTTGGATCAATCGTACTCGGTCTTATTGCTATCACGCCATTCCTCGCTGAGTACCTTCTGTATCAACTTGCCGGTATTTCTGGCACAAACCTCTCAATTGGCGGTACAGGGCTTCTCATCGTGGTCTCAGTGGGTCTAGAGTCACTTCGTCAGATCAACTCACGTGCACTGATGGTCACGTACGACGACTACAGCTAGGTCGACAGTGAGAGATGCCTTTAGTGATGAATAATCCAGAGGGCGTCCTACGTGTCACATCGGAATTCGATCACACAGTGATTCCTGACGTTCAATATTACGAGACGCACCGTGATGAAAAAATACGTGATGATTATATTGCATTCGCGAAATTAATGCGCGACGCTATCGTAAAAGGTTATTCCCCCGACTGGATTGTCATAGACATGCTTGATCAGCTTCCGGTTAGCGGAGGTGATGCAAAACGTATGGTTGAATTCATAAACTATTTTTTGCAAGAAAGCGGATCAAGTATTCAGTTTGATGAAAACTTTAATGCATTTACCAATGGCGTAGAAGTTGTACATACAGAAACGACAGAAAATTTTACTAACGCCAAAAAGATCTATGTCGAGCTCCAGGATGATGCCGCACAAAGGCTTGCAGAAATAGCTGTAACAATGCTGATGAATGGTCGTGGCGTAAGATTTGTCGCTGGCGCAGTCGCTGGAGACGTCGTTGAAGCAAGTCTCGACAATGTACTTGTTGCAAAATATCTTAATGAATATCTCGAGGCGAACGGTTTGCCTATGAGATCTGACGCGTATATAAACCTTATAGAGAAATAATACTCCTTTGCAATGAACCGCTATTTATCTCAGTTTAAGTAACAGGGGTCATATATTGACTCAAATATATATTAGTGGTATAATATGCGAGCTTTAGTAACTCGATTGATCACCAATCGGGTGAACAACGAACCAAGACAGAGGATGTGAACCCATGGGATCAGTTGATGATCGCATCAAGCTTTTTGCTGAGGAGCGAGAAGCCGAAGAGGCTGCGGATGCCAAAAAGTGGCTCCGTATTCTCCGCCACGAGGTCGAGAGCGACGTGTACAACATCGTTGGTCGCTTCGGCAGTCATAAGAAGCGGGAAGGACGCGCGCCGTGGCTCCGTAACAAGAACTACGACGACACCTACCGTGATTACGGCCCGGAGTCCAAGCACTATCGAACGAAGATTCGAATTGAATACTTCATTCGGCTGTGCCGAGGTGACAAGAAGTTGTTCCTTGAGGAGTACGCCCGCGCGCTCAACAGGTACTTCCCGATCCCTGGCAACCGCTTCGAGTGGAACCCTCGACTCATCCTCAAGGATGACCGGGTGACCGTGCTGTACAAGTACAAACTTCGCCCGAAATCCGCATGACCAACCACTTGAGCTCACGAAAGGAGTGTCAATAGATAAGGTCAGCGAGCTCCATCCTCTGTCCTTATCCTTGAACTGTTAAATACATCTTAACGGCTGAAGGATGAGTCATAAAACAACTGAAACATATTGACGATAGCGTCAGTTTTGCTACAATAAATAGTATAAATACTATTACATGCCAAAAACGCGCTGTAATATTCTTGTAAGTGGTTTACGTACGGAGACACATAGTGTATAATCTACTACTGTAACTTATGGTAGCTCAAAAAGAAGTCATTAAAATGCGAGGTAAGGTGGTGGAAGCACTGCCTAATACGCAATTTAAGATAGAACTTGAGAATGGCCTAAGCATCATCGCGCACATTAGCGGAAAAATGCGTAAAAACTATATTCGCTTAGTGCCGGGTGACCAGGTGGACGTTGAGATGACCCCTTATGACCTCACAAAGGGAAGAATCACGTACCGCCACAAAGACGCCTAGCAATAGGCAACAGATCAAATGTAATAACTGGAGTTTTTAATCGTTCATGAAAGTTCGTGCGAGCGTAAAGAAAATCAGTCCGGGTGACCAAATAGTTCGTCGTAAGGGCATTCTTAGGGTCATCAACAAGAAGAAACCTAAAAATAAGCAAAGGCAGGGTTAAATATGGCTCGAATTGCAGGGATTGTAATCCCAGCTGAAAAGCAAGTGCAGATCGCTTTGACGTATATCTACGGCATCGGTCCACACTTCGCATCGACCATCCTTGCGGCGGCAAATGTTGAGCCGACCACTCGGGTGAAAGATCTCACCGAGACTGAAGAACAACGACTACGTGATCTAATCGATCGTGATTATACCGTAGAAGGTGACCTACAGCGCTTGGTGACAAATAATATTAAGCGTCTGAAGGACATTAACAGCTACCGTGGCCTACGTCACAAAGCTGGTCTTCCGGTTCACGGTCAACGTACTCGTACTAATGCACGAACACGTAAGGGCCGCGCAATCGCCGTTGGTGGCGCGCAACCTAAATCAGCAACTAAGACCTAGGGAAGGAACGATTAATTAATCATGGCAGATTCATCTACAACCAAGAAAAAGCAAAAGCGATCAGTTCCTGCTGGTCAGTTGCACATTCAGGCAACGTTTAATAACACGATTATTAGCTTTACTGATAAAAAAGGTAATGTCCTTACACAAAGTAGCGCTGGCGCTACTGGATTTCGCGGAAGCAAAAAAGGAACCGCATATGCAGCGCAAGTTGCAGCTGAGAAAGCCGCAGAAGCAGCTAAATCTCAGTATGGCATCAGTTCCGTTGATGTTTTCGTGAAGGGTGTAGGTATGGGTCGAGACGCAGGTATTCGTGCGCTTGGTGCATTCGACATTACTATCGATAGTATTAAAGAGGTAACAGGCGTTCCACACGGTGGCGTTCGTCCTCGAAAGGCACGAAGGGGCTAACATATGGCACGAGATACTTCCCCTATTGTTAAACAATCTCGTCGCGAGGGTTATGCACTGCATCCTAAAGCGCACAAGGTTATGGCGAAAAAGACTGGAATTCCAGGTCAGCACGCCAACGGACGTCAAGGTAAGCCGAGTCTTTACTTGACCCAACTCCGTGAAAAGCAAAAAGTTCGTCGTTTGTACGGTCTTCTTGAGAAGCAATTCGCAAAACTCATGGATGAAGCAATTCGCCGTGACGGTCTTGCCGGTGAAAACCTTCTTCAGATGCTTGAACAACGAATGGACAACGCTGTCTACCGTGCTGGTTTTGCGACTAGCCGACGTGCAGCGCGTCAACTTGTTGGACACGGACACTTTATTCTGAACGGTCGTCGTGTTGATATTCCATCAATCCGTCTTAAAGCCGGTGACGAGATCGTTGTTCGTCCAAAGAGCACAAAATCAGGTTACTTTACAGTACTTGATGATGTCGTTAAGAACTCTAGCCAAGTTGCACTTAGCTGGATCAAGAGCGACGCAAAGAAAATGACAATCACAATTACCGGATTGCCAACACGAGCCGAAGCAGAGCCAGATATTAACGAACAGTTAATCGTCGAGTATTACTCACGTTAATGACTAAATACTAAAGAGTAAGGAGCCTACCACAATGTCAAAAGTCATTCACAACCCAGCACTTGCAAGCGTCGATGAACACAGCGCTACTAGTGCATCGTTCGTTATTGAGCCTCTACAAGCCGGTTACGGTAACACACTTGGTAACAGCCTTCGTCGCGTTCTTCTTTCAAGCATCAAGGGTGGCGCTATTGTCGCTTTCCGTATTGAAGGAACAAGCCACGAATTTACAACTGTCCCAGGTATCAAAGAAGATGTCGTCGACATCATGCTTAACCTCAAGAACATTAAGCTAAAAGTTTCAACTGATGAACCTATTGAACTTCGTCTTGAGAAAAAGGGAACTGGCACAATTACTGCTGGTGACATCAAAACTACTGGTGACGTAGAAATCATCAATAAAGACCAAATTATCGCAACAATCGACGACCCAAAGAAGTCTATTGTTATCGACTTCGTCATTGAATCTGGCCGTGGCTACGAAACAATTGAAGAATCAAGCGTGAACCGTCTTCACAGCGACATGATTGCACTTGATGCAGTCTTCAGCCCAGTACTTCGTGTGCGTTACAAGGTTGAAAGCACTCGTGTTGGTCAAGAGACTAACCTCGACAAGCTACAACTTAATGTTGAAACTGATGGTTCTATGAGCCCTCGTGAAGCATTCGAAGAAGCCGCCGCTATTCTTGTTAACCAATACACAGCGCTTGCTGGTTCAACAACTGTTGAAGCTGCACCTGCACTTGGTCAAGATACTGAAGAAGAGTCAAATGAGCTCAACACTTCAATCGAAGAGCTGAACCTCAGCGCACGTACTGCTAACGCACTCATCAACAACGAAATCCGCACTGTTCGTGACCTTGTCACTCTCAGCGAGCAAGATCTTCGTGAGTTGAAGGGCTTCGGTAGCAAGGCGCTTGATGAAGTTAAAGATAAATTGGCTGAACTGGAAATCTAGACATGCACCGACACGGATATAAAGGACGTAAATTTGGACGAGAACGCGATCAACGACGCGCTCTGCTTAAGGGACTTGCTACAAGTCTCGTCGAGCACGGCAAAATCGAGACCACACTCCCTAAAGCCAAAGAACTAGTCCGCTACATTGAAAAGCTTATCACCAAAGCTAAAAAGGGTGATCTCGCTAACCGCCGCCGGGTTATTGCTGGTCTTTCGACTCAAGCTGCTGCATTCCGTCTTGTCGACGTCATTGCACCTCAGCTGACTGGTCGAACCAGCGGTCACGTCCGCGTTGAGCGAACTCGACTACGAGTCGGTGATGGTGCCCAAATGGCCACTATCGCTTTCGTCGACGAGATCAAAGAAACTCCAGTTGCCGCGACTCCTGTTGCTGCACCTGCGAAGAAACCAGTAGTTAAGAAAACTACTGTGAAGGAGACTGCATAATGGTAAACGCTAAAACTTTTAGTCAAAAGTCAGCTGACATTTCTCGTCAGTGGTACCTTATTGATGCTTCTGAAGCACCACTAGGTCGTGCTGCAACCAAGATTGCAAACCTTCTGATCGGTAAATCTAAAGTTACTTACACACCACACATCGATAACGGTGACTACGTCGTTGTTATCAACGCCGGTGCGCTTGTTGTGACTGGTGACAAAGAAACTGGTAAAATTTACTACCGACACAGTGGTTTCCCTGGTGGAATCTCTGAGGCAACACTTAAAGAAGTTCGTTCAAAGAACCCAGAACGAATCATCGAAGCAGCAGTTAAGGGTATGATCCCAAAGAACAAGCTTTCAGCTGACCGTATGGCCCGCCTCCGTGTGTTCTCTGGCGAAGCTCATACTCACACTGCGCAAACACCTACGAAAGTTGAGATGAAATAATATGGCTATTACAGGAACATATTTTTACGGACTCGGTCGACGCAAGAGTGCAACAGCACGAGCTCGTCTCTATGCTGGTAAGGGCACAGTAACAATCAACGAGAAGCCTGCTGCTGAATATTTTTCAGACAACAAATCGCAACTTGCTGAAATCACTGACCCACTTGCACTTGTTGGCAAGCAAAAAGACTACGACATCACGATTCGTGTTGCCGGTGGTGGTACTGCAGGACAAGTCGATGCTATCAAACTAGCCATCGCTAAAGCCCTCACAACCGCTCACTCTGACCTACGTACAACTCTTAAGAAAGCCGAGTTCTTGAAACGCGACTCTCGTGAGAAAGAACGTAAGAAGTACGGTCTTCGTTCAGCTCGTAAGCGCGAACAATTCTCAAAGCGTTAATATATACGTTTTATGGAAAAGAACCCCTATCAGGGGTTCTTTTTTTAAGTTATAATACATCTAATGAGTAAACCGATTATCTTAACTGGACTCCGTGCAAATAATAACCTGACAATCGGGAATTATTTTGGTGCGATGTTACCAATCATCGATATGGCAAGGACACGTTCAAATGATTATCAAGTGAACATGTTTATTCCTGACCTTCATAGCATTACAACACCCGTTGATTACAGCGCGATTAACAAACAAATCATTTTAACCGCAAAGCATTTCGTTGCAGCGGGTCTCCCACTCGATAATCCAGACATTCATTTGTACCGCCAAAGCTACATTTCTGCACATAGTGAACTAACGTGGATTCTGGATTGCTTTACTGGCTTCGGTGAAATGAATCGTATGACGCAGTTTAAGGATAAATCAAATGATCTCGCTGCTGAACGTGTCAGTGTCGGACTATTTAACTATCCAGTGCTCATGGCGGCTGATATGCTTCTCTATGGTCCAGAGTACGTACCCGTTGGTGATGATCAATCTCAGCACATCGAATTTACCCGTGATATTGGTGAACGTATGAATAAACAGTTTGGTGAATTGTTTACTATTCCAAAAACCGTCAAAGAGCAGCACGCCTTTTTTGGTAAAGACCAGGGACTTCGTATTATGGATCTGCAGGATCCTACGAAAAAGATGAGTAAGAGTGATGAGTCCGGTAAAGGAGTCATCTTTCTCGCTGATACACCTGAAGCAGCTGCACGCAAAGTCATGAGCGCAGTAACTGATGAAGTGGCATATGTTCGGTTTGATCGAAAGAACCAGCCTGGTATTAGTAATTTACTAGAGATCCTTGCACTGTTACAATCACGTTCACTCGATGAAGTCGTCAAAGAGTTCGAAGGACAGACGCTCTATGGTGACTTTAAAGCAGTTGTTGCTGAAGAAGTCCGTCGTTTCCTCACCGATTTCCAAAGGAAACTCCATGATGTCGATGAAGTAGCCGTTACTGCGAAACTAGAACAATCTGAAAAAGCGATGACCATTACCGCAAACGCAACATTGCTCCGCACACAACAAGCTGTTGGACTGCGTCCAGGAAACTAGTATGTCTAAAACCCTTACTCGAGATATCCGCGTCTTACTGCGACAATTTGAAATTGCCGGAGAACTCACCATGAAAACCGAAATTTCTCAATCAAAAGAAACTGAGCTTCGCCAAGGTGTGGTCTTGATTACTTTCGTGTTTGATAAAACTCGCTACTACATGTTAATCGACGGAAACGCTGATGACGATAAAAGCTATATCCTTGAACAGATTCAATCAATGGATTCTGAAGTTATTGGTCATGTCGTAAAGAATCCCCTCGATGACACACAGACGACCTATGGTATGCCGTTTAAGGGTAAGGATGCTTATCTCTTTAAGGTGACGACGCCAAAACGACGACTTGATCATGAGCTTGCGAATCGTTATCCAAAGATTTCTCGTAGTACACTACAGAAATATATTAAAGCAGGTCACGTTAAAGTCGATGGCATCATCGTGACACGTCCAAAGCAAGATGTGCTTGAAACTGATGATATTGCAATGGTACCACCAGAACACTCGGACTTTAGTACAGAGGAGCTCCCGATTATTTACATTGATGATAATGTGATTGTCATTAATAAACCGACTGGCGTTTTGACCCACTCAAAAGGTGTCATGAATGATGAGTTTACCGTTGCTGATTTCTTCCGTCGCTATACAACCTTTGGTCTCGAGACAAGTCGTCCTGGTATCGTTCACCGCCTTGACCGTGATACAAGCGGTGTCATCATTGGCGCACGTCACGATGAAGCTGCTGATATGTTGAAAAAGCAATTTGCTGATCGTAAAGCCAAAAAAGAATATATGGCAGTGACAGATGGTATCCCAAAGACACTCTCTGCGGTCATCGATCTTCCTATCGGACGAAATCCTTCTGCACCGAGCACGTTCCGGGTTGATCCAAGTGGCAAAATGGCGGTGACCACGTACGAGGTTGTTGACACTAATGAGACACAGGCGCTCGTAAAACTTTGGCCTAAAACTGGTCGTACGCACCAGCTGCGTGTCCACATGCAGTACGTAAATGCACCAATAGCTGGTGATAGGGTATACGGCAAAAAGAAAGCTGACCGATTGTTCCTTCATGCACATACGCTGGAGATTACGATCCCAGCATCAAAACGAGAGACCTTCGTTGCTCCGATTCCAAAGGAGTTTATTGATAAATTTCCTGGATACAAGTATGCCTAATGTGTATATTCAACCGCATACAAAGCAACGTCTAGATATTCTTATTCGCGATTTACCGCAGTCGATGGTATTTACTGGTCCCGAGGGTGTTGGCTTGTCGGCTGCTGTTTCGTATATTGCCGATCAGTTAAAGACAAACCCAATCTACATCCTTCCCGAAAAAGATGAAAAAGTTGATATCGAAAAAGGGGTCATTACGGTTGATGTGATCCGACGCTTGTATGCCATAACAAAGACAATCGAGACAGGGACACGACTTATTGTGATCGATTACGCACAGCGAATGGGTGTACAGGCGCAAAATGCCTTCTTGAAGCTCTTAGAAGAGCCTGGGAGGAACACATACTTTATTTTGCTCACTCATACGGTATCAAAATTACTGCCCACTATACGGTCTCGTGTGCAGCTAACTGAGGTAAATCCGATTACTTTAGCACAGTCTGAGGAATTACTAGATGAATTAAAAGTCACCGATAAGACAAAGCGATCGCAGCTTTTGTTTATTGCAACTGGATTACCGGCACAACTGACTATACTTGCACGTGACGATATGGCATTTGAAGCTCGTGCACAGATCATACGTGATGCTCGAACGTATATACAAGGGAGTATGTATGATCGCCTCAAAGTATCACTTGCGTACAAAGATGATAGAGAGGGAAGCCTGACGCTACTGTTAGACGCAATGAGGCTTTTGCAGGGATCATTAAAAACTGGAAATAATCCAGAACAGGTGAAGATCATCACTCTTTTATTAAAAGCTCATGAACGCATAGAGGCGAATGGCAACATCAGATTACAACTAGCTAGCGCTATGGTATAATCAGGGTAATGCTAGGCTTACTCGTCATTGCCTTAATTGGTGCTTGGGCACTCTATCAGCGACAAACTATTAGTGAAGTCGCTAGTGACTTGCCATCTAAACTATCTGACAAACTTGATCAACTCTGGTCAATTGCACAGACATCACTGCAAGATCGTAAGTACCTTCGTGCAGAGAAAGCACTGCTCACCATTCTTCGTGTTGATGAAAGAAACGCGAGTGCATACAACCGTTTGGGTATTCTTTATGCAAAGCAACAGCAGTATAAAGAGGCGATTGAATGCTTTGAAATTGCTCAGTCTCTTGAACCGAGTGCCAGTAGTCTTCACAATGTCGGTCTTATCTACTACGAAACAAAGAGCTATGAAAAAGCAGCACTGGCGTTTGAACAAGCGCTTGCTATGGATAGTGACCTTTCTTCGCGTCATATCGCCTACGCAAAAGTACAGGAAAAGCTCGGTAACGACCGCAAGATGATCGAGTCACTGGAACGGGCTATTGAGATTGATCCAATTCCTCAAACACTCACCATTCTTGCTGACGCCTATGAGCGTGTTGGTGAATCTCTTTTGGCGCTAGACCTTCGTGAACGAGCAGCGAAGATGATCATTCCACAAGGTCAGCCAAAGCAAGTTAAGCAACCACGTCTCGTGGGAAGATAGGGAGTATTCTATGGTTGAACACGGTGAAGTTGATTACGAAAAACTACTATATAACCGTGCTGCAAGTGCACTAAAAGTACATGGTATCCTCGCCATCATCTTTGGCGGACTTGCTGTACTTGGGTCAATAGTTTTCACATTACTCATTGCTCTTGGAACATTTGCTGACGAATCGTATGACTCATATAACAGTCCTCTTGGACTACTCTTCGTATCTGCGTTGATCTTTGTTTTTTGGACATTGCCACATATTTACCTCATTGCAGCCGGGATATATCTTATGCGTGAACCTTCACCAAAGCTCGCAAGAACACTGGTGATTATCAACTTGGTGATCGGCGTCTTTTATAATCTGATCCTTCTAGTGATTGCCATCGTCAACTTGACGCAGATTACCGACTACGAGCGTGGTTATCACGTTCACAAAAAGAACTAAAATACTTCTTAAACAAAAAAGATACTTGTCGGCGAGGACAAGTATCTTTTTTGGTGCTGGAAGTAGGACTCGAACCTACGGAGCCTTACGGCGGGAGATTTACAGTCTCCTGTGATTGCCACTACACGATTCCAGCATATTGTTAATGAGTTCAGTATCATGGAGCCGCCTCACGGATTCGAACCGTGGACCTACTGTTTACAAAACAGCCGCTCTAACCAACTGAGCTAAGGCGG
>JAQGHF010000001.1 GCA_028288995.1 Candidatus Saccharimonadota bacterium
ACTAATACAGATCCCGAAGCACATACTGACGTTCAGACGAACCCTACTCCAGCTGCACCGTCACCTGCTGTACGTCGCAGTAGCGGACGCTTCATGGATGTTGTACATTCTTCTTCTGATATGCGACCATCAACTGGAAGCCGACCATCGATGCCATCCGTACCGAGCCTTCACCGCGAAGAAGTTGCTGAACGCGATGAAGTAGCGAATCGACCAGAACCAGCTGCAGCCCCTAGCGCTGCCTTCCATTGGACAGATCCAATCGATGTTGCTGAACCTACCCCAGACCTAATAGAAGAAGTTGAGCCCTCTTTTCCAGAACCAGCTGCTGAAGTGACTGAAGAACCCCCGATCGCTCACGAACTTGAGGATGAAAATGAGGACAAGGACGCTTCACCACTTGAATCGCCATTCTTAACAGATACAAAAGTAGAAAAGCGACCACTTGGTGCATTCTCTGGTGCTGATGCAGATCTCCCGCTTCTTGAAGATCCAATCCCTTTCTCGGCGAACGTAGCACCTCAACCTCAACCTGAGTCTGTATCTGAAGTTGAAGAACCAGCCCATGAAGAACACGAAGAAATGCCATATGAGTTGCATCCAGACCTTCTTGCACTTGAAGGACATGGTCAAGAAGACCAAAAAGAAAGTAGTGATGATGAGCTGTTTCTTGAAGCGACAAATCCTCCTGATCCAGAACCAGTTCTAGCTGTTGAAGATGTCCCCACTGGTCCAACGTCAATTACGCAGCAATATACAGAACAACCAAGTACGGCAAGTGAGCCATCTGGTTCTATTTTCGACACCGAGGCATACCACCAACCGTTGACACACCCTGCGAAGAAACGCTCAAAAGTATTGATCATCGTGTGGATTATTGCGCTGATTCTTGTTGGTGGTGGTATCGGCGCTGGTATCTACTTTGTCGTCCTTCCGATGCTTGGCTAATCTCGTCAAAAACCATCATCTCTTGGCTCGCTTCTAGGCTATAATAAGAGTAATGAATTTACTTGAGGGTTTAAACGAGGCACAAGCCACGGCGGTCGAAGTTGCGAAAGGACCGCTCCTTATTTTGGCGGGCGCAGGGAGTGGCAAGACAAAGACACTGACGCACAGGATTGCTCACCTTATTGCAAACGAGAATATTTGGCCAAATCAAATTTTGGCTGTGACATTTACAAATAAAGCTGCGAAAGAAATGCGCGACCGTCTTGGTAAATTACTTGATCAAGATAGCAGTCGTCGCGACTTCATGCCTTGGATGGGAACATTCCATGGTATTTGTGTTCGTTTGTTACGGCAGGATGGGCAGGCAATCGGCATTAGCCGCAACTTTGTTATTTACGACGAGGATGATCGCCAATCTCTCATTAAACAAGCGATGAAACAACTTGGTCTTGTTGACCGCGAGATGAAACCGTCGCAAATTAGTGGTATTATTTCCAATTCTAAAAACCAGATGATTGATCCGGACGAGTTTGAAGCAAACGCTAGCTATCCTTATCAAAAGAATGTTGCGAAGATTTATCGTCAGTACGAAGAGATGCGTCGGAATGCAGGCGCACTCGATTTTGACGATTTGCTTCTTGATGGTGTTCGCCTCCTAAAGGATGCACCATCGATTCGTGAAAAATGGCGAACAAATTTTAAGCATATCTTAATTGATGAGTACCAAGACACGAATGCAGCGCAATATCAGATTGTGAAACTACTCATTAATGACGACAAGAACATCTGCGTGGTTGGTGATGACTGGCAGTCAATTTATAGCTGGCGCGGTGCTGACTTTACGAATATTCTTAACTTTGAACGTGATTTCCCCGGCGCTGTTGTTGTGAAGCTTGAACAAAACTATCGAAGTACCGGTAATATTCTTGAAGCCGCTGCAAATGTGATTGAAAAAAACACACAGCGCACTGATAAGAAACTATGGACGGCTGAAGGTCCTGGGTCACCAGTCCAGGTACATGGTGTGTATGATGAAGCCGAAGAAGCTCGTATGGTCGGTGAGCGAATCTCGACGCACGTGCAGATGAAGGCTCGCTCGTATGGTGATTTCGCCGTACTGTACCGCACAAACGCGCAGAGCTACACATTAGAGCGTGCATTCTTGCAGCTCCGTATACCGTACCAATTAGTTGGTGGGGTGAGGTTCTATGACCGAAAAGAAATTAAAGACGTCATTGCGTATCTGCGCCTCCTGTATCAACCAAATGATCGGATGAGCTTTACGCGTATCGCTAATGTTCCTGGTCGTGGTGTTGGTGCGACGAGTCTTGAAAAGTTCTTAAATTGGCAATCAGAACACGGTTTTGACATTATTACTGCGCTTGGGCACATTGAGGAAACGAATGTCGTCACTGGTAAAGCGAAGCTTGGATTAGGTGCTTTGGGTCGTGCTTTGAAATCACTGCAAGGACAAGTCGAAACAGCTTCACCGGCAGAACTTATCGAAGCAGTTATCTCGAAGACTGGTTATCGTGATTTCATCCTTGATGGGTCACCTCAAGCCGAAGATCGTGAAGCAAACATTGGGTCGCTTCTTTCTGATGCCCAAACATTCACTGATCTCCCTGACTTTTTGGAAGAAGTGGCGCTCATGTCGAGCGCAGACAAATCCGCTGATGGGCAAAAGGTGACGTTGATGACGTTGCACGCAGCAAAAGGACTCGAATTTCCTGTTGTCTTCATTATTGGTATGGAGGAGGGGATCATTCCGCACGCTCGCGTCTTTGAAGCCGCACCAGCCGAACTTGAAGAGGAGCGGCGTCTTGCCTACGTCGGGATGACTCGTGCCCGCGAAGAGCTGCACCTTAGTTATGCATATAGCCGCCTCCAATTTGGACAGCGTGCCTATAATCCAATGTCACGTTTTATTACTGATATGGGTGATCAAATTTCACTCACTGATGCAAATCCTGGAATTATGGGACAACAACAGGACGACGAGCCATTCTATAGTGATGACATTGGACTTGAAGTCGGTGATGGTGTTCGTTCGGCAGCCTTCGGTGTTGGGGAAGTGATAGATGTCGATGGCATGGCTGTGACGATTCAATTCAGCAATGGTCAGACGAAAAAGCTCAATGCTGAGTATGCTCACCTGGAAAAGCTCTAGTTTTTTAATTCGGATTCAACTTATTTTTGATATAATAAGGACACACACGAGTAGGGGTGTGATTGCTATTCATGAGACGTATAATTCGTAAACCCACCACAATATGGGGCGCTGGTATTGCCATCGCTATTCTTTTGTTTGTATCACTTTTCTTTGTCATTCATAGTCGTGCAAATGCCCAAACTGGTACTGGTGGACACCTTATTACGATTCATGATCGTGGCGAAGAAAAAGTACTCCTAAGTGATGCAGCGACAATCGGTGATGCGCTAAAAGGCGCCGGTATTACACTTGATAGCCATGATGCTGTTGAGCCTGCCGCAAGCCAGCAAATAGTTGCAGCTGAGTACCAAGTGAATATCTACCGAGCTCGACCAGTAACAGTGGTTGACGGCGCGATTAGACAGAAAATTGTCACCGCTTATCAGACCGCCGAACAGATTGCAAAAGATGCAGGCATTACGCTTTATCCCGAAGACACGACCAAACTGAGTCAGTCTGACAACCTTGTCACTAATGGTGCAGGTCTTCAGCTCACCATTAATCGTGCGGTCGCCTTTAACTTTACATTGTATGGTACTACGTCGGTTGCACGTACCCAGGGTGCGACAGTGGGCGATATGCTCAAGGAAAAAGGCATTAAGATCGGTGAGAACGACCGTGTATCTGTTCCGCTCACAACCCCTATTACTGCCAACAGCGATGTTCAACTATGGCGAGAAGGCAAACAAACAGTCACTGTTGAAGAATCGGTAGCGTTTGATACGCAGCAGATTAAGGATGCTGATCAGGACTACGGATACAAAGCAGTGCAGACTGCTGGTGTGACAGGAAAAAAGAATGTCACTTATGAAATTGAAATCCGTAATGGTGTAGAAGTTGGTCGTACGGCGATCGCAAGTATTGTGACTGCGCAACCATCAACGCAAGTTGAGATCATTGGCGCAAAACTACCAACACCAACTAACCCAACAGATAACCAAGCGCTTGGACATATTATGATGTTGAACGCTGGTTACGGTGAAGATCAATGGTCATGTCTCTACACATTATGGATGCATGAATCTGGTTGGAAGACGACATCAGGCAACCTTTCGTCTGGTGCATACGGTATTCCTCAGGCACTCCCTGCGACGAAGATGGCATCGTATGGTGCTGACTATCTCACAAGTTCACAGACACAGATCTCTTGGGGACTCGATTATATCAAGGGTCGCTATGGTTCGCCGTGTAGTGCATGGAGCGCATGGCAGAATAAGGGCTGGTACTAGGATTGTATGGCCGGTCCTAAAAAATCACTCGGGCAACACTGGCTAAAAGATCGACAAGTCCTGGCTGACATTGCAGATGCAGCAGGTATAACACCACTCGACACAGTGCTCGAGATTGGTCCTGGGCTAGGAACGCTAACGAGTGAGTTACTTCGTCGTGCAGAAAAGGTGATTGCTGTGGAGCTTGATGGTGAGTTGGCTGCGAAGCTACCTGGTCAGTTTCCGGGCAAAACCCTTGAGGTGATTAATGAAGACATCTTGGACTTTGATCTCAGCGTGCTTCCGAAAAACTATATTGTCGTCGCAAACGTTCCCTACTACATTACGTCAAAAATCATTAAGAAATTGCTCACGAGTAACAATAAACCAAAGACGACAGTACTCCTTATTCAAAAAGAAGTTGCTGTGCGCCTTGCAGCCGAACCAGGAGATATGAGTATCCTCAGCATCAGTGCGCAGATATACGGTGAAGTGGAGCTTGATCAAATGGTCCCGGCGCATTTCTTTACTCCGCCACCAAAGGTTGATAGCCAAGTAGTGGTTGTGAGGACTCGAAAAAAGCCGTTGATTGCACCTGAAGATGAAAAGCAATTCTTTAAAGTTGTCAAAGCTGGGTTTTCTTCAAAACGTAAAAAATTACGAAGTAGTATTTCTGCTGGACTGAACCTTTCAAAGCCGGATGCGGAGATACTTTTAAAACAGGTCGGCATTAATCCCGACGATCGGGCTGAAGCACTCGCTATCAATCAGTGGATCGATTTGATGAAAATTGTCGGTTAATACCGCTCATGCTAAAATAACAGCACAATGCATGCTTCCTTGAGACATCTTAAATCCCGCGGTTTTACGATTATTGAGCTTCTTGTTGTCATTGTTGTCATTGGTATTCTGGCTGCTATCACAATCGTTACATATAACGGTGTTCAAAAAAATGCGATTGATAAAAGTATTCTTTCGGATGCCGATTCACTTACTGGACCCGAAACGAGGTATGCAACAAACAATGGTACTGGCGGAAAGGCTTGGTACTCGGGGAGTGGCGCTGATACGGATTTGCAGTTTACGCCTAGCCCAGGGAATATTATTGATGTCGCTACTAACGTAAATGATTATTGTATTCGGGCATATAACCCTAATTCATCGACGTATACGTCGCTTGCAAAGGCGATGACGAAAGAGTCATCACCCGGTGTATGTATTTCGATTGATGCCTCTGTAGCCGCCCAGACAGCAAGTCCATATGTAAACGGAAACGTTGTTACGACGTTTGCAGGATCAGGTGCATCTGCTAGTCTCGATGGAACCGGCACAGCTGCTCAGTTTACCGATCCTTCGGGTATTGCAATTGCAGGTGATGGTACTATGTATGTCGTTGAAGGTACCGGTTCACGTATACGTAAGATGACAACTTCCGGAGTTGTTACGACGTTTGCAGGATCAGGTACAATCGGAGCTGCTGATGGAACAGGGGCGGCGGCTCAGTTCTACTACCCAAGGGGTATCGCAATCGATTCAACTGGTAATCTTTTCGTTGCGGATTTTCAAAATAACCGCATTCGAAAAATCACTCCTAACGCTGTCGTGACAACCTTTGCAGGTTCAACGAGTGGCTATGTCGATGGAACGGGGGCGGCGGCTAAATTCGCTGCTCCTAACGGTATAGTAATCGATAGCAATGACAATTTATACGTTACTGATACAAATAATTATCGGATTCGAAAGATTACCTCAGCAGGAGTTGTGACGACACTGGCTGGCTCTACTGTTGGGTATGCCGATGGCACTGGCGCTGCCGCACAGTTTAATATTCCTCAAAGTATCGTCATGGATACTTCTGGCGTCCTGTATGTTACTGACAAATTTAATAATATGATACGTAAGGTGACAACCGCAGGTGTGGTCACCACGGTAGCGGGCGCAACGACAAGCGGCTACGTCGATGCAACAGGCACGAGCGCACGATTTAAATGGCCGGATGCAATGGCAATTGATGGTGTTGGTAATCTGTATGTTTCGGATCAATACGGCAATTCCTATATTCGAAAGATTACCTCAGCGGGGGTCGTGACGACACTGGCTGGTGGCGCCGGTGGCTATGCGGATGGAACAGGTGCTGCTGCACGTTTCCAGGTGCCAATTCAAGGCATCGCAATCGACAGTAATTTGAAGATGTATATAGTAGACACTACGAACAGCCGTATTCGAGTCATGCAGTAGTTTTTGGTTCACCTTCAATCTGCTACAATAGTCAGTAATGGAAAAGAAGCTCTACATCGCAACCGCTATTCCCTATGTGAATGGGACACCTCATATTGGAAATGCTCTTGATTATCTTCTTGCCGACATTTGGACTCGCTACCAAAAACAAAATGGTCATGAAGTTCGTTTTCAAGTAGGGACTGACGAGCACGGTAACAAGATTGCCGCAAAAGCAGCCGAGTTAGGTCTGACACCAAAAGCATACACTGATATGACGTATGTGAACTTTGAAGCGCTTATGAAAAAAGTTGGCGCGAGCTATACGGACTTTATTCGTACGACCGACGAGCATCACGTTACGTCTGTTGAGTATATCTGGGAACAACTTAAACCATATATTTACAAGAGTACCTACACTGGTTGGTACTGTGTTGGACATGAGGCCTTCTTTACTGATAAAGAAGTACAGGCGACGAATGGTATTTGTCCCGATCACCAAATTCCTTATGAACAGGTGAGTGAAGAAAACTACTTCTTTAAAACAAGTAGTTTCACTGAACAAATTCGTACAGCTCTCACCGACGGAACGATGCAGATCTATCCAGATTTCCGAAAGCTGGAATTTTTAGAACTTATTAAAGATGGGCTTGCTGATGTCAGCATATCTCGCCCTAAGAAAAATTTAACATGGGGAATTCCCGTACCAGGTGACCCGGACCAAATTATGTATGTCTGGCTTGATGCCTTAGCGAATTATATTACAGTGCTTGGCTATCCGGACCGACCTGAATGGAAAGAGTATTGGCCAGCAGACGTTCAAGTAATTGGAAAAGATATCCTTCGTTTCCACGCTGGTATTTGGCCAGCAATGCTGCTTGGGTTAGGACTAGAGCTTCCGAAGAAACTGCTAGCGCACGGATTCGTCAATATCGGCGGTGCAAAAATTAGTAAAACCGTTGGCAATGTCATTGATCCAAACGAAATCATTGATAACTACGGTATCGATGCCTTTCGTTACTTCTTCTCGCGACATATTCCAACGCTTGAAGATGGTGATTTTACCTGGGAGAAATTTGAAAACGCTTACAACAACGAATTGGCTAATGACCTCGGGAACCTTATTCAGCGTGTTGCTGGCATGATCATGAAATACCAAGCGGGTGTTATTGGTGAAGCGCAACAGGCTGAGCATGATATGAGTGCCTATCACGAAGCAATGGAAGGTCTTGAATTTAACAAAGCAATTGATGAAGTATGGAACATGGTGCGAAGCCTGAATCAGTACATTGATAATGTCAAACCATGGGAAGTCGCAAAAGGTGTTGGCAAAGACCCTGAAGCAGAACCTCACCTTGCAGAAATTCTTGCACACTGTGCCGGTGCACTCGTTCAGATTGGCGACCTCCTACTACCGTTCCTTCCGAACGCTGCCTCGAAGATCCAAGAGATCTTCGAAAGTGGTGTCGTAAAACTTTCTGAAGGCGTTCTTTTCCCGAAAGTGTACATTCATACACCTGATCCGCACGCGCCAAAGGCATAGCATGTTAGTTGATACACACTGTCATATCCATGAAGCTGATTTTCCACTTCCTATTGATGAAGTTTTATCTCGCGCAAAAGAGTCAGCCGTAGAGAAGCTGATCTGTGTTGGGACGAGCGAGGAGAGTTCTCGAGCTGCAATTGCCTTCGCTGAAGCACACGCTCATAACTGGGCTTCAATCGGGGTGCATCCGCATGACACGAAAGATGGCTACGGCGAAATTGCAAAACTAGCAGGCAGTTCGGACAAGATTATCGCGGTCGGTGAGATTGGACTCGATTATTTCTATACACATAGTCCGAAAGAACTGCAAATCCAGGCGCTAGAAGATCAAATCAAAGTTGCACTCGCGCATGATTTACCAATTATTTTTCACGTTCGTGAAGCCTTCGATGATTTTTGGCCGATCTTTGAAAAGTATCCTGGCATTCGTGGTGTACTCCACAGTTTTACTGACACGAAAGAGAATCTCGAAAAAGCACTTTCAAAAGGTTTGTACATTGGCGTGAACGGCATTAGCACCTTCACAAAAGATGAAGCACAAAAGGAAGTGTTTGATAGTATTCCACTCAACCGTTTACTCTTTGAAACAGACGCTCCTTTCTTGACGCCAGCACCTTTTCGTGGTAAAGTAAATGAGCCAGCATTTGTGAGGAATATCGCTGAATATCATGCCAATAGGCGAGATATTTCAATCGAAGAAATCGCATCTGCCACAACCGCGAATACACAGACACTATTCGCAATCTAACACCAACACCACAAAGATATTACTCTAACGAGATCTTATAGTATGGACAACGGACAATATCACATCCCCCCAGAAGAACTGATTCAAGAAATTGAGTCTGCTTTTGATCCCCGTGATGTTCAAGAGATGGAAAAGCAGCCTTCTCCATACGAAGTGGTAAAAAATACAGAACAAGAAATTGATGAATTTCGAGCAAACGCAACCGAAGATACAATTCCAAGGTACTCAATGATTACGCTTGCTCGTTCAGTAGTTAAAAGCATAATGGGGCGATAATGGCTTTATTTACGTCAAACACAACGCAGCAAAGTCTCCATGACCGATTAGTAGAAATCGAGAGTGTTATTGGAGGCAACTTGTTTCCAAAGCCAGCTGGGGTCACAAAACAACGATTTTGGTATCACCAAGGTGATTGGTTCTACGAAACACACGATGCGGTCGGTCCTATGGTTGCACGCTACCAGTTTGCAAATGGACAAGCGCATAAACTTGTTGATGGTAAACCGATTGCATTCGCTGAAGGTGAAATTGACAATCTACACAAAATGATTCAGCGCTATCGTGATGAAGTATATGCACAACTATATGCTCCACGAAACGACACTCGCGTCGCAGCGTAACTGGTATAATAAAACAAGTGAACGACTCTATCATTTATCTTGACCATGCGGCAGCAACACCCATGGACCCTAAAGTGTTAGCTGCGATGCAGCCATATTTTTCTGATGACTTTTATAATCCCTCTGCACCCTACGCGCCAGCAATTGTTGTTCGACGTGCGTACGAAGCGGCGAAGGATAGTCTTGGACACGCTATTGGCGCAAAAGGCGATGAAATTGTTATGACAGCAGGGGCAACCGAGTCGGTGAATCTTGCGTTTTATAGTATTGGCGGCCATATTGTCACGGCAAATGTTGAGCATCACGCCGTACTTGAAGCAGCGAAACAATTTGAACATACGTTAGTTGCTGCTGATGAACGTGGGTTCGTTTCGTCAGCTGCTATCAAAGCAGCAATCCAGGCTGATACACGACTTGTTAGTATCGCACTTGCAAATAACGAGCTTGGAACGATTCAACCGCTCCGTGACATTGCTGAAGTCGTTCGTACGGAACGTGAAGCAAGACTCTCAAGAGGTGATCATACGCCGATCTATTTACACAGCGATGCATCGCAGGGCGTGGGGCAGTTAGACGTGAATGTCGCACGACTTGGTGTCGACCTTTTGACACTGAACGCTGCAAAAGTCTACGGTCCAAAACAGGTTGGTCTTTTATGGTCTGCATCACATGTTGCATTGAAGCCACAAGTTCGTGGTGGGGGACAAGAACGGGGTATTCGAAGCGGTACTGAAAATGTTGCTGGTGCGGTTGGCTTTGCAAAAGCATTAGAGCTTGCATCAGAACATCGTAAATACGAATCTGATCGTCTTGGCACATTACGTGATGGGTTGGAATCAAAATTAGTCGCGGCATTCCCGCAAGCTGTTTTATCTGGTCACCGCAAACATCGTCTTGCTGGTCATCTTCACATTTCTTTCCCGAATCTTGATGCGGAACGAGTACTCTTTGCACTTGAATCTCGTGGTGTCCTGGTTGCAACGGGTAGTGCCTGCGCTGCAAATAAAGGAACACGGTCACACGTGTTGACTGCAATTGGGTTGGCAGCAGAAGTTGCCGATGGAAGTCTTCGTATGACACTTGGGCATCTTTCAAACGAAGAGAATATGGCGAAGGCGGCTGAATATATTATCGAAGAAGTGGGCCGCGAATATACCCGGGTGCAGTCATGATAAAGTGGTTATTCATTATTCCGGGAGCGCTTGTTGCGATTATTCTTGGAATTAGTTTTTACCTGCAGCCGAATGATTTTATTGGCTGTGGTACTACACCACAGACGGGAGGTACGCACTGTGTAAAAGCTGATACGATCGTTGTCCTCAGTGGTGGTGACACCAATGCACGTACTGACGAGGGTATCAAATTATTTCAAAATGGCTGGGCAAACTCTATTGTTTTCTCTGGCGCAGCGCAGGACAAATCTGGTCCAAGTAATGCAGCGGCAATGCGCCTTCGAGCAGTGAATGCAGGCGTGCCAGCAGCTTCAATTTACATAGATGAACAGTCAGCCACAACTAAAGAGAATGCGTTGAATACGCATGCAATATTTGCGGATAATAATTCTAATACGGTGATTTTAGTCACGTCAGGCTATCATCAGCGACGATCAGAACTTGAATTTAAGAAAGAGAATACCAACATTACGGTACTCAACCATCCGCTACTGAGGGACAAAGACTGGTCGTTCTGGTGGTGGGTGACGCCACGTGGCTGGTGGCTCGCTGGCGGTGAGATTGTGAAGATCGTCATATTTTACGTAGGAGGCGCAGCCTCATGACAAAGGTATATGTTGGCATGAGTGGTGGCGTTGACTCTAGCCTTACTGCAGCACTTTTAAAAGAACAAGGCTACGATGTCACCGGTGTGTACATGAAAAACTGGACAAAGGATTTACCTGGCATGAAGTGTCCTTGGGCTGATGATCTTGCTGATGCAAAACGTGTCGCAGTGCAACTTGGCATTGATTTTAAAGTCTTTGATTTTGAAAACGAATACAAACACAAAGTCGTCGACTATATGATCGAGGAATATAAACTTGGTCGTACGCCAAACCCAGACATCATGTGTAACCAAGAAGTAAAGTTCAAGTTATTCCTAGAAACTGCATTAGAAGATGGTGCTGACATGATCGCAACTGGTCATTATGCACGCGTCGAAGATGGTGTCCTCAAACAGGCAGTTGATGTGAATAAAGATCAAACTTATTTCTTGTATCGGGTTACCGAGAAAGCCCTCCAGAAAACGTTATTTCCCCTGGGTGAATTTACAAAACCAGCTGTTCGCGAAATGGCGAAAGAACGCGGACTTTATACGGCAGCAAAAAAAGACAGCCAAGGTATTTGTTTCGTTGGTCAAATTGGCATTCGCGAGTTCCTCTCGCAGTATGTTGAACAAGTTGCGGGTCCAATTATTGACAAGAAATCTGGTAAAGTATTGGGTCAGCACGACGGTGCTATTTTCTACACCATTGGTCAGCGTCACGGACTTGATCTAGGCGGCGGACTCCCTTACTATGTCGTCGGTAAAGATATGGATAAGAACGAAGTCTATGTCACCACCGATCTTAACGATGAAACACTGTGGAAACCAGAGTTAACACTTTCAAGCGTCCATTGGATTAATGCGGCGCCAACCGAAGGGACTTTCAAGGTTCGTATCCGTCACCGTGCGCCACTCGCATCGGCAACACTTGCTTTTGAAGGCGATGACGTCAAACTCGTCCTTCATGATGCTGAGCGTGCAGCCGCAGCCGGACAATCAGTCGTTATCTACGACGGAGATGTCTGTATTGGCGGCGGCATCATCGCCTAGACCTTGAGTTGTCGCCAGTATCCCTGTATAAATAAGCATATGCATAAAGCGTGGGCGACTAAAAACGGATTTACGATTATCGAATTGCTTGTCACTATCGTTGTGATTGGTATTTTAGCGACCATCATGATTGTTTCGTATACAGGTATTCAACAGCGATCTCGTGATACCGACCGAGGGAACGATATTACACAACTCAAGATCGCAATCGAAAAATACCACGCCGATAGAAGTCAGTATCCGGATGTTTGTTCGGGTGGTGATGACGTGGAATGTGCCGCAAGCAGCCTTGCAACGGTGCTCGTCCCAACATATCTCAAGGTGATTCCTCATGATCCAAGAAATACTGCCGATTCAGCGATGGATTATCGTTATATTCGTGGCAATCCGACGACCGACTCGTATGGTCTTCTTGTCACAAATGAAGCCAAGTCCTCATGCAAGACCGGTCAAAATATAAACGCTTCATGGTGGACGAGTACGGTTCCAAGCTGTTAACGCTCGAAAATCTGATAGTAACTGGTATAATTAACCCTAATGAACGCTCAAGATATTCGAAACTCGTACCTAGAGTTCTTTAAAGAACGTGGCCACGCGATTATTCCGCGTGCCAAACTGATGCCATACAATGACCCAACAACGCTATTTACAGGGAGTGGTATGCAGCCGTTACTCCCATATCTGCTTGGTGAATCACATCAAGATGGCGTACGGCTTGTTGATAGTCAGACCTGCCTGCGTGCTCAGGATATTGAAGATGTTGGTGATAATCGTCACACCACTTTCTTTGAGATGCTTGGTAACTGGAGTCTTGGCGATTACTTTAAAGAACAACAAATTCGTTGGTTCTTCGAATTCCTAACTGAAAAAGTTGGTCTCGATCCAAATAAGATTTACGTGACAGCATTTATTGGTGATGAAAAACATGGCATCCCTCGCGATGACGAAGCGGCAAACATCTGGCAGAAAGTCTTTGAAGAAAAAGGTATTGAAGCGAAGATTGTTGAAGTTGGAAGCCAAGAAGATGGTAATGTACGCGGCATTAATCCAGGTGAGCGTATCTTCTTTTACGATGATGGCGAGAACTGGTGGAGCCGAGGTGGTGGACTTGATAAAACACCTATTGGCGACCCGTGCGGTCCTGACAGCGAAGTTTTTTATGACTTTGGTCCTGAAAACCACGCCACAGGCTATGGTCTAGCACACCCTGCAAGTGACAGTGGTCGGTTTATGGAAATCGGTAACCAAGTCTTTATGCAGTACCAACGACTTGATGATGGTTCGTTTGAGCCACTTGAAAAGAAGAACGTTGACTTTGGTGGTGGACTAGAGCGAATCGCCGCTGCGCAAATTAATAGCCCAGATGTCTTCAAGATTAGTCTTTTGTGGCCAATAATCGAACAGTTGCAGAAATTATCTGGCAAGAACTACGAAAGTAACACAGCAAGCATGCGTGTGATTGCTGACCACCTTCGTGCAGCAACTTTCCTTGCAGTCGATGACGTCAAACCTTCAAATAAAGAACAAGGCTACGTGATGCGTCGCCTGATTCGCCGTGCGGTTCGTTTTGCCTTCGACCTTGGTATCGAGCAGAATTTCCTTGAAGGTATCGTTCCTGTTATTGCTGACATGTACAGTAACGATTATCCAGAAGTTGCTCAGAAACGAGACGATATTATCGCGATGCTTGTAAAAGAAGAAAAGGTCTTCCGTCAGACACTTCGAAAAGGTCTTCGTGAACTTGAACGATTTGCCGAACAAGGCGTCACCGGATCTGAATTGTTCACACTGTATGACACATATGGATTTCCAGTCGAGCTTTCTACTGAAGAAGCCTTCAAGCAAGATATCAAACTTTCTGATACCTGGCGTGAAGAATTCGACGCAAAGATGAAAGAACAGCGTGAGCGTTCACAAACCGCTGCAAAGGGAACTTTCAAGGGTGGTCTTGGTGGACAGACTGAGATCCACAAACAATACCACACCGCAACACACTTGATGTACGCGGCACTTCGTCAGGTGCTTGGTGACCACGTTGTGCAGCACGGAAGTAATATTACCGAAGAGCGACTTCGCTTCGACTTTTCACACCCTGATAAAATGACTCCTGAACAAATTAAAGAAGTCGAAGACATTGTGAACCGCGAAATTAATAAAGACCTCAAGGTGAGTTATGCCGAGTATCCGACAAAAGTCGCTCGTGAAGAAATGGGTGCGCTTGGACAGTTTGGTGATCGTTACGGTGAGACCGTGAAGGTTTACAAGATGATTGCAGACAATGAAGATACACCCTTTAGTTTCGAAATCTGTGGTGGTCCTCACGTTGAACACACGCTCGAATTAATTCAGCCCGGTGATAAGGTCTTTAAGATTCTGAAAGAGGAATCAAGCAGCGCCGGTATCCGGCGTATCAAAGCCGTTCTTGTTTAAGTAGCGTGGTGCTGGTGAATGATTTCTTGAAGCGCATTTTGAAATGTGGTGAAGTTATTGTGACTAAGAGGAAGCATTTGTGTATGTTCATGGGACACGATCTTGCCCTCATCCGCCAGTATGTCTGGAGTCTTACGATATGTCTTTAGCGAAATAGGGAGGTCGTGCTGATCAAGATCCTTGATTGAATCGAGCGTCATCTCTGAGTGATCAGTGCTACCATCTTCATGGAACGAAATAATTGAACGAGTAATCGTATTGTGTTGAATCATCTTGAAATTTGCGAGATCAATTGTTTCACTTCTCGAAAGCGTGATAGATTGCGCTGAAGTTTCGTCGAATGCGATTGGGATTTGAATTTTTTCAGTAACCTGCCATGCAGATGTTTTCGAAACCACAGTATCACGCCAGTCTGCATATCGTTCTGTGCCGTAAGTGCTGAAGTCTTCAATACCGAATCCTGCGAGTAATACTCGACTTTGGTCGTAGTCCATAAACTCTTGTCGTGAGTCGAATTGTTTATTTCGAACCTGGATAAGTGGCACATAGCCGAGAGTTTCGGTACGCATAAGTTTTGCTGCTCCCTGAATCCCTTTCAGAGGGAAAGAGAATTCATCGAGTACCATTTTTTGTGTGAGGTCATCATATCCCAGTACAATATTTGCACCCCTCTGTTCATCGAGAGAGGCATCAAAATATGCTTCAAGTTCTTTAAGCATCACAGGGATAGCATGAACGCCTTCTAGTTGAAGTTTAAACCCGATACCGGGCTCTAGATCGCTTGTCGCAAATGCAAGAAGCTCAATAAGCTTTTTACCGCTGTATGTCTCTGCAGTCTTTGGGGATAATTCCATCGGTATATTATAGAATATTTAGTATAAAAATACAATCCTTAGGAGCATAAGCACCAATGTTATATAATGGACGGTAATATGGTATTAGAAAAATTTCGAAAAGCTCGCAGAAAAGCGCCAGCCGATGACTACATTGTTGCACTTGATATTGGCACGGAATTCGTAAAAGCACTCATCGCTAAGGTTGGGGATGAAGATCTTGAAATTGTTGGCGTTGGGCGCTCTCGCCAAGATGTGAGCGATATGCACTCTGGTGCAATTGCTGACATTGCTGGAGTTGTTCGTAACTGTGAAGAAGCACTTGCTGACGCTGAAGAACAAGCGGGACTCCAGGCAAAACGAGTCGTGATTGGTATCGCTGGTGAACTTGTAAAGGGTGTGACGGACACAATCCGCTATCGTCGTCCACAGCCGGATCGCCCACTCGACTCATCTGAAATGGAATTTATTATCGAAAAAGTACAAGAACGTGCCCAAATTAAAGCACAACGACAGATCGCTCTTGAATCAGGTAACGACGAAGTTGAAGTGAAACTGGTGAACAGCGCACTTGTGAGTATCCATATCGATGGCTACAAAGTCAGTAACCCGATTGGCTTCCAAGGTCGTGATGTTGCAGTGCAAATCTACACTGCGTTTGCACCGATGGTCCACATTGGTGCACTAGAGCGTGTTGCTGATGAGCTTTCACTTGAACTGCTTGCAGTCGCTGCTGAACCGTTTGCGGTCAGTCGATCCGTGCTTGGTAACGATGCGAGCAGTAACTTTACCGCTATCCTTGCCGACGTTGGTGGTGGTACGACAGACATTGCAGTTGTGAACGATGGTGGTGTTGAAGGCACGAAGATGTTTGGTATAGGTGGTCGAAGCTTCACGCAGACAATCGCCAGCGAAATGGAACTTTCATACAAAGACGCTGAAAAGCTGAAGGTCAACATCGGTCACGATCAAATTAAGCCGAGTGTAGCGAAGGAAGTAAATGATGCAATCGATAAGACACTTGAGGTCTGGATTGCTGGCGTAGAACTTGCACTGAGTGAATTTGATTCGATTGACCATCTTCCAAATCGAATCCTACTTTGCGGTGGTGGTTCAAGCCTCGAAAAGCTCGTGACGGCACTTGAATCAAGCGAATGGCACAAAGACCTTCCATTTACGAAGAAGCCAACAGTTCATCATATTCAGCCTTCTGAGGTAATTGGTGTAATCGACACCACCAAGGACGTTACAGACCACACCTTCATCACTGCCATGGGTCTTCTCAGAGTTGGCTATGATACAATACTAGGGAGTGGAGAGGGTGATTCTATTAAAGAAAAACTTAATCGCCTTTTGAGAATTTAACATGAATAAAGACGTTATTTACATTGATGTCGACGACGATGTTACAGCCATCATTGGCAAAATAAAAAAAGCCAAAGAAAAAATCGTCGCCGTTGTTCCACCAAAACGAGCAGGAACGCTCCAAAGTGCAGTCAATCTGCGCCTTCTTGATCGTATGGCGAAAGCTGACAATAAGCAGTTAGTGCTTATTACGAATAACGTAGCACTTATTGCGCTTGCTGCTAATTCACTTATTCCGGTTGCAAAGAATCTTCAATCAAAACCTGAAATTGCCGAAATTGCTGCGATTGCGATTGACGACAGTGACGATATTATTGATGGTGCTGACCTTCCGGTGGGCGATCATGCAAACAGTATCAAGGTAAAAGATAGCACCCGTCCGACCAGTACGGGAGTACGAAGTGACGCGATTGATTCAATTAACGTTGATGACGAGAATGCTACTGATGAACTTCCTATTGTAGCCGCAGCATCTTACGGCGCACTGAAAAGAGGAGCAAAAACGTCGAAGAGTAAGATAAAGATCCCTAACTTTGATAAATTCCGTAAGCGTCTTTTCCTTGGTATCGGTGGCGCTGTTCTTCTTGCCGCACTACTTATTTGGATGTTTGTCTTTGCGCCAGCCGCAACGATTATCGTGACGGCGGCAACAACCCCTAGCCCTGTGAGTGCAAGCGTCAAGCTTGGTGGTACCGCAGCGACTGATTTTAAAACAGGTGTCGTAAAGTCGCTCTCGCAGAGTGAGAAGAAGGACGAAACCATCGGTTTTGATGCAACGGGAACCAAAGATCTTGGGACGCCAGCCACTGGTATAGTGAAGTTTTCTACATCTGATGCATCAACTGCTATTAACGGGGCAACGATTCCTGCAGGAACACAGCTTACGACGACCTCTGGACTTGTCTTTACAACTGATAGTGCTGCTGTTGTTAACTCGCAGAATTACCAAAACGTACAAGTTGGCATCACCGCATCACACAGCGGCACTGACTATAACGGTGCAAGCGGTTCATTATCTGGTGCGCCAAGTAAAATAGCGGCGAATATTGTTAACAATACAGCCGGTGGAACAAGTAAGATTGTGAAAGTTCCATCACAAGCTGATATTGATCAAGCCACTGGTCAGCTCATCGGTAAATCAACCGATGCTGAAAAGAAAATACTTTCTGCAAAATTTACCAACGGTGAAAAGATCATCGACAGTAGCTTTACTGTCGATCGTGCACCCGCCGTGTCTGCCCCTGCTGTTAATGCAGAAGCAACTTCTGGCAAAGCAACGCTGACGATTTCGACAACCTATACCATCTACGCTATCGCAAGTGCGGATCTTGAGAGCTATCTCAATAGTAGCTTGAATGCGCAAATAACAGATGCAAGTAGTCAGAAAGTTTATGATACAGGTATTAAAAATGCTGGTCTTAGTAACTTTACTAACGAAGGTGGTGCTATGACTGTTGCTGTGACTGCAACAGGTCAGATCGGTCCAAAGATAGACGAAACGCAGATTAAGAATCAGGTGAAGGGTAAGATTTACGGTGAAGTACAATCGACACTTCAGCAGATTAAGGGCATTCAGAATGTAGACGTGAAGTTCTCATACTTCTGGGTACGAACGGTTCCAAATAACACCAATAAGATCAACATTCAATTCCAAGTTCAAAATGGGTAGTCAATCACTCGTTTGTCTAGATGTGGGTGAAAAGCGCATCGGTGTCGCTGTCGCTGACGTGTCGGTTCGTATTGCTGTCGCCTTCGATACGATTGTCGTAGATGGGGATGAACTGAGTAAAATCGCAGAGATTGTGATCCGTGAGGGTGCAAAGACGATCATCGTAGGGTATCCTCGTAATCAACAGGGTGAAACTACTGCACAGACTAGCTATGTCGAACGATTTGCGGAGGGGCTCAAAGAGATTGCAGAAGAAATTGTTTTCCAGGATGAATCCCTTACCAGTGTCATGGCTGAAAATCGATTGATTGCTATGAAGAAGCCCTACGTAAAAGCTGATATTGATGCGCAAGCCGCGGCAATTATTCTTGAAGATTATATGGAGACGCATTAGTGTTTCGAAAAGCAAAGATTCCAGAACTGGTAGAACCACAAGAACCACTCGATAATCAAGAGAGGGCTGCGCCACTCCCTATTAGCAACACTGCTTCTGGGTTGCAACTAGGGAAAACTCGTATCAAAACGAGCAAAAAAGTGAAAAAGATCGTTCTTTTCTCTGGACTAGGACTCGCCCTTTTGATTGTACTGCTTGCTGTCGGTAGTTTTATTTGGTACCAGTCACAGCTTCGCCCCGTTGGCTCTAGTAAAACGGTACTTATAAAGGTGACCATTAAAAGTGGGACAACACCGAATGCTATCGGTGCACAGCTGAAGGAAAGCGGTATTATTCGTAATCAACAGGCATTTTCTCTCTATACACGCATTACTCGTACGCAAAATAAACTGCAAGCTGGCACATACCGGTTATCTCCTGGTGAAACAACTCCAGAGATTGTGAAACACCTTGTTGATGGCAATGTTGATACGTTCAGCATTCAATTCCTTCCAGGAGCAACTCTCGCGGAGAACCGCACGGTGCTCATAAAAGCAGGCTATAGCTCCGCTGAGGTTGATACGGCACTGTCAGGCGTCTATACCTCACCTTTGTTTGATACAAAACCATCACGTAGTGATCTTGAAGGATATATCTATGGTGAAACCTATAATTTCTCTAGCAGCGCCACTGTAGAAGATATTTTGAACCGAACGTTTGCCCAGTATGAGCAGGTTATTCAAGACAACGATCTTGTTGCTAAGTTTAAGTCTCACGGGTTAACGCTGTATCAGGGTATTACGTTGGCGTCGATTGTCCAAAGGGAAGCAGTAAAGGGAAGTGAGGCGCAAATTGCACAAGTATTCTATAGTCGATTAGCTCTTAATATGCCACTCGGATCAGACGTAACCTATCAATACATTGCTGATAAGACGGGTGTTCCCCGTGATCCAAACCTTGATTCGCCGTATAATACTCGTATTACTACGGGGTTGCCACCTGGGCCAATTTCCGTACCTGGTCTGGGTTCACTAGAAGCAGTAGCAAGTCCTGCCTCCGGTGATTATCTGTACTTCCTCAGTGGTGATGATAACGTGACCTATTATGCTCATACTTTAAGTGAACACGAAGCTAATATTAAGGCTCATTGTCAGATAAAATGCAGCACTCTTTAACAGAGGTAGTTATGCACAACAAACCACAAACAAAATTGACCAAAAGCGATGTATTTGGTACACTTGGTGAAGCACATTACGTGGTACTGTCTACTGGTGATATCTAAATAAGTACGATACTTATGAAAATAAACACAAGCGAGTGGGAAGAACAGAACATGAATGAGCCTGCCAAAACTGTCGCACGGGTACCGATAACGCTTAACTAATAATAGAAATAATATCAATTAAATCGGTCGACACGTACCCCGTTCTTGAAAAAGAAGTAAGACTTAGTAAGGTAGACGCCCTCATAGTAATATGAGCGGCAGGAGAACGATAATTCGTAATCAGATCTCAGGCAACACTGCCCAAGGATCCGTTGCAGCTGCCAAGCCGCAAACGCTCGTTCGACCCCGATTAGCGAAAGCTAAGGGTCGGATAAAATCGTCAACCATTGCCGTCTACGCAAGTGTTTTTGTACTCCTCGTAGTACTTATTGCTATTGGTTACCGTTCACCTCAGCAGGTGTCAGGAGTTGCAAATGCTGCGCCTCTCACCGCGACAACGCCAACATCTACTAACACGCCTACGGCAGTGAATGATGTCATTGCGTCAAATATTGCCGCAAATGTCGCGACAGCAACGAACCTTTCCGTTGCACCATCGGTAACAAGCCTTGCAATTTCAACACAGATTGAGAGTGAACTTCCAAGCTCTAACGATTCTTCAATTTCTAAGCCTCAGATTATCCAAGTTTCATCTGCAAGCCGTAAGATCACGAACTACACAGTTGCTGCAGGTGACACGACAGATTCAATCGCAGCCAAATTTGGTATTACAAAGCAGACATTGAAATGGGCTAATAACCTCAATACCGATAATCTTACTGTTGGTTTAAGCCTCGATATTCTTCCACGAGATGGTATCGCCTACACCGTGAAGGCTGGTGATACAGCCCAAAGTATCGCTGATAAGTATAAGTCAGATGCTTCCCTTATCACGACGTATAACGACCTCGAGATCAGTGGTTTAACAACTGGTCTTAAAATTATCGTTCCAAACGGTGTTCTTCCTGGAAATGAACAACCTGGGTACGTTACACCTGTCCTTACGTATAGCTCTGGCAGCTATTACGCTGGCTACCGTGCTGGATCGGTTGGTAACCGTTACGCGTATGGTAACTGTACCTGGTACGCGTACGAGCGTCGTGCAGCCATGGGTATGCCTGTTGGTAGCTTCTGGGGTAACGGTGGTTCATGGGCATATAGTGCTCGAGCTGCCGGCTACGTCGTAAACAACGTTCCATCTTACGGTGCAGTCCTTGTTGAAGCTGGAAGTCCAGGTCACGTTGCTGTTGTCGAAAGCGTTGCTGATGACGGAACCATTGTGGTGAGTGAGATGAATAACGCCGCTTACGGTGGATTCAACATCATCAACAACCGTATGATTAGTGCCGGTCAAGCAACCTTGTACCAGTATATTCACTAGACCTTTCACCCGTTCATTTTAGCCAAGTGCGATTCGCCCCTGTTAATTCAGGGGCGTTTTTGTTATAATAGACCATATGTTTGTTGATACCGCCAAAGTATTTGTCCAAGCTGGACGCGGCGGTAACGGTGCCGTTTCTTTTAGACGTGAAATCTACATTGATAAAGGTGGTCCTGATGGTGGCGATGGTGGTAAAGGTGGCGACGTCATTTTCGTTGGTACTGAAGGTCTCAATACGCTTATCGACTTCCGTTATAAACCCGAATTAAAGGGTGCGCCTGGTCAAGCTGGTTCAAAACGTGATCGACACGGACGATCTGGTGAGCACAATGTTATCAAGGTTCCTGTTGGGACAGTGGTGAAGCGCGATGGTCGTATTATTGCTGACATCACCGAAGATGGCCAAGAAGCAATTATTGCTAAAGGTGGTGATGGTGGATTCGGAAATGCTCACTTTAAGTCATCAGTTCGTCAAACTCCTCGTATCGCCGAAAATGGTGAAGATGGTGAAATTTTTGAGGCAGAACTCGAACTCAAACTCCTGGCTGACGTTGGACTCCTCGGATTCCCAAATGCCGGAAAATCAACTTTTCTGAGTGTTGTGACGAATGCGCGACCAGAGATTGCTGACTATGAATTTACGACGCTCACGCCAAACCTTGGTGTCGCTGATATTGATGACGGTAGCCTGCTTATTGCTGATATCCCAGGTCTTATCGAAGGTGCGAGTGAAGGTAAGGGGCTAGGGGATGCTTTTCTTCGACATGTCGAACGAACTGCGGTACTTCTTCACCTCATTGACGCCTACACAAGTGACATTGCGAAAGCCTATAAGACGATTCGAAATGAGCTTGCTTCATATAATGAAGTGCTCATAAGTCGTCCAGAAGTTGTTGCTCTCACAAAGGTTGAAGGTCTGGATGACGATATTATTCAGATGCAGATAGACGCAGTGAAGGCTGTCGCCCCTGAAGGAACGCAGGTATTTGCAATTTCATCACCAGCGCACACTGGGTTGAAAGAGGTGCTCCGTGCACTTCGAGCGACTGTCGTTGCTGCTCGCGCGGAAGAGAAAGAGGAAGAAGAAGCTGAAGGATTGCCTGTTATTTCACTTTCTACAGATCAAGCTGCGCTCTCGTGGCACATCAAAAAGATTAAAGAAGATGAGCTGGATGTCTATTTTGTCACCGGTACAAAGATTGAAAAGTTTGCACGTCGAACTCAGTTTGAGACACGTGAAGGTGTTGCCCGTCTCCGAGATATTATGAAAAAGATGGGAATTTCTCATGCTTTAACCCGCGCAGGTGCAGAGGGGAATAGCATCATCCGTATTGGAAATGATACATTTACCCTTCTCGAACAGCACGACGACTAAGTACTGAGCATAAGTCTATTGACTTTTATATAACAAAGTGCTATAATGAAAAAGAATCAGTTGAAACACTTGTTTCCTGAGGAACATTCATAGCTAGGTACATCAAGATTAAAAAACCACGGCGCTGCGCAGCCCAACTCCCCCAGTTGGAACGCTCGCCGTCGAACGTCACTTGGTCTTTCGACAAGCTCCCCCCTGGAGCTTGTCGGGGCCCCCGATCAAGTGGCGGAAATAGGAAAGGCGTGTTTACCCCGCCCGACCCCACGGTGGGGTGATGAAATGGCAGAGTCGCCCCCGACTCATTTGCCTACCGCTCGTCGGTATCATCACCCCTCCGTGGCACCCCCCACTTCATGTACCTAGCTATACTTTCTTTTTCATTAATCAATGTATACTTGACGCGCCAGATGGCGTGTTTTTTGTTATGCTAGATATATGTCTCAAACTTTTTTCTTTTATGACCTTGAAACCTCTGGACTTAGTGCACGTGATGATCGTATTATGCAGTTTGCTGGTATTCGCACTACGATGGAACTCGAACCAATAGGCGAACCATATAATATTCTCGTCAAATTAAATGATGATACATTACCAAGTCCTGATGCATTGATGGTCACGAGTATTACACCGCAAGAAACACAAGCAGATGGTTACAGTGAAGCGGATTTTTCTAAACTACTTATTGACGAAATCTTTACGCCAGATACAATTACGGTTGGTTTTAATAATATTCGCTTTGATGATGAGTTTATTCGGCACCTTCTTTGGCGTAATTTCTATGATCCGTATGAGTGGTCGTGGAAAGATGGGCGATCACGTTGGGATATCCTTGATGTTGTTCGTTTGACTCGAGCGCTGCGCCCTGAAGGCATTGAGTGGCCATTCGTTGATGGCAAAGAAGCGAATAGGCTTGAACTGATCACGAAGTTGAATGGGATCGATCACCTTAAGGCTCACGATGCACTCAGTGATGTTGAGGCGTTGATTGCGGTTACAAAACTGGTTAAGGATAATCAGCCGCAGCTGTATAGCTATCTGTTAAAGATTCGTGATAAAAAGGAAGTAAAGAAGCTAGTAAACCTTGAGGACAAGCAGCCGTTTGTCTATGTCAGCGGTAAGTTTAGCGTCGAGTTTCACAAGGCAACCGTTGCGTTTCCTTTGACAAGCGGTCGCAATGGAAATGTACTTACTTACGACCTTCGGTTTGATCCGACACCTTTTTTGAATCTATCACTGAACGAACTAGAGAAGCGTATGTTTGCGAGTTGGGAAGATCGTCAGAAAGACGATTTTGTGGCGATTCCAGTCAAAGAAATGCAGTATAACCGCGCACCCGCTATTGCACCGCTTGGTGTCCTTGAACAAGCTGATGGTTGGAATCGTATTGGACTTACTGAGGCGATAATTACCGAGAATCGTAATAAATTATTATCTGTTCCAAGTTTTGCCGAAAATATTCGTAGTGTTCTTGAAAAACGTCCGGAATTTAAAAAGTCTCCAGATCCTGAAGCGCAGTTATATGACGGGTTCGTTGAGGGTGTTGATACGTTGCGCATTGAGAAGGTAAGACAAGCGGATGCACAGCAGCTCGCCGATCTACACCCTGAGTTTAATGATGAACGTTTATCACCACTTTTGCTTCACTATAAAGCGCGTAATTATCCACGAAGTCTCGCGGAAGACGAGGCAGTGTTGTGGGAGACGTGGCGCGCTGAACACATCACAAAGCAATTACCTGGTTTTGTAAAAAGATTACAAGATTTAAGTGCCACAATAAGCGATGAGAACAAACGTTTTGTGCTTGAAGAGCTGCAGCTATGGGCAGAAAGTATTGTTCCAACTGAAAACGATTAAGCGTGCTGGTTTGATCGCTTGAGAGAGACACGATCAAATAGTGACAGAACAGCCTTGTTACCAATTCGCGCCAAGACAAATCCAATAAGGAGCGCAAAAACTGACATCATCGTGTTCGCACTAATCGATGTGCGGGTGCCTGGAATTTCACCAGCGAGATAGAACATTGCAAAGGCGTGCCATGCATTAAAACTGTCGAGAATAATGACAGCTGAGAGGGCAAGACAGATGATGGTGATTACTTTTTTCATTTCTCTACGAATCCTTGAATTGTAGGAACTATAGCAACGGGGGTGAGAATAAGCAAGCACAAGGGATATGGCAATATGCTCCTTTACTATGTATAGGACTAGAAAAAGTGTCTCGTAAAGCGTATAATTAAACGGTTATGTCAGAGGTTATACGGGTTGTTGGAGCTAGAGAGCACAACCTGAAGAATATTAGTGTTGAAATTCCACGCGACAAATTAGTTGTGATTACGGGATTGAGCGGTTCGGGTAAGTCGAGCCTTGCTTTTGATACCATTTACGCAGAAGGTCAGCGCCGCTACGTTGAAAGCCTTTCAAGTTATGCGCGCCAATTCTTGGGTCTCATGGAAAAGCCTGATGTCGATCAAATCGATGGACTCAGCCCAGCAATTAGCATTGATCAGAAATCAACCAGCCGGAACCCACGCAGTACCGTTGCTACTGTCACGGAAATTTATGACTATCTTCGTCTTCTGTTTGCCCGAATTGGTGTGCCGCACTGTCCCGTATGTGGCAAGCCTGTCAGCCGTCGTACTCCAGAAGATATCATCGATGAAGTGATGAAGCTCCAGACTGGTGCACGATTGATGATCCTCGCACCTATTGTGAAAAGCAAAAAAGGTGAGTTTGCGCACGTTCCTGAACAGTACCGTCGCCTCGGATTTGCACGTGCTCGTGTTGACGGCGTGGTGTATTCTCTAGATGAGTTTCCTGACCTTGATAAAAAGTTTAAACACGATATTGAAATTGTGGTTGACCGTATTGCGCTTGCCGATGACGTTCGTGCACGTGTTGCGCAGTCTGTTGAGCAATCACTTGAAATTGCTGATGGCGTCGTTCAAATTCTTGATGTGGATGCAGACACGAACTATGTGTATAGCCAACGATATGCCTGTATTGATCACCCGAATGAGGAAATTCCAGAGCTAGAGCCACGACTCTTTAGCTTTAATGCACCACAAGGTGCCTGCCCTGTCTGTACCGGTCTTGGAAGTCGCCTTGATGTTGATCCAGAACTCGTCTTTAATCCAAACCTTACGCTTTCAGAAGGTGCGATTCGTCCGTATAACCGAGTCAATAGTGATGCCTGGTACATGAAGCGATTACAAGCAGTTGCTGATCGACACCGATTTAGTTTGAAGATTCCTGTTCGTGAATTACCTGACGAAGCGATTCAGAAAATTCTCTACGGAACCGGTGAGGAAAAGTATAAAGTCTCACTTGGTGATGGTCGTGCATACGACGCTGCCTATGAAGGGGTGATTCCTAATCTCGAACGTCGCTACAAAGAAACCGATAGTGACTTTATGCGTAAAGATATCGAACGCTTTATGCGTGAGCGTGAGTGTACTGCATGTCACGGCGCACGCCTTAAGCCAGTTGTTTTGGCCGTCACGATTCACGACTTGAACATTATGGACTTCGCAAGCCTTGGCGTTGATGCTGCTCTTGATATGTTTAGCAACAGACTCAAGCTGAGCGATCAGGAACAATTCATTGCTGAGCAAATCATGAAAGAGATTAAGTCTCGACTTGGATTTATGAACAATGTTGGTCTTAACTATCTTGAGCTATCACGTGCAGCCAACACGTTATCTGGTGGTGAAGCACAGCGTATCCGTCTTGCAACACAGATTGGTTCTGGGCTTCAGGGTGTGCTCTACGTTCTTGATGAACCATCAATCGGACTGCACCAACGTGATAACGATCGTCTTATTGAAACACTCAAGCACCTTCGTGATTTAGGCAACACAGTGCTTGTTGTTGAACACGACGAAGACACAATTCGTCAGGCTGATTACCTCCTTGATATTGGTCCTGGTGCTGGAATTGCCGGTGGTCACGTTGTTGCGTCGGGAACGCCTGAAGAAGTTGGTAAGAACAAAGATAGTGTGACAGGTCGGTACCTCGTAGGCACTGAAAGGATCGAAGTTCCGAAAAAACGACGAACGATTCAAAAAGACCGTAACCTTATTATCAAGGGCGCTCGTGAAAACAATCTTAAAAATATTGATGTCACATTCCCACTTGGCGTGATGACAGTTGTGAGTGGTGTCAGTGGCTCAGGAAAATCAACGCTGGTAAATGACATTTTGGCGAAAGAATTATCTGCTCGTCTTCACCGTGCCCATGTTGTGCCAGGTACCCATGATAATGTTGAAGGTATTGATCAACTCGATAAGGTTATTGTTATCGATCAATCAGCGATTGGACGAACCCCCCGGTCAAACCCTGCAACATACACAGGTGTATTTACGCCAATTCGTGAACTATTCGCAAGTACAACTGAAGCCAATATTCGTGGGTACAAAGCTGGACGATTTAGCTTTAACGTAAAGGGTGGTCGCTGTGAAAACTGTCAGGGTGATGGTGTTATCAAGATTGAAATGCATTTCCTTCCCGATGTCTATGTGACTTGTGACGTGTGCCACGGAAAGCGATATAACCGTGAAGCTTTGGAAATTAAGTACAAGGACGCGACAATTAGCGATATTCTCGATATGACTGTTGAGCAAGGTGCAGCTTTCTTTGAGAATATTCCAACGATCGCACGGAAGCTCGACACGCTTGTTGAGGTGGGTCTTGGCTACATTAAACTTGGTCAACCAGCAACAACATTTAGCGGTGGCGAAGCACAACGAATTAAGCTTGCGTCGGAACTTTCACGTCGTTCAACCGGTAAGACATTGTATATCCTCGACGAGCCAACAACTGGTCTCCACAGTGCAGATGTGAAGCGTCTCCTCGTTATCTTGCAGCAACTCGTCCAGGGTGGTAATAGTATGATAATCATTGAACACAACCTTGATGTTATTAAGACTGCCGACTATGTTATCGACATGGGTCCAGAAGGCGGACTTGGTGGTGGTATGGTTGTTGCTTCTGGAACCCCAGAAGATATTACAAAAGTAGCCGATTCTTTTACCGGCAAATACTTGAAACTACTTTTGAAGTAAACGTCCTTATTAGTCTTGTGACAATATGACTATATTGTAATCAGCCAGTTCTATATTGATGCGGTTGCTGCTATCTGTTGTAACGGTAGATGGTTTTGTCTCGTTAAAGTCAGGGCTATAGCCTTTCCAGCTACTGTTGAAGCGAACCTGCCATGTTCCCGCGATAGGTAATACTAGTTCATAACTTTTAAATCTTTGATCGTTAAAGTTAGCAATGACGATGACATCGTCGTGAACGCCGCCGTTTAGCCAGCGATGGTAGGCGATGACGCGGTTTTCATTGTCTTGGTGGAAGACGTTGATGCTTGGACCTGTCAGTCCAGTCGTATTGCCGTAAGCATCAAGTCTCAATCCAATTAAATGTTGGTGGGCAAGGACGATACCAGCGAACTGTTTTGTCTTTGCCCAGTCCAGCATTTGCCAATCGTTAAAGTTTCCTTCCTGCATGAATTCTTCACCTTGAAGAAGCATCGGAATACCTGGTGCAGTGAGCATAATAGCATTAGCGAGTAATCCAAATTGACGCGCAAATACACTCCCTGCATTTCCAGGAGTTGCTGCTTCATTGATACGCACTGAACCGTTAGCTGCGGTATCGTGAGAGTCGCTAAAGATAACCTTCTGAAAGCCTTGACCATTGAAGTTGTGTGTTAATTCTTTTGCGAGACTATCGTCTGGCTGAGATCCACCGATATTCAGCATCGATCGAAGTGTGTAAGGAAAACCGAGCCCCCATTGGGCGTCATATCCAGCACCACCTTCGGAAATTGACTTGGTAATGTACTCGTTGCCAGAATTATCCTCAGCGATCATCAAAACGTGAGGATAGATTTTGTGGGCAAGTTTTGCCATATCTTGGAGTAATGACCAGGCATCTGGAATCTCAGTATCGTTGCCGCCGTCTGAGCCTTTGCTATTACGCATGTAAATCGTTGAATCGATACGAAGCCCGTCGATGTGGTATTCGGTCAACCACATCGTTACGTTGTCTAAGATGAATTGTCGCACCTCTGGTCGTCCATAATCTGGTCGTCCACCCCACGGAGTGTCACCACGTTCGTCGTTATAAAAGTAAATACCACCACGACCATTCTCGCTCCAGCCATCGAATTGCCAGAGTTCTGTCTGGTTGGAGAAGTGGTTGTAGACAACATCGAGGACGACGCTGATCCCTTTTTTGTGGCAAGCTTTAACGAAATCAAGTAATCCGCGACGACCACCATACGTATTCTCAACTGAGAAAATATGATTTGGCGCGTATCCCCATCCGTTGCTCGTTGCCATGCTTGTCACGGGCATGAGTTCAATTGTATTGACGCCGAGTGACTGCAGGTAATCGATTTTTTCAATAGCAGTATAGAAGGTTCCTATCGTTGCCGCATCAGGACGATTAAATGTGCCGATGTGTAGTTCGTACATGATTTGCTTTTCTTTAGGAATAACTGGCGGTACGGTATCTTCCCAGTCGTACCCTGGATCGACAACGACAGAATCACCATTGTCGGAAACGGTGAGCTGTCTCGCACGTGGATCGTTTCGCTCTATGGTTTGACCATCACGAGTATGGATGCGGTATTTGTAGGATTTTCCGGCCTTTACATCGTCAATGCTACCTGACCAGTAGCCATTCTCTTCACTTTCAAGAGGACTCTCGTTCCAATTGAAGTCAGTATTAATAAGGACGCTGACAGATTCAGCAAAGGGGGCCCAGACACGAAAATCGACGCCACTATCAGACAAGTGCGAACCGAGAAAGTGTGTTGTTTGATGCCCCATACCTAGCCTTTAGTATGGAGGCATAAGCGTTTTTTGACAACCCTAGTAACAGTTACTTACCGCTACGAAAAATCATTGCGAATTGGCGTTTTGCACTATTCCATAGAGCATCGCGGTTTTTCTTATCCCGAAGTATGTGAATCACAGGTGGCAATATTGAAACGATGATAATGAGGGCAACGATTGGCAGGAGCACCTGGTCAATATCTAAGCCCACTGCCTTAAATGATTTACCGAGAAGATATCCGGCGGATGTGACGCCTGCAGTCCACAAGAATGCACCGATAAGGTTAAAAGCGAGGAACCGTTTATACGGCATTTTTCCGGCACCTGCGACAATTGGCGCAAAGGTACGAACGACTGGAATAAAGCGGGCGAGGACAATAGTCTTCGATCCGTGTTTTTCGTAAAAATCTTGTGCACGTTTGATATATTCTTGTTTGAAAAGCCGTGCATTAGGACGACTGAAAATACGCCTACCAACACGTCGTCCAAATGAGTAACCAACTGAATCACCTAGTGCCGCAGCGATGAAAAGTACGAGTATTGCAACAAATATATTGACAGGCAAGACGCCACTATACATAAGGAAGCCAGCAGTAAACAAGAGGCTATCACCAGGTAAGAAAAAGCCAATCAACAGACCTGATTCGGCAAAAATAACAAACGCAATACCAAGAAGGCTGACGGTTTGTATAAAGCTAACGAGGTCCACTCCAGGTATCATTCCTCTCAGTTTACCATTAAAAATGCTATAATTGATAGGTGACAATTATATTTCCGTAAAGGTATCTATTATCCAATTAAAAGGAAAAGAAGGAGAGACATGGGAGATAAAATTAATCTAAAATTAGACCCACGAACCCTACAAGGGAAAAAGGTCAAACAACTACGTAAAGAGGGAATTGTTCCTGCGGTTGTATATGGACCGGGTTTCGAGCCAGTCAACGTTCAGGCTCCAATGAACATTATCGATAAAGTGATTCGTGATGCTGGAAAGCACACACCAGTTCACCTTACTATTGATAATAAAAAAGAGATCGCAATGATCAAAGACGTTGAAATTGATGCCGTACGAGGTCTCACGCTTCACGTTTCATTCCATGCCGTCAAGCAGAATGAACCGGTCAATGCTGAAGTGCCAATTCACCTGACAGGTCAAGGTGAGAGCGAAGCCGAAAAAGCTGGACTCATCGTGCTCCAAGCACTCGACCACATTGAAGTTCGTGCATTGCCGCTGAATCTTCCGGAAGCACTGGAAGTATCAATTGCTGGTCTAAAAGTTGCAGGTGAACAGATCACACTTGGTGACATCACACTGCCTGAAAACGTCGCATTTGTTGAGCACACAACAGGACACGAAGAAGCTGACGAAGAAGCCCCAAAGCTTACTGACTTAGTGATCGCAAGTGTCTATGAACCTGCTGCACTTGAAGCTGCGAACGATGCAGCTGCCGGTGATGCAACAATCGACACTGAAGTTGAATCTGACAACGGTGCAGATACAGACCAAGCTTCACAGGCTGAAGAAAAGCAACCTGGTGGAAAAGCTCAAGACGAGCCTAAACAATCAAACGTTGACGCTAACAAATAGTCTTTAGAATATAGTTAGTGCAACTCAATAAAATAACTCCCGATATATTTCGGGAGTTATTTTATTCTTCGATAAAGCCACCAGATTGTCGTGCCCAAAGTTTGGCGTACGTTCCTTTTTTCTTGACGAGGGCTTGGTGTGTCCCATCTTCAACAATCTTCCCGTCGTCGAGTACGATAACGCGGTCGAGACTGGCAATGGTTGAAAGTCGGTGAGCAATCACAATGCTTGTGCGATCTTTCATTAATTCAGCCAAGGCTTCTTGGATAAGATGCTCACTCTCGCTATCAAGCGCCGAAGTTGCTTCGTCTAAAACAAGAATTGGCGCATCTTTAAGAATTGCACGGGCAATCGCAATACGTTGCCTTTGACCGCCTGACAACTTCACACCACGCTCACCAACTAATGTTTCGTAGCCATTGGGGAGCTTGTCGATGAATTCTGTTGCATTCGCTTGGCTTGCTGCACGCTGCACTTCTTTTAATGTGGCATTTGGTTTTGAGTAGGCAATGTTTTCAAGCACGGTGCGGTGAAAAAGAAGTGGTTCTTGCGGAACGTAGGCAATATTTTCGTGAAGACTCTGTTGGGTGACTTGTTCGATGTTGTGTCCGCTGACAAGAATCTTTCCAGCATCGACGTCATAAAAACGCATCAATAGCTTAAGGAGTGTTGATTTACCTGAACCGCTGATACCAACGAGACCAATCTTTTCTTTACTTTTAATGCTCAGCGAGAAGTCTTTGAACAGTGCGTCGATCGAGGCATCATCTGGATCATTATCTGGATGACTGAAAGAAACATGTTCAAATACGATCGTTGGTTTTTTGACTAAGAGTGCCGTGTCTGTATTATCTTTGACAGCAACTGGCTGCTGAATAATAGCTAACGTATCGGCTGTATCACCGGTAATTTGATAGTACGACCGCAGTAGTCCGTTTACATTAAAGATTTCACTAATAAGGTTAAAAGTGTAGGTGAGGCTGATGTAAATGACAGCGGCATTACCGAAGCCAGCTTGTACGGACCAAATCGCTGCGACCAATGCACCAACTTTCATGAGTGTCGTGATTAAAGAATAGACGGACGTGACACGGATCATACTTTTTCGTGCCAAGAATTCTTTTTCAACCATAGCGTCGACTGATACGTCGAGAAGATCTTGCTCGTTGTCTTCTTTTGCATCAGTTTTGACTGCCATCATATTACTAATTGAGTCTGACAATTTTCCTGATATTTCGTTATAGGCGTTTGAGCGCTCCTTGAATCGTTTGCGTAAAAAACGTGTACCGAAAAATGCAGAAACGATGAATAGTATTGTTAAAATGAGGAGTATGATTGCATACTGCCAAATCAGGAAGAATAAACCGATAATTGTGGCGAGAACCGTCGTCGCGAGAATGAGAACTTGGTTGGTACCGGTATTGACGAAATCCATATATGCAGAAGCAAAACGATTCACTTTCGATACAAGTGACCCAGTAAATGTATCGTTATAAAAAGAAAGAGAGTGCCGCGATAACTTATCATAAGCGAGCCGATACAGATGTGCCTCGCCTCTCACTTGTACCGTCCATGTCAGCCACAGTGCAACACGATACCCAATAACTTGGCTGATAACCTCAATGAATGAGAACAGCAAAATGACCCACAGCGAATTATAGAGAGTGATATCGCCTGTTTGTAAGTGATTAAGCACATAACCAACCAAAAGTGGGGTGATGTACCGTTCAAGAATAACGGTGATAGGAAGAATTATCACGACAGGAATCACGAGTTTTTTGTGTCGCCACGCTTCTTTGACAAAGAAAGAGAGAATGTTCGGTTTGTCGTTCATAGTATCGGGCCTGCTGATTTCGTTAGATTAGTATTATTGAGCTCGTCACTCAATACTCTTGCTCTTATAATAACACCGGTGGACGTGGTATAATACTATTTGTGCAAAAAATACTACTCTATTACAAATTCACACCGATCAAAGATCCGAACGCTATTCGTTTGTGGCAAAAAACTTTGACGGAAAGTTTGAATTTGCGAGGACGTATTTTAATTTCTCCTCATGGGCTGAACGGAACTGTTGGTGGTGAACTAGCAGACCTTAAAACATACATTAAGACGACAAAAGAATTGCCTGGCTTTAAGGACATCGTCTTCAAGTGGAGCGATGGTGGACGCGAAGATTTCCCCCGCATGAGCGTGAAAGTTCGTGCAGAAATCGTCGCCTTTGATGCTGCCGATGAACTTCGGGTTGATGAACATGGAGTTGTGGGTGGCGGAACTCACTTAAAACCAAAAGAAGTGAATAAGCTTGTGCAGGAACGTGATGACGTCATCTTTTTCGATGGTCGCAACGCGCATGAAGCAGCGATTGGCAAATTTAAGAATGCAGTCGTGCCGGATACTCACACCAGTCGTGATTTTATTAAAGAACTTGAAAGCGGCAAATACGACGATATTAAAGACAAGCCAATCGTTACTTATTGTACTGGCGGTATTCGCTGCGAAATCTTAAGCTCACTGATGATTAATCGTGGATTCAAGGAAGTGTATCAAATTGATGGTGGCATCGCAACATACGGCGAAGAGTTCGGTGATGATGGGTTATGGGAAGGCAGTCTTCGCGTCTTTGATGATCGCATGACTGTCGATTTCTCTGACCATACTGCAGTGATTGGCGAGTGTAGTCATTGTCACGAGGCAACCAGTAATTATGAAAACTGTGCCTATGCAAACTGTAATGATCTCGTTTTAATCTGTGATACCTGTAAAGAAAATCCTGACCTTTTATTTCACACAGAACTCTGTCGTGAACGAGTCGAAGTCGTTACTCAGTAATTGATTTCAATTTCCTAGTGAGCCATCTCAAAGTCGATCTTGCGAGGAAGCAAGAAGCTGAGAAGGAATGTGATACCAACGAGTGAAATTGCGTAGATCATTGTGACGCTGAATGCGTTTGTAAAGTTATCACTCGCAGCTTGTTTTGTTGCACTTGTAATAATGTCACTAAGTTTTTGCGAACCAGGTGTTTGAGCCGCAGAAGTCGTTTCTAGTGCCTGACAACTTGCAGGCGTCTGTGTCGTATCTTTTTGACTTGTGCGATCAACATAACATGTTTGGATATTCTTCAGGATAGTGTCTTGAGCTTGTACAGGAACCATCTGCGAAGTTAATTCTGAGCGAATTTGAGGTTCGACAACCGCAAAGCTTGTCTGCGCATTTGAAGTCAGGTGTCCGAAGAAAATCACACCGACAATCGCAATACCAATCGCACCACCAAGCTGAGAGACGGCATTCAGTGTACCGCTTGCTGATCCAGCGTGCTTTGTATCAACATCTTTCAGTGTCACCGAGAACATCAGTCCCATCACGAGTCCCATACCAGTACCGGTAAGGAGAAGACCTGGAATGAATTCCCAAGGCTGTGTGTCATGACCTGAGATCGCCAGCGCTAACACAATAGCACCAAGTCCGAGTGCCATAATAACTGCGCCAATTGACATAGTATAGCGACCAAGTTTCTTTGTGAGTTTTTGCGCAAGGAATCCGATACTGAAACTAATACCGACGGCTGTTGGAAGACCGGTCAGTGCGGCTTCAAGTACTTTGTAGCCGAGTCCAATCTGGAGCACTAACGTGAATGTGAAGAAGAATCCAAGCATGATCATTTGAAAGACAATATTAACGATCAGTCCGATGCGGAATGAATTGGCTTTAAACAATGAAGGAATAATGAGCGGGGAACTGTCTTTTTTGTTCTTTTTTAGTTGCCATATCCAGAACACTGCAAAAATCGGTAGAGAAACTGCCATCATGATAAAGACCCAGGCAGGCCAGTCAAGCTCGCGACCTTCAATAAGAGGGAAGAGGAGAAGACCGAGTGCCACAATAATTAAACCGGTACCAAAAATATCGAGTTTGAGTGGGTGAGGCGACTTGCCACTAGGAAGGTACTTAATAGCAGCAAAGAAAGCGAATAGACCGATAGGAATGTTGATTAGGAAGATAGGGCGCCAGTCGAGACCGGCGATGTTTGCTTGGATAAGCAGTCCACCGACGACTGGACCAAGTGACGCAGCGAGTCCACCGAGTGCACCGAAGAGTCCCATGACTGCACCACGTTCTTTTGGTTTATACATGACTTGCATCAAGGACATAACTTGCGGCACCATCAATGCAGCCATTGCACCCTGAAAAAGGCGAGCACCAACCAGGATCTCTGTACTCCACGCAACACCACTGAGCAGCGATGCAATCGTAAATCCAGCAACACCAGTCATAAAGAGTTTTTTGTAACCAACGACGTCACCAAGACGTCCACCAGTAATAAGTAGGACAGCGAATGCAAGTGCATAGCCTGCGGTAAGCCATTGAATTGCAGAGTAGCTGGCGCCAAGGTCAATTTGAATCGATGGAATCGCAATATTAACAATCGTGTTATCTAGCAGGTCGATAACAAATGCGAGCGCAACAATGGTAAGTGCAATTGTACGCTGACGAGAAGTAAATTTTCCTGCGTGATGGTGTGCTGAATTGGTTGGGTGCACCTGATCTACGGTTTCAGCTTTCGCCACAGTTGTACTCCTTTAAAATAATCTCACTATTATACTATGGCGTTGACCGATATAATAGAGACATGGAGTCAAAGACCAAAAAACTTCAAGATAAGTTAAAAACATTGCCACGATCACCTGGTGTTTATTTTCATAAGTCAAAATCTAACGAAATTATCTACGTAGGAAAAGCAGCGGTCCTCAAAAATCGTGTGCGCCAATATTTTCAAAGTACTCGTGATATGGACATAAAGACCCGCGCATTAGTTGAGGAAATTTATGATACTGATTGGGTTGAAACCGAAAGTGAAATTGATGCACTCTTTCTTGAATCAGAAATGGTCAAACGCTACATGCCGAGGTTTAATATTTTGCTTCGTGATGATAAGTCACAAACATTCATTCGTATTGATATGAAGAGCGAATGGCCAACGGTGAGCTTTACACGAAATCCAGTCGACGATACTGCTGAATATTTTGGTCCATACTACAATGGTTTTGCCATTAAAAAAGCCCTTCGTTATCTTCGGAAAGTCTTTCCCTATTACACGACACCACCGAAAGAAAATGGTCGCCCCGACCTGGATTCGCATATCGGGCTGAGTCCTCGACTAGGTACGTCTTCATCGGAATATAAAGCGACACTTAAACGGTTGATTCGATACATGGAAGGTGGTCGGGGTGCAATTGTTCGTGAGCTTGAAAAAGAGATGCATCTTGCAGCGAAATTACATGACTTTGAAAATGCTGCAGCGTATAGAAATAAAATCAGCGACTTGAAATCTCTGCAGCAAAAAATTATGTTTGGTGATCGGGAATTCTTAGATATAAGTAAAGACAAGGCACTGAGTAGTTTGGTGACATTATTTGGGCTTCCAAAAATTCCCGCACGTATTGAAGGCTATGATATCAGCCACATGGGCGGTACAAATGTTGTTGCAAGTATGGTTGTCTTTACGAATGGCGTCAGTGACCGTGCAAGCTACCGAAAGTTTAAAACACGCATCGAACAAAACGATGATTACTATAATATGCACGAAACATTACAACGCCGATTGAGTGAAAAGAATATGAAAGCATGGGGCAAGCCAGATCTGATTCTGATTGATGGTGGTAAAGGACAGTTGGATGCCGCGTTAAAAGCAGTCGAAGAGTACAATCTGAACATCCCAACAATTAGTATCGCCAAACGCGAAGAAGAAATTATTGTGCATCGAACCAGGTCAAATATTGGAACTGATGCATTGAAAGAATTCATTAAGAATCCCACCGAAGATGTTGCAGTGACTGTTTCAGGTGACTATTACGTTGTGAACTTACATGTCGGACAGTTGAATGCATCGTCACACTCCAAGAACCTGCGGAGTGCATCAATTCATTCAAGGTACACGGACGTTACGAAACTTTTCCAACGTATTCGAGATGAGTCGCATCGCTTTGCTGTCAGTTATCACACAGTACTGAAGCGTGCAAAACAGACCGCCAACTTACTAGAAGAGATTCCTGGCGTTGGTCCTGCAACAAGACGAAAATTGATCCGCACTTTTGGGAGTATGCGTGGTGTTGTTTCAGCTGAAGAATCTGCAGTTATTGCAGTCATTGGCGAAAAGAAGGCAAAACTGATCTTGCCGCTCATCAAACCCCAATAAGTAGCAGTGAATAGTCACCATCATGACGCTTGTGCTAATAAGGGCGCCGCTATATTATGGTGGCAGAGTATATCTATGGTGAGTATGATAAAAAACAAGTTTCGCTCCGCTTTTACAATTGTTGAGCTGATTGTGGTGATTGCGGTCATTGGTATTTTGGCTGGCATTGTTTTGGTTTCATATGGTGCGTGGCGAACATCAGTTGCCACCTCGTCTTTAAAAAGTGACCTCGGGCACGCTGCTTCTGCAATGGAATCAAGCCGAACATTTAATAACGCGTATCCAACGACGATCCCGACAACCTTTACGCCAAGTAGCGGTAATACGATTACCTTGACACTTCCTGATACGAAATCATTTTGTATCGATGGTACGACGACTCAGTCTGCTTCGATACAGTACTATATTGATAATTTGACGCAGACGAACGGTGCGTCGTCAGGAACTTGTGCAACACGGACGACACTGCCGATACCAGGGGTCGTTGCGAACGTTACCTTTACGACAGGTTCCACGTCAATCGTCGTGAACTGGATACTTGCATCGCCGAATTATGCAAACCAATATCTTGTACAGTGTGCCTTCGACCCTGGTTTTATTACTGGGCTTATCCAGCAGACTGCGCTTGGCGGAACGACGACCACCACAACATTAACAGGGGCAAATGCGACGACAACCTATTACTGTCGTGTCAGGGCCACTAATGTTAATGGTCAAAGTGACTGGAGTAATACAGGCAGTGGTGATACGCAGCAACATACTTGTTCAGACACGCAGCAGTACGGAACATATCCAGACTGTTACGATTATGATTCACTTCCCGTTGGTACGTCGATTGCTGGGTACTGGACAACTCCACCAGACCAGTACTTGCTTGAAGACGGGTCTGCTGTTTCACGAACAACCTACGCGGATTTGTTTGCACTCATCGGAACAACGTATGGCACTGGTGATGGATCGACCACCTTCAACGTTCCAGATTCTCGTGGGCGTGCAACAGTAGGGCTGAGCGCGGCAGATGCTGAATTTAATACCATAGGTGAGAAGTACGGTGAGAAGTCACATACGGTGACACTCAATGAGATTCCGTCCCACAGTCATGCACAAAACGTGTCGGCTAATACTGGTGGCTCAGCAGTTCGTAATGACTATTCATCAGATGGTGCCGGGGGAAGCTATCCACAGGGAGTCAATACAAACACAGCTGGAGGAGGTGCTGCCTCTAATGTTATTCAGCCTTCGATTGTGATGCAGTATGCCATCAAATGGCGACCTTCAACGGGAGTGAATTCAACGCTTTCTCCTGGAACGACACTCCAAGGGTACTGGGCAACAGTTCCAACAGGATACACGTCAGAATCTGGAGGAACACTTTCTCGTACGTCGTACAGTAGCCTCTATGGCGTTATTGGTACGACCTATGGTGTCGGTGATGGCTCAACGACCTTCGGTGTCCCAAATTCACAAGGACGAGTTGGCGTGAATAAGAATACTTCCGATACGCAGTTCGCAACTCTCGGTCAGGTATTCGGTGAAAAAACACACTTGCTCACTATTGCTGAGATGGCAGTTCACTCACATGTTGAAATTATTACCGCTAATAGCGGCGGTTCTGGAGCGAGGAATGACTATGCAGCAGATGCCGCCGGTGGGGTGTACGCCCAAGGAACAAATACGAGTGGCGCCGGTGGGGGACAAGCCTTCAACGTCATACAGCCGAGCATCACAAAAAAATTGACGCTAAAGACTGCAGCTGCAGCCGGCTCTGTTGATGATGCAGGGATGGTTCCAGGAACGAGTATTGAGGGATGGTGGTCGAGTGCGCCCGCCGGCTTCCTCCTTGAAGATGGTTCTGCCGTTTCACGAACAACCTACTCGAATCTGTTTGCAGTTATTGGATCAGCTTACGGGTCTGGTGATGGCTCAACGACATTTAATGTACCTGATTCGCGCGGAAGAGTTGCGGTGAACAAGAATGCAGGTGATACGCAGTTCGCAACGATTGGTCTTAAATTTGGTGAGAAGACACACATCATGAGTTTGTCAGAACTTCCTGTTCATAGTCACGCTCAGTGGGTAACGAACCCACTTGCAGGCGGTGGTGCAATTCGAAATGACTATAAGGCAGATGCGGCTGGGGGTTCGTATGCTCAGAATATATCTACTAACAGTACTGGTGGCAGCGTGGCATACAACGTTATTCAGCCATCAATTACAAAAATGTTTGCGATAAAGTATTAAGGAATCATATGCAACCAACTATCATTTCTGAACCACAACAAAATCGACACATCGTTTTGAAGACTATTCTTATTGTTGTCATCTTGGCTGTTATTGCTGGTGTGGTTGTACTGGTGATGAGAAACGTCCACCAAGCCAACCTAGAGAATACCGTAAAGACAGAACTCATAAAGCAGAATAAGTTAATGAAAGCAGCGGCTAAAAATAACGTCTACTCAGCGACAGTACCGAGTGGCGTAAAGACGACCGATACGGTGAGTATTAATGTAACTGTCAGCGCGAGTGGAACCGCATATTGTATCGACGGAACGAATAAGCAAGATGCAAAAGTCGTATTTCATATGGATAAATCAACCCCTGATAATGAACCAGCCAAGGGAAATTGTTCAGATAATGCAACGGTGGCGCCTCTTGTGCCGTCAGATGTTGCACTCGGATCGGTTGGTGCCGGTGCTGTCAGCTTGACTTGGAATAAAGCTCCCTATGCTGCATCCTATACGGTGCAATGTACGACTGATAAAGCATTTATTTCAGAATTAAAATCACAGACAACAACTGAGACATCGATAACACTCAGTGATCTTGCTGGAAACACGCAGTATTACTGTCGAGTTGCTGCCGGTAATAGTATCGGACAAAGCGCTTGGTCATCAACCATTGAGGGGCTGACGAATGCCGTTTCAGTTCTCCCAACGGAATTAAAGATTACAACTATTTCGAGCACCCAGCTACATTATTCTTGGAAAGCCGTTCCGGGTGCAGTGTCGTATGTCGTCGAATATTCACCAGATATTAATTTTGTACAAGACGTCGTGCAGTTCACGACAACAGCAACGTCTGGGGACGTAATGAATCTTAGGGTGTATACCGGATATAACTTCCACGTTAAAGCAGTGACTGCGCAATTTGATGCTGATCATGCCTCGTTCTCGGAGGAAATACTTGGTCGTACGGCGAAGTAGTAACATTCGCTGGTCGACAGCAGAGCGTTAAACTTTTACAATAGACTGAATGGAAAAGGAATTCTTTACACATAATCGACAGGCGATATATGAAGCCGCTGATGTGGATGTCGTTATTCTTGCAGGTAATGTGTCATTACAACGCTCGAACGATGCGTCCTATGCGTTTGAGCAAGAATCAAATTTTTGGTATTTAACTGGTGTAAACGCACCAGGCTGGTGGCTCGTGATAGAGAAAGAAATGAGCTACTTGGTAGCACCTGATGTTGATGAAATACATCATATTTTTGATGGCTCATTTTCTAGTACGGATGCAAAGACAATCAGTGGTGTTGATGTCGTACTGAAACATAAAGCGGGTGAGAACTTACTTGAGACACTCAAAGAGTCTGGCTCAAAGCTGGCAACAATTGGTGAAGATCCACACAAAGAACAGTATGACTTTGCGCTGAATCCAGGACCCGTCAACATGTTTCTAAAACTTCAAGATATCTTTGGAGAAATAAAAGATTGTCGTCATGAACTCGCAAAGCTGCGCGCTATCAAAACTCCTGAAGAAATTCAACTGATTCGTAATGCTATTCGCCTGACGATTAATGGGTTTGAAGCGGTGAGAAATAACATCCATAAGTATTCGTTTGAATATGAAATTGAAGCAGACTTTGATTACCGATTCCGTAAGCAGGGCGCATCTGGTCATGCCTATGACCCGATTGTCGCCGCGGGTAAGAATGCCTGTACACTTCACTATGGTAAGAACCAAGATCCCCTTGTTCCGGGTGCATTTGTCTTACTAGATATTGGCGCAAGACTAAAGGGATACCCTGCCGACATTACGAGAACCTATGCGCATGGTGACGTATCAGATCGACATAGAGCAGTACACCTTGAAGTAGAAACAGCGCATCACAAGATTATTGAGCTCCTCGCGCCTGGTCTCAATGTGAAAGACTATTCTTACGAGGTCGACAGAATCATGCATGTCGCACTGGATAACCTCGGACTATTAAACGATGACTCTGACTATCGAAAGTATTTCCCTCATTCTATTAGTCACGGACTTGGTGTTGATGTACATGATTCGTTAGGTGGTCCAGAAACGTTCCAGCCTGGTATGGTTCTGACAGTGGAACCCGGCATTTATATTCCTGAAGAGGGAATAGGTGTGCGTATCGAAGATGATATTTTGATTACAGAGACTGGTCACGAGAATCTCTCGGACGGTCTCCCCACCAGTCTCTAGGTGTATTCGTGATATACTAAGCATAACGTTATGAAATGGCAATTTCTTGTATTTATAGTGCGGTGGGTGTTGAACTCATTCGGACTTTGGGTTGCGGTGAGGCTACTTGGCACCGGTATCCAAAATGTTGAAGTCACAGCCGGAATTGGGGGCTTCTTGCTTGCTGGATTTATTTTCTCTGTGATTAATAGTATCTTCAAGCCTTTGGCGGTCGTCTTGTCGCTGCCGGCAATCCTCCTTAGTCTTGGACTCTTCGTTATTATCGTAAATGGTGCACTTGTTTATGTCTCAATTGCCCTTGCACCGGGCATTTCAATGTCATTCTTTAACTCGATTCTTACCGGAATCATTCTGAGTCTGATAAACTATATAGTAAGTGCCGCAGTCGAGATTCGAGGCGGTAAATCAGGAGTAAATTATGACAATTGATACAATTCTACAAATCGTGAACATCGGCTCCGCAATCCTTATGATCGTCTCTATTTTGCTTCAGCAGCGTGGTGCAACACTCGGTGCTGGATTTGGTAGTTCTGGTGAACTTTACACAACTCGTCGTGGTATTGATAAAAACCTCTTCGAAGTCAGTGTCGTTTTCGCGGTAATCTTCATTCTTTCGATCTTGGCCGGCCTTTTGCTGCCGACTAAATAAAGGAGCACTGAACTAAAAGTGGCTGAAAACCAACCCGGTAAATGGCGTCGCATTCCAAAATTGAGCTTTAGTTCTAAAGACCTTTCGCGTCGCATGAAAAAAGTTGAGGGTGCCACAGTCCGGCACGCTCGTCGTTTTGTGTTTAAGCGCATGGATAGTATCCGTGAGGTACGACGGCATATTATTCTGTGGGTGTTAACAATTGGTCTTATTATTGGTGCGAGTGGATTACAGCTTATGTGGTACCAACAAAGCTATCGATCAACCGCGAATGCGAACAACGGAACCTATGCAGAAGCAGTCCTCGGTCCCGTGAATACGCTCAACCCTATCTTTGCAAGCACCAGCGCCGAAGAATCGGCAAGCTATCTCCTATTCTCTCGTTTGCTGACATATGATCAGACTGGTCATCTTAACTACGACTTGGCACAGAGCATGGTCATTAGTACTGACCAAAAAACATACACAATAAAACTTCGTCCTGATGCGAAGTGGCAAGATGGTGTCTATGTACGAGCGAAAGACGTTGTGTATACGGTGAATCTCTTAAAGAACCCTGCAACACGCGCAACTATCACCGGTTGGAATACTATTACCGCAACTGCAGTTGATGACCTAACGGTGCAGTTTACGCTTCCGGATGTCTACGCGGCCTTCCCTCATGCGTTGAATTTCCTACCGATCCTACCTGAACATATTCTGCGTGACGTGGCACCAAGCGAAATGCGTCAAAATGCCTTTAGTACGAGTCCAATGGGAAGTGGTCCGTTTACGCTTCGCTTCATTCAAGCTATCGATACATCCACTGGTCGAAGTATTATTCACTTGGCACGAAATGACGCATATTATCGCGGTGCGCCAAAGCTTGAACGTTTCCAGCTACATATCTATGCAACTAGTGATGCTATCATTCATGCGGTCGCTACATCAGAAGTAAACGCTGCAACTGATTTGTCGGTATCGGATGTATCAAAAATTACGAGCGATCGTTATGTTGTGGAACGTAAGCCGATTAATGCTGGCGTCTACGCGTTGTTTAATACCACCGTTGGTGTGATGTCAGATAAAACGGTGCGACAGGCATTACAGATGGGTACAGACACTGCTGCGGTACGTTCTGTGGTTGGGAAGAACACACCAGAGATTCATCTACCGTTTGTTACCGGACAGGTGACGGGCGATGTGCCGTCTGAAGTTGTGTATAACAAAGCTGGTGCAGAGGCATTACTCGATCAGGCTGGATGGAAACTCGATGGAACAGTTCGAAAGAAAGATGGTAATCTTCTACGTTTGACGGTCGTCACGACAAAGAATAATGACTTTGAAAAAGCACTTTCTAACATGGCTGAACAATGGCGAGGACTGGGTGTGACAGTGACGACAAGTATCGTTGATCCGACAGACCCTTCACAAAACGTCGTGCAGAATATTTTACAACCTCGTGCGTATGATGTCTTGATGTATCAGTTAACGATTGGGGGTGACCCTGACGTGTATGCGTACTGGCATTCATCACAGGCGAGTAAAGGTTTTAACTTCTCGAACTACTCGAACCCTATTAGCGACGACGCACTTGCAAGTGCACGCATAAGGATTGAACCAAACCTTCGTAATGCAAAATATGTGACATTTGCGAAGCAGTGGATGGCTGATGCACCGGCTATTGGATTGTTCCAAGCAACAATGCAGTACGTTCATAGTACGAATGTCCACGCGATGCCGGGTGACGAGGTGCTTGTCTCTGCGGCTGATCGTTACGCCGATGTTTTGTACTGGACGGTTGGCGATCGACTTGTTCAACAGACACCGTAGTGTTATAATTCTCTCTTGTTAGGGCGCTTAGCTCAGTTGGCTAGAGCATCTCGTTTACACCGAGAGGGTCGGGGGTTCGAATCCCTCAGCGCCCACCACAATGTGTAAGCTACCCTTATCGGTAGTTTATTTATTTAACAATATAGGTATGCGCGTGTGCTGGAATTGGTAGACAGGCTAGCTTGAGGTGCTAGTGTTCGCAAGGACGTGGAGGTTCAAGTCCTCTCACGCGCACCAGATATCATGAAATAAAGCTCCATTTTCGGAGTTTTATTTTATTTCTGCTATTATTTTAAAATGAAACTGGTTGAAACAAATTCTTTTGCAAGAGATTTGGAACAAGGTCTTGGTGATGCCCATTGGTTATTCAAGGCGATCGATCCGCAACTTCGTCTACGGACATCAGTTTGCGGTGTGACTTCGACTGCAATAACAGAACATCTTCTTCGCCAAGGCTATGATGCCGAGACAGTTATTTCGACCCCAAACCTTTCCGTTGATCCCACTATGAAGCATGTCGTTTCTATTGTTCATAGTGAAGGCGAAGATATTGTCATCGATGGTACCTATTCACAGTTCTTGGCATATGCAGGACTTCATTTTGGCTATGTCATGATGGGCGGCAAGGATTTTTATCCTAAAGAGAAGATTGAGTCGTTCGATATGAATGAATCTGAAGGCGTCGTCACAAAGCTAAGTCTTTTGTCGCGCTATGTACTTGATCACTACGAACCACTGCCGGATCATCTTGACTCACGTATGGAATTTGCCTTTTTAACTGACGAGGAAATAAAGGCCGAGCTATCAGAGATTTGGAATCCTGATAATTTCGATACATTCGAGCCATCACCAGACACACTGCAGGCAGCTTTAACGATTGCGCGGCGTATCGTTCCAGAGCACGTCAAACTGGTTGCATAAAAGCCAAATCTGTGCTTTAATTACAGATAAGGAAGCCCACGTAGAAAAGACGCAGGGCATATTTTTATGAAAGACCCAAAATACATTCGCAACGTTGCCATTATTGCTCACGTCGACCACGGAAAGACGACGCTTCTTGATGGTCTACTAAAGCAAAGCAACACTTTCCGCTCTAACCAAGCTGAAATGGAACAATCACTGATTATGGACAGTGGTGACCAAGAGCACGAACGTGGTATCACGATTACCGCAAAGCAAACGGCCGTTTACCACGGTGACTACAAAATCAATATTGTCGATACCCCAGGACATGCCGACTTTTCTGGTGAAGTTGAGCGAACCCTTAACATGGCCGATGGCGTTCTGTTAATCGTTGACGCCCAAGAAGGTCCAATGCCACAAACGAAGTTCGTCCTTTCAAAGGCGCTTGAACTTGGTTTGAAACCAGTCGTTGTTATTAACAAAATCGACAAGCCTTCACGTCGCATTGATGAAGTGAAAGATGAAGTTGATGACTTGTTCTTGGAACTTGCTGTTGATGACAGCCAGCTACATTATCCTGTGTACTACGCAATTGGTCGTGAAGGTAAGGCATGGTCTGAACTTCCTGAAAATACCGATATTCACACTGACCTGACACCAATTTTCGATGCAATCATTAATGATATTCCTGCACCTGACGTCAGCGTTGACGAGCCATTCCAGATGCTCGTGACCTCACTGTACTACGACTCATTCCTTGGAAAGTACGCAATTGGTCGTATCTCTCGTGGAAAGATCTCAAAAGCTTCACCACTCGTTCTTATCAAGCGTGACGGCACACAAGTTGCTGCAAAGATCGAAAAACTCTTTGCATATCGTGGTCTGCAACGTGAAGAAATCACCGAAGCTGGTGCTGGTGACATTATCGCTTTGACTGGTATTGCTGACGCAAAGATCGGCGAGACTATTGCTGATAAAGAACATCCTGATGCACTTCCTGTGATCGACATCGAAGCGCCAACACTTTCAATGTATCTTGGTCCAAACACGAGTCCTTTGAAGGGTAAAGAAGCAAAATTCAATACAAGTCGCCAAATCGGTGATCGTCTTCGCCAAGAAACTGAAACAAACGTGTCACTTCGTGTTTCTGAAGAAGGTATCGGATTTGTTGTATCCGGACGTGGTGAGCTTCACCTTTCAGTCTTGATTGAAACACTTCGTCGTGAAGACTTCGAGTTTGAAGTCGGTCGTCCGCAAGCCGTCACCATCGAAGAAGACGGCGAAATCAAAGAGCCTGTCGAAGAACTTCTTATTGAAGTTGGTGCTGAATTCCTTGGTGCTGTCAGTCAAGAACTTGGTACTCGTCGTGCTGCGCCGATTAAGCAAGAGACAACAAGTAGTGGAACAACTCGTTCTACCTACATTATTCCAACTCGTGCCATGATTGGTCTTCGTAACCTACTGCTTACCGCAACGAAGGGCACAGTGATCATGAACAGTCTGCCACACGGCTATCAGCCACTTGGTCAAAAGCTACAGCAGACTCGTAATGGTGCACTGATTGCAACTGAAGCTGGTTCGACAACAGCATACGCACTTGATGGTGCGGCTGCACGTGGTGAACTCTTCGTAGGTCCTGGAACAACTGTTTATCAGGGTATGATCGTTGGTATGTACAACCGCGGTGGTGACCTTGACTTGAACGTGTGTCGTGGAAAACAACTGACAAACATGCGTACCTCATCAAGTGATGGTGCGATTCAGTTGACGCCATTTACTGACCTTAGCCTTGAACAATCAATCGACTTTATCGAAAACGATGAACTTTTGGAAGTCACACCAAAGTCACTTCGCCTTCGAAAACGATTCCTTGACCCAAACCAGCGCAAACGAAATTCTCAGAAAAATTAGTTTGATAACAACGCTCCAGACTTGTACCACTCTTTAAAAGGGTGGTACACTTTATTTATGGCAGAGTCGTCTCGTGATGAACATGTATCTCATGAAAAAGGCCACATCCAGGCTGGCATTATTGAGGTTGAATATGACGATGGCGAAACAACTGTTTTGCAAACGGCAGAAGTGCGTTCAGCTTGGACGAAATTTCATGATAAAAAACTACACTATGACATTCTCGTTAATAGTAAAGACTATGAGTTAGAGCCGTATACTGTCTATGAGGACGAAACGTTACTGACATTTGGGAATTCTTTGGAAGAGACTTTCTCTGAAGAAGGAAAGTTTGCGCTACACTCAAAGCGGCATGTTCTTGACCTTGGGTTTCTTGCGGTTGTCTCAAGCCAACCCGGAAGAAGGTATTTAGAGAATGATATAGCGCTGAGATTTTGGGAGGATTCAAACGATATTCCATTAGATCTGAGCATACTCGTTGAGGATGAGGGATACGATCTTTGGGTTCGGCTAGAGCGACGTCAACAATTTCGCAGTGTTCCACTAGAGACAATCATAGCAAGACTAGCCTTTATTGGTACAGGAGAAGAAGATAAAGTCACAATGGTTCCTTATATCAAATCTCACGATAGTTCTCAAACAGTACAGATTCCGCAGCAACTTACTTTTGGGCATCCGTGGCTATATGTCGGTGTAAATTATAACGATGTTTCTTAAAAATAAGTTTTTTATTAAAAAGGCTTTCATCATTTCAATACAGCTCTATAATAGACACTAAGGATAACCTTTATGTCAGCTAAAACATACACGGAGCAAAATATAGATTTACTGAAATCGTCACTTGTGAAAGCGACGGGCGTTTTGTTGAAATCAAAAAAGGCACCCGATGAACTGCTGGGGGAATTATTTGGCGATGTCCAGACGCAGCAAGTATATCCTGATGGAAAGACGTTTGTTGACCTGGTTCCAAAAAAGCGCATTAGGTTAATTAAGGAAGAATACAAACTTTTAAAGTCTGACCCTAATTTTGATCTCCGTGAATTCGTGACCCGTCATTTTACTGATCTTGCGCAAACGCTTCATACCAAAGAACCATTTGAGGTGCATGCAGATGATACCCTCGAAGAGCATATGACTCGTCTATGGGACTATCTTGAACGACGAAATCGCGTTGATCGTGGGTCCTTGATTGCATTACCACACAAATACATCGTACCTGGTGGTCGATTCAACGAGCAATTCTACTGGGATAGCTACTTCATTATGCTTGGGCTTGCTGCACAGGGTGAATGGAAAAAAGTAGAAGACATGGTGAAAAACGCTGCGTACATGATTCGAAAGTATGGCTACGTTCCAACGGCTAACCGAACCTATTTCCTGAGTCGTTCGCAACCACCGTTCTTTGTGATGATGGTACATCTGCTGGCTGAACATAAAGGCAAGAAAGTGCTTCGCTATTACTTGCCACACCTTTTGATTGAATATCGTTTTTGGATGAAGGGACGCCGCAAGCTCGAGGAGACAGAACATAACGCCTATCGACGTGTCGTACAGATGTCTGACAAGAGTTTACTCAATCGTTATTACGACAATAAAGTGACTGCGCGCCCCGAGTCACTTCGTGAAGATACTGAAACAGCACATGCGTCCGGGGAGAGGATTCGTGATCGATTGTTTCTACATCTTCGTGCAGCAGCAGAATCAGGGTGGGATTTTAGCTCACGCTGGTTAGCTGACCCTAATGATTTAAAAACAATTCATACTGCAGATATTATTCCTGTCGACTTAAATAGTTTGATGTACATGATGGAATCCACGATTGCTGATGCGTATAATTCGCTCCTTCATCCTATTCAAACACGGCGTTTTAGAAAAGCTGCCTCAAAACGAAAAGACGCCATTAATGAGTATCTTTGGGATGAAGACCAAAAGTTTTATATGGATTACAATTTCCATCAACAAGAGAACACCACTGTTTTCAGCCTCGCTGGTGTCTTTCCATTATATGCTGGCGTTGCTGGTGAAGCAGAAGCAGAATACGTCGCTGCGATGATTCAACGAGAGTTCTTGAAACCAGGTGGCGTGGTGACCACACTGATTGAAAATGGTCAGCAATGGGATAGTCCAAATGGCTGGGCACCGCTGCAATGGGTAACTGTTCAAGGACTACGAAACTACGGCTACGATGAATTAGCTGAGACGATCGCGCATCGATGGATTGAACTGAATGAATCAGTCTTTAAGGACACACATCGCATGGTAGAGAAGTATAACGTCATGGGTGGCAACGGACTCGGTGGTGGTGGTGAGTATGTCCTGCAAGATGGCTTTGGTTGGACGAACGGCGTCTATCTGGCGTTGAAGAAATCACTCGAAGGTAATTAGAAGATTTTCTCGTCCTTTAATTCATCTGGCAAAAAGCCTTTTCCTGGTTTAAAGTCTGCTTCCCATTTGTAGCCTTTGCCATAGTCGAGATCTTTCATGAGTTTTGTCGGTGCATTTCGTAGCCACAGCGGAACGGGTGCTTCTGAATATTGTTTCGCTAGTGCAGTTGCACGTCCCATAGCATCAGTTGTCTGGCGAGATTTTTCACTTTTTGCGAGTGCCGTTGCGACGTGGAACAGAATATAACTTGATTCCGGCATGCCGATGCGTTCAACTGCCTGGAAAGCATTGAGGGCAAGTCCAAGTGCGCCGTTGCCAGCTAGCCCAATATCCTCTGAAGCAAAAATAACCATTCGACGCGCGATAAACTTCGGATCTTCGCCGGCATCGATCATGCGTGCTAAATAATAAAGTGTTGCGTCAACATTGCTGCCACGCATACTTTTAATAAATGCTGAAATGACGTTGTAATGCATATCGCCTTTTTTGTCATAACCTGGAAGTCGTTTTTGGGCTGCCGTCTTTACTACTTCAACGGTTACCTTATCTGCCATTCCTAGTGCGAGTTCAAGATTGCCAAGTGCAACGCGGGCGTCACCGCCTGAAAGCTCGGCAATATAATCAATCGATTTCGCATCAATACGAGATGATACTTTTTCGATCTTTACTGCGCGTTTTAGAATTGTGATAACTTCAGGTTTTGCGAGTGGTTCAAGGACAAGCACCCGTGTTCGACTGAGGAGCGGTGTAATAACTTCAAAACTTGGATTTTCGGTCGTTGCGCCAATCAGTGTGATCAAACCCGATTCAACGTGGGGAAGGAAAGCATCTTGTTGAGCTTTATTAAAACGGTGGATTTCGTCCACGAATAAAATTGTGCGCAGTTGGAGGTTCCAGTTTTGCCTGGCATGTTCAACGATGCGCTCAACGTCTTTTTTGCCACTCGTGACAGCAGAGATTTCAATAAACTCAGCGTTTACTTCTTTTGCAATGATGCGCGCAAGGGTTGTTTTGCCACTTCCAGGAGGGCCCCAAAGGATGAGGCTGACTGGTTCTCGGTTTTTTACAATCTGTTTGAGGATCTCGTGATCACCCAAAAGATGTGTCTGACCAATGACCTCGTCAAGGGTTTCTGGTCGCATTCGCTCCGCAAGTGGTACTCTTTGCATGTTTCTATTATACTTAATCCAATGAAGACAGTACTATTACTATTTGGGGGCGAATCAACTGAACATGAAGTATCCGTTGCCTCAGCGCTAAACGTCAGTCAAGCACTCGATAAAGACACATTTACCATTATCTATAGCTACATCGACCGTAACGGCGTGTGGTGGCATGTTGATGGTATTACTACTGACCTTACGGCTGATGCAAAGCAACTTTTGCCACAATTTGGTCGAAAATCTTTTATTCTTGAAGGGACTGAAACAACACTTACCCCCGATGTGATTCTTCCAATACTTCATGGTCGAAACGGTGAAGACGGGACAGTCCAGGCGGTTGCCCAATTAGTTCACGTTCCAGTTGTCGGCTGTGACATGACTTCTAGTGCCGCAGCGATGAATAAATACCTTACAAAACAAATCGCGATGGCGAATAACATTCGGGTTGCGCCGTTTACAGTTCACTATACGGCCGATTCGAACCCTATCTATACTGAAGTGAGTGAGAAACTCGGTGCGACGTTATTTGTGAAACCAGCTAGCGCTGGTAGTTCAGTTGGCGTCTATAAAGTCACCAATCAAGAAGAACTCGATAAAGCTATCATTGGCGCACATATGTTCGATGACATCGTACTAATCGAGACTGCAATCGATGCGAGGGAATTAGAGATTGCCGTACTTGGGAACTATCCAGCAATTGAAGCAAGTGTTGTGGGTGAAATTAAACCACAAGGTGAGTTTTATAGTTATGAATCGAAGTACGACGAACTGAGTGAGTCATCAGTTGTAATACCTGCAGAAATTTCACCAGAACTGAGTGACGAACTACGTCGACAAGCTGTCCTTATTTTCCATATCTTGGGCTGCAGCGGTATGGCTCGTGTCGACTTCTTTATCGACAAGAATACGCATGACATTTATCTCAATGAAGTGAATACAATTCCAGGCTTTACAGACATCAGCATGTATCCAAAGACGTGGGAACACGCCGGTGTTAGTTATGCTGAACTTATCGAACGATTAATCAATCTCGCTGCCGCCAAGTAACGCCTCAGCTGCCAAATAGGCTATACTAAGACTATAAACAGGGGGTTTGTATGGGATTATTTTTCTGGACAGTCGTTATTATCGTCGTTATCTTTATTCTGAGTGGATTAAAGGTTATTAATCAGTATCAAAGAGGTGTTGTGTTGACGCTCGGTAAGTTTAAAGGAATCAAACAACCAGGACTTCGCATTATTGTTCCTATTTTTCAGACAATGGTTCGTGTGGATATCCGTTCAACACCGATTGATGTGCCGAAGCAAGAAATTATCACGAAAGATAACGTGACTGCTGCGGTTGATGCCGTTGTCTACATTCGTGTTGTTGATCCTGCGAAAGCCGTCCTTGAAACGACCAACTATGCGTTTGCCACCAGTCAATTTGCCCAAGCAGCGCTTCGTGATGTAACGGGTAACGTTGAACTGGATGACTTACTTTCAAAGCGTGAGGAAATTAGCACCCAAATTAAAGAGATTGTTGATAAGCAGACTGAACAATGGGGTGTCGATATTGAAAACGTTCGTGTCCAAAATATTGAACTGCCACAAGATATGAAACGTGCAATGGCGAAACAGGCTGAAGCTGAACGTGAACGTCGTGCAAACATCATTAGTGCAAATGGTGAAAAGCTAGCTGCACAGAATCTTGCCGATGCTGCTGCGATTTTTGCCAAAGTACCTGGTGCATTAAACCTGCGTACACTTGGGACACTCGAACGTATTAGTTCTGAGCCAAGCCAAAAGACCATGATGCTGTTCCCAGT
>JAQGHF010000005.1 GCA_028288995.1 Candidatus Saccharimonadota bacterium
CTGTCGAGAAACGGCTAATACCATCATGGAAGTCGGTGCGTATATAACGAGCGTCATAGAACAATTTCATATTTACACATTGTACCATGGTCGTGGTGAGCGTAATGACGCGCTGATGGGTACGATGCGCCTTCGGTTTCACACTTCGTCATTTGGTTGAGAAAGCTTGCTTTCTCAACGCTCATTTCCTCGTGTTATAATAAGCCAATATGAAAATCCTTATTGCGTCGGATTTACACTATCCGACGATTAACGGCGTTGCAACTTTTGGTCGTACACTTGCGATCGGTCTTGCTGCACGTGGTCATGAAGTGATGGTGATTGCACCAAGCCAAACCAGTAAAAAATTTAAGGAAGTTGACGTGAATCACGTCGTCGTTCGAACTGCTTCTGTGCCGTTTGTTCCCTACCAAAACTTCCGTATTTCACCGACACCTGGTCGTGAAGTAAAGAAAGCGATCCTTGAATTTGATCCTGACGTCATTCACATTCAAATGTTGATGTGGATCGGTCAAGCAACGATGAAATATGGTAACAAGTTCGGTATTCCAATTGTCAGTACGAATCATGCGATGCCTGAAAACTTGATGGATAATATCCTACTTCTCGCACCAATTGCGCGCCCGATTAATTTTATGCTGCGTCAATATGGGATGCGCTTCCACTCAAAGGCTGACTACATTACGATGCCAACGAAATCTGCGATAGATATGTTCAGGGCGACAGAGAAAATTACGGTGCCGATGGAAGCTGTCTCAAACGGTATCGACCTCGTCCGTTTCCACCCCAGTAAACCAGGTCCTGAGATTTACGAGAAATTTAAGCTTCCCCAGAATGTGCCGATTATTACGTACGTCGGACGCGTCGATGTCGAGAAGCACTTACCTGTTTTGATAAAAGCGTTTGCTGAAGTTCGAAAGCATCACGATGCGCACTTGATGATCGTTGGATCTGGTCAAGACACATTAAACTTGAAAGAAATTGCCCATGGTCTAGGCGTGTACGACGATATTACCTTTACCGGTCGTGTTAGCGAAGAGGACAAGGTTTTGCTTCACCAAATTGGAACGGTCTTTGCAATGCCATCCCCTACTGAGCTACAAAGTATTGCGACGCTTGAAGCAATGGCGAGCGGTCAACCGGTCGTTGCTGTCGACGCTGGCGCGTTGAAAGAACTGTGCCAGAACGAACGCAACGGCTACTTATGTGAGAAAGATGGTGTTGCACAATTTGCTGAAGGTCTTTCACGTATTATTAGTGATCCGAAAGCACGAAAACGGATGAGTGACGAAAGTTTAACAATTGCACGTACGCATGACTTAAATACGACACTTGATCGATTTGAAGCAATTTACGAAAGCTTAACGAAGTCCACGACATAAGACGCCACCTGATCTGGTGTCTCGTAGTGCGTAAGATGTCCTACATGTTCAATAATTTCTAACTTTGCATGAGGAATGAGCTCTTGGAGCTCTTTTTGTTTTGCGAGCGGTGTAATATCGTCCTTTGTTCCCACAATTAATAATGTCGGTGTGGTAATTTTTTTCGCAAAGTCTCGAACACTGTGGTTAACAGAAGTAGCAAACGCTTCGGACACTGATTCAGAGGTATGGAAAAGGCTGAAATACTGGTGATGTTGATCGTCGATGTACGTACGTAATGCTTTGTCTTTTGTCTTTGTCATCGTTTTGCTCATAATATTCACGACCATAGGTGAAGAAAGCCATTTGTGTGACAGCTTGTTCGGGAGCTTTGTGCCCAGCCAGTAATAAAACACGGCTAACTTCGTCAGAAGACCGCGTGGTCCTTCAAGCGCTGGTGCGCCAATCGGATTCACTAATATCAACTTTTCGATCGTATCGTGATATTTTGCTGCGTATGCTGCAGTGACAATGCTGCCAAACGAATGACCAAGAAGAATCGGTGGATTCTTAAGATTCTGGTGCTGTATGAACTGCGCAAGCCAGGTAACGTACGCATCCAGGTCATAGCGAGGCAACGTATCGCCCTCTGCAAATCCTGGAAGATCAGGAATAATGACCGTGAACCCCTCAAGGTGTTTTGCGATGAGCTCAAGGCCGTGATGTGTGCCACGGAAACCGTGAATAAGAATAATTGTCTGCTTGGTCATTTATTCAAGTATAACGTAAAGACTACACAGCGACTGGTTGGATGCCGTGAGCCTTGATCGCGTCCTGAATTTTTGGACGGTCAAAACCGAGAATCATATCGCCTGCTACATCTGTGACAGGAACGCCGCGGAAGTCGCCGTTGATCTTTTTCATAAGCTCGTCGTTTGCTTCTGGATCTGCTTCGATATCCTTTGCGATATAAGGAATACCGAGTTTGTCGAGCCACTGCATTTCAGTGTGGCAAAAGGCGCACCAGCTGGTGCGGTAGATTGTGATTTGTGGACTAGTTGTTTCAGCCATGGTATATCCCCTTTAAGTATAGTGGTACGTTTTCCGTACTGTCACTATACATTGTACAGTAATATGAGCGTAAGTAAATAGCCTACGACTACTACGCTTATGCTACAATAATCAGAAGAGAATTTATAGGGTTGGCTGATAAATATGCATGTAATGAGGCGACAAAAAACATCTAAAGCGTTTGCGCTGCCTACTGTTCTTATTGCTTCTATCGTTTTATTGATGATACTAGCCGTATCTGTTACTGCGACTGTGGCCGTTCGTACGACACTTATGAATCAGTATTATGTCCAGCTTGCACAAGTTGCCGGTGAGTCCGGTGTTGCCTATGCCAAAGCCTGCCTCGCAGCCAATGGAAATGTGCCACAATGGACTGACGTCAAACCGCTCACTCCTGCAACGGACTGTTCGGGAAATCTTATTCTTTCACCAACCGTTAAAGCACTGGTTGTTGGTGGTGGTGGTTCTGGCGGTGGTACAGCCGGCGGTGGTGGTGCTGGAGGGTATCTCTATAACGACAGCGTTACTGTTAGTGCGACGTCATATCCTGTGACTGTGGGCGCCGGTGGCGCCGCACCTGGTAATAGTGCCTCGAACGGAAACGTCGGTGGCGTCTCGTCATTTGGTGGTTTGAATGCTAACGGTGGTGGTTATGGCGCAACTCATGGTGGTAATGTCGGTGGAAACGGCGGTTCTGGTGGCGGTGGCGGTATGTTAAGTAATGCAACCGGTGTTGGTGGTGCCGGCGGCGTAGGAAATCAAGGGAACAACGGTGGTTTGGCGCCATCCATTTCTGGCTGGGTAGGAAATAACGGCGGCGGCGGCGGCGCCGGAGGTCCTGGTGGTGCCGGAGGAAATACAGCCGGTACGGCTGCTGGTGGTGCCGGAGTTACGAATAATATTACGGGATCGATGGTCTACTATGCTGCAGGCGGCGGCGGCGGTGAGGTTAATGGAAGCTATGTCGGTGCCGGTGGTTCGGGTATTGGTGGTTCAGGACAAGTTGATACTGTTGGTACTGCCGGTGTACCAAATACAGGTTCTGGTGGCGGTGGCGGATCTTATAACGGTAGCTATTTGTCGGGTGGCGCTGGTGGCTCTGGAGTTGTTATCATCTCTTACCCCGTGAACAGTGGTATTATTGCGACCGGCGGAGCGATTACAACCTCTGGCGGAAACAAGATTCATAAATTTACGACGTCGGGCACATTTACTGTCACTTCTGCCGGAAGTGCAAGTTGTCCTTCAGATTCTCGATGTTCAGTGACGGTAAATGGCAATGTTCGTAGTTCATTTAATGTGCCAAAACCGACGGTTGATGCGAACGGTCAAGCAATTACTATTCCGAATAGTGGCTATGTTGAGGTAACGCGTACATCGAATGGTTCAGTGTGGCGAACCTATAAGCAACCGAATGTTCAGAACGCAGTCGTGCCAGATCTATGTTCGGGAAATGCGACGACAGCAAGAGGTTGGAATGCTGCAGTCAAAACAACCCAACAAGATGCCCTTGCATCGGCTTCTACCGCGCAGACGATTAGTTTGGCTGATGCCACAATAAACACCGGGGTAATATATTTCAGGAAAGACTTTAATGCCAGCGATACTGCATCATATGATGTCAACATTTATACATCTAGTTCTCAGGATATTGCTGCGACCTATATCGATGGTCAGTTGATCACGACTGCTTCGGGCGAATTATCAACAGCATCGACAACACTGACCGCTGGATGTCATACGATGGTTGTTCAGTTGACTAATGATGCGTATCTTCCGCGAGCCTCTCGCTTTACGGCGTCTTTGACAAGACCTGGTGCGGCAACTCCTGTGGTTGTTTCAAATCCAACATGGCGTGTCACAGCTGGTGATCCAGCCCATTATTCATCATCAAGTTATTACGAATCTCCAAGTGCTTGGGAACAGGTATATGATTTTGGTGTATGGAACAACACGGCTTTACCTTGGGGCGGTGCACCAGGTAACTGGCAAAGTGTTTCAGGTGATAGCCTTGCCGAGTATATCTCGACGCAATACAGTTCGGGTGGAACAAATCGTCCAGGTGACTCGTATGCTTGGTTTAGAGATCCGCAGCCTTTTACGACCGCTACCGCAACAACCGTGAGGGTTACGAATTACTGCGATGACCAATGTAATCTTTACCTCGATGGAAATCTGGTGATGAGTCCGACCTCGGGTTCGGGGATTAACTCAAAATCTATAAGCGTTCAGCCTGGAACACACACCTTTGGTATTCGCCTCTACAATGCGCCTACCGGGAACGTTGGTGCAGTTCTGTTCGCTGCAGTGGACTTGACTACGAATCAGGTGTTGGATCGAAGTAGTCCAAACTGGGATGCAACCACCAGCTGGTCTTCGGCTAACGTCGAACCGTACTCGTATGATGCAACGTATATCCCTACTCCAGTTGTACAAAAAACTGCCAATGCAAAGCTACTTGTTGTCGGTGGCGGTGGTGGTGGCGGGTCTGACATGGGTGGCGGTGGTGGTGCCGGTGGCGTCGTGTATAACGCCGCATATCCCCTATCTACTGGAACATATAATGTCACGGTTGGTGCGGGTGGTCCTGGTGCGCCTGCAGGGATTAGTCAGGTGCGTGGCTATAACGGAGGCAATTCCCTCTTTGGCACTACTCGTGCATTAGGTGGTGGCGGTGGCGGGTCTGAGTACTCAACAAATGCTTCGCCTCCAGGCGCGGGTGCTTCTGCCGGCGGTAGTGCGGGATGTAATCAGAATCTTTATGCAGGATTTGTTATTAGTCAAGGTAATGGAAGTGCCGGAACACCAGGGTGCTATTACCCTACTGGTGGTGGTGGTGCCGGTGGTCCTGGTGCGGCTAACCCCGGTACTGGTGGTGTTGGTATTTCAAATAATATCTTGGGAACGACTTACTTCTTTGGTGGCGGTGGCGGTGGTTCTGGGTACAGTGGTAACGGCGGTAATGGTGGTAACGGCGGTGGTGGTGGTGGCGCTGTGGGAGCAACTACTGGTGGATCGGGCATCAATGCCGGTTCAGCTGGCGGCGGCGGAACGGCCGGTATACAAACCAACAAGCCCGGTGGTAACGGCGGTCCATTAACCGGCGGTGGCGGTGGTGGCGGTTCGCACTATAACTTAACCAACAATGGCGGTAATGGTGGAAGCGGTGTCGTCGTCGTATCCTTTCCAACTGGGACACTGAGCGTTTTAGCGGTCATTGGAGGAAGTGATGTATCGTCGAGCACTCCAGGGTTTACTACCTTCATGTTTTCCTCAAATGGATACATAACGATTAATGGGGTCAACTAGTATCACCTGTCCTGTACAACTCCCCTAGCCTCTGTTACAATGAGGCTCATATGGGTGAGTCGCCACAACCAATGAAGACAAAAACGACGGTACAGGCCGTCCTTTTGTTGGCAACCACTGCACTCGACGCAACCTGGCGGACACTCGTGCCTGGAATCGTTGGAACGGTGCTGGGAATCATGGCCGACCACGCGCTCCACACAACACCACTCATAACAATTACAGGATTGGTTCTTGGAATCGCACTATCTGCGTATCTGATTTACCGACTATTTAAGGCGCTTCAACGATGATTTCTGGGTTCGCTGCATTTGATCTGCATGTGAGTATTGGCGCTCAAACGCTCTTTACGATTTTTGGATTCGATGTCACGAACGCACTGCTCACCGGTCTTGTTGGTGTTATCATCACGGTCGCTGTTTTGGTGTACGTTGCCCTCAGCGTAAAACGTGGTAAGTACAACCGCTTTATCGGCTTGGTGCAATGGGTGTTTGAAGGTCTTCTTCATCAAATCAACGACATTATCCCTGATAAAAAATTAGCAAAGAAAATGACGCCACTGGCTATTACTATCTTCTTTGTCGTGATGTTTAATTACTGGTTAAGTCTGCTTCCTGGTCTTGATTCAATTAAAGTTAATGGTGTGCCAATTTTGCGTAGTGCAGCGGCGGACTTAAACTTCACCCTTGCACTGGCAATTATTACTGTCGTGACAGTTCAAATGTATGCCATCAAGTACCTTGGCGTCTTTGGTAATGCGAAACGCTACATTCGTAACCCATTCAAAAACCCGGTCGGTGCATTCGAGGGGGCACTTGAAATTATTGGAGAGTTTAGCCGTGGCGTTGCCCTCGCACTTCGACTTTTCGGTAATGCGTTTGCCGGTGAAATTCTTTTAATCGTGATCTTGTTGCTCACGAGTTATGTCGCAAGTGTCGTGTTGCCGGTCTTCATGCTCTTTGAGCTGTTCATCGGCTTTATCCAAGCGTATGTGTTCTTTGTGTTAACGCTTATCTTTACCTCACTTGCCGTCACGCACGAGGATGAACATGACAAGCAGACAGCATAAAGAATGCTATAATCAAAGTAATTCAAAGAAAATGAAATAAGGAGAAATTTATGAATCAACTAGCATTTGTACTCGGCTATGCCCTACCGGCACTTGGTGCAGCAATTGGTATTGGTATTACAGCAATGGGAGCATTGAATGCGTTTGGTCGCAACCCAGAAAAGCTCGCAGAAATCCGTACACTAATGATCCTTGGTATCGTGTTCGCCGACTCACTCGCGTTCATTGGTATCATCGTGGCAATTATCTCGAAGTATATCTAGGAGTTATTTAGTGCAGAATGTAACACAAGTAGCAGCAAGTCAGGGTAATATTTTCGCCAGTCTCGGTATTGACTGGAAGGCGTTGATTTTGCAAATTATTGCCTTCTTGCTTCTGGTGTTTGTTCTTGGTAAGTGGGTATATCCATGGTTGATGAAGTCAGTCGACGAGCGTCAGGCTGGTATTGAAGCGGCTGCAAAAGCAACCGCCGAAGCCCAGAAATCTGCCGAAGCGAACAAAGAAGCAGTTGCGCAGTTACTTGCGCAGGCACGTAAAGAAGCAAACGAAATCATCGGTACTGCGAAACTTGAATCTGCTGAGATGGTCAGTACGAGTGAAAAGAAAGCGCAAAAAATTGCCGAGCGCATTGCAAAAGATGCACACGAGCAACTTGATAAAGATGTCGTGAATGCACGCAAAGTTTTGTATAACGACACATTAGAACTAGTAGGTCTTGCAACCGAAAAAATCATTGCACAGAAACTTGATAAGAAGACCGACGGTGAGCTTATTGACGCTGTCGTAAAGGCTGCAAAGTAATGCCTGGTCGTCTTTCTCGTCGCGCTGTGGCGGAATATGTGGCGACCAGCCTCGTTGAGGGTAAGAGTAAGAAATTGCTTTTCCAGCAACTCGCTGCCTACCTTATAAATACACAGCGAACAAAAGAGCTTGAACTCATTGTCCGTGATATCGAGTTCAGCCTCGCAGAGAAAGGCGTCATACAGGCATCCATCGTTTCAGCGTTTGATCTGACTGCTGAAACCAAGAAGGCACTCGAAGCATTTGTGAAGACACAGACGAAAGCAACGCAGGTATCGTTATCAAACATGGTTGATCCGAGTGTCCTTGGTGGGGTGAAAATCACTGTTCCGGGTCGTGAACTTGATCAAACCGTTGCCCATCAATTGACCGTATTAAAGACTAGATTCAAGAAAGCCTAAAGGAAAAATATTATGAGTGAGTTATCAATCACAGAACTATCAAAAGATCTTCGAGATGCGATCGAGAACCTCGAGACAGACAAACAACTTGATGAAGTTGGTGTCATTATTCGTATTGGTGACGGTGTCGCCTGGATCCACGGGCTTCGAAGCGCTGGCTACAGTGAAGTCTTGAACATTGAAACACCTAAAGGTATTGTTGAAGCCTTTGCTTTGAACCTTCTTGAAGATGAAATCGGTGCGGTGCTACTTGGTGATGACTCAGCTGTGAAAGCCGGACAGACCGTTCGTTTGAAGGGTACTGTCCTTGAAGTGCCAGTTGGTCCCGAGCTGCTTGGGCGTGTTGTCGACCCACTTGGTCGTGCGATCGATGGTGGTCCTGCGATTAAGGCAAAGCTTACTGGACTTGTTGAACGTGAAGCAATTGGCGTGATGGGGCGCAAGTCGGTCTTTGAACCACTTATGACTGGTATTATCTCAATCGACGCAATGTTCCCTATTGGTCGCGGTCAGCGTGAACTGATTATTGGTGATCGCCAAACCGGTAAAACAGCTATTGCGATCGACACAATGATTAACCAAGCGAAACAAGATACTGGTGTTGTGAACGTGTACGTTGCAATTGGTCAGAAGTTTTCTAAAGTTGCTCGACTTGTTGAGCGCCTTAAGACTGAGGGTGTGATGGATCAAACGATTATCGTTGCTACCAGCCCATCTGACCCTGCATCACTTCTCTACCTCGCGCCATATGCAGCAACTGCTATGGGTGAATACTTCCGTGATAATGGTCAGCATGCATTGATGATTTACGACGACCTGACAAAGCACGCGGTTGCCTATCGTCAAATGTCACTGCTTCTTCGTCGTCCACCAGGACGTGAAGCCTACCCGGGTGATGTCTTTTATCTTCACTCTCGCCTCCTTGAACGATCGGCGAAGCTTTCTGATGCACTTGGCGGCGGATCTCTTACTGCACTTCCAATTATCGAAACCCAGGCTGGTGACATTAGCGCCTACATTCCAACGAACGTGATCTCTATTACTGACGGTCAGATCTTCCTTGAAACCGACTTGTTCTATCAAGGTATTCGTCCAGCGATTTCTGCTGGTTTGTCAGTGTCTCGTGTTGGTGGTGCGGCGCAAACTGCCGGTGTGAAATCTGTCAGTAGCCACTTGAAGCTTGGACTTTCACAGTTCCGTGAACTCGCCAGTTTTGCGCAGTTCGGTAGCGACCTTGATGATGCAACCAAGAAACAAATTGATCACGGTCAGCGTTTGACTGAACTGTTGAAGCAGCACCAGTATCAGCCAGCTGCTATTTGGCAGCAGGTTGCCAGCCTAACGGCTGTGAACAATGGCTACTTTGATAGCGTTGCGCCTAGCAAGATTAAAGATGCGCAATCTGCGCTCCTTACAAAACTTTGGGCTGATCACAAAAAGGAAATGACCGAACTTGATAAGGGTGGAAAACCTGATGAGGCCGTCAATAAGCTCATTGAAACAACTGCACGAACAGTTGCGAAAGGCTTTGCGGACTAACGATGGCATCAACGCAGTTATTAAAGTCACGCATTCGAAGCGTTAAGAGTACTCGCCAGATTACGAAAGCCATGCAATTGGTTGCGGCGAGTAAAATGCGTCGGGCACAGGAAGCGACAAAAGCTTCAGCGCCCTACACGCAGGCGGCGCGTGAACTTTTGGCTGGACTTTCAACGCGGACATCTGTGTTGCACCATCCCCTTTTCGAACAACGCGATGTCAAGAATCGCTTGATGATTGTGATTGCATCTGATAAAGGTCTCGCTGGTGCATACAACAGTAATATCGGTAAGGTCTACGTTAATGAACTACGTGCTGACGACAAAGCTGGTATCAAAAACAAGACAATTACGATTGGGCGAAAAGCATCACAGCTGGCCGCACGTTTGAAAGATACTGAAGTGATTGGCGCATACGAAGAACTTCCTGATCAACCAGATGGCAGCGAACTTCGCGCTATCCTTGATAGTGCCAGGAGTCGCTTTGAGGCTGGTGAAGTCGATGCAGTCGACGTGATTTACACTGACTTTATTAGCAGCATCAATCAAGAAGCAAAAGTGCTGCGTGTTCTTCCTGCTGGATTTGAAGATAGTCCTCAGCCAATTGCTGCCGGTGATGTGACTTACGAACCAGGAACAGCCGAAGTGCTCGATGGTGTCGCCTATCGACTTGTCGGCGCACAGATTTTTCAGGCACTATTGGATGCTCGTGCCAGTGAACATAGTATGCGTATGATCGCGATGAAGAATGCGTCGGATAACGCGTCTGATTTGATAGATGATTTAACATTAGAGATGAACAAAGCCCGACAAAGTGCGATTACCCAGGAACTTGCAGAGATTTCCGGTGGCGTCGAGGCACTCAGTGAATAATAGAGACGAATAAGGAGAATAACATGGCTAATAAAACAGGTAAAATTATACAAATTGTGGGTGTCGTCGTTGACGTTGAATTCGAAGGTGAACTTCCAGCGATCAACGATGCACTGATCATTGATTCTAAAGATCGAAGAATGACGTTCGAGGTCGCACAGCACCTCAGCGAAAATACTGTTCGTGCAATTGCACTTTCAAGTACTGACGGACTTCGTCGTAGCGATACGGTTGAAGCAACTGGCGGACCGATTAGCGTTCCTGTTGGTGATCAAACCCAAGGTCGTATGTTTAATGTTATCGGTGACCACATCGATGGCAAACCAGCCCTGCCAGCTGGCGGTAAAAGAGCCTCTATTCACCGTGAAGCGCCATCTCTAGACGAACAAGCCAACAAATCTGAAGTTCTTGAAACAGGAATCAAGGTCGTTGACCTGATTGCCCCACTTATTAAAGGTGGTAAAGCCGGTCTCTTCGCCGGTGCTGGTGTCGGTAAAACCGTCCTTATTACCGAGCTAATTAACAACATCGCAAAGTTCCACAGTGGTAACTCTGTCTTTGCTGGTGTCGGTGAGCGAACTCGTGAAGGTAACGACCTTTACTACGAAATGCAGGAAGCTGGCGTGCTAGAAAAGACCAGTCTTGTCTTTGGTCAGATGAACGAACCACCTGGAGCACGTCTTCGTGTTGCCCTTTCTGGACTTGCGATGGCTGAAGCCTTCCGTGATGACGGAAAAGATGTCCTTCTCTTTATCGACAATATCTTCCGATTTACCCAAGCCGGTGCAGAAGTCTCTGCCCTTCTTGGTCGTCTTCCTTCAGCTGTGGGTTATCAGCCTAACCTCCAAGAGGAAATGGGACAACTTCAAGAGCGTATTACCTCAACGAAAAAGGGTTCAATTACCTCCGTACAAGCAGTCTTCGTCCCCGCTGACGACCTGACTGACCCAGCGCCAGCTGCGACCTTTGCCCACCTCGATGCAACCATCGTGATGAACCGTGCGCTGACAGAAATTGGTATCTACCCTGCTGTTGACGTCCTTGCGTCGAGCTCAACCAGCCTCGACCCTGAAATTGTCGGTGAAGAACACTACCGCGTTGCCCGTGAAGTGCAGCGTGTCCTTCAACAGTATAAAGAACTTCAGGACATCATCGCCATCCTTGGTATGGAAGAACTGTCTGACGATCAGAAACAAACTGTTGCACGTGCGCGTCGTGTACAGCGGTACCTTTCACAACCATTCTTCGTTGCTGAAAAGTACACCGGCAACAAAGGTATGTATGTAAAGCTCGAAGACACGATTCGTGATTTTGCTGATATCCTTGCTGGTAAGTATGATGAACAGCCAGAAGAATGGTTCTATATGGCCGGTGAACCATTGTCTGAAAAGGCAAAGAAAGTTTAATCGATGCACTTGCAGTTGATTACATTAACTGGCGTGCGTGTCGATGAAGACATTTACGAGATAACCGCACCAACGGCTGCGGGTCCAATTAGCGTATTCCCAGGACATGAGCCACTTGTCTCGGTCGCCATTCCTGGTGCATTAGCGGTGCGCTACAAAAAAGGCGATCCCGACACTGCGTTAGAGTACTTTGCTATTAGTGGTGGCGTGATTGAAGTCAACCAGACCACTGTTCGTGTCCTTGTGGATGAAGCCGATCACGGTGACGACATTATTGAGGCTGAATCTCAAGCTGCCTTGGAACGTGCGATGAAACTTAAAGCTGAAGCGAAAAACCAAGTTGATATTGATCACGCGAAACAGCTGATTGATCGCCACACGGTTCGTTTGCAAGTTGCTGGGCTGCGACGACACAAGAGACTTTAATACTCTTGTTCAGTATCACGGCTATGCTTGCCACTCCCCTATCAATGGACGTATGCTAGGACTATATGGAACAGAGAAAATCTTCGGAAGTAACTCCACAAAAAGATACGTACATGAACATGGTCCCCTGGGTCAACACATGGCTTGCAATGAGACACGTGATGCGCCACCAGGGTATGGAAAATATTCCTGATGGTCCTGCTATGTTTGTCGCGAACCACCTAGCGTTTGATGACTCATTAGCCATTGCAGCTGTGTATGCAAATACTCAAAATAAACCGCTTCGACTTGGTGCAAAGGCAGAGTACTTTCAAGGGAAAGGCGTCAATAATAGAGGATTTTTTGGAAAAACAATTCAAAAGTTTGTTGTTGATACGCAGCAAATTCCGGTCTTTCGCGATAACGATCGAAAAGGTTCAGTGCAACTTGCAAAAGACATCAAGCACCGCTTTGCAATTGGTGAATCGGTACTCCTTCATGCCGAAGGTACTCGGTCACTTGATGGTCGTTTGAATAGATTCAAATATGGCGCTGCAGCCTTTGCCATCAAGAATAGTGTGCCACTTGTCCCCGTCAGCATTACCTATGAAGAGCAGAGATTCTCACCGCGAAGCATTGCCGAGGTAACATTTGGTAAGCCACTTACACCAGTTGATTATGGTATGGAGTTCCAGCACTTCAGGCTGCTTCCCGACGGTCTTGTAGATGCCGTTGCGCCTCGTATGATGAATCAGACGGACCGCATTGTTGCAGTAACTAATATTCTTGAGCGGCGCATTGCTGAGATGTCTGGTCAAAAACGTTCAGGCTACTACCTTGACCCGCACACAAAGAAATTGATTATTCCTGATAATGAGATTGTGGCTACAGAGACGCCAGAGATTCAACCGGATTCTGAGTAATAACTTGAGCGATAAGCTCGCGAACTTCGTTAGTTGTCTTGGCATGCATCATTTTCTCACGAAGTTCAGCTGCCCCCTCAAAGTTGCGGACGTAAATCTTAAAGAATCGTTTTAACGGATCGAACTTTCGTGGTTCGAGTTCTTTGCTATATGTATCGAATAAATCGAGTTGCATATTAAGCAGTCCAAGTAACTCTTCCCTACTGTGTTCGCGTATTTCTTTTGCGAATGCATAAGGATCTGCGAATACCCCACGACCGATCATGACGCCATCGACGCCGTACTCTTTTACTAATTCAAGACCATGTTCACGGTCGCGGATATCACCGTTAATAGTAAGGAGCGTTTGCGGCGAAATTTTATCACGGAGTTTTTTAATTTCATGAATAAGTTCAAAGTGCGCAGGGACTTTGCTCATTTCTTTTCGAGTACGAAGATGAATCGTCAGATTAACGATGTCTTGCTTCAAAATATGAGTGAGCCAGTCCTTCCACTCATCCGGCTTTAGATCACCAAGGCGAGTTTTGACGCTAATAGGGAGCCCAGACTTCTTGGCAGCAGCAATTAGTTCAGCAGCGCGTTCAGGATCACGAATCAGTCCACTACCTGCACCGGTCTTGACGACATCTTTTGCGGGACAGCCCATGTTGATATCGATACCAGCGAAGCCTTGCTCTGCAAGACCTTTTGCCATAAACTCAAAATACTCAGGATTATTTCCCCAAATTTGTGCAACCATTGGCTGTTCGTCTTCGGTAAAAGCCAAGCGTCCGCGAGTGCTGGCGCGACCTTTCTCGTTGAAGTAACTAGCGGCATTGGTAAACTCTGTGAAGTACACATCGGGACCCCCGGCTGCTTCAACGACATGACGGAATACAACGTCGGTCACTGCCTCCATAGGCGCCAAGACGAAGAAAGGTTTTGGAAGTTCTTGCCAGAAATTTTTCATTGCGTAATCTATTGTCTCACGAATTAGTTTGAAACTAAAAACGTCTCTTATCGACCACAAATAGTATTTATGATGAATAAGAGACGCAGAGATAGTGAAATCCTCAGTTTTTGCGAACGGATGAATCCCCGCCCCCACGTCTCGTACAGGGTTTCCCTTGTATGCCTACGGTCTAGTACAGGTGGGTGTCGAGGTCGACGGACTTGTTGAAAGCCTGGATCGACTTGACGCCTTGCTCTGCAGCTCGCTGGAGTGTGTGAACGTGCGGGTTCGATCTAGCGATTTTTACGCCGCGATCGATCTTATCCTTCACGTAGGCACGCTCTTTAGAGTAGGGTACTTCTCCGATTGTACTCACCTCCTAAGGGTGATCGAGTTGGATATGGGTTACGTACGTAAGTCCAAACTCCACCACACCGTATAGGCTGGGACCCAATCAGGCTGGGCGCCTGACGGGCAAATATGGTGTGGTGGAGCCGGTTTGTTCTACGCAACTGGCCGGAAGCGCGGAACATTTATTCACTATCTCTGTTAAGGTGCAGAGACGGTGTAGGATACGGATATCATTTGTCTGCTATCAGTGTCCTACACCATCGATCATGCAGGAGCTATTATAGCACTTTTTACCCGATCTGGTCAATGCCTCCCACGGGCAACTAGATAGCGTCGTCAAGCAAATCTTGCTCGAATGCGAGTAAGCCTTTATAGGTAGGCTCGTAGGTTGAGGTATCGGGAAGATCAAGCAGTGTAATGTGCTTCCAGACTTTTCCGATGAGTAGTGAAAAACGTTTTAATTCTTCACTATCAAAACTGAGGCTCAGCGTTGCAATATCGTTGGAACGATTTGGCTCTACGAACTCGAGATAACCCTCAGTCACGGTATACTTGCTGTAATCACGCGAATGTTCAACAAGAAGTTTGTAGAAGAGTAACTGTTGGCGATACTTATGCAGTTTGATCTTGTCGTATTCGGCAGCTGCGTTCCAGCTACTGACTGCTTTACCTGTCTTGTAGTCGGTCACCACCATCGTTTTAGCTTCTTTGTTGATATCGGCGATGTCTATCATACCCGTCAGGTGTGCGTCGTCCAAGAATACTTCTTGACCAGTAAAGTTAAGCTCTGACTTTTGTGATGCAGTGAATGTATCGTATTTTTCACCTAAGAATATCTGTAACTGCTCACTCCCCTTTTGTAAGTAGGTTGTGTAATCGAGTGGGTTTAAACGCTCTTTAATGAGATTCGTTTCAAAGTCATGGAGGACATCTTCGATTGGTTTTTGTCCACCAGTCGCGACAACGTGAATATGTGCCTGTTGCAGCGTTGCATGAATTGCCGTTCCATATGAAGCTGCAGGTGATTTTGTCGCGGGGAAATGAAGTAAGTTACCTAGTAGGAACATTTGGGGACCGCCATGGGTCACGTCCAGGAAGTTGTTTAAGTGTGTGGCGCTTAACTTGTAATGTTCGAGTGATGGTTTTAGCAATGTCATCAAATCGGTATTTGGCGTCGTCAGCGGCTCGTACCATGAGAGTTCTGCTGAAACGAGGTGCTCTTCCCTATCTGCAGGTGCAATGGCGAGTGGCTCGAAAGCAACATCGGTAAGGAAACTGGCAATGAGCGTTTGCTTATCTTTATCGTCAGAATGACTAAAACTAATACGAAGCTTTGTTTTTGCACGCGTCATGGCAACGTAGAATAGACGCAAACGTTCGTCAGCAGAATCACCGGCTGATGCGAGTGGCAAATTTTCGGGATAGTTGATATTGCGACTCATGCCACGGGCTTTTTCACCCCAGACATTGTCGACGCTATTAAAGATATAGACAGTCTCAAACTCAAGACCTTTTGATTTGTGGACGGTCATAAGGTTAACGCTATTCGATTCAGTTTCAGTAACGTGTGAGACAGATAACATTGTGCCGATACGACGGTGGAGTGTCACAAAATTAAGATACGATTCAAGTGTGAGTGTATCATTACTATGGTATTCGCGAAGCTTTGATCGAATTGTTCGGAGTGCTCCTAAGAAATCCAGGTATTCTGATGGATTCTCTGCGAGTTTATCTTGTCCAAAAAAATATTCAAAGAACGGACTATTTTTTGCAGCCACAGTTGTGTCTTCGACGCGACCAATCATACGATCGATCATTGGTTCGAGTGGTGTAAACTGTGCTAATGCTGCCAGTTCGATGAGCCAGCTGTGTATATCAAGAAAACGCGGCGTCGTCGCCATGATCTCGAGCCACTGTTGCCTCGATGAATAGGCGTCGGTGCTCAGTTGCCAAAGTTCCAGCGGTGTAATACCCCAAGCTGGGTGTGCCAGCAGTTCAGGTAGTAGCGCATTTGCTTCGGCATGATGGCCTTGTCCGATGGCAACAATGACGTGAGCGAGTTGCTCAAGGATAATGATAGGCGCTTGGTCTAGTACGTTTTCCTGGCGCTCGTAATTAACTGCGATACCTGCGCGGTGAAAATACGGTAAGAGACTTTGAATCTCTTTATGCTGCCTTGTGAGGACGGCAATAGCTTGCGGCGCTGTACCATTTTTAATTTCCTTCGCAATACTATCAACGATCCAGTGTCGTTCATGATCAACTGATTCTGCTTCGTATAATTCAACGACACCGGGGATGCCCTTGTTACCAGTAAGTTGCTTATCAATATCTTCATATATGTTTTCGAGGCGATCACTACCCTGCACAATGACAGAACGTGCCTGAGAAATAACTAAATCCCCCGACCTATAATTATCGGTCAAGACAACCCGCTGCACGGTTGGGTACGATTCTTGAAATTCAAGAATATTACTAATCTCTGCACCCTGGAAACTATAAATTGCTTGATCATCATCCCCAACGATCATGAGGTTTGGACGACCTTCGTTAACGGGGTTTGAAGTGAGGTTTCGCAGAATACGTGTCTGCGCAAGGTTGGTGTCTTGGAACTCGTCGACCATGATATAGAGGTACTTTTCTTGAAGATTGAACCGCAGATCATCATGTACTTCCATCGCATGAACAACTTGTAGGATCATATCATCGTAATCATATAGTCCTTCTTCTTCCATTTTCTTCAGGTATTCATAGTACACGAATGCCAGCGCGCGCAATTTAACGATATGCGCTCGAGACTTAAAGACAAATTCGCCCTTTTCGTTCTTTACGAACCATTTTTTCTTCCAGGCCGTGATTGGCTTTGTTGGGTGCTCAGTCTCAGCTTGTTCGAGTGTAAAGACAAGACCATCCACGATTGCTCGAATCAGCGGAATTACTTCAAATAAGGGTGCTGCTGCGTCTGAGCGGGTACGAAGTTCAGGGATCACCGTCAGAAGTTTGTCTTTGGTTGTTTTACTTACCGTACCAGTGATATGAGGAACGATGAGGCGTTCGGCGAAGTCAATTGCTGCTTCACTTTCTTCGAGTACAGCCAGTAGTTCATCACTCGTTAAGCCACTTCGTTTTAACTCGGATATAACCTTGGCGGCATCTGGTTGGTGAGTATATTCGCTGTTCATCGTACTTGCGAGCGGGTTCTTGTAATCAAGTTCGTCAAAGATAGAACGAAGGATTTCGTAGCGATTTAAGTCATCGGCTGGTTCGAACAACGCGCCGCGGTAAAAGAACTCACGGTTTTGGTTAATGACTTCTGTGCCAAATCCGTGGAACGTATGAATTGCAACTTTATACGCATCTTTTCCAATGATTCCAATCAAACGTTCGCGCATTGCCGTTGCGCCACTTTCGGTAAATGTGAGACACAGAATATTTTCGGGTAGTGTATCAGTTTTTTTGAGAATATTTGCCGTTCGCACACTTAAAAGCTCTGTCTTACCCGTTCCTGGTCCGGCGATGACCATGACAGGTCCCTCAATAAGATCTACCGCTTTCTTTTGCGCAGCGTTGAGCTGCTTGTATCGCTTCTCGAAGTCCATTACGGCTATTATACCACCCTGTCGGAGCAATAAATTTTAAGTTATACCCTATCGTTTGATTTGTGCAAGCGCCCCCAGAGGTGGTACAATGACACCCATGAATGACCAGGTCTACCACGACTTCGAGCTGGAGAAGAACATCAAAGCAAAGTTCGGCGTTATTGCCGAAATTGATAATGTAATTGCTCGAAATTTCCCGGTGAGTCGAACAGCAGAAGCGACACTTTTCCTGACAAAAAAGAAGCAGTTATTTCTGTATATTGATAGTCAGTCAAAACTTCTTTTATCTGATGTGCAGAAAATTGTTTCTCGTGTCGGGTTAAAGGCTGAGCTATATCTTCCACCGAAAAATCGCCCCCACTACTTTGACGAAATTGGAACGCAAAAATTTCGTGAGATCTTCCCTGGGCGTGACCATATTAATCAAGGGGATATTGCCTTTTATCGAACACTGACACCATATAGTCCAGCACTCGTGCTGATTAGTGAAGTTAAGAGCGGCACGATTCACCAATTCGATAGTGATAGTTCAGGTCAGTGGCGCTTAAACGCTAAGTTTACGTACCGACGCATAAAAACCAGTTAAACCACTACTTAATATTGTCTGTGAGGAATGTTCCCCACTTTGGATCCGCAATATTTTTCTTTAATTGATCTGAAAGCGTGTAACTTGATTCGTTATCGACTGATGGCGTTGGACGACTGCCGATGTACTCGTAATCTTTGTTGAGTGTCGCGAAGTAGTACCTCGTTGTACTCGTTGCATTCTTAGGTTGCACAGTTAATGTGAGAAGTGTTTTTGTCCCATCTGTAACCATAGTTTGCTGGACGGTCTTAGTATTGGCGATAATCGCAGGATCGGCTTTCGTGAGAAGTGTCTGGACATTCTTATACGCAGCTTCAAGACCGGTATGGCTTATACAAAGAACGCCTTGTTCAAGAATGCTCTGCTTCGCACTGGTATAATCAATTATTTGACAGACAGTGCCACCGTTTGTATAGGAAACAGTTGGGTAGGCACTCAGAGAACTTGTATCTTGCGACGCTTCCGTAAAACCGGCGCCTTTTAATACACTCCCTATAGCTGCCGTGATTGCTGTCTTATTTGAAGCGCCTTTTGCATCAACGAGTGTAAAGCGAAGCCCGTCTTCAGCAGTCACATTTGTGAGGAAGTCATAACCACTTTCTTTATACACGATGGTTGCTGTGTCTGAATTCGGGTTTGTTTGTGCTGTGCTTGCACGGGAAAGGAAATAGTTCTTCGAACCACTTATTGTTGTATCTGCGGCAATCTTGTTTACGACCACATTTGGAGCGGGACCATTCGTGGTTTGTGCAACGGGTGTTGCGGGGGCAGTCGCCTGGTTGCTCTTAATAAATAGTGCGAGCGCACCAACAGTTATACCTGCAATGACAAGGAGGACAATGACGCTCAAAATAATGGCGCGACCCTTGCGTGGTTTTTTCGGAACGCGTTGTCCGTACTTTGCGATAATAGTATCTATATTTTCTTCCATGATAATTCCTATCTACCTTACGGTGGACAACTCCCTGTCATTGGGAGGCAGCCTGGTCCGAATCCACCCTGTCCACTTGCGCTAATAGTACCCCATCCATAGGGCGCTGGAGAGCCACAGTTAATAGTTAAGTAGCCACGACCGCTTCCCCAAGCGATGCCGGTGTTGGTGTAGCGACCACTACCGCTCGTCGATGCACCACCCGATCCAGATCCAGATTTGTTCACGCTACCAGTAAGATTCCATGAGTACGTGTACGATGTTGTGCCGGCAGGGCAAGTCCAGTCCCATCCCATTGAGCGGTATTGGTCATTATAAATATTGGCTGTTGGAGCTGTCAGTGTACGACTGACGCTATTGCTCGCGGACACATATGGAGATTGGTAGGTTGCCGTTTGGCAGCGAGTATCGTTAGTGACGGTGAGCGTATAGTTCCATGCAGGGAACACTGCGTCAACGGTTTGGTAGCTTGGTCCACTCCCTTCGGTCCAGGCAACGCCATTTTGGTACCATTTGTAGTACGGCGTTGTTCCTGCGGCACAGACGGCACTTGAAGATACTCGTTCGATATTGTACTGAGGGTCGGTTTTGCTAATGGTGTACGCTGCTGGAACGGCCGCTGGTGTCATTGACACTGTCGCTGACCAACTACTGAGGTTTGGTGTCGCACTTGCTTGTATGCGGTAATAGTGTGTGAGACCTGGTGCTTCATCTGTATATACTATTGTTTGCGTTCCTGATCCCGCGGTTTGTGTTGCAGTACTTGTTGCGCCTGTAGCAGGGAAAGTATTATCGGTACTACGCTGAATTGTGTATGAAGTTGCGTACTGGACAGTTGGCCACGAAAGCGTTACTTGGGTACTACTGTTCGCTGTAGCTGTTGCAACCGGAGTTGCAAGCGCGTTGGTTGTTGCCGATGCAGTATTTGACCAGTTACCTTGAGTAACGCCGTTCACTGGTGCAACCCGGAAGTAATAGGTGCCACCAGAAGAAAGACCTGTAATCGTCGCACCAGCTGTTGCGCTCGATGTTTGACTTAAGTTTGCAACGAATCCTGGGTCTGTTGAGGTCTGGATGACGTAGCCACTTGCGTTGTTTACAGAGCTCCAGGTCAATGCGATGGTTGTGAAGCTGGTCGAGTTGGCAGCGAGATTCGTAATATTTCCCGATGTGGCGATACTCGTTGATCGTCGACTGGCAATTGTTTTAATGAGTCCATCGGTCTCGTCTTTGTATTTCAATGTATAACTCAAACATGACCCTGATCCGCTACATTCGGGACTGCCATCACCTTGGTATTCAAAGAAGTCAGTACCGTTTGTCGTCAGAACGTTGCCTGCACTGGTACATTTAATTGAGTTAGTTGTCCCTGTTGAAGCTTGGGGGGCAACAATGGTTCCAGTATCGATACCTTTTAATGTGCTCTGTGTGACGGTACCAGATGTTAGCGCCACACAACTTGGGTACTCACCGTTAAGGTCGTAATATTTTTCAAGCGCTTCTGCAATCACACTGGCGCTTGAAGCCCGCCTCGCGTCACGAGTGTCACCTTGGTAGCGACCAAATCCGACAATGCTGATTGTTGCAAGAATACCGATAATTGCGATCACGACAATAAGCTCAATAAGAGTAAAGCCTCTGACTCGATCAATCACCCGGTTCATAGACGTTATTGTAGCAAGCATAAGCGACGTTGTAAACGTATAAAATAAAGGGATACTTAAGCAGGTAACACTAACAATTCGGCTTAAATATGGTAAAATAATTAAGTTCTTTCCACGAATTAAAGCACGCAATCAATATTGGGGATTCGCCAAGTGGTAAGGCATCGGCTTTTGGTGCCGACATTCGGGGGTTCGAATCCCTCATCCCCAGCCAAGATGATCATACTTAAACGAGCCCTTGCGGTTCGTTTTTGTTATGTAATAATAAAAATATGAGTAAGAAAATATATGCTAATGGTACATATAACGCGATTGGAACTTATGCTAAAGGTAAAAATAGTATTGATGTAACGCTGAATTTAAACAACGATGCAATATCAAGCGTTGTCGTTATTCCTATGGCAACTATTAAAATGTCACTTGGTCTTCAAAAGAAATTCGCCATCGCTATCTCAGATGAGGTTGTTGGACGACCAATAGATGAGGTTTACCTTGATAAGCTTGCAGGGTCTAGCCTAACAACACAAGGTTTCAACGATGCGATTAAAAAGATTAAGTCACAAGCTTTGAATTCCTGAAACACATCCACTATCCTCAGCCAAAATTCTTACAGTACAATCTTGAACACCCATCTTGTAGGTATCGATGCTATTTATCCGACTGTTTGGACTATTTCAAAAATCATAAAAGCGAGTGAAAGTGGGAGAGCTACCCAATAAAAAACCCAGAATGAGGGACGTCTTCTAGTGCGCTTTCTTTTTTTAGCTTTCTCTGGCATGTATGTAATTTTATAAAAATTGGCTTAAGTAAAGCTGACGAAATGACAATGCTTACCCTTATCGCGTCTATTCCCTATTACTTTCCTCTAATAATTGAATAACGACAGAAAAGTCCTTGTCTAATTTCTTTGACATACCGCTAGCGGTGACCTGTGTTGCAGCTGCCGTCGCTGGCATAGGGGTAAATGTGTTGTGAGCTTGGTTTGCTATCAGACCGAAATCTTTGTGCATATTTGCAAGTGAAAACGCCACATCGTAGGTATCAGATAAAGCGTTTTGCATTTTCATTTTTTGTGAGGGTGACACAACGGCTGTATTATTAAGAACTTCTATTAATTTACTTTTACTGATGCCCATTCTTTGACCTAAAGTTAATGACTCAGCCAAAGCTTGGATGCCGAGTCCCAGTAAAGCGTTGGCTACTAATTTCATGCGCGAGCCGTTACCGGCAGGTCCCATATAGAATGTTTCCTTGCTAATAGAGCTAAAGATTGATGTCGCCTCTTTAAACTTTGATTCATCTCCCCCGACAAAAATAATTAATTGGGCAGCCTCTACTTGGGGTGCACTACCAGAAACGGGTGCATCTAAAAAGTATGCGTCATTTTTAGCCACTATTTCCGAAAGCTCCACGGCCATATCAGGTGATATAGTGCTCAGACTGATAAATACTTTGCCCTTACAATCAGCAGAAATAGCTTGAGTAATCACCTCTTTAATTGCGCGGTCGTCTGGTACTGATATACATATAAAATCACTAGATTTTACGAGATCTTGTATGCTGTCGCTTAAATGAGCCCCGTATGTAGCTAACGGTTTCGTTTCATCTTTGTTTCTGTTAAGTACAGTGACTGTATTTTTGTCTGTTAGTAGTCGAACGATCATTCGGCTACCCATAGTGCCAGTCCCTACAAAGCCAATAGTTTTACTCATATCACCTCCTAACCTAGTTAATGAAAAGTGTTACTATGTCCTCTGTCTATTATATGCCCGGTTGCAGCAATGGTCTAATACAGTTCAGATGAGACCTTCTGGACTCATTCTTCTTGTCCGCAATTAGCTCGGTGGCGACGGGTCTCGATACAATGACCCTTCAGATACTTTTCCCATTACCTCGTGAGCTCGTGTGATCACAATATAGGCGCGGGGGTCCACTTCTCTTGCTGCGTTCTTTACCTTCTCTTCTTCAAAACGGGTGATGACGGCGAGCATCACACCGTGGGGTTCTCTGTCCTTCGGATTACTCTCTTTCACAAATGTGACGGGTTCTTCGATGAGATCATTAATAACCTTCCCGATTTCGCGCACGTGCATACTGACAATCCACAGACTACGCGACTCGTTCAGACCTTCAACCGTAATATCGATAGCTTTATGAGCGACAAAATACGCTACCAAAGAATACAGCGCCGAATCCCATCCAAATACAAAACCACCGCAAGTGATAATAACGCCGTTAATGACCATAATCGCTTCACCTACCGAAAAGACAGTAACTCGGTCAATAAGGAGTGCGATGGTGTCCGTGCCGTCAATGATCCCTCCGTAGCGAACGACAATCCCTACCCCGATTCCAACGACGATACCTCCAAATATGGCACCGAGAATTGGAATATCCGTCAGACCATGTGGCGTATGAAATGAGGTTAAAATAGCCAATGTAATAATGCCGATGGTTGATAACGTTGCGAATGTCTTACCAAATTTTTTGTAGCCCAGTACGACAAATGGAATATTGATAAGTATCAAGAACACCCCGATCGGTAGACCGGTAAGATGGGAGATGATGATGGATGTACCCGTTACCCCACCATCTATTAGGTGATTTGGCAAAAGAAAAAACTGCAGACCGGCTGCAGTAATGACTCCACCTAGGAGTACGAGGATAATCTGTTTGGCGTGAGTACGGTTAATAATGCCTCCTTACGTCTTATGAGATCTATTGTACCATGACGCTTACGCTAATTGATGCGCTGTACTCTTTTAGCGGAAGGCAATTCAATGATTCCTAAGATCATTTATACTATCAAATATCATTGACTTTTTGTCATAAAAAACATACTATAACTATAAGTTTTGAGGAAGCTATGAAAAAGATCCTATACCTTGTGTTATGTGCGCTACTACTTGCCCCTATGCTCCTGTTTGTATCGCAGGCTAAAGCAGATACCCCTAATCTTATCGCTAACCCTTCGGTTGAAATAGCAACAAACGGTCAGCCGGCTAATTTTTCTACCAATAAGTGGGGGTCAAATACTGCTGCGTTCACTTATGGCGTCGGTCATACAGGGAGTCACGGACTCTCTGTTGCGGTCAGCAATTATGTCAGTGGTGATGCAAAATGGGTTGCTAATACTGTTGCGGTCACGGCAGGTCAAAGCTACACCTATTCTGACTTTAATACGTCAACCACCGACTCTGAGCTCGATGTAGAGTATATCGACGCAACTGGCACTGCGAGCTATGTCTATTTGCAAACAGTTGCAGCCAGTAGTACATGGCAGCAAACAACTAGTACATTTACCGTCCCAGCTGGTGTTGTTGGTGTTTCAATTCTCCATATTATTTACTCAAACGGGACGCTTCAGACCGATGACTACAGCCTGACGGCAGTCAGTCAGACGACCACTCCAACTCCCCCAACTGATCCTGCATCGGCAAATCTTATAACGAACGGATCATTTGAGACGGCTGGCACGACCGACCCCTCGGGCTGGAATCGTGGTGGCTATGGTACCAACACGCGAACTCTCACCTACGCGTCAGGTACGGCGCATACAGGCACACGGAGTGCAACAGTCAGTCTTTCAAGCGTGAATGATGGTGACGTCAAGTGGTATGCCAATCCAGTTGCCGTCACTGCCGGTTCAACCTACACGTACCAGGATTACTACATGTCGGCTGTGGCGACCCCAGTCGTCGTGGCGATGACAGATGCAGGTGGTGTTGATAGCTACGTTACTCTTACGACAGCACCGGCTGCGACTACCTGGACGGCATATTCAGCCAGCTTCACGGTACCAACAGGTATTAAAGCGATCACAATCTATCACCTGCTTAATCAAGTCGGCTCACTCACGATTGATGATGTTTCGCTGGTTGCAGGCATAGCCTCAACACCCCCCACTGATCCAACACCGCCAACAAATGCTAATTATGTCGCCAACCCTTCGTTTGAAACGGCAAACGGTGCGAAGCCTACTAGCTGGACTCAGGATAGCTGGGGAACAAACACTGCGACGTTTGGCTACGTTACGAACGATGGTCATACTGGAACTAATAGTGCAAAAATAACCATGTCGAACTATAAAAGCGGCGATGCTAAATGGTATTTTACTCCCCTTACGACACTCACGCCGGATGCACAATATACGTATTCTACCTGGTACAAGACGACCGCAAAGATTGCAGCTATTGCTATGTACACCGATGCAACTGGGACGGCGAACTACTTTCCACTGTCTACTCCACTTGTTGGATCGGCTGCAGCGACAACATGGCAGCAATACAGCGCAACCTTCCAGGTGCCTTCAGACGCAGTATCTATGAGTATTCTCTTTGTCATCGAGAGTAACGGAACACTTCAGACGGACGACGCTTCAGTGACTTCATACACACCGACGGGTTTTAGTGAGCCACTCATTAGTCTGACATTTGATGACGGCTGGACATCTATTTACGACAACGCGTTTCCTCTTCTTCAAAAGTATGGTCTCGTTTCAACGCAGTACATCATTTCAAGCTATATCGGTCAGCCATACTACATGACTGCAGCACAGATAAGTGCATTACAGGCTACAGGCAACGAGATTGGATCGCATACTGTCGATCACCCAGCTCTCACCTCACTGTCTGCGACGAATCTGACAACCGAGCTAAGCCAGTCACAGAAAACTTTACAAAAAGATTTTGGAACCAGTGCAGCACTCAATATTGCGAGTCCCTATGGTGATTACAACCAAACTGTTATCACAGCAATCCAGAAGTATTACGTTGCTCACCGCTCGGTAGATGTCGGCTACAACTCAAAAGATAATTTTAACCCCTATAATATCTTGGTTCAGAATATTACAACCGCGACGACTCCTGCTGATGTCGCATCATGGATTGCACAGGCAAAGGTAACAAATACATGGTTGGTTATTGTTTATCACAATGTAACGCCAAATGGTGTCTTTGACGCTGATACAACCAGCACTGCATATCTCGATGCTGAGCTGCAAGAGATCAAGGCATCTGGTATTCCCGTTAAAACTATGACGCAAGCGCTGGCTGAAATAAACGCTCAACTGTAGCTTACCTCTGATAACCTATTTACAAATTTAAGTTTTTGTGTTACTATATACAATATGTTTCACATTTCGAATGGATCTGAATTAGAAAAGTATCTCGCCACTATTGCCGTCAGTGTCTTACTTGTGGTTGTCTTTTTATTCTTTAGGCTTTCTCGTCGCCAAAAACGCGCGCTCCGCTACAGTATAAAAGCCAAAGCATTCTTTAGAAGCCTCTACAAAACGTTAAGGGAATTTGTGGGCGAAAGCTGGCAATTCTTTACTGGTATCATGTTTGCTGTTATCGTATTTGCTGTGTTTACGTTCCTTTCTGGCGGTATGTTCTCTCATTCAACTACAACCATCGCTGACGCTGTAACCACGACTTCATCTGTCCATTCAGCGACACGAACCGTTATTGATACCTCGAAAGCATGGACGTACGACTTTTCGACGCAACCAAATGGTCCTATCGACTCGAAGATCTTTAATATTGAGAATGGTCCAACAAAAGCTGACTATAACAATGAGCTTGAAACGTTCACTAATCGTACTGCCAATGTTCGCGTGCAAGATGGTGCGCTTGTCCTTCAGGCACAACCGGAAAACCGGGATGGCAAAGCCTATACCTCTGGACGGGTTGATACAAATGGGTCATTTAGCTTTATCTACGGTACGCTCACGGTTGAAGCAAAGATTCCTCGCGGTGTTGGTACCTGGCCAGCCGCGTGGCTGATGCCATCTAACCCACGCTACCAAGCCGCTGACTCCCCTTCTGCAACAGATCAGACTCGAATTTACAGTCTTAATGGAGAGCTGGATTTCCTCGAGTCTGTCGGTTACGTTCCTGGTCAAAATATCCCTGCCTCTCATAGCTATAATTCGCTTGCTCAGACAGCTCAATACACACCGGCTTTTGTGAGTAATCCTTATGATGCATATCACAGCTACGGTATCGTAAAGACAGCAACTTCTATCGAATTTACACTTGACGGTCAAGTATACGCACGTCGTGATAAAACCAGTGGTGACCCACTCAGCTGGCCATTTGACCAGCCGTACTATCTTATCCTCAACCTTTCACTGGGTGGTTCATGGGCTGGAAAATACGGCGTCGATGATAGTTCTGCTCCCTGGCAGTACCAGATCAAATCGATCACATATACTCCATCTACCGTCGCCAACTAAGCGATGTGAGATATATAAAAGTGGCTCCATAATGGAGCCACTTTTATATATTGTTTAACTTTATGCTACGATCGTTGCAGAACGCTTTGGGGATATCCAAGCAAGGCTGATACCACCACGCTTTGCACGTCGGTATGCTAGCCAGAAACCTTCAACTGCATGGAATGTCCATAGTAATCCGATCAATGGAAAGAGGATGCCAACAACCATAAGGTATGGTCGATTCATACGAACCGCAGCTAGGATACCGATAGCGATGCCGTTAATAAACCACCAGAAAAGTGTGAGGGAGGCACTTTGATACAGGAAGGGAATGATGGGGAGAACTAAGAGGTATAGCCATGCAAGGACGTTGACGGTTGCAATGCGAGGATTGCCACCACCTAATCCGTAAATTGACATCACTTGCGCATTACCGGTTGCCCAACGCTGCCACTGCTTGCGGAGGCTTTTGAAGTCCTCAGGGACCATCGTGACGAATGCACTTCTCTTGTCCGCACAGTAACGAACAATCAAGCCCTTCTTGCGAGCACGGAAAAGTCCTTCAGTGTCTTCGGTAATCGTAAATGCTTGGCGCATGATCAATTCTTTTCCAGCAGCATGGCTGTACATAAGTGAGCAACCGGAAAGCCAAAGACGGGACCTGAGTGCATCTTGAAGGCGCTTCGTGAAAGCATTAACAAGCCAATAAGAAACTTCTTGTACTTGGCCGATCAATGACAGTGTGCGTGGAGCTTCGACGCGGATATCAACGATATCGGCTTTACGGCTACGAATCAGCTCAGCTGGACGCTGAAGGTCGCTTGCGAGAGAGTCGTCGTCAGTTTGGATGATAACACTCTGAGCGGGGATGATTTTAAAACCTTCTTTGAGAGCTTTTGCTTTACCGACGTTCTTTTCGAGGTGAATCACTTCACCGCCAATTGCTTCGACAGCTTTAAAGACACGTCGTGCATCTGGATCGTCAGAACCGTCATCAACAACGATCACTCGAATAGCGCCACCTTTAAATAGTGACTGAACCGTTAATACTATTGCGTCAACGGGGTTTTTCGATGCAATCAACCCAATGATTGGGTAGTCTAAGCGTCGCTTCATATTTCTCCTTGAAAATAAAAAAAGAGGGTGTGTGGACCCTCGTTATTTTTGTGCTCTCTTTTGCCTTTTATTATACTACTTTATTGGCTAATAGTCAATATACATTTACGATAATCTAAAAACAATGATAAACTAGAGGCAGATGCTAGGGGAAACGAAGTGAATATTTCACGGCGAAAATTTCTAACGCATGGGGGGCTGCGTCCAAGGAATAGGTATCGCTTTAGATGGGTTACGCGACTCCGTCGGCTTGGCTTTGTCTTTGCTTTCTTGGTCGTTCTTGCCTCAGCTAGTTTTTTCTCAAATATAAAAGGAGATGCCTACGTGATAGCGCCCAGTAGTTCGTCAGACATAGAACCAGGTGGAAAAACAACTCCAGCTTCGTCGTCGGCTATGAAAGTCGATGCGGCAACGGTAAAGAAGGCAGCTTCCGCTGCAGGGGCAACTAAAATCACCGCCGTACAGGCAAGCGCTCCAATTCCTGTTATTACTCGCCCAGCATGGCTCAACTCGCCGCTCTATGTTGATCCAAGCAATAGAGCAACCGCTTATGCAAGTGCCAATCCGGGCGTTGCGAGTGTAAGCCTCATCGCAAAGATGGGTCAGCAGTCAGTTGCAACTTGGTTTGGTGATTGGGATAATAACATCACCGCCTCTGTTAATAGTGTCGTCTCGGCAGCCAATGCCTCCGGTACAGTACCTGTGTTAGTCTTTTATAACATTCCTGATCGCGATTGTGGGGGCTATTCTGCAAGTGGATCATCAAGCTACACTACCTATCTTCAATGGGTAACTCAGGCGGCTGCCGGTATTGCGAATCGGAATGCTGTCGTGATTTTAGAGCCCGATGCCGTTGCGGGTGCAGACTGCCTCCCTTCAAATAGTCAATCTGATCGTTATCAAGCAATTTCTCAAGCTGTAGGAATTATAAAAGCTCAAGCAAATGCTTATGTCTATATCGATGCTGGTAACCCAACCTGGCAAACACCTGCAACTATTGCCTCACGGCTTAAGGCATCGAACATTGCAGGTGCTGACGGCTTTAGCTTGGACGTATCCTATTTCTCATCAATAAGCCTCAATATTAGCTACGGTGAGCAAATATCGAACCTAGTCGGTGGGAAACATTACGTCATTGATAGTTCGAGAAGCGGTGGTAATACAGCGATAAGTGGCGTATTATACAACCCACCTGGCGCCGCCTTGGGTCCTGTGCCCACGACTCATACAACAAATGCGCATAATGATGCCTTACTGTGGATCAAGATTCCATGGGAGTCAGATGCACCCGTTAATGGTGGTCCTGATGCTGGTGTTCCGTATTGGAATTATGCAATACAACTTGCCCAAAATGCTGGTTGGTAAAAAAACTAGTTCTCCTTTAAGCTTTGAACGCGTGCGTCGGTGTATGAAGCAAATCGAGCAAAGGAACTGGTAACATGGTGTGCAATAAGTGTTTTGTCGCCAACGGGAGCTTCCAAAGATATAGTTTTTGCCTGTCCCCCATTATCGCGAATTGTATCGGCTGCTGAAATAAGATCTTTTTCAAGCGAGACTGAGCTATCAATGCCGCGAGCGATCACGATTGGTGCGTCACGAAGATGTGGACCATCACTATCGACATTACTTAGCGCATCTTTCAGCGCTGTATGGAGTCCTTTTCGAAGTCCAGCACCACTGAGGTAGGTTGCAGGAATTTGTCGGTGCTTTACGTATCTATCAGCGCGCTTATTTATGTTAGGTTGCTTTTCGAATGCACTCACTTCGCCATGCCCGATGAGTGTGTTTTCGTTGAGATAGACGTGTAGAAGTCTATCCTCGCGCGTGGCAAGGCTCCTTAGCATCATGGCTTGTCGGAAAATAGTGTAATTTCCGTAGGCATTCACAGGCTCATTAAGATCCATCCGTGTAATACGGATGCCTTTATCAAATTTGCGTTGTGCAATCACGCGAGCCATTGCAACGACGGCATCTGCACTGAATGATTCTCCGAAAAATTGAAGCTCAGCATACTCGTCGAGCCCGACTACTGAATCAATTGCACGAAGTTGTTCAAGTGCAAGTGGGTCGAGATTGCCACTAAATGCGAGTGTTGTTTGGCGTGGTGTTTGCCATGCGCCTTTTGTGTGGAATGGATCATTTCGATCCATAGTTATACCGGGAGTTTCACTGACAATAACACGTGCGTCGCTACGTGTCGCGAGGATCGCCATGCGGTTTTCCAAAAGCTCATCTATCCGGTAATCGAAGGACGTCGAAGTGATGATTGTTGGGTCACTGTCTGATTTGCGAGCATCAACTACGAGCACATTAAACTGCTGTCCCCACTGGTTTTCATATCGATGGGTTGTAATTTTTAGGTCCGGTGCGGTAAGTCCCAGTTCTTCACTGGATAGTCCTTTCCAACGTTCAAGCTCTAAAATGACTTTTTCGGGCATGGTCATGTATCTCGCTAAAAACTAGCTACGATCTTGTTCGTCGCCATCAATATCTTCAATATCTTCACGTCGGTCTTCGTTATCGGTGTCGTCGCCGTCATCAACATATTTATCGAGTTCGGCTTTAAATTCATTTCTATTTACTCCTAACTCCTCGGTTGGGTCATCTGTGAGCTCATCACTAATTTTATCGTTCACGTTATCATCAGTAGTGAGCTCATCTTGATAATTTTGTGGTGTATAGTCGTCATCATTATTCATTGAAAATACCTCCCGTGATTCTTATCTCCTTACTATAACCCTGAATTGTTAAGAAAAGCTGAACTAAGAATCAGCCGAATACTGAGAACTGTTCGTTACTCTTCATCGAGGGCTTCTTTAAAAAGTTTTCGCCCCTGCTTTGCTATATTTCGTTTTTTTGCCTTTGCACTGTCGGCTTTGCTTTTTGCAACTTTTCGCGTTTTCAGGTCACCGAGTTCACTTTTCAGTTTTACATATGCAGCGTAGTGCTTCGGGTCGAGTGATCCGTCTTTTATTGCTGCTTGAACGGCGCAGCCTTCTTCGCCATTATGCTGGCATGAAGCATACTTACACTGTGAAATAAGTGCCGTGACATCGTCGAAATTCTCTTCAAGGTCTTCTTCGGTGCCCCAAAGCTGCAGTTCACGAATACCAGGTGTGTCGATGAGCATTCCCCCATTTGGTAACATAAATAATTCACGGTGAACGGTCGTGTGCTTGCCGGTATCGTCAGATGCACGTACTTCCTGTGTCTTTTGACGAATATCACCAAGCAGCTTGTTTGTAATTGTCGATTTCCCTACACCTGAAGACCCAAGAAGAATTGCAGTTTTGCCAGCTGGAATATGACCGATGATCTCGTTGATGCCTTTTTCTTCTTTAGCAGTGGTGATGATAATAGGAATCTTGAACGAATCAAGTTGTGTCACGAATGAACCAGGGTCTTCGGTTTTATCTGCCTTATTCAAAACAATAATTGGCGTGATGTTGTTGATTGAAAGCTGGTATAGATAACGACGTAATCGATCCACGTTGAAATCATTATCGAGTGCAAGGATGACAAAGGCGATATCGATACCACCTGCGATGACCTGTTTCACTGTTTTGTTTCCAGCCGCAGCACGGGCAATTTCACCTGTTCGCGGGAGGACTCTTTCGATAACAGCATTATTATCTGTGATATGGACACCAACCCAGTCACCTACTTTTGGAATGTCTTGACGATCTGAATAGTGTGCAAGTTTACCAGAGAGCTCAGCGGTGATTGTATCTGGCGAGGCGATCCGAAGTGATGTCCCGAAATCTGCTGTTACTCTCGCTGGCGTAAGGTACGGAAACTCAGCTACAATTTCTTGCCAGTCATGTGCGAGTCGTTCGTTCCAGCCGAATGTTTCGAGGGTATTCATTAGTTCTTAGTATGACAGGAATTTACTATTTCGTTCGCTTCTTCTGAGAAAGTCCGTTCGCACGTTTTACTGTCACGAAGCGTTTCTTGGCGACGGGTCGCTTCCTGGCATTTGTCATGGTACGTTTGAACTTCTGTTCCGCTTCGACATCAGCGTAGCGTGCTAATGGACCGTGGGCAATGATTGGTGTCGTCGATTGTTCGTCCATCTCTTTAATCAGATTAACGGCCGCGCGTTCAATCAGCCATTCGCGTCCTGGTGCGGTTTCACCAATCGCGGTAATGTGCCACAAGTTGTCACCAACAGCTGTTTCTTCAACGATTTGGAGCGGACTCACCATCAATAGTTGTCCATTTGGCAAACGATCATTCGCATTTTTAACAAGTTGCTGACCTTTTTTAAGGTTGGTAACAAAGATTTCGAGGGCAATTCTGCGAATGCCTTTTGGTGTGATGCGTATGCCCTGGATATTCTGATTGTTCACCCAGATAATTTCACCGTTTAAGGTGCGGATACGGGTCGAACGAAGGGTCACGCGCTCAACAATGCCCTGCATGTCTGCGAATGGTTCGATTTTCACATGGTCGCCAACGCCGTACCACTGCTCGATCATCATGGCGCTACCGCTGGCGACATCACGGAGAATTGGACCAAGTGATGCACTCAGTAGCAGCAATAGAATTGCGCTTGCACCGATTAATGCGGTCGGTTGTTCATATGGATGATCGAGTAGCCACCAGAAATAAAGACCCACCAGAACAATGCCGACTCGAATCAGCGCAATACTGAGGACAAGATATGTTTCGTAGCGTCGTAGTCGGTTCACTGCTTGCAGGTCTTGGGTCTTATCGGCACGTGCACCAATGATGGCAACAACTTTTCGAAGTAAATAAGCGATAAGGCGCCCAAGAAGTAAGGCGACTACTATGCAGAGAATTAAAGAAACAATGGCGTGAAAATTAAAATAGGTATCGAGAATATACTTTAAGACGTCTTGTCCGTTTTGGAGTGAGAGATTAGGCATAGATTACCTTTCTTTTTTGAGTAAAAAACGCTACTACTAGCGTGTTGATATAAGTGGTTCACATCTTGTTATTAAAAACATAAACAACAGATGTGCCTTTGTATTATTTTAACATTTTTCGGTCTAATTTTAAACCTTGAGCATAATGTTCGCTATACTAAGTCTATTAAGGAGATACTATGTCAAAGCTATACATTCCAGTTCTTGCAGGAACAACACGTGAGCAACGTAAAAGTATCTACGCAGCACGATTGGTTGCAGAAGTTGGTGCAACATTTGAAGACGTCGAGACAGAAGTGATTGATCCGAAAGATTACTACTTTCCCGGTGATGGCAACGATCCTGAAGGCAAAGATTCTCGCTACACTGCCGTTACGGAACGTGCGGAAGGATTTTTTATTGTCTTCCCAGAATATAATCATAGTTTCCCTGGAACACTTAAACGAATGCTCGATAGTGAGCTAAAAAACTACATCCACAAACCAGTTGCATTTGGTGGTGTTTCGTCGAATCCGTGGGGCGGTGTTCGTGGCATCGAAGCAATTCTCCATCCTGTTCGTGAATTAGGATTGGTCGCAACATTTGCAGATATGCAATTTCCAAAAATCAACGACCTTTTTGATGATAACGGAACATTATTAAATGAAGATTATCGTGAATACATTAAGGGCGCCTGGGCTGAACTGATTTGGATGGCAAAAACCCTGAAGGTTGGTCGCGAGACGATTGAAAGCAAGTATCATAAAGTTTCGAATCAAGCAGAAAATTAGTTATCGAACAACAGAATCTTTTTTGGCTCACGGTTAAGAGCGAGTCGTACAATCTGCATGAGCATTGTCTCGTAGTCAAGCCCAAGGTTCATTTCATAGGCTTTTGGAAATGAGCCGTAGCCGTCAATAAGACTAGGAATTAAGTTTGCCTCGAGAAAATGAGGCACACCAAATTTATCAAAACGAACATCAATGCGACCATAGTCGCGCGCGCCGAGTGCATGAAAGACATTGATAGCAAATGCCTTCAAGCGTAATCGTTCTGCTGGATCAGTTACTTCTAGTACACCTTCAGTATTTGATGACTTTACAACTTTGCTGAGCATTCGCTCACCGTTTGAGTCTTTGGCTGCGATAAGTTCAATTGGCATTGCAGTGAGTTTTTGTGAATGATGATTTCCAATAAGGGCAATACTAAATTCACGTCCAACGAGAAACTCTTCGACGAGTGCATCAGCATGATGAACGTTATGAATTGTTGCTACTTTTGCACGTAATTCTTCAACAGTTCGCACAACCGAGAACTCATCAATCCCCTGCCCGCCACCTTTATTGCTTGGCTTTACAAATAGTGGGAATGAAAGTTTACCTTCGTTAATAATTTCTTCATTTTCGCGGCGTATGATTTGAAATGGAGAGGTTTGCAGACCGCTCTCGATCATTCGTTGTTTCGCGAGGTGCTTGTTCAGTCCAAGGCGGTGAGAAAATTTACCTGAACCTGTGTGGCGAATATCATTTTTCTCTAGGCTGTCACTTATCCAGATTTTGGGATGAAGTCCGGCTTCGCTTCGAACATAATGCATACCAAGGAATGCAAGATCAGGCTTTCGTGCGATAAGGGCTGTCAGGTCTGACTCGGTATCGATGTTGGTAATTATAACGTCTGTATAATGGCGCTCCAATGTCTCGACAATCGAGTTTGCTGACTCAATGCTCAAAGAGCTGAGTGCTTTACTGTTTGATCGAACAACTTCGATGCGTAGTGGTAGTTTTGGCATAAGAAATAATGCACCTTTCATATATTTATGTTGTCAGGTTATGGGGTGAGCAGTAGAAACTGGAGTGACGAGGACGAGATTATCTGTGAAACTAACCCGAAGTAACGACGAATGGGACGACGAAAGACACGTTCTATTACGTATAATTATGTCACAGAAAATATATTTTAGCAAGGACAAGCACGCCCAGAGATGATACAATGGATAGGTTGTGATTTCTGACATTACTATTACCGAAAAGTCCTTTGGACCAAAGTCCCTCATGTCTAATGTGAGGCTTACTATTAACGACGCTGAAAAAATTGGCGTCATTGGACGGAATGGTGTTGGAAAATCTACTTTATTTGGCATCCTTGCGGGCATGGATAAAGACTTTACTGGTGACATTATGTACAAGCCAGGTACGGTGATCGTTGCAACGCAACAGGAATACCACGGCGTTGGTGATAAAACCGTCCTGCAGTATGTGCTACAAGGGTTACCTGAATACTCTGCGCTGAGTCATATCATCGAAACCTATCCTCTCACCATGGGCGACGACATGAAAAAGATTAACGAATATAGCGAGGCGCTCGTTCGTTTTGACGACAAAGGTTTTTATCAAATTGAGGAACAAATCGAACGCGAACTTGCGAACTTTCAACTACCTGATATTGCCCACCGTGAATTCTCTACCCTTTCGGGTGGACAAAAACGTCTTGTTGAAGTCGTCAAGATCATGCACTCTGACGCACACCTTGCGCTTGTCGACGAACCGACCAACCACATGGACTACATCGCAAAAGATCAATTTATTGAGTGGCTCAAAGGTGCCCGTGAGGCAGTCCTTCTGATTACTCACGACCGCGATGTCCTTCGTGAAGTTGATCGCATTGTCGAACTTAAAGATGGTGGATCACAAAGCTTTAAAGGAAACTACGACGCGTACTTGAAGCAAAATGCTGTTTCGACTGGTAGTCAGATGAACGAATTCGAAATGATTGAAAAGCGTATTGTGAACCTTAAATCTAAGGTGATTGAGTATCAGCGCTTCAAGGAAAAGTCTCGTCATGGCGGTACGATTCAGCGCTTCAAACGCCTTGAAGAGGAGTCGCGTAAAGAACTTGCAGAACTCCAAACACGCAGCAAGCCGACCTTCTGGATTGATAAAGATTCTGTTGACAACCTCAATTACAAAGTTGCGGCGCAGTATGACAAGTTCAAGGCAAAGAATGTTCGTATCAACCTCAAATCTGATGAATCACGAAGCAAACACGTGCTTATCTCTGCGCGCAACCTGAGCCTTGGGTATGACAAACCACTCTTTGAAGGGATTAATATTGACCTTCGCGAGGGTGAAGCAATCGAATTCCGCGGACGAAACGGTGCCGGCAAAACGACGCTTATTAAAGCTATTCTTGGCGACGAATCGGTCACAACATATGACGGCGAACTATCACTCGACAAGCAGGTTCGTGTCGGTATTTACGAGCAAGAAGTTTCGTCGACTTACTTTGAGATGCCACTTGAAGAAGCGATTGAGCGTATGTACTTGTCGCGTGAACTCCCTATTTCAACAACTAAGATTCGTTCAATCATGAGTGACTACCTCTTTTCTGAAGGCGACGGAAAAACACCAGTGAAGCGCCTCAGCGGTGGTCAGAAAGCGCGTTTCCAGTTGATTGCGATGCTTGCAAATGATCCGCAGCTATTGATCCTCGACGAACCGACAAACCACCTTGACCTTCCAAGTGTTGAAGAGCTTGAAACAGCACTAGGCAAATATTCTGGTGCAATCATCTACGTCAGTCACGATGGGTATTTCCGCGATAAGCTTTCGGGTGAAGTTCTAAAAATTGGTGCACAATAAAAAAACGACTCATTGTGAGTCGTTTTTTTATTAAAGAACTTTGCCTTTGAGCTTGAGGCTCTTGAGCTTTTTCTTTAGTAGGCGCTTACGTGCGGCGCCGTGCCAGTTTTTGTGCTTAGCCATTGTAAATTAACTTCCCTTCATGCCTTTTTATAGGCACAGTTATCAGCTGTTGTAGTAACTTATTGTTATTATACCATAGTTTTCACGCAGATCACCTCTATAATTGCCCTCTTTTAGCAGAAAGAGTATAGTCATAAGCATGAATAAAAAACACTACTCAAAATTCAAGATCAAAGATAAGGTACTGAAGAATGAACTAGCCCGCGCACACGGGATGATTATACTTCTTGTGATTGCACTCATGTCGATCCTCGCCATCTCGAATATGTTAGAAACCACGCTTGATCCAGTTCTTACATTCATCGCGATTGCTCTGCTGGGAATTGTCGGACTTCTTTCGCTATCAGTTGTTCTATCAATCTTGACGAAGCGTACCTAGATAAAAAATACGCCCTCAATTGAAGGCGTATTTTTGTTATCCGTTTAAAGCTTAACGGTGGTTTTGGTTCTGCATAGGAACGAAAGTGAAAGCTTTTCCGCTTGCACCACCACGACCAGTACGACCGATACGGTGAACGTAGTCTTCGTAGGTTGCAGGTTGGTCGAAGTTAATCACGTGGCTCACGTTAGGGATATCAAGTCCACGGGCAGCAACGTCTGTTGCAACCATGATGTTTACCTTGTTATCTTTAAACGCTTTCAGCGCACGCTGTCGTTGTGACTGAGATTTGTTACCGTGAATGGCAACAGAACTAAAGCCGCTGTGTTCAAGGTGATCAGAAAGACGTTGAACGCCAAACTTTGTTTCACCAAAGACAAGGACCTTATCAAAGTCTTCACCACCAAGCATGTTTACAAGTGTCTCAAGTTTGTGATCTTTATCACGCGCTTCGACGATATCTTGTTCAACGTGTTCAGCTGTTTCAGCAGTACGAACAGAAACTTCAACAGGATTGTTAAGGAAGGTGTTTACGAGTGACTGAATTGTCGGCGTAATCGTTGCACTAAAGAATAGTGTCTGACGATCACGAGGTGTCTGGTCAACGATCTCACGAATGTCGTTGATGAATCCCATGTCGAGCATACGGTCAGCTTCGTCAAGGACGAGGAATTTGATCGTGTCGAGTTTGAGTTCACGGCGCTTCATAAGGTCCTTTAGACGACCTGGAGTCCCAATGATGACGTGCGGACGACGACGGAGGTCGCGGATCTGACGTTCGATGTTCATTCCACCAACACAAAGTGCTGAGAAAAGACGCATGCCACGTGAGAATTCACGGAACTGTTCGTCGATCTGTACAGCAAGCTCACGGGTTGGAGCCATGATCAGGACAGAGTTAAAGTCTTGACCACCACGAATCTTTTCGATAATCGGGAGGATGAAGGCTGCTGTTTTACCAGTACCAGTGTTTGCGAGTCCAATAACGTCTTTTCCATCTAGGATAAGTGGAATAGCTTGGTCTTGGATGGCGCTAGGAATTTTATAACCCTTTTCGATGATGTTGTGTTGAACATCTGGGCTAAAAGCAAAGTCCATGAACTCGTGCTTTGATTCGTAGATAACTTCTTCAGCTGCAGTCACTGCTTTGTTAATAAATTTGCTTGGGTGGATGTATGCTCCACGTCGGTTTCCACCACCGCCGCTTGAGCGTCGTTGGCCACCTTGGCTTTGACCACCGAATGAACGGTGCCCTGGGCGTGCACCACGAGGTGCGGTTGATCGGTTTTGATTGCCGTATGGCATAAATGTTGGGTCCCTTTCTGGGATAAAAAAATATTCGTAGCAGACGAACAGTCGAGAACCTTTTGATTTCTCATTAGGTACAAGTCTTAATCAACTAACCATGAGAGGCGGTATCCATTCGGATGCAATAGGTTCATTATAGCACAAGCTACTTTGTTTGTCTAGAGCTAGCGCTAATTACGTAGGAGTATAATAAGGGAGAAAGAAGGAGGTGCTATGTTACAAGGGAGTAAAGCATTTAGCGGATTTAGCGTGAAGGACTTGGATGAGGTCGAGGAATTTTATGGTCACATCCTCGAACTTGATGTGAAGAATACTGAGATGGGACTAGAGCTTCATTTAGGGAAGGAATTGATGATCTTCGTGTATGCAAAAGAGGATCATGTGCCTGCGACGTTTACCATTCTCAACTTCCCTGTCGATGATATTACTGAAGTGGTTGAACAGCTGAGCGCAAAAGGTGTTGAGTTTATCCGCTACGATTCTATGCCGGCACCTCAGGATGAATACGGTATCCTTCGCGGTAAGGCGGCTGGCTATGGTCCAGATATCGCCTGGTTTGCCGACCCTTCAGGAAATATTCTTTCCGTACTAAGCAACTAGTTACTTATCTCGTTTGAGACAAAGATCAATCAGCGCACCGAATGCCTTACGGTGCTGCGTATCAATGTCGAGTGATTCTAATAGCGCATGCGTATATTCTTGTAATGCGTTGATCTGGATCTCTACTGCCTCTTTGGCACCACTTTCAACGAGCAGTGTTTTTACTCGCTTGATATCTTTTTGAGTGATATCCTGCCGACCAAATAAGCCGTTAAACTCCTGTCGCTGAGCTTCGGTTGCATAGGTGTCGAACGCTTCGACCAGGAGCGTTCGCTTCCCTTCTTTGATATCGCTATCGATACTTTTACCTGTTTGTATCTCGTCCCCAAAGATACCCAGCAGGTCATCGCGAAGCTGATAGCCAATACCTAGCTGCTCCCCTAGTTTTTGGAGGATTTCTTGTTGCGCGCTACTTGCCTCGGCAAGCGTTGCTCCTATAAGAAATGGGCTGACAAACGAATAACTGGCTGTTTTCTCTTCGGCAATAACGAGTGGATCGGCGGCATCTTTGCCTCGAAACGAGGCTTCAGTATCAAGTAGTTCACCGGCAATAACATGAAACATAGCTTTTGCAATCAGTCGCTGGGCGGCAACGATAGCTGCAGGATTCGTTTTTGTTTCTGTCATAAGAATATATGTTTCTGAGATAAGGAGATCGCCTGCCAGGATAGCGGCGCTATTTGCATAATGTCTGCGATCTGCTTCGTCTTTAATCAGCTCTTCGTAGTGAATGAGGTACTCACCTGTCACATTTTTAACACCGTAACGAATGTCATCGCGGTCAATAATATCGTCGTGAACAAGCATTGCCATATGAAGGAGTTCAGCGGCTGCAGCAGCGGGGAGGATGGTTTCAGGTGGTTTCTTGCTGAATGCTTCATAGGTCAGCAGCGTCATGTATGAGCGAAGCCGCTTTCCACCTGCGATATGGAGTTTTTGGATATCTTCCCAAAGGGTTTCGTAGTGAGGGCTGATGCGACGTGCATCCTCGATTAATTGCAGAAAGAGTGGGTTTAAGAAAGCATCAATCATTGCTTTAGAAGCAGCTGGCTGGATAACTGATACTAGTATATTTTCCTCTTGTTCCATAGTATTCCACTATAGCATGAAGTATTTTGCAAATTAAAAGAGCCCTGTTAGGGGCTCCTTCAGCAACGAACAAGTCGAAGCTGGACGCAAAATGCGAATGGTGTCAGAGTCCGTCTGACTTGCGGTTTTTGGCTCACTTCCTAGCAGGATCCGGTGTTCGTCTGCTGCTGATTTAACTGCAGCGTGATCACCAGATTCTTGATCGTCGCGCCGTCACCGTAGTCACGGGCGCGGTCACAGGTAATCAGATACACAATACCCTGTGTCACCTTCTCTTTGCTGTAAACAACATTGAGTAGGGGCTTCAGGACCGAGTCCAGTTTGACAACGTTGTAGCAGAGTCGTCCTTTCTCCGTGGTGATGGCAACAGAGTTACCAACATGCACGTCGCGGAGGTGCTGGAAAGCACCTTGCTTGTCCTTGTCCCACGTCCACGGAGTGGTATGGGCCAGGATGCGTCCGCTTGACTGAGCGTCGGTTCCGAAGAGACCGCCGCCTGCTACTGTTGAGTCCCAGACGAGACTCGATTCCCATTTTCCGGGAGGTTCAACTTCGCCGTTCTTGGCGTCGTTCATCGCCTTCGTCCATTGCTGGATCGGATTTGATGTTCCTCCTGCCAACTTCGACGAATCGAAGCTAATGTTTGGGATTTCGAGTCGAACCGGCGCGCTGGTCGGTATGACGACATTACTCTCGGGCACCGCTGATGACGGCACCGGCGTGACTTCCACTGGATGCCACACCGATGCCGTTGACGGTGGCGAGGTCGGCGTTGCTCGATGCGGACTGAAAACAGACCATATCGAGGTAACCAACCCCGCCACCGCTATAACAGCGAATACTGCGCCGAGAGCCTTACGGCGTCTCGACACCACTGTTGTTACGGTTCCGCTTGGGGCGGAAGACCACGAGCAGAGCGATGATCGCCATGATCGCAGCCGTCATGCCACCGATGCTCCACGGTGAAATGGAGTTGCTGGCCGAGGCGCTGGATGCGCCCGGCTGGCTGCCGCTCAGACCCGTGTTCGCGCCACCGTTACTGGACGGGATGACCGTCGCAGGCGTGGTGGGCGTGGGGGTCGGCGTCGGTGTGGTGGTCGGGCACTCGGCTACCTTCGTGAACGGGTGTGTCCACTGAGCAACCGGGATGCCATCGACTGTTGCCAGAACGTAGGTGTCACCTTCGCCAGGCTCAGGGATTGTTCCCGAGCCTTGCTGGATGAACGTGACCGTAACGGTGCGAGCACCGTCTTTGGTCGTCGTGTCTGCGACGTTGTAGCCACCCAGTCCATCGATGTGGTACTCGCTGTAGATCGTCGTGTCTCCCGTTGTGGGATCCGTGGACGGTTTCAGCGAGCCATCGTACACCGCTCCTGGGATGGCGTACGAACCAGGGACGCCACACTGCTGGCTGTTGCTGTCAGTGAACGTTACGTTGACCGGGTGCACCACCACAGGGGTGTTGCAATCCGTCAAAACGTTACTGATGTCAGTCAGCGAAACCTCACCGGACTTAACCTCAATGGTAGCAGAGCCACCGAAGGAGTCTTCGCCCAGAGAGATGTCCCCTGTGTATTCCTCGCCTGCCTTCACGACATGAACTTTGGGCTCCTTAACCCCATTAATGAGGATCTGGAACGAAGTGTCGTTGGTGCCGGCGACGAAGTGGAACGTCAGGTTCGGCCCGTCTGCGGTGCAGACGGACGTGACCGTGGCGCTGGGTGCAACCACGATCGGAGGAGCAGCACACTCGATCGAATCCGCAGAGACGAACGTCAACGTCGCAGTCACCGGGGTGACATCGACGAGGTCGCTCGAACTGGCATCTGCACCACTAATGGTGTAGGTGCCAACTCCATAGGGGGGCTGGCCGTTAAAGCCGGTGCCTGCCTCGAGAGTCTGCGTGTCGGTTCCCTTGGTAATCGTCCAAACGACACCTTCCTGACCCGTAAGGGTCAGTGTGTTGGTACCTTCGACCGTGTAGGTCTCGGTGTTACACGTGTAGGTGCTGGAGTTGTACGTTGGGGTGACCTGGGTGTGAACCGTCGGAACAATGCAGTCGGCATTGTAGATCGCTTGGCCTTCGGTGGTCCAATTCAGACCATCGTGAACACCCGCGAGTGGTGGGATGATGTCCCCCCATTCGGTGTGGGTGTCCTTCAGCTGCTGGGCGACTGCCGTGGTGCTGGCGAGCGGACCTTGGTGCTCACCGTAGTGGTCACCTTTGCCCACGCCGTCCACGGCATCAGCGTCGACCGTGATGCTCTCGTACGGGTTGGTTACCGAGTTGGTTCCGTGGCAGATCGTCACCTTGACGGTCGGCGGCGGCGAGTTGGTCGGCTGGGGCTTCGCGTCCGAGGACACGATATTCGCTTCCGGTGTTGGAGTCGCCGTGTCAGTCGCCACAGGGGCGACTGGCGCAGCTGTTTCTGGCGCGGGAGCTTCCGGTGCGGTTGTTTCCGGTGCAGGAGCTTCCGGTGCGGGAGCAGCAGCGGGTGTCGGGTCCGGTGAGGGACTCGGATCCACTGTGGCGACGGCGGGCGTCGCGGCAGGATCGGGAACTCCGTCTGCGGCATTAGCTGCCGAGACGGTACCGAGAAAGAGCATTGCGGAAACGGTACATACCGCCGCAGCGCTCTTCATGAAACGAGAGACCCTCACGAGGGACTCCTTTCTTTCGAGGTGGGAACACCAGAGGTACTGGTGCTTGTGAAAAAATGTAGTGAGCCTAAAATTTAAGGTGCCACCAAGGCACCTTAAATCAAAGGTCCACAGCAACCTATCAATTATAGCATATAATCAGTGAAATGTAAATATACACAAGCAACACAACAGATATAAATCAACGCTTGACGCTCATGCTATACGCGGGTGTATACTAAATACAGTCATATAAGTACTTCTCCCTCTGCGAGGATACGGGATTTCCACTTATAGGCTTATACAGAAGCCACCAACCGATACCATGCACACCCCTAGTTAACGAGGAAGGCGCCCCTGGAAATCGATACAATTCTCCGTGATATTTAGTAAACAGGCAGATGAGTCAAAGCGGTCTCTCTCCCCTCTCTAAATCTCTCCTCTCCGAATGGAATTCAAAGCCGCTGCTGACCAAAATAATGTTGTCAGCCTTTTTGCGTTACTTGTATCAAACAACAAACTTATTTGGAGAATAACAATTATGAATCGTATCACTATCAACGAAGAAATCGCCGTCACAAAAATGGGTTTCAAGAAGGATCTTTCTGCGTATCCACGACGTATGGAATTCCGTGGCACAATCTACGAGTTCCTCGACGCAGGGCTTCGCTGCCTTATCCGTTCAGGTGAACAGATGGCAGAGATTATCACACTCACTGACGGTCAGTCTCAATACCGCCTTCGTAGCGATAACCACGGGGGTAATTGGACGTTACTGAGTATCATCTCGTAATGCCCATTTCTATGGTCTGAAAACCCGGCTGATGGTAGCCGGGTTTTTATTTGCCTATCACTTTATTCTTGAGGGTCTTTGATAACTCGTCGACCATAGAATTTGTGAATCTCAACAACCAGGATTGGTGTGGCAAATGCAATCAGGCTCGTTGTATAAAGATCGCCAAGGGCAATTGGATGAATGTTCAGCAGACCTTGTAATGGACCAAATACCGCCAAGATTTGCAGAATGACAGATATGGTGAGACCGATATAGAATGACTTGTTGATGACCTTGAGGCGTGTAAAGACTGATTGAAAAGTGCTTCGAGCGTTAAAAGCATTTGCCCATTGCATGACAACCAATGCACAGAAAGTGACGGTGTGTCCATAATCTGCACTGTATTTGAGACTAAAGTAGGCATACATTGAGATAGCAAGAACGGCCATGGTGACGGCGACCAAAACAGTTCGAAAGATCATATACCTGCTGAGAAGCGGTGCTGTTGGAGAAATTGGTTTCATACGCATGATATGTTTCTCGCCCGGTTCTAGACCAAGCGGGATCACCATAGCTGTATCCGTCACAAGGTTGACCCATAGAATCTGTACTGGCGAGAGTGGCATCGGAAAGCCAAGCGCGATAGAGATAACGGCGGTCGCAGCTTCACCAGTGTTAGTAGAAAGCAGGTAAAAGAGCATACGACGGATATTAGAGAAGATAATCCGCCCCTCTTTCATCGCACGAATAATACTCTCAAAGTCGTTATTGAGGAGGATAATATCGCCAGCATCCTTGGCAATTTGAGAGCCACTTCCCATTGCAACACCAACATGGGCACTCGATAAGGCTGGAACGTCGTTCACGCCGTCACCGGTCATGGCGGTAACTTCTTTAATCTTGAGCGCTTGCAAGATACGGAATTTGTTCTCGGGCGTCACGCGTGAGAAAACGAAGGAGGACTCAACGCGTTTTTGAAGTTGCTTATCTGTTAAATCGCCAATAAGGCGGCTGTCGAAGACTTGTTCGCGTGATTGAATGAGCCCCAGTTGCCTCCCGATGTGGTACGCGGTCTCAAAGTGGTCTCCGGTGATCATGCGGACGGTGACACCAGCAAGCTGTGCCGTGGTAATGGCTCGCCTCGCAGTGGGACGGAGGGTGTCGGCAACGGCGAGGAATCCAACGAAGGTAAACATGTGATGTGATGACAGCTCTTCGAATGCTTCAACTGGACTTTTGAGGCTACCAGTCGCTAGGGCAATGACGCGGTAGCCCTGGGACGTCAGTGATTGCAATGCTTTCTCGGCTTCTTTCATGTCGTGAGTCGAGAGGTGGCTCCGATCTAAAACTTGCTCTGGTGCTCCTTTCACGACCAGCTCATAGACGCCTTCATGGTGCCAGATGTTACCGCTCATTGAGAAGGCTTGGTTGAACGGAAGTTTCTTAATAGGCTCGCCTTTTAGCTGGACAAGGTCTTCGGCCTCCGTAAATTCAATCATGGCGATATCCAGTGGATCTCTGGTGTGCTCGCCGTGGTGGTTGATGGTTCGATGCGCAATGGTGGGAAGATGGTGAGGATTTTTCTCTGGTTGCCAGGTTTCTTGCACAGAAAGTTTGTTCTCGGTGAGCGTTCCCGTTTTATCCGTTGCGATGGTGGTAATAACACCAATTGTTTCAATCGCTTTCATGCTACGAACAAGTGCCTTTTTTGCGGCCATGCGACGCATCCCAAGGACAAGAATGACGGAGATCGCGACGGGTAGACTCTCTGGGACAGCTGACACAGCTAAGGCGAGAACGAAGCGAAGTGCCTCGGTAAACTCAATACCGCGCCAGGTTGCAAGAATGAAGGCTCCGACTGCCAGTCCACCGACTGCCATCACAATGTAACCAAGGAGTTTGTCTATCTTCTTTTGCACAGGGCTGGTGTTGGCATCAGATGATTTTCGCGACAATGCAGCAATACGCCCAAACTCAGTAGCGTTGCCGGTATATACAACGACACCAGTCGCCTGCCCCGAGACGATAAATGCACCTTGAAACAGCATATTAATCTGTTCATACACTTCTTTTTTGCTTTCAAGTGTGTTGGTGATTTTACTTACGGGCACCGATTCACCGGTAAGCATTGCCTCATCAACACGGAGTGTGTTGGCAGTAATCAGTCGAATGTCCGCCGGGATCTTATCACCCTCATTTAGTTGGATAATATCGCCAGGTACTAGTTCTGAGTCATCAATATAGCGGGTTTCGCCACCACGGATCACTTCGACTCTTTGGGCAGTATGCTTTTGTAGGGAACGAAGAATGCGTTCAGTGGTAAACCGTTGCACGTAGTAAATGACGGCACTGGTCGCCATAATGACTAGGATAATGATGGCGTCAAATAGTGCATGGTGAAAGAGACTAATAACGACAGCAATGAAGAGCACCAGCATAAAGACGTTGATGAATGGCTCGGCTAATTTTCGCCACAAGGGATCGCTTTTGATGCGAATAGCGTTATAGCCGTACTTCTGAAGACGTAGCTCTACTTCGTGACGAGATAAACCCTTCGGTCCGGTGCCTAGCGCTTCGTAGGTATCCTCGATCGACGTATGGTAATAAAGCATTAGCTCTATTGTACCAAACTAGGCTAGTGTTGGGGTGGGTTGTGCACTTTTCGTCCTTTAGGACTCATCAGTATATTCCAATAAATATAGAAGTGACCGGGAGGGACACCCAAACCTAAACGCCATGAAGTGCGCTAGCCTTGGTATGCCCCTCCCATGTACACACGGATGGCGGATCTGGAAGGATCAGCCGTTGCGGAGGTTTTTCGCCCTGGTGACGGTAGCGTCGGGCCGGAGGGTGTCCTTCGGGTCGAGGCGCTTGCCGTCGGACACGAGCGAGTGGCCCGGGACTTCGACCTGCAGACCGGCTGCGGCGAAGTACTCCTCGATAGTCTGACCATCGATGTGAAGCTCTTCCTTGGTGCTCGTGCCGTCCTTGAGTGTGACCGTCGCGGGACGGCCTTTCGTCGTGTTCGTCATGGTGCCTTTTCCTTTCGGACTAGACCAGCTGCGGATGCGCCTGGTCTTCTGATTCCGACAGAAGGTCTCGTTCCAAGAGACCAACGATCGGCTCATCCCTCACGAAGAGGGCGAGATGGGAACTCAGGATCTGCGCGACTGCCAGAGCTGAGTGAGGGTTCTCCCGAGTAGCGCAGCCCAATTCAAGGGCTTCGTCGTCGAGAAAGATCCAGGACTTGTAGCGGTCGACATCCTTCGGTAGGTTCGGATCCATGGTGTGAATCTGAACACTGTCCGCACCGATGCGAGCATCGATGTAGAGGAAGACTTCGAAGTTGAACTCGACCGCTTGCCAGATATTGCCGCGCGCTTCGAGCGTGTCAACTCCAGAGATAACGATGCCCGAAAGCTTCGATTCCCCCGTCGCCCACTCGTTGTGTGCGACGATCTGAGTCTTGAAGCCACGCTCTTCCACGAACCTCGCCGCCGCCTCGACTTTCGGATACCCGATGTCGAGGGGGCAGTACAGGAACTGTGTGGGAAGATTGTGCGCTTCGACAATATCTTCGTCCCAGATGTGAACCTCACGAGTGCCGTGTTCGAGCAGCATCTGCAGAACATGTGTTCCGATGCCACCCATGCCGATCACGTGTATCTCGTGTGGCCAGGTTGCCAGTGATTGTGCCATGATGCTCCGTTTCCTAGGCGACTTGTTTGAATGCGTTCGGGACGTCGAGGATGTCCTCATCGTTGATATTGCACAACGAGAAGGTGATCACCTCGATCGCAGCCAGATAGTCTCGCTCTTGCAGGTATCCCTCGACAATGTCGAAATTGTCCCCAAGGCAGAACTTGTGGTCGCCGAGCCGATAGACCGGTGCGTGGCTGTTCCAGTTAGGGACGACGCCCGAGCGACGCTCGTAGACATTGTATCCGACGTGCATGTCTTGCTTGAGACTCTGGTGACCGATCTCGATACTCCAATCACCCAGATCATAGATGATGCCCGCAAATTCATAGCGAGCACCAATAATGAGTTGGAGTGTCTGGTCTTTCGTGACCGACAGACGAAGCAGGTACGGATTTGCACACAATCGTGCAAATTCTTTCTGCACCATCTCCACGCTGATCGAGGTGTAATTCTCGAGCGAGCTTTCGAGTGCCTGAGTCTCCTGAAGTGCCTCGTTCAATCGACTGCGCATCTTCATCATCGAACGAACAAGTTGATCAGAATCCAGCTTACGTGGACGCCGATTAGCTTGCTGTTCGCTGATGTCGTGCAGGTTTGCACGGTAGCTGACACACTGTGCATGCAGTTTCTTGAGACGCTCCTTCGCCGAGGTCCGGCGACGAATCTTCATGTACGCCTCAAACGCTTGGTGATGCTTGGAAGGCTCGATAGCCATGACGATTCTCCTTCGGTGTTGGAATAAATGAGTAGTGTCACCGCAATTATCCATGTGCATATGTGCATACATGTATAAAAGTGGTGACACTATTCTTTACTCAACAATACCGATATCGTGTGTACTGTTAAAATACATAAAAAACCGAAGCTTTTTATGAAGTAGGATTATGTCTGATCTTAGAGACAAAGTCAAACATAAGAAAAAAGCCTCTCCTTTTGGGAAAGACCTTTTTCTGAGTGGGAAGTGTTACGAAATTCGTACAAGACGGAATGTCGTATTGTTGATACCAGAGCTCCACTCAACGATGTCTTTAACGGTTTTACCGACAAGATTACGTCCTAATGGGCTAAGGACTGAGATGCGTCCATCGCTTGGGTTCGCTTCGATTGTATCAACCAGCGTATAGCGGAAGAGTCTTCCCTGCTGGTCGATCAGGTCAACGACTGATCCCATAGCGACTTTCATTCGAGCTCGCTTTGATGGGAGTAACTTTGCTTCGAGAATCGTTTGGTGCTTTTCTGAAAGTTCCGATTCGATCGATTCAAGTCGTGCTAATCGCTCCACTCGCTCGAGGCGGTCATCATGACCTGTTGTTTTATCTATATCGTGTAAGCCTTTAATGACCATTGCACGATCGTGTTCTAATTGTGAGATTGCCTTCTTCAATTCTTTCATACCCTTTTTACTGAGTAAGATTGTTTTTTCTGTTGGCTTCATTGTATTGGTGATGGTGGTGTTCATATTGTTCACTCCCTCCTTTTTCTGGCTGTTTTCAGCTTTTTTGTTGTAGCAATGTATGCGCTACTGACTTTAGTATCTCGCGTCTTCCTGAAGAGACTCTTAAAACGACACGCTATTTTGTTGTAATTTTGCCATCTTGTAATGTGAAGGTGCGATCGGTCTTTCCAGCGATCTCAAGATCGTGAGTCACAACAATGATAGTTGTCTTTTGACTGCGTGACAAATCATGGAGCAAGTCGAAAATCTTCTTACCTGTTGCACTGTCTAGGTTACCTGTGGGCTCATCTGCAAGGATGTAGGCAGGTTGGTTCGCAAGTGCCCGCGCGATGCTGACACGCTGCTGCTGACCGCCACTGAGACGCGTAGGACGGCGTTGTTGCTGGTCTTCTTCGATCCCTACTGACTCTAGAAGCTGGATTGCTCGGTCGAGGCGGCTGTTAGCTGGGTAACCACCGAACTCGAGTGCAAGCATGACATTTTCAAGCGCAGTCAGGTTTGGAATCAAGTTGTACTGTTGGAAGACAAAGCCGATCTTATTGGCACGGTACTTTGTTTGACTTCCGCCGCTTAACTTATTGATCTGAGTGTCGTCGACGACAATAGAGCCAGTGGTTGGGTTGTCGAGCGCGCCGAGGATTGACAGGAGGGTACTTTTACCACTTCCTGACTTTCCGATGATGCTGACGAATTCGCCGGTTTTGACTGACAAGCTAATGTCCTTTAACGCTTGTACTTGTCCACCTGGGGTACTGAAAGTTTTTGATACATTTTCTACGGTTAGCATATGGGATCTCCTATTCTGTCCTTAGTACTTCTGCTGGTCGAACACGTGAGGTAAGCCATGCTGGGATAGCGCTTCCGAGGAGAGCAATAAGTAATGTGATACCGATTGCTGACAGGAAGATCTGTGGAGTTAGGCTTGCCGTAACTTGTGTGACGTTAGTGCCCAGTTGGCTGAATCCGCCACGAACTGCACCACCGAAGCCTGCCCCACCACGTCCGGTTGTGCTTGCTGTTGTGCTGGTGCTTTGGCTGCTTGAAACGAGTGAGGTTGTCATTGGACCGCTGACGAAGACACCGAGTATTAGTCCGGTGACTGCACCGATAACGGTAAGTGTGAGACCTTCAATGGTGAACTGTGCGATGACTTTTCCGCTTGAACCACCAATTGCCTTGATAACACCGATTTCGCGACGTCGTTCACGAACGACGAGGAACATTGCGAGGATGATGATCAGGGCACCAGCTGCTGCTGATCCGATAACACCTGCGAATGTGAGGTTCGCAATACCTTGGAGTGAGCTCACGCTCGCTGCTGCGGTCTCTGCTTGGCTGGTGATGTCTGCTTTGCCGCTCAGTGCTGTCTTCAGCGCTGCGACGGTTGAACTGACGTTGTCGCTGGTGTTCACTGTTGCTTTCACGCTACTGATGGCACCTGCTTGACCAGTCAATGTTTGGACGGTTGAGAGTGGCATAATGACGCCGCTATCCTGAAATGTGTTGCCAGTGCTATAGATACCGCTCACAGTGACGGTCTGACCGTATGCTGTAAAGGTGCTTCCAGTACTGAGGTTATTCTTCGAGGCAAGACTCGAACCAACCAGTGCCACGAGACCTGTACCATTTGCATCAATAGTTGAACCGCTCGTTAACTTCAATGCACTTCCATCTGTTGAGATAGAATTGACATCTGTCGTACCGGTCACGTTAATGCGTGGTGTCGGTGCTGGTCGAGTTGTACCTGTTGATGACGTCGACGTATCGGTTCGTGCCTGTCGTTGACCAAATCCACCCAGTTGGAGTGATGACGTCAAGTTTGTATCACTGGTTATCATCTGGTCGGTCAATGTTGACGTTATCGAACTAACGTTTGCGGTATTTTTAATCGTTGCTACTTGATCGGTCGTGAGTAGATCTCCTCCACCCTGTCCACCCTGGACACCTGCCGGTGCGATGGCGATCGCTGTTCCTGTAGTTGCCTTCAAATCATTGATCTTTGTGAGAACGCTCCCACGTGCAACGAGCATACTCAGAATGAGTGCAATGCTGACTGCGAACATGAGGACGATCGCACCCGATTTGAGCGGACTTCGTGTGGCATTTTTAATACCACGGGTCACAACGTTCATTATGTTTATATCTCCTTGTTATAGTTTTAGTTGTAGTAACAAGCGTAACTATAACTGGGGATCTTGAATTTTAGCTGTAAGATTTCTTAAATTTGGTAAATAGAACGTAAATGACGTTTCTTTCTCTGTTGAGCTGGCTTGAATATAGCCGTGATGGATCTCCGTAATCTTCTTTGCAATGGCCAAACCAAGCCCATAGCCATTCTTGCCACTTTCTGTACGTGAGTTATCGGCGCGGTAGAAACGATCAAAAATGTGCGGAAGCTTTTCTTCGCTAATGGGCGTGCCACTATTCTTAATCTCAAAACCCGTCATTGTTCGACGCTCGAAAATGCGAATACTAATGCGCGATCGTTCAGGGCTATATTTAATCGCGTTTTCGATAAGGATGCTCATAAGTTCCATGATGGCTGCTTCATTTCCAGAAATGAGCGCTTGTTTACGAGTAGTGATATCAAAACGTTTCTTTGATTTCGCAAACGGCTTCATAACGGATGGTAAGATCTCAACAAGATCAATCTGCTTTTTTTCGAGCTTATCGTAATCAAGATGGGCCATTTTGAGTAGCATCTCGGAAAGCATAATAAGTTTATCGACTTCCTCAAGATTACTCTCTAGGAGTCCTTTTGCTTCATCAAGTGCCAAGTTGTCGTCACGAAGATAGACTTGTAGCTCAGCCTTCATGGCAGCAAGTGGAGTACGAAGTTCATGGCTGGCGTCACTGGTAAACCTGCTTTGTGCTTCGTGGGCTTTTTCAATTGGACCAAGTGTGCGACGTGCTAAGAAATAACTCCCGAAACCACCCACAACCAGGATGAAGGCATTAATATATACCAACGCAAGGATCATTTGGACAGCAGCTTGGCGTGACTGATCCATTCGGAGCTGATCTTGCTCATTCTGAAAATTGACCAGAGCAATTGTTCGCGGACGGACCGTTGAGTCCGTTAATCCGTGTTGGAGGTTTTCGAGACGGACATTTACCTCATGATAGTTCAGGTTGTAAATGGCAAAACTAAAAACAAGGCTGATCACCATAAGGATGACCAGATACCAAGCGGTCAATTTGACGGTCGCTGACTTGAACACCTGTTATCCCTCGAGCTTGTAGCCAAAGCCTCGAACAGTGTGAATGAGTGGCTTTTTGAAAGGCGCATCGATCTTGTTTCGAAGATATTTAATGTATACCTCAACAGTATTCGGTAAAATATCGGCATCGTAATCCCAGACATGGCTGATAATTACTTCTTTACTGAGCGGACGACCAGGGTTACGAAGCATATATTCGAGGAGTGCGAATTCTTTGCTGGTGAGTTGGATTGCTTTACTCGCACGTTCGACGCTATAGGTCACTGTATCAAGGGTTAAGTCCCCTGCTTCAAGAATGGCTGATTGTTGTTCTGTTGGTCGTCGGAGTAATGCTCGGACACGGGCAAGTAGCTCCTCAAGGGCGAATGGTTTCACGAGATAGTCGTCAGCACCGGCATCGAGACCGGCAGTTCGCTCAGAGATGCTCCCTAGTGCACTAAGGAACAAAACAGGAGTGTGAACTTTCGCATCACGCATTGCTTTCACTATACCAAGACCGTCGTAGCTTCCAGGAAGCATACGGTCAATAATCGCAATATCGTACGGTTCGGTAGTGGCCATTGCGTAGCCTTCATCACCATCAAACGCCACATCAACAGCGTATGTCTCTTGCTCTAAGGCCTTTTTTAGCGCCCTAGCAATCTTGTGCTCATCTTCTACAATTAATACTCTCATACACCCAGTATAGCGCTATTTGGCTGAGAGAGGGCTTAATCTAAAGTTTTGTTTATGCTGTAACGGTGGTCGCAGGTGATGTTGTAGGGCTATAGTGATCGCTCCATACTTGCATGTCTTTAAGGATGGGCATAAGGTCGTGGCCCTTGGTAGTAAGACGGTATTCACAGCGACTATCTGAAGTTGTGGCGTTTTTGGTAATGATACCTTCCGCTTCCAAGTGATCGAGACGTGCAGAAAGTGTACGGGGATTAATACCCTCAACAAGGTCCTGAATCTGGCAAAAACGAACTGATTCTTCGTTAATAAAGAAACGAAGTAACTGAGGTGTCCATTTGTCACCGAGGATCTTTGTTGCTGCCTTGACGCATCCGATTGTTTCTATAGTTTCTGTACTCATAACTAAGTATTACTATACATTATCTAGTTAAATTGGTCAAAGGCTTACTTAATCAACTCACCACTGTTTTTCGTGCGAATATGATCCATGCTGTATTCCCAAGATGCATCAGTTTTCTTATGAGGGTTAAATATGTAATGAGGATCAAAGATTTCTTTTGTACGCTTAAAGAGTGCGAACATATCGTCGCCGAAAACAGCCGGTAGCCATGGACCACGAACCATGCCGTCGTTGTGCTCCCCTGCCATCGTGCCGCCATATTGCAGGACAAGTGGGATAATTTCGCGCATGACTGGTTCAAGCTTTGCTTGATCACGTTTGCTTTCAATATTCATCAAAGGAACAATATGGAAGTTGCCGTCCCCAAAGTGACCGGAAAGTGTGGCTGGTAGTTTGTATTTACGAATAATACGACGAAGTTGGGGCAAAAACTCTGGAAGGTACTTTGGTTGTACGGTCATATCGTCAATAAACGGTGAGGCATATGTGTGTTTGACGCGCGTTCGCAGTAACGAGAGTGACGCACGGCGAATTTGCCAGAATGGGGCGCTCGATGCTTCGTCGCCTTCGACGTCCATTTTCAGGTGGAACGGCTTCAACGCATCATGAAGTGTTGCGATTTTGCGGTAGACTTCTGCTTTTGTCTTGCCTTCAAACTCAATCATCAGAAGGATATTCGGAAGATGACCCTTAAATCGTGCGACTGAACCAAGGAGCCATGCTTGTTGTTTGAGCATTTCTTTGATCCCAAGCTGCTTCGAGAAACTACGGAAGTGCTGGATACCAAGTTTAAAGGTAATATCGTCGAAGCCCTCGAACGTTGCAGGCTTATATTTCATAACGAGCGGAATGATCTCACCTAACTGGTGAAATGACGTGAGGTATGCAAGGAGTAATCCTGTATGAGGTGCTTTCGGTACTGCCTCAAGTTTGATGTCGGTAATAATACCAAGCGTGCCTTGGCTTCCTGTTATGAGTCGTGTCATATCAAAAATGCCAATCTCACGGTCCCAAACACTCCACAGGTTGTAGCCCATTGAGTTTTTGTTCACGTGTGGACGAGCATTATGAATCAGGTCGTAGTGCTTCTCGATAAGTTCATAGACCTCTTTATACAAACTCCCTTCGAAGTTTTTCTGCCTCATCTTTTTCTCAAGCTCTTTTTTATGAAGTGGCTTGACTGTATATTCATTACCATCTGCGAAGACAACTTTTAGTTCACGAACTGACCGCTCGGTATTGCCAAAACGTAGCGATTGTTCGCCACCTGCATTGTTACCAACCATACCGCCGATTGTTGAAATCGCACGACTTGCCGGTGCAGATCCAAGCATAAGATTATGACTCGCAAGAAGTGGGTCAATATCACGAAGAAACACACCTGGTTGTGTATGCAAGATAGTGCCGGACACGCCTCCAATATGCGAAAAGTATTTTGTCATATTCAGAACAAGTGAATTGCCTATCGCCGCACCTGACATATCGGTACCTGCACTTCGCGTGGTGATTGAAAGAGATGGGTGGTCTATTTTATGTTCATTCACGAACGAAACAAGCTGTTGGATGTCTTCAGTATCTTTTGGTTCAAGGACAGCCTCGGGGATAATTTCATAGATACTTGCATCGTGACTATGTTCAATCCTATCTTCACGGTGCGTTAAAATGCCACCCTTAAAGACACGCCGTAAATTGTTGAATAAGGGCTCCATAGTAGTGTTTACTATACGTTGCCATAAGCGGTTTGTCGAGGTGGGAGGAAGCGCTGAATCTTCCCTTTGCTATCTCTGAAACTCTAAAATGTGTATAATACGTCTCATGAAGACCCGTATAGATATAGACACAAGAACATTTGTTCGATTTTGGCTCGTTGTTATTGGATTTGGTTTTGCAATTTTTGCTATTTACCACGCGCTTATTGCCCTTATTATTCTTGGAGTGGCGCTCTTCTTGGCGCTTGCTTTGAATGGTCCTGTGTCGCGAATTGCACGTATTCTTCCTGGTAAGAGTCGCGTTGCTGCGACTGCACTTGCGTACATACTCGTTGTCGTTATCCTCGGCTCGATTATCTTCCTTGTTATCCCACCAGTTGTGCAACAAACCGCAAAGTTTGTTCAAAACATTCCCTCACTTGTTGATACGGCAACAAATCAGTGGAAAGGGCTGAATGGGCTTATCGACCAATACAACTTGAAACCTCAAGTTGATCAAGCGGTGAACTCAATCAAAGACAGTACCGCAAGCTGGGCGAGTAATGTTGGGAAGAGTGTCATCACTGGTGTCGGTTCATTCTTCTCGTTCCTTACCGCTACCTTGCTTGTTCTTGTACTGACATTCTTAATGCTTATCGAAGGTCCTATGTGGATGAAACGACTCTGGGCGCTCTACAACGATCGAAAGAAGATGGTACTTCATCAACGAATTGTCAGTCGTATGTACGGTGTCGTTAGTGGCTACATCACTGGTCAGCTGACTGTTTCAGCAATTGGCGGTGTCCTTGCCGGTGCAGCTGTCTTTGTGCTGAGCTTCATCTTCCCTCAGATCCCATCAGGTCTCGCCTTCCCTACGGCTGCTATCACCTTTGTTCTGTCATTGATTCCGATGTTCGGTGCAACGATTGCTGGGCTTTTGATTACTGCACTGCTTGCATTTAACGCATTGCCTGCAGCGATCATTTACATTATCTACTTCTTCGTTTACCAGCAAGTTGAGAACAATTTTGTCGCACCACATATCCAAGCAAAGAAAATCGAACTGTCTGCACTTGCAGTGCTTGGTTCAGTCACCATCGGATTGTATCTATTCGGTATCGTCGGTGGTATTATCGCCATTCCAATTGCTGGATCAATTCGTGTGCTGCTTGATGAGTATCTTCAGCATGTAAAAGCTGAGCGATTAGAAGCTAAGGGTTCAAAGAAAAAAGAAGTCGATATTGAGATTAGCGCGTAATTACGCGTTATATTCCCAGATTGAACCATGGGCGGTGTCACGAACAGTGATGCCGCTCTTTTCGATGTGGTTGCGAAGCTCGTCAGCTGCTTTCCAGTCTTTATTCTCACGAGCACGTTCACGTTCGATAATAAGGCGTTTGATATCGTCAGAAATATCTTTGGTTGTATCGAGCAACTGTAGCCCTAGGAGGCTGTCAATCGTTTCAAGTAGAGATGTCAGCGCGTGTTGGTGGATGTCTTCGATATCGATACCTTCAATTTTACTAAATGCTTCGTCGATAATTGCGAACGCTGTAGGCGTATCAAGATCGTTTGAGAGGGCTTCTACGAGTGCCTGAGAGCTCGCGTACAGTGAAACTGACTCGTCATCGGTTGATTTCTCATCATCGTCACGAAGACAGTCATGTGTCTGATGACGAAGTGCTGCGATGTTACGCCAGTTACGAAGACGGTTTTTTGCCCCGTCGAGGTTTTCGAACGTAAAGTTCCCTTCACTGCGGTAGTGGCTTTGCAACGCGAACATACGAAAATCAAGTGGTGAATACCCTTTCTCTTCAAGGTCATCAAGCGTGTAGCCATTGCCGAGCGACTTACTAATCTTGGTACCATTCACTTTGAGGTGGTTATTATGCATCCAATAGTTTGCAAAAATCTGACCAGTTGCGGCTTCAGACTGGGCAATCTCATTCGTGTGGTGTACGGGGATGTGGTCGATGCCACCGGTATGAAGGTCGAGTGTTTCGCCTAGGAGAGTCATCGCCATAGCTGAGCATTCGAGGTGCCACCCTGGGAAGCCGGGGCGTTTTTCATCTACTTCAATCAGGTCTGCGGGAGTATCCCATTCCATGTCACGAGTTTCGCCTTCAGGTGTAAACTTCCAGAGTGCAAAGTCACTATGATTACGTTTTTCAGGATTGAATTCGACACGTGCGCCTGCGCGTTGAGCTTCAAGGTCAAGTTCAGCAAAATCAGCGTAGGTTGGGAACTTTGCGGTATCGAAATAAATGCCATCGTCGATTTCGTAGGTAAAGCCTTTTTCCTTTAATGTACGAACAAGTTGAAGTTGCTCTTCAATATAATTGGTTGCCTTTGTAATGTGAGTCGGCGCAATAAGATTAAGCCGCTCCATTCCTTTAAGGAAATCTTCGGTATAAAAAGCAGCCACTTCCCAGGCAGTTTTACCTTCACGGCGTGCACCTTTTTCAAGTTTGTCTTCACCCTCATCGGCATCGCTAACGAGGTGTCCAACATCAGTGATGTTCATAACACGGTCAACCTTTAAGTCGTTTGCTTGCAAGACGCGAACCAGCGTATCCCAGTAAAGATAGGAAGTCCAGTTACCAACATGCAAATAGTCATAGACAGTCGGACCACAGGTGTAGAGACTGACTTTCCCGTCGACTTGAGGAGTAAATAGATCTACTTTTTTCGAGAGTTGGTTATGAAACTGAAGACTCATATTCGGTAATTGCCTTATCTGTTGCAGAGATTAATTCTGTCATTATTTTGTCATAGCTTTCAAAAACGCGAAAGCCTGATGCGTATTTGTGACCACCACCACCAAAGAAGCCGGCGACTTGCTCGGCGATTGGATAGTTGCTACGGATCTTGCCGGTCAGTTTTCCGTCTGGGTAGGTTTTAAATGCAATCGCAATTTTGACACCAATGACGAGGCGCATTTCATCAAGCACGAGCACGCTTGGATTGTATTGATCGCTGAACTCGGCGATCTCATCCCACGGAATGTGCACGGTAGCGAGCTGGCCGTCGAGGCTGTATTCGATACGTTCTAACAGACGACCTTTGTAGGCGAGGATCTCTGCAGACTTCTTCATGAATTCGCGACGACGTTCTTCAATAACGCTGTTGTGCGCACCAAGCGCAACTAATTCACCAACAGTGTGAAATGTCGATGCGGTGACATTCTGCGTGGTGAGACCAAGGCTGTCGCTCATAATGGCAATCATCATGTCTTCGGCAGCTTGCGGGGTAATTTTCCAGTCAAACTGTGCGGCGAGCTTGTAAATAATCTCACTAGTCGCAACGGCTTCTTCAGCGAGGATATCATGTTCAAACTGGAGCGTTGTTTCTGTTTCTGTGTGATGATCAATGACAAGTACCGGATGCGATTCAAGGAAATGACGAGCACCATTAATTTCAAGCGCTTTGCTGATAAGTGTCTCACTGGTGGTATCGACGATAATAGCCAGGTCGGCTGAGGTATCAAAATCTTGAGTGACGCGGTCCCAGCCATTGATGTAACGCAGGTATTTTGGCATTTCAACGTCGCAGTAGAGGTGCACGTCTTTACCCAGATCAGATAAAATTTCTTCCAACGCTAAAGCACTGCCGAGGCTATCGCCGTCGGGATTTTCGGCCTGGATGACCATGATTTTTTGAGCTGAGCCTATCAGCTGTTTTGCAGATTCGTACATTAGGTCTTATTGTACCAGATTAGAACGAGCGACGACCTTCAAGAGCGTGTGTCAGGGTAATTTGATCAGCGTATTCCAGATCAACCCCAACGGGGATACCACGAGCCAAGCGACTCATCTCGACGTCAATGCCGGCATCTTTAATATGACGTTGCAAAAACAGTGCGGTTGACTCGCCTTCGACGCTGGCATTAGTGGCGATAATCACCTCTTTCACATCGTCGTCAACAAGGCGCTTCAAGAGTTCTGGAATATGGAGTTGCTCTGGTCCCACTCCGTCGATAGGGCTAATTGCGCCACCAAGGACGTGGTACGTTCCCTTGAATTGCCCTGTTCGTTCAAGGGCGACAATATCAAGAGGCTCTTCAACGACTGCAACAAGTGTCTTGTCGCGATTAGGATCACTATAGAGCGGCGATACTTCCTCATCCGCGTCAATGAGTGCAAATGTGATTGGACAGGTCTTCACGAGGCTGTGAATGTCGTGAATTGCCGTTGAGAGTGACGTATTAATGTGCTGGTCAGCCTTCAATAGGAAATAGGCGTACCGTTCGGCAGTACGCGACCCAACGCCGGGCAAGCGTCCGAGTTCGTCGATTAATTTTTCCAGTGCGACTGGCAGCAAGTGAGCCATGAAACTCTAAAGACCTAGGTTGCCAAGACCACCCATAAGGGGCTTCATTTTTTCAGCAGCAACTTCTTGTGCTTTTGCAAGTCCGTCACGAACTGCAATTTCAATCCAGTGTTCAAGTTCAGCGATGTCATCAACATCGACCGATGCTGGATTGATCGTGATCTTTTTCATCTTCAATTCACCAGTGATCTGTACGACAACTGCGCCGTCACCTGCTTCAACTTCAATAATTTCTTTCTTTAAATCGCTCTGCGCTTTACGTAGCTTGTTCAGCATCTTCATTTGGTCAAAAGCCATTATATTCTCCGTCTCTTAATTACTTCTTAATTATACGTTACTGTTAACTCTTTTTGTAGATGTAGAGTCGATCACTGTCGCTTGTGTATGTCGTCGTGATGATTTGAGTGATGTGATAGCTTGGTGAGATGCTCGTATGCGCCAGACGGGTTGCGACAAATTCATTACTCATCGGAATCGTCTCCACGCTGAGTCCAGGTCTGTGATGTGCAACGGCCTGGTAGAATGCCAGTTCGTCACTTGTTACAACAAGATTCTTTGTGTTCTTCGGAATGAGCTTTAAATCATTTGAGAAATTAACCGCAGTACTTGGCGCGTAGTGATAGCCGTAGATATAACGATCTAACCCCGATCCAATCAACGTAATGACAAGAATAACGATGGGAATAAGTCCCGCGATACGTGCGTAAGGGTTCAGTGGGAATAGTCGGTACCAATAGGTAATGAGACTTGTGAGTCCAGCTGCCAGCAATAAGACCGATGGAATAAATGTCACGCTCGTAAAGAGTGGGTTAATAAGCAGCACTGGAATAAGACAGAGGAGCCAAATGATTATCAAGTAACTTCGTGTTGTGTCGCGTGTCAGGATAAGTCTATAGATACCGAGTCCAATAATGAGGACTGAACCGAACCCAAAGACGGGGGTCATGAGCGTTGTCGTACTTGGTTCCCAGAATAGGAAAAATTGCTTTAATAACGTGATAACATTTGCACCAATGTCAGGTGGCCAGGTTGCTGGTACGCCAAGCAAGCTCAGACCAAGTTGTGGTTTTATGGCAATAAGATAAGCAAGTGGTGCAATAAGAACGGCTGCAGTAAAGAGACTAATACTAACCTTTACTTTAGAAAGTCGTCGGACGATATTACGAAGATGCGGGTGGAGCGTCACGGCGAGTGTAATCGCAATAAGCGGATAGATGCTGAGCGGTGTGTAGAGGCTCAGTGCTGCAGCCGCAGCGAATGAGATTTTCCAGAAGAGCCTCCCCTTCTTCGCACGTGTTACCTGCGTACCAAGTGACAAAAGGAGGATCGGCCAGAACACATAGAGGATTCCTGGAGTACCATTTTGGGCGATAAACAGGAACTGTCCAGTGGTGATCGTAATGAGTGATGTGAGGACTGCAATGTTCGGTTTGAACCATCGTCGCAGCAGAAGGATTAAGCCAATAGCAGAGAATAGTGCAAGGATAAGCGCTGGGGCTTTGATGCTAATATCATACACACCGAAAAAGTGAAAAATGAGTTTTTGTAAAAGATAGAAAGGTAAGCTTGTGAGCGCAAACGTTGACGGATCAGAGAAAGAAAGACCATCGCTACGAATCGTTGCACGCATTTCTTCTGGAGATACACCGCCCGGAACATAGAGCCCAGCGAATATAAGTAGACCCGCAAGAAGCAATGCGATAATGCTATAACCGACGATGTAACGCCAGCGGTAAATAAAGAAATTGGTAATATCTCTCGCAGCCATAAGTTACCTTGATTATATCATTAACTATCGTGCTTGCGGTCTAAGGACATAAAGCGCAGGCGCTCAGGGTGGAAGAAGAGTTCAATCTTGCCGGTTGGTCCGTTACGGTGTTTCGCAATGATAAGATCAGTAATCTGTTTACGATCTGTATCTGGGTTGTAGTACTCTTCACGATAGATAAACATGACGATATCAGCATCTTGCTCAATTGATCCTGATTCACGTAGGTCAGCGAGTTGTGGAATTTGTGGATTTCGTGATTCAACCGAACGAGAAAGTTGACTAAGAGCAATAACTGGCACGTTCAATTCTCGGGCAAGAAGCTTCAGTCCACGTGAGATTTCGCTCACCTCTTGGACACGGTTTCCGTTATCACGACCACTTCCCTGCATCAGCTGGAGGTAATCAATGATGATAAGTCCTAGCGGCTGTTCGTGTGCAGCACGGCGTGCTTTTGTACGCATTTCAAGTACACTCACACCAGGTGTGTCGTCAATAAAGATCGGTGCTTCGGCCATTTCGCCCATCGCATCAGAAAGTTTACTAAAGTCATCGTCGGAAAGATTTCCGGTACGAATATTCCAGCTATCGACACCTGATGCGTCGGATAGCATACGGTCAACTAGTTGTTCTTTGCTCATCTCGAGGCTAAAGAATAAGACGGGTTGTTTTGCAATTGTTGCGACGTTATACGCAAGGTTTGTTACCAAAGTCGTCTTACCCATTGCAGGACGCGCCGCAAGAATAATGAGGTCACTACGCTGCAGACCTGCAGTCATAGTATCGAGGTCGCGATAGCCAGTTCTCACGCCGCGCAGCTGTCCTTTGTTTCTGTGGAGCTCTTCCATACGGTCGAAGCTTTCGGTCAAGATACTTTCGATACTGACAAGATCTTGCTTCAGCGACTGATCACTGACTGAAAAGAGTTCAGCTTCTGCTTGCTCGAGGAGCTCTGCGGTTGAGGTTTCTTCATCGTACCCAAGTTCTGAAATATCACCACTTGCCTTGATAAGACGACGACGAATTGCCTTTTGCGCAACAAGTTCTGCGTAGGCTTCGGCATGCGCGGCAGTCGGGACGTAGTTTGTAAGTTCAGTGAGATACGCAGAACCACCAATTGTTTCAATGTCGTTCTTCTTCTTTAATTCTTCGGTGAGTGTCAAAAGGTCGACGGGTTTGTGTTTTTCGTAGAGACGCATCATCGCGTCATAAATAAGTCCATGACGTTTGTCGTAAAAATCGTGGGGTTTGACGTGTTCTGAAATATCGGCGAGTGTTTCTTCGTCAATCAAAACAGCACCAAGCAAACTCATCTCGGCATCAAGATTTTGTGGTGGTATTTTCCCTGCAGGGACGTTTTTCGTCGCCATGAACCCCTTCTTCGAGGTCGCGTCTTACAGTGCGACCTCTTCTCCTCCGCCCATAATAGCAGCTACGGCAGCAGCCTGGCTACTCTTTGGTGGCAGAGGTGTGGGAACTGTGTGGACGGTAAGTTCATAACTCCCAATACTTTTCAGTGCTTCGTAGAGGTAGGTACTGTATTTTTGGTCGTCGAGCTTTTTCTTGTAGAATGCATTTTTTGTATAGAGCGTGAGATCGCTAGCGATGAGTTCGTGGTCGCATTTCGAGAGAACGCTGAATAAGGCTACGTAATTTTTGCGGGTGTGTTCAATCAATGCTTTCCAGTCAAAATCCCTAGGTTCGCCAGAGTCAAGATCACCACTGGCAGAAACTTCTTCCGCAGATACTACTTTAGCTGGAGCTGGCATTTCTGGCTTCACTTTTGTCGCTAGTTTGCTTAACTCTTCAATGGTTGCTGTTACTTCGAGGACCGGGGTTGCGAGGGCTGCTGTTTTTGTTGGTTTGTGTTCCAGTGCTGCTGCGCCGAGGGTTGCAAGGAGCTTTAGCTGTGGTTGGCTACTTCTTGAGACGTCAAGGAGGCTATCAAGCAACGGCAATAAGTATGGTTTGCTTGCAACCTGGTCACGAATCGTGTGTGTCAGTTGCTCGGTCAATGTTACGGGACTAATGCCATCAGCGGTTGTCTGCTCGAGGAGCTCGGCAACTTTGGTAACATCGTGCGCTTCGACGCTCGCAATGATTGCTTCAACGGCGATGGTTGGCGCAAGACCAAGTGTCGCTTCAATAAGATCTGGAGTAATACCTTTTTTATCGTCAGTCAGGCTGGCAAGCTGATCAAGTAAGCTGATGCTGTCGCGGAAACTGCCGTCGCCGCGTTGGGCGATCAGTTTTAACGAAGCGTCATCGATAATGATCTTTTCCTCGTCGGCAATATAACGAAGGTGTTTGACGGCATCGGCTTCGCTAATGGCACGAAAGCCATAGCGCTGCGTACGACTCACAATTGTTGCTGGTAATTTGTCGACGTCAGTTGTGGCGAGGATGAAAACGATATGCTCTGGCGGTTCTTCGAGGGTTTTCAGGAGCGCGTTAAAGGCTGCTTTTGAAAGCATGTGTACCTCGTCGATGATGTAGACTTTCTTGGCAGCAGAAACTGGCGCAATCTGCACTTTTTCACGAAGGTCACGAACGTCTTCGACGCCATTATTACTGGCGGCATCGATCTCGATAATATCTAAATGGGTTGAGTCGTCGCTATAAGGGAGATGGTTAATCTCGTGTGCTAAGATTCTTGCAACTGAGGTCTTACCAACCCCTCGAGGACCAGTTAATAGATAGGCATGAGAGATACGACCGGCTTTAATAGCCCGCGTTAAAATATCAGTGATATGATTCTGCCCCACAACTTCGTCGAGTGATTTGCTCCGATATTTCCGATATAGCGCCGTAGACACCTTTTTCTCCCCTATTTCTTTTTCTAGTATACGTGCTAAAAAACGTAAATTTGTTGTGTTTTAAGCACAGTTGTTTTTTAGTCGTTTACCTTTTGTTTGTTTTCACCTCAGTGATAAGGCTACTATACTGCTTATGGAATGTTGTTGCAATAAAAAAGTCCCTAGAATCACTTAATTGAAAATGATTCTAGGGACTTTGCCGATTCGCGGTGAGGCGAATCGGCCGTCCTGTTACACGCCGAGCGCGGTGAGTCGTTTGTCGAACTTCAACCACTCTTCGTACATGGACCACTCATCCATGGCGAACTCGTTCTCGTACCTGATCTGCACGATGGAGACAATGTGCGGGTAGCTGTCGTAGATCCACTCCAGCAGGCTGGTGAGTGGAGCAAACAGCACTTGTTCGTCTTCGACGGTGAAGTTGAGCACCTCGAGAGGTGCCGCCTCAACCGAGCCGTGCAGGCGAACGATGGCGTCCTTGAGAGACTCATCGTCATCTCGTGGTCGGATGTTGTGGTGTTCGAACGCCTTCTCGATGTACAGAGTGGTGCTCTTCGTGAGTCCAGCAGTCTCTGTTAGTATCTTCGGCGAGAAAAGAGCAAGCTCTGTTCCCGTGGTGAGACCGAGTTGTTGCAGTTCGGCGATGCGATCATTGTCAGCTGAAAACAATACTTCCAGTGATGGAAGAACAGTGAGTTTCATCTTTACCCTTCGGATTGAATGGATGTAACAGGAACAAGCTAAGACTTACGAAAATCTAAAGCTAGCTATAATTATAGCACTTTTATACAATAAAGTCAATTAAGAGGGAAAGAGCTAAAGCGCAGCTTCAACTGCTGCCCAGGTCGCTTCTGGGTTATCTGCAGGAACGATAATAGTGACTTGGTCGCCCATATTAATACGGAAGTATGTCACGCTGGCAAGGAGGATGCGGTATTCGCGGCCGTTTGCTTCAACGTAATATGCGCCGTCGTGTTGGACGAGTGTTCCAATGATCTGGATACGCTCGATTGGACCGATTTGCTTGTAGATGAAACTTCCGTCATCGGCAATGGTAAGTTTGAGGATGTCACCTTCGACAAGTTTTGACTTGCTGGCATAGTTTGCGGGAACTGGGTATTCTTTACCATCAGGTCCAGCCATTTTTTGACCATCAAAGATTCCTTCGACGACTTTGCCGCCGACTTCCTCGTTAGTACCTGATTTTGGAGTGATAACGTTGCCGTCGTCACCGATAATGCTAATCAACAGCTCCTTGGCTGCCGCTAGGTTGGTTTCTGCTTCTTGGATCAAGCTGTGTAGTCGCTTGACTTGTTTCTCTGGTAGTTCAGACATGGGTACTCGCAATTCCTTTATCTGTGTATTTTTGAATTTGTATACCTCACTTATAGCAATGGATTGTGAAAATGTCAATCCTTATGTCTTAAAAAAGCTAAAGCCCGCCCCCAAGGGAGCGTACAAGACAAATCTTGTGTGGCTTCAACCTTGAGGACAGGCTAGGCGGTTTGTGCCGCCGAGTCCTTCTCGGAGATGTGTTTACCTCTTTCTCGCCCGACGACTATGGCGAGATCAGTCGCGAAGATCATCCCTACCTCAGCGTAATTCTGAGGGTTGTTGGTGTCGTTGCAGTAGGCCAATATGATCTTGGCCTCAGTGAACTGGCGGCGCGTGATAGCACTCTCAGCACGAAGTCGCAACGTTCCCGTTTTAGGGCTTTTACTACTGAGCCCAAAGTCCTTCAGAGAAGGGTTCTTGATGAATCGAGCCACCAACTCTTTCCAGTCCTCGGGCAGTTCCTTGCGCTTCAGCAGCTTTTCTCGGGTGAGTCTTATGAGTTCTTTCAAACTCTCTTTATCACCCAACCTTGCTCTATGAAGCTGTTCCTCGCTGTAGAGGCTCATGAGCTCGGCGAGCTTTACCTCAGTCCACTCTAGGTCTTCCTCGGTAGTATCATCACTGTACTTTTCGAGCATCTCGTCGATCTTGTTGTACAGAATCAATTCGTTGTCATCCGGCTCGCTGCGAAGGGAGGCGAATGCGTCCAGTCGCGCTTTGATCGCGTCGACTCGTTCCTGTGCAGCGAGTTGTATCTTGAGCGCTTCAGCGATATCTGCTTGGTGCTTTGATCGCTCCCAACCTTCCGGAGGAGGTCCCACCTCGACGATGTCTATGTCGGCTCCGGGTGTTTTAAATGCCCTGAAAATGGAACTAGTCCATGTCGTCACTGCGTTATCGATTCGACTCAGAGCGCGTTGCGCTTCTTGCTTTTTTGCAGTTATCTCTTCTTGCACTTCGCGCTTCTTGCGCCTGTTCTTAACCGACCGTATGGTCAGACCGATTGCGAATCCGATTATGACGAGGATGATGGCTGCAATGATGATCACGTCTGGCAGGTGTTCCATCGTGATAGTGAACCATAGTATCTTCATGTTCGTGCCTTGCTTTCTCTCGGGTGGATAGGTCAAAACAATGATTATATTATAGTATAATTATATATTATTCGCAAGTTTCTCGTATTCTTTTCCACATTAATTTCAGAGGTGAGTGCAGAATTGTTGTATATTTTGCCTAACTAAAATACCGCCCAGTGAGGGGCGGTATAAAAGAATTTTCAGATTTTCAAAATGGCCGAATGTTGATTAGCTAAGCTCGACGGTTGCGCCAGCTTCTTCAAGAGTTTTCTTAGCAGCTTCTGCTTCCTCTTTTGGAGCTTTTTCTTTGATTGTTGATGGAACACCGTCAACCAAAGCTTTTGCTTCACCAAGACCAAGACCAGTAATGTCTTTTACAGCCTTAATAACAGCAACTTTTTGTGCACCAGCATCCTTAAGGATGATGTTGAAGTCGCTCTTTGCGTCTTCAGCTGGAGCTGCTTCAGCAGCAGGTCCAGCAACAGCAACTGCAGCAGCTGCTGGTTCGATGTTGTATTCGTCTTTCAAGATAGTCTTGAGTTCGTTTACTTCAAGTACAGTTAACCCAACAAGGGTTTCTGCAAATTTCTTTAGATCAGCCATTTTTATGACTCCTTTATTGTTCAAAATTAAAATTGTGTACGTTTGTTAAAAAAATTAACTGGTTGCTTTGGCTTCGACGCCATCAAGTAATGCATGTAGGTTACCCGACAATGCGTTCGTGATGTCATTAACCGGTGAAAGAAGCATTGCAATAACTTCGCCAATAAGTTGTGACTTACTAGGGAGGCTTGCGAGTGCGATTACTTCATCAGCACTTAAAAGAACGCCTTCACCAGAAAAACCACCGGCAATAGCAAGGGCTGGATTCGTTTTTGCAAACGTATTCAAAACCTTCGCTGGTGCAATTTCGTCCTCTGCGCTAACAGCGTAAAGAAGTTGTCCGGTAAGTGGTGAGGTGTCGGTATCTTTATAAGTAGCAACGTCGGCGAGAGCTACACGGACAAGGCGGTTTTTAATCACCTTGATCACAACGCCAGCTTCGCGAGCTTCTGCTCGGAGCTTCTGGACGTCCGCAACGCTAAGACCGTCGTATTTTGCAAATACGGTTGTCTTAGCAGCTGTGAGTAGTTCACTAAAATCAGCAACCAATGTGTTCTTTTTATCGCGTGAAATCGCCATAAATCAAATTCTCCTAGGAATTACATTAGTTTTATTCGGCCAAATTGTTAATCAATCTAGACAGGCAGTTCCGAGGAAAACAAAAAGTCTTTGGACCTCGCAGGGCTGCCAAAGACTCATGAAATGTATGTTTATTTACAATTCCTCGGTAGCAAATTAAGTGTTTGTATCGATTGCTCTTTACTCTCACAGCCACTGTCTTTGGTTGTCTTACCCTGCATTGTACAGGCTGTAGGTAAATAAGTCAACGTTCTTAAAGAGGTGGGCTAGCTGTGGCGTATCCATGGACCCTTCATACGCTATCATTGGCGTAGGTTGAATAATATGTCGTAATAATCTATAATAAGGTACTGTCATTTCACTTGGGATGATGAACGAAGGGAAGAAATATGGCATTCGGAGACACGCTCGCACTGATCAATGGGGATCGTCCTCAGCCCAGTTTCACTGGCATCACTGGTCGCAAAGCCGGCTATACCAACGAAGATTCGTCCGCTGACGAGCGCGAGCAACCCTCCAAGTCCGAATAAGGTCGAGTGGCGACCGTACGTAAGACCGTATGGTCGCCACTCCCACGTCCCCTTCATACGAGCCTCAACCATTTTATCGGTTGAGGCTCTTTTCACCTCTGTGAATAACTAGTATTACCTCTGGAAGAATGGTATAATAAAATTCAAATGAATGAGCGTGAACCCGAGGTCTCTCTCCCTCGTGACCTATCCGAACAGAAGATTTTAGCTGATCTTGCTCGTATAAGCACCAATAGTATTGGTGAGCCACTTACTTGGGGCGCAACCCCGCTCGTTTCGACGTGGGAAATAAAAATCCAGCAAGACGATGTAAAAGCAGAGATCAATAAGCTTTTTAGTCGAAAAAATACTCCTGAGTATGTGTCACCGGAGCTTGCGCAGTATATTGAAATCTTAAATATGTCACGCACGGCAAACCGTGAAACTCATAACCTTGAAAGTTTTGCGTATCGTGAGAAAGCAGACCTTAATGATCTTCCTGGAGAGGTACTCGAGGTTATTGACCGTGCAGCAAGAGGATTTGCATCACCGGCAGAACTGCTCTTTATTCAAGACTTGCTGGGTGTTCCGACTATAGAACTTGCTAGTTTAACGCATCCTTATGGAAGAGAACGTATTAAACTTCTTAAAGAAATGCGACCGGCTGTTAATAATGCGATTACATTGATGGGCGGCGCGCTCGTTCGAGGAATAAAACCGACATTTAAGATCAAAGGCGCGCAAGATCTTCGTAATCCGAAAAAGAATGGAGCTATTCATATGACCCGCGAGACACCTTTTGGTGAACTCCCTAGCGGAGTAAAAGTCATGGAACGGTCTTCGTTTGTTGTCATACTCGATCAGCTTCCTTCGGAACAAGCAGAGGTCATTCGATCTATCCCATACGAGAATAATAAGAATTGGGCTGATTCATTAGGCTATCGTGGTGGACTATACAAACTTGCACCGGAGCTTCTGAATAATGATGATTACGAAAAGGCCGCACCGGTCTCGACGACAATCGTTGCTTCAAATGAAGCACTACAAGCAAAGCTGCTTTCAAAAGAAGCAGTAAAAGAAGCACATAAAAACGCGAGAGAAAAGCAACAGCAGGTACTTCTTGGTTCGGTCGCTACAAAAAATGTTAATCTATAAGATTGTGAACAATTGATCGAAATTCTTCTTGAATATCTTCCATAGAACGCATTTTTTTGCTATTTTCCATTGCATCAAGGAGTTCGTATTCGTCTGGATATTGAGCAGCTAAAGCTTTGTAACTTTCAAGCGTTCGCTCAAGATGCGTAAGATCTGCTTCGTGAATATCACGCTTCTTGTCGGTGTAATCGCGTTTTTGTTTCTTATCTATATTCTCTTGTGAGATCCATGCAGGGACCATAAAGATAACATTCTTGTCGGGTTTTGGGATGCCGAGGATATTATGTTCAAAATGCCGTTCGAATTCGAAGTACTCCGAACGTTCTTCGTGGGTATCAAAGTTAGAGCCATTGTGTCCCAGATTGGATGAGACATACCTATCGCCGAGGTAGACGCTATTAGGAAGTTGAAGGAATGCTTTAATTGCTTGCGCACCCATGAGTCGATCAATTGCGTAAGGAAGACTTGCGAGTTCTGGGTGTGGGTTGCCATATTTACCGTTAAGAAAACGAATAACATGCTCTGCCGAAGGATCTTTATAACGAGGATAACTATCGAGTTCGGTGGTGTACCCCTCTTCGATTAAATGCTCGTGGAGCATCTTCATCTGTGTACCCTTTCCTGATCCGTCACCACCTTCGGCTGTAATGAAAATTCCCATTACTCAGCTCGCTTGTCTTTGTAGGCGCGTGGCAACATTTGTTCTGGTCTCCAAGCTTTTTCAAGTTCAGCAACGTCTGTCCCTGAAGCATATTTACCACTGAGATTTTCGTAGCTGCCACGAACTTCGCCGGTATGCATAAAGACGATTTGGGCAATACGTTCACCAACAGGAATAACGATACTGTGTCGTTGGTTCAAGTTGTAAACTTCAAGCGTCCAACGATTCACGTAGCCTGGGTCGCCCCAACCTGCGTCAAAACAGACTGCAACACCGTTGCGCCCCCAAGTGCTGCGAGATTGCATACTCGTTGTTCCTGGGGGAAGAATACCGATAAATTCATTTGTATGTGCAAGAATGCGTTCACCTGGTTCAAGGACGATTACTGGGTGGTCTGAGGGAATATTAGCAAGCGGTTCGTTGCCGGTCTGTTTACACCAATCAGCGTGAGTGATTGCCTTTTGTGGTTCGCCGAAATAACGATCAACTTCGATTTTATCGAAAGGATTGTAGACGGTTTGTGGACTTTTGCGGTCAGTTCTATAGAACCATTCACCGAGTGTCACATCAACGCTACTTCCGTTAATATGTTCTGGTTGGTAAGGATGGAAAATAATATGACCATCCTTGATTGCATCCTCTATCTCTATATTGCTATAGACACTCATAACTTACACTCCCCTTATTTCCTTGATTGTAGCATGTGCTCGGATATGAGCGGAATAATTTCAATTTTATGACCCCGAGCGGGCCAATCACTCGAACTCAAACATTCGTGTGATCGACCCACCTGGGTTGTCAGCCGGTGGTGACGGCTTTTTGTTTGGCTTCCGCCGCTTTGATGGCGACCAGGACTTCTGCGAAGTTGTCCTCGTGCGGCAGTGTCTTGCGATACTGGGTCCATCCGTAGAAGTTACCAGACCACCCTGTCGCCTTCGGGTCGTACTTGGTTGCCTTTGGTATGAAGAATCCGCCTTCAACGAATTCCAGCTCCATCGGGGTTGCGACGTGCTCGAACGGCGACATGTGACCGCTGCTGCTCAGACGTTCGGCGAGTGCGAGATCCTTCTTCAGATCTGCTTCGCCGGTGTCGTGAGTCAAGTAACTGACTCGTGCGCAACGTGCCGCAACTGCACGCGCCGCTTCCTCTGGGTGTTCTTTTGCCCACTCCTTCTCGTTCTCTTGCAAGAACGGCAGGTGGTACTCTCCCTCGTGAAGCAGGGTCGGCGTGGAGGCATCGGACAACTCCTTCATCATCGTGGCGATGATACGGATCTCTTGCTGTGCCTGCTCGCTCACGCGCAGTGCAAAGAAGTTCTCCCATTCAGTCGCCGTGACGATCACCGTGTGCCACATGAATGGCTCCAGCAAACGGTTCGCGAGACCCTTGTGAATACCAAGGAAGTCATCTCGCTCGACGATCGAAGGATCCTTGGCTTCCAGCCGATCGGCGATGTCCAGGACGAAAGACTGGAAGTCTCCGCCCTTTGCAAGCCACGCCCCGACTTCGGCTTCAATGAACTCTGGTGAGGTGATCATCTGGAGTGCCGAAAGAACCGCGTTGTCACGCGCCTTCAGCCAGAGCGCGATTGCTCTCAAGTGAAGCGTCCCCGTCAACGGAGCGCCTGCTTGCATGCCCGGTTTGTTCACGCCGAACTCTCTCGGTATGAACGGGTCGAGCATGATCTCACGCAGTTGCTTGAACACCGGGATTGCCCGCGAACTTGCGGAGTTCCGACTGAACATACGGTGCGTGTTGAATTCTGACAGCATTGCGCGCCAGAATGTGACGACGAATGTCGTGATACGGATGCCAGACTCGGAGATCGAATCGGCAACAATAGCTGCTTTATAGGCCACTGTGGCCGCCTCTCTACTCACGGGTTGCAACGAAATGTTCTACCCACCTTCAACAACTATATCAGATTTGTAAGCTATATTAGGGTTCACATGCATACCTTTTATGCTATACTTTATGCAAGCGACGTTATTCACCAAACAAAAACGCACTTATCGGATCAACCAAAAATAGCTCAGGAGCATCGTATGACACAGGCATCACCCGAAAGAAATTTTAATTCTCGGGAGGATACCCTACTCAAAAATACAAGCGATATCCCTGTAGTCCCGATAACCTCTGATACTATTATTCCCGGCTATGATAGTGTTGAACCTATCGAAGTTAGCCCTTTTCATGGTCCTACCGAACGTGAAGAACAGAACATCTTTCTGGGTCGACAGGCAGCTAATCTTGCACTCGCGATTGGCGTCAGTAATGATCCTGACGTGAAGGTTCGCGAAGTAGAACGTTTCCTTGGAAATGCAGGCTACCCTGAATCACATACGCCTACTGTTGCGTTATCGCAACAGGATTTCGTTACCTCTATCATCGATAACATTGAAATGAAGACGAAGACTGAGACTGCTGCAGCACTGAAGGCGCAGAATGAAGCACTTCGACAGCAAATCGAAGACATTAAAGAAACACTAGAGGCGAAATTATCAAAAGAAGCATTACTGGCTATTGCGCCATTTTTGAAACTCCCTGAAGGTGTCGATATTGATGTTGAAGAATTTGCCAGTGAAGTACAAGATGCACTTATTTCAACCCATGACCTTGAAGTACCCTCAACTGCTGAACTAGAAGCACAGCTTGCGCTTGAGTCAGATAATACGCATAGTCCAGTGAGTGGTATTACGATTGCAAAGATTGGACACTGGACGGTGGATATTCTCAAGAAAAGCCTTAAATAACGACAACGACATATAAATAAAAAACTCCGCGAATCAACGCGGAGTTTTTTATATAAGATGAACCTTCTAGTTAATAAAGTTCTCTACCTTGATGCTAGGACCTTGTGTGGTACTAACACTGATTGATTTTACGAACGCACCCTTGATGCTCGTTGGCTTTTGGCTCAACAGGCTGTCAAAGAAACCTTTTGCGTTTTGGTTTAGCTTTTCAGCACCAAAGCTTACTTTACCAATGGCAAGGTGAACGATAGCTTGCTTGTCGACACGATATTCAACTTTACCAGTCTTCGCTTCGTTGACAGCTTTTGCAACGTCAGTCGCAACCGAACCACTCTTTGGGTTAGGCATGAGACCACGTGGACCAAGAAGTCGGGCATACTTACCAAGTCGTGGCATGTACTGTGGTGTTGCGATTAGGATATCGAAGTTAATGACTTCTTTATCAAGTTGTGCAAGGAAAGTTTCGTCACCAACAACGTCAGCACCAGCCTTCGAGGCAGCAGCATGGTCACCTTCAGGTGCAAACACGGCAACACGAACAGTCTTACCAGTTCCATTTGGAAGGCTGACGGTTGTACGGATGTTTTGGTCAGCTTGGCGAGGGTCAACGTTCAAACGAACGTGAATTTCAACGCTGGCGTCAAACTTGCTTGGGCTTGTCTTTGCAGCGATGTTGACTGCATCAGTTAGTGAGTAGAGCTTACCCTTTTCAACGAGCTTTGCAGCTTCTTGGTACTTTTTGCCACGTCGTTCAAGAAGTGGACGAGTGACAGGTTTTGGACCCTTTGGCAATGAAGCCTCTTCACCGTCAGCAGATGTTGTATCACCGGCAGCTTTTCGAGCTTCTTTTTCTTCTTTAGCTTCAGTTTCTGCGATTGCTTTTGCGCTTCGCTTGCCGCTCTTCGCTACTTTTTCTTCAACAACTTCAGCGACATCTTCAGTAATAACTGCCTCAGTTACGGTGACTGCTGGAGTGTTGATCTCGTCTTGAGCATCAACGATAGCTGCTTCGATTTGTGCAACGGTGTTCTTTTCAGAAACATCGAGGCCTAGTTTTTTTGCTTCTTCAAGCAGATTGGCTTTCTTTGCCATAGGTGTTAACCCTTTCTGTGGTGATAACGACTGTTTTACGGTCTCCCAACATTGATTGTTATAAAGATATTATAGCATGGCTCTTGCCGTTTTACCAGTGTTATTGACAGGGATAACGCTCTCGCTTATGCTTGAGCATATGGATGAAATTAAAAAAGAGCTACTAGAGCGTGGGTTTAGTGGTGACTTGGACGATACGGCAGAAGCGCTCGCATTTTACTCACACGATGCATCAATGTTTGAACTTATACCAAAACTAGTTATCAAACCAAAAAATACCAAAGATGTTGAAGCGGCAGTAAAGCTCGTCGGCGAACAAAAGAAACATAATCCTGACCTATCGTTGACTGCACGGAGCGCTGGTACTGACATGTCAGGTGCGGCAATCAACGACTCTATTATTGTCGACTTTAATAAATACTTTCGAGAAGTTATCTCTGTTAAAGAAGACATCTCAGTGACGCAGCCAGGTGTGTTCTTCCGTGATTTCGATGTCGCAACTGGCGACTATCTTTTACCAAGCTACCCTGCAAGTCGCGATCTTGCGTCTGTCGGTGGCATGATCAACAACAACTCAGGTGGTGAAAAATCACTCGAGTTTGGTAAGACTGAAAAATACGTTCCAGAACTAAAGCTTGTTTTCGCTGATGGTATTGAGCGAGTTGTAAAGCCTCTTACTAAAGCTGAGCTTGACGTAAAGATGGCGCAGGATGATTTTGAAGGTAAGGTCTATAAAGACCTCTTTGCACTGATTGATGGTAACTACGAAAAAATTAAAGCCGCAAAACCAAACGTGAGTAAAAACTCAACCGGCTATAACTTGTGGAACGTCTGGGACCGTGAAACTGGCGTATTTGATATGACGCAGATGATTATCGGTGCGCAGGGTACGCTAGGGTTTGTGACAGAAGGAACGTTTAAGTTGGTCCCCCGCCCAAAGCACTCAGGTCTCCTCGTTCTGTTTATGCATGACATTGATAAGCTTGGTGATGTCATTAAAACTGTCATGAAACATAAACCTGCAACCTTTGAAAGTTTTGACGATGCAACGCTACTCCTCGTTATGAAGTTTATGCCAAGCTTCCTAAAGATGCTTGGTCCAGTGCGCTTCATTCACTTCTTGTTCACGCTCATCCCAGATGGTATGCAATTACTACGTGGCTTCCCGAAGCTCGTCCTCATGGTAGAGTTTAACGGTGAAACTGAAGATGAAGTTCGCCAAAAGATCGTTACGCTGCACAAGGAACTATCGCCGTTCCGTGCTCGTTACGAAATTAACGGCTTTGAAGAAGATCCAACTGAAGCAGACAGTGAAAAATTCTGGATTATGCGTCGTAATAGCTTCCAACTACTGCGAAGCAAGGTGAAAGACAAGCACACTGCCCCATTTATTGACGACCTCATCGTGAACCCAGAACATCTACCCGAGTTCTTGCCGAAGATCCGTGTCATCATCAAGAAGTACAAACTGCTTGCGACAATTGCTGGGCACATGGGCGATGGAAACTTCCACATCATTCCACTGATGAAGCTTGAAGATCCTAATGACCGCGCAAAACTACTTCCTGCGATGAAAGAAGTGGATGAGCTGGTCTTGAAATACAAGGGATCACTTTCTGGTGAGCACAACGACGGACTTGTCCGTGGTCCATGGCTCGAACAGATGTATGGTAAAGAAGTTGTTGATTTATTCCGTGCAGCAAAAGACATCTTTGACCCACAGCACATCTTTAATCCTCACAAGAAGGCTAATGCTGAGTGGGATTATAGCTTTTCGCATATTCGGGAGAAGTTCTAACAATCAGATTAATCTCGTAGATCGGTAAAATCCATAGTTAAGGCAAAATGAGACTCTTGGGTCTCATTTTGCTTATGCTTGATATCAAATTATCATGGGCTTATTATAAGGTTAAACATTAAGGAGGTTCTGTGCTAACTAAAAGGTATTTATTGTCGACTAAGAATCTTAAAAGTATTTTGGATAAAATCGTAGACGGAGTTGCACCTCCTAAATTCAACATCGATCACCTAAAGTCTATGGGTTTTGCAAGTAGCACTGATCGAGGCATAATCCCTCTTTTGAAAGATCTCGGTTTTATATCAGCAGACGGCGCACCTTTGGCTCCATACCATGCATATAGGGATCGTTCTCGCAGTAAGGCTGTTATGGCAAGCGCATTAAGAAGTGCATACGAAGACGTCTTTCATATAAGAGAGATCCCTACTGCATCTGACAGATCAGCCGTCGAGGGTTTATTTAAATCAAAGCATAATTCTACCGATAAAGTTGCTCAAATGCAGGCAATGACATTTTATGCTCTCCTCGGACTTGCTGACATGAAATCGAGTGTTCCTGCTGCAATAATTCCAGAATCGGTTAAACAAGAACAAGAGGATAAACCACTTGCGGATAATGAAGACTTAGTAAGTCCAATTTCACGGTTAAATACAGAGTTGCACTATACGATTCAGGTCCATCTACCTGCCACTAAAGATATAGAAGTTTTTAATGCAATATTCCGTTCATTAAGAGAAAACCTTCTTTCATGAATGAAGATGATGCACTGAGAAGTTGGCTGTTTAGAAGCTTAATGTTTGAAGCTGAAGCTGAGCCATTTAGACAAGCAGGTGTCCGTGTTGGCGTTGATGAGCGAAGCGCCGAGGAAAGCTTGCTTACTGAAACACTTGCACCTTTTTCCATTGATTTGCGTAACGAAGCTCTTCGTATGGCTAGATTGTATTCAATGATGTATTGTTTTGAAAATTCTGTTCGTGATTTAATTAAGTCACGACTTTTGGAAAAGAAGACTGATTGGTGGGATGACAGCTCGATTGTCTCGAGTAGAATCCACGATAGCGCAGAAACTAGAATGACCGAATCTGAGAAAAACTCTTGGCTAGAAGGTGTGAATAAAGAGAATTTGGGTTTTGTTGATTTTAGCGGCTTAAGTGATCTAATGACGAATAACTGGAGTGAATTTGAAGATCTTATTCCTTCGCAACACTGGTTAAAACAAAGATTTGATGAATTGGAAAAAGCTAGAAACTTCATCGCTCATAACAGGATGTTATCCGTTGCCGAGTTTGGTCGAATAGAAATGTATATCGGAGATTGGAATCGACAAGTTGGACTTTAACACACGTACGTCAGAATGTTTAAAACCGCCCATTACCGAGCGGTTTTAAATTTGCGAAGAACTAATTATTCAGTAACTTCAACGCCCATAGAACGAGCAGTTCCAGCGATAACCTTTACTCGGCCATCAACGTCAATTGCGTTAAGTTGGTCTTTCTTGGTTTCAGCGATAACTTCAAGTTGAGCACGTGTAATCGTACCGACTTTGTCAGTATGAGGCTTTGCACTTCCCTTTTTGATACCAGCTGCTTCGCGGATCAGGTCGTCAACTGGTTGACCAAGTGAGTTCCATGTGAATGAACGGTCTTCGTACACTTGAATGTGAACGATAACGTCTTTACCCATAAGGTCCTTAGTTGCGTCGTTGAACGGGTTGATGAAATCCATCATATTAAGACCCCATTGACCGAGTGTTGAACCAACAGGAGGACCTGCAGTCGCACGACCAGCTGGGATACGAAGTTTAAGATTTCCGATAATTTTCTTTGCCATAATTTTCTTTCTTGTACTAAATAATTTTGAAGCTTATCTAGTGCGTAACTGATGTATTATATCACTGTTCTGGTGGTTTGACCAGGGGAGCTAGGTTAAACTTTTTTAACTTGAAGTGCGTCGAGTTCGACTGAAGTATCACGACCAAACATGCTGACCATAACTTTGACTTTGCCTTTTTGGTTGTCAATTTCGCTGATTGCACCGTCAAATCCCTTGAAAGGACCATCGGTGATGCTCACTACTTCGCCTTCAGAGAAGTCGATGAAGTGCTTTGGATCTTCAACGCCCATTCGCTTTTTGATCTTTGAGATTTCAGGATCAGATACAGGGGTTGGTTGTGTGCTTGTTCCAACAAATCCAGTTACACCAGGTGTGTTACGGACGATGTACCATGTTTCGTCGGTCAGTTTCATCTCAACCAGGGCATAGCCTTGGAAGATTTTCTTCTCAACAACTTTTCGCTTACCGTTCTTGATTTCAATTTGCTTTTCTTTTGGTACCATAACGTCGAAAATTTTGTCAGCCATGTCGACAGCGTTAATACGCTGACGAATGCTGTCTGCAACCTTTTCTTCATAGCCACTGTAGGTGTGGATTGCGTACCATTGTCGTGATGAGTCGTAGCGATTGTTTGCCATTATATGTAGATCCTTACTTTAGAATTAATTCGAATAGAAATTTAAATAATATGTCGAGCAGCAGAATGATAACGACGAAAAACGCGCTAAAGAGGAGAACTGCGAAGGTTAATCCCCATGTTGCACTCCTTGTAGGCCAACGCACAAGGCGAAGCTCAATCCAGGCTCCTTTAAAGTACCCGCCAATAGCAAATAATGTCTTTACGAAAGGATTAGTTGGTTCAGTTCGAACCTTTTTCGCTTTTTCTCCAGATTTGCTAGCCATCGCCCGCATTCCTACTTTCTTAATCCAATTAAAATAGCCTGCTGCTGCAGACTGTCAAGATCAGTGTAGCTTTTTTCGCCTCTATCGTCAAGGGGATGTTATTATGGAAGAAGATGCTTCAGGTTATACTGTTTGTACTGTATGCGGTACTTTTGGGAATGTTCACTTTGGCCGTATGGCGGCTTCGTTACGCCTATACTCACTTCAAAATGAAAGCACTGCTCACTGGTGTTCGCACAAAGGATTCTCTTCCCAGTGTCACGGTGTGCATTCCGGCTCGTAATGAAACCCACGCCATGACTGATTCGCTACAGCGCGTCATTGCTAGCACTTATCCAAAGCTTGAGATTATTGTGCTTGACGACCTATCGGGTGATGACACGTCGGCACTCATAAAGGCGTTTGCCCATGAAGGGATTCGTTTTGTTGAAGGGTCAAAGCTTCCAGAGGGCTGGCTGGGTAAGAATCATGCGCTACAAGGTTTGTTAGAACAAGCGAGTGGTACGTATGTCTTATTTATGGATGTTGATACGAGGCTTAGTCCTGAATCTATTGAGCAACTGATTGCCTATACTTTGCAAGAGGACGCTTTGATGGTGTCTATCTTGCCTCGTCGTGAGGATACTCCACGGGCGAGTGCGTTTTTTTCGCCTCTTCGTTATTTCTGGGAAATTATGTTTCACCGTAAAAGCTTTCCTGCAACTGCAAGCGGTGCCTGGCTGATACATCGCCAGACGCTCCTAGATAGGTGGCAAGGCTTTACGCAGTTCAAAGATGCTATTCAGCCTGAATCGCGTATGTCAGCCGATCTGATGGCTTCTGGGCGGTATCGATTCTTGATTGGGACAGAAATGTTAGGCATTTCTTATGAAAAGAAATGGCGCTCACAAATTGGCACGAGTATTCGACTTCTCTTTCCTTTGCTGGGCGGCAAGGTGGTGAACATTATTATTGCAGCACTTGATCTACTGATTGTCTCAGCACCGCTGTTTGTTATCTTGTCGGGGCTGTTCGTTGGCTGGGGTATAAATCAAGCAATTGGGGGTGTTTTCTACCTGATGTTTACGGGGCTATACGCATTCTATCTTCGTAAAGTGTGGCGCAAAGCTTGGCTTATCGGTGGGTTTCTGTGGTCATATGCCGTCGTTCAAGAATGCGTTTTGGCAATTCTGAGTGCAATTCGCTATTCGCAAAAAGCAGTGACCTGGAAAGGTCGCCTGGTCAAAGCACCAAAGTCTTAATTACTTATCGTTTTGAGGGAGATTGAAGCTAAAGGTTGACCCATGGTTCAAACGACTCGTCACGTTGATTTGTGTGCCAATCTTGTGAGCAAGTTTCGCCGAGACATAGAGACCAAGTCCGGTTCCGTTGGTCTCGCGGACGCGATAGTCTTCACTACGATAAAATTTTGCAAAAATCTTTTGTTGATCACCACGACTAATGCCAACGCCACTATCTTTCACGGCGAAATGTACTTTGCCGCTCTTTGCCTTAGCACTGACAGTAATACTACCTTCGTTCGTATATTTAATTGCGTTCGTAATAAAGTTTTGCAGTAGTTCCTCAACATACAAGCGGCTGACATGAATGGTGCCGAGTTTTGTGCCTAGGTCGAGATTCAAATGTAGTTTACGCGCACTTGCATTCTTCTCATATTCTTTGTGAAGTTTGTGCATCAACTCTTCAACATTAATATCCTCACCTGCGTCAGCAACACCACGTTCGGCACGCGATAATGTACTGAGGTCATTGACCATTTTTGCTAGGTATAAGACCTGGTCATGGGCAGTGGAAAGAGAACCCTTTAAGACTGTTTCTTCCAGCTTCTTTGGCATATTCACCATGACCTGTAAGTTTGAAAGAGTCCCTTCAACAATAGTGATTGGTGTTCGTAGCTCATGGCTGACGACGCTAATAAATTCATCACGTTCTTCTTCAAGACTCTTTTGCTTCGTAACGTCACGCACGATGAGGATAAAGCCGGCTTGTATTTGACCCTTTTTGCGTCGACTGTAGGTACTTTTAATTGGTGCGTAGGTCATTTCAAGTCGAATCTCTTCACCATCGCTGTAGGTGTGTCGTATATCGTCACGACGCACCGTCTTAGAGGCTTTGCTCAAGATGTCGAATAGCTTGACTGTGGATTTATCTGCATTCGTGAGATTAAATAAACCATCAATATTAACGCCTTTGAGATCCTCATTTGTATCGAGTAAGTTGAGACAGGCTGCGTTATACATGAGGATATTCCCCTTGTCATCAGTACTAAAGGTTGCGTCAGATAAGTTATTAATAATAGTGAGGATGCGATCATATTGTAGTCGTTCGCCCGCCTGGCTTTGCACTAATGCCTGGCGACGTGTTTCCTGAGCGATGATAATACCAACCATGGCGAGTCCAAGGACGAGGATAGCTCCTGTACCAAGGGCATTATTGATGATAATCATATGATCGCTTGGATACCGAACAATAGAATCAATAATAGCGGCAAGTAGGACGGACCCAACACTTATAGCAAGCGCTTTTCGTCCGAAATAAACATTTGAAGCGAGGAACAGCAGTGTTATTGATGAGGCAAAGGGCTCGAGAAACCCAGTGATAAATACAATGGTTGCGAGTGCCAGCGCATGGTACAACACAAGGCGTCCAAGCATGTCGAACTGTGAGCGAATTGGTGCAAAGAAATGATAGGCACCCACAACGAGCCACAGTGCAGAGATCAAAAGACATGCAAAGTTACCTGCGTAATTGGAACTATGTGCAATACCAAAAAAAATTAAGAAATTGTAGCCAACAAAAATTGGCGTTCCAAGTAAAGCAATATACCGAACTGCTTTGTCGGAATTACTGTTGAAACTAATACCACCCTCGAACATGTGCTGTCATTATACCTCAGGCATAAGCGTTTTGTATACCTGTTACTGCCGGGGTTTTAAATGGTAGGTGCTTCTCGTTTAAGGGCTTGGCGATGTTCTTTGTATAGTGGGTCACCCTCCGATACAAGTGACCAGAATTCAGGGCTATGGTTCAGATGTCTCGTGTGCGCAAGTTCGTGGATAATCACGTAATCAATCTGCTCGAATGGCAACTTCATCAGTGCAATGTTCAAGCTAATCGTGCCCTCTGACGTACAGCTCCCCCATCGTCCGCTGGCATGTGAAAAGCGAACCTTTTTGTAATGAAAGCCGAATTTATTTGCGAGGAACGAAAGTCGCTTTGGCAAATAGCTCTTTGCTTCAATACGAAGCGCGGCAATAATGGCGTCCCGAACAGCCCGAACGATGGTTGTATCCTCTAAAGTTTTGCCTTCGGGCAAGCTGATAATGATTTGTTGACCACGACGATTAATCTGAAACGCACCTAAGCTAGGACGAACGATAAGTGTGTGGCTTTTCCCAACTCGCATACCATCTGTATACTCGAGCGTTGGCTGCGCCTTGGAAAGCAAATCACGAAGTTCACTACGTGATGACTTGATTAAACGCTTTACGAGGAATGTCGGCGCGTAGAGTGGCAAGGAGGCGCGGAGTGTCCCATCTGGAGCGACGCGGAGGCGAACTTGTGAGGCACGAGCACTTCGTCTGATCGTGATTTTGCCAAACTCTTCATCATGAATGATCGGCATAGTGTGTTACCTTACGATAATGTTTCGGCCGGGAATAACTCTTGGCTGTCCAGGAGTTGGTAGGGTCTCTGGGCGAACAGTTGCAAGACGTGTGAGCACGGCTTTAAGTTGTGTTGCGTACGTATGTTTTCCACTAATAACGACGGGTTTCTCAGTTTCGGATGGATTCTGGAATTGTTTGTAAGCTGCATCAAACGCTGCACTCGATAGCGTCACAATACTTTTTTGTTTTTTTGTTGCACGATGCTTTGATTCAGCCGGGTCTGTCTGTACCCATACAAGTAGTGGTGTATAACCAGCTTTAGTGACCATATTCTCGAGTGCCATACGTTGCGTTCGAGCATAGGTAGAACCTTCGTAGATAAGTGTGCGATTTGTTTTGAGTAACTCATCAAAAAGAAGTTTCGTTACCCTCTCGGTGGCTTCGGCGTCAATGCCAGTTAACTCCGAAATAACACGCGGATTGATGTACGGCGCTTGGAATGTTTTTGCGAAATGCTCAGCAAATGTTGTCTTTCCAGAGCCAGGAATGCCCACCATGATAATAACGTGAGGCGTGTTCGGAGTCAGCGGTTTCATATATGACAGTATAGCAAAGATATGCCCTGGATATAATGCATATACGATTCTGAGCAGTCTAACGGGTGGCAAAGTAGGCAGCAACACCGATGCCAGCGATAACCACAACGATACCAATAATAATAAATGGTTTTCGCGGGGGCTTTTGGTTTGCAAAGAATTGAAAGCTTGACGTGGCAGGAGCAGCTTCGAGCTCCTCTGCCATCTCCTCTGAAGGTGTGGATGGCTGCTTTGGCTTCGGTGCGACAACAACAGGCTTAGGAGTAACATCTGGTTTCAGTGTTGGGGTGATTGGTTGAGTAATAACCGGTTCTATTACCTTAGGGCTTGCAGTGGGCATAGGAGTCGGACGTGGCGGCACAGAGGTCTCTCTAGGGGCATTGAGCGGTCTTGGATCAGGATCAATCGTGCGTGCTTCAAGGGCTTCAATTGCTAGCAAAGCGGAGTCCTCTTCAGGACTCGTCGTCTGGGTGGGAACTTCGCTGTTAGGAGTTGATTTTTGATCCATGAATTGGCTGCCTTGGTTGTTACTACTTACGTTTACTCGTTAGTATAGCAAATTTACGGGGAAGCCTTCTAGCCCTTTATGGAAAACGAGGGGTTTAACCTCTTAGCTGTTTCTCTTCTTGGTCGAGTTTACCGATTTGCGACTGGCTTGAATTTTGAATTTCATTTTTTTGTCTATTAAGCTCAACGGCTCTGGTCTCTAGGTTGGTTGCCTCTGCTTCAAACTTCATTGCTACGCGATCGTGCTCTGCAGCCTTTTCTTCATATTTTTGCCCATTATTTGCATAGCGCTGAGAAATTTGAGGATTTTTCATATTGTCTTCTGCTTTTTGACGGTCTTTTTGGGCTTCCTGACGCAAACTATCAGCCTTTTCACGTTCTTTGGCTGCAGCATCGTGTAGTTGTTGAATAGAATGCATAGTAGTGCCTCCAACCTCTTTAATTACCTCCTTTGATTATACGCTTATAAACGCGAGGGGTATACTAAGGCAATGTATAAAAGTATCGTTTCTTATTACAACGAAACAAAACATGCCATTGAAGCCCTAGAGGATATGAAAGATAAAGCATCTCGCTCGAAAGCTGAAGAATTGTATTATTACCACATTGATAGGGTGCATGATTTTCAACATGAACGGCATATTCATTTACTTGTGACGTTCTTTTTCTCAAGCCTTCTGGTTATGGCAATCGTAGGATTACTATGGGTTGAAAGTATTGATATAACTTCTGGCTTACTGCTCATCTATTTGTTTGCAGGCGCCGGTCTCATTTTGTTTATCACCGTCTTATTTTATGTTCGCCATTATTACCAACTGGAAAACGGTGTACAAAAACTATACCCGCTCACAGAGCGATTACGTGAGCTGCTTCGTTAATAAGTGTGGAGAATAATTACTCACGAACACGAGTCATAAGTCGAAGGTTCGACAAATAATGCGTGACATTCAGTGTCGTGTGTTGACTAAGATATTCCATGTGTTTGTCGACAAACAAAACGTCACCGCCAGCCGCAGGTGAATACATAGACTTTGTGTTGAACTCTGGATCAGTCATCATTTCTTTTAAAATTTCACGGATCTCTTTTGCTTCTGCGGAATCAAGAAAACGTTGTGCGCTTAAAGATTTGGCCATTAGACAGCAACCTTTTTAGGTTTTTTGACTTCTTTTCTTCTTCGGTCTTTCCCTTTTGCCATATGCGCCTTTCGTTTGCGTCCAAAATTAAATAGACACGTATTTGTACCTATTATGCTCCTTTTTTGCCTGTTTGCCTAATCTCACTCAGGGTGTTAGCCCTCAAGTGGCTCAATAGAAAAAGCAACCACTCCGAATTCTCGTTCCTCTTCAACGCTGTAAAATTCTCGGTACCTTTTGATGGCATCATCAACTGATTTTGCTGTCGGCAGTGCTGACTCGTAATTGATAGCGTCAAATGCTTCTTTGAAGCTTTCAAAATACAGTACCTGAGTCACTCTCACTTGAAGCGCATGTGAAAGTGACTCTAAAATGTCACCTTCGTAGTAAAAATCTTCACGAATACTCAGCACATCATCTTCTTGAATAAGTAAAAAGCGAGGCTTCGCGAGGCGAATCTCTATTGTTTTATCTCCATTTTTGATTGCTTCAACAAGCGTTGATTCGATTCCAATTTCACTCATGCACCAATTATAACAAACACGACCCTCTTCACATTTCATTAGTTTTTAAGATTACCCTATATAATAGATAGTAATGGAAAAAACAGTTAAAAAAGCTGAGGAAACAACCAAGGGAAGTTGGTTCAAACCGAAAAACCTTTTCGATAAGGTATTCGAATACGGTATCTTGATTAAAGGTATCGATGGGCTGATCGAACTCTTCACGGCTATTGCACTCATCTTTCTCAGTCCAAGTCGACTTCAAGGGCTGGTGGTGCTTGCAACTCACCGTGAACTTGCGCACGATCCAGATGACTTTATATCGAACTTTCTCATTCATACTTCGCAGCAATTTACCAATAGCGCTCGACTCTTCTTTATCGTCTATCTCGCAGTTCACGCTGCCATAAAAATTGTGTCGGTGATTGGACTTTTGCGTAACCAGATGTGGGCTTATCCATTTTCCCTAATTAGCCTCGGCGCACTGACACTCTATCAGATCTATGACATTATTTTTGGTGCGGGATCAATTTTCGTGATTCTACTTACCGTCTTCGACCTCGGTATCCTTGCGCTTATTTGGCGTGAGTATCAAAAAGTCAAATTAACACGTGCAGCAACTGATACGCAACTTGCTAAAGATTGATATATAATCAGTTTTATGCTATAATATAGATATGAATGCACAGTATGAAAATGTGAGCGAATATACTGAAGGCTACGTTCGCGTGAGTCCTGATCTATTAACCACGCCTACAATCATCTACGAAAAGAGTGGCGATGCACCTACACCACCAAAGCATGTAGGTAAAGCAAGCGCATATATTACCACTTCAACTGTCGCTATTGGCGAGCGTCTCGACATATTTGTTTAATCTCGTTTCATAAAAGGTTTGCGAGTCGTATAGTGAGGTGCGCTTTTTAACCGTAACTGGTAGAATAGCTATAAGGACGAGCACAAACAAAAACATACACGCAAACATGTCTAAGAAAAAAAAGCAAAAATCGAAGCCTACCTCTGGATTTATTTCCCGTACTCGTAGTATCGTCACAGCGATAAGCATTGTTATACTCGGTGGTGGTTTTACGGTCTATGCTCTATCGACGTATCACACGAAGCTTGTCACACACACTGATATTCCAACAGTTCAAACGAGCGATAGTGATAAAACATCGGGAACTTCAACGACAACGACCCCACCCACAACTCCGACAAAAACAACACCTTCGACGACCCCACCCACCTCTTCAACTCCCAGTAACGTTGTTACGCCTGGTTCGTCTACCGATGTTCCAACCCTGACACCCCCCAAAACGGGATCAAATAGCACCACAAGTTATCAATCAACAAACTGGTCGGGGTATCTCTCGACTGGAGGTAGCTTCACTGCAGTCTCTGGGACCTGGATTGCACCAAGTCCAACAGCAACCAGTACAACTGTAGAATCAGGCGATGGAACATGGATTGGTATTGGTGGTCTTAGCACATCTGACCTTATTCAAGTTGGAACGCAAAATACTATTTCGCCGTCAGGTATTGTCTCGACAACAGGATTCTACGAATTACTACCTGCTAGTGCTGTAGGTATTGGTTCACTTACTATTACACCAGGCGATACGATATCTGCCTCAATTACACAGACTGCAACCAGTCAATGGACAATTTCTTTGACAGATGTCACAACTGGACAAACATTCTCAACGTCTGTGAGTTACGTGTCATCATTATCATCAGCTGAGTGGATCCAAGAAGACCCAAGTAATCCAGATGGTAGTCTCGTCTTACTCGACAATTTTGGAACGGTGCAGTTTAGTAATGCAACAACAATAATGAATGGTACGACTATGTCCGCTGCAGCGAGTAACGCATCGCAAATTACGCTGGTTGGTCAAGGAGGCGCAGCTGGTCATGGCGGGACGCCTTCGTCGCTTAGTGGCAGCTCATTTACGGTACAATATCAGTAATGGGCAAGGTATAATTACGGGAATGAAGCGACGCACTAAGATAATCGTCATTACTGTCCTTGCGTCAATCTTTACTGTAGGGGTATCCTTCGGCGCTATATGGGCAATCTCGTCGTATCTCGACCATCAATATGCAAGTTTGCATGACGGATGTTATCCAAATCAAACACATCACACGATTGTCGTGAAGGATAATAAAGCCATTCCAAGCAGTACGGAAGGCAAAAGATGCGATACATTAACTATCACGAATCTTGATGACAAAAGCCGTGAGATGGCATTTGGTCTCCATGAACAGCACACGCCCTATGATGGTGTGACTGAAAAGGTTTTAGCGAAGGGTGAAAGCTTTACTGTTACGTTGGTGCAAACTGGAAACTTTAAGGTTCACGATCACGAGCACGACGAAGTTCAAGCCACTTTCGCAGTAAAGTAATCTGGGAAATAATTAGTTCTTACCGTTCTTTCGACGATGAGCTACCCATAATTCAAACACCAAGGCGCCATATGGAACGACGCTGATCAGTTCTGCAAAGATGAATCGCCAAACACTCCATTTGAGTGCTCGATGCGCAAAGATCACGATAAACAAATAAAACAGATAGAGAATGCCGTGGATACTTCCAGCGATGGCTATGTAGGCACTATTATGTGGCCACTGCATTGTCACAGCGATGATACCGATGATTAAACATGTCCACCCGAATGTTTCGACAAATGCAGCGAGTTTGAATAGCCCCCACGCCTCTTTATCGGTAAAGATATTGTCGAGTGCATCGTAGGCGCGTGTAGCGATTTGTTTTATGTTTATTTTCATTTTCATCTGTTTATAATAGCGTATATATGGGATTATTTACGGGCACTCAAGACCTTTTTGCCCAATTCAGTCTGTGGGAAATGGTCAACCATTGATTGCAGTGCTGCTGCCTCTACATGTGCACCAAATACGTCACTTCCAGGTTCAAGTCGAATACCAAATGCGAGTGGACCAATAATGACTGGGTCAAAGCCAACGTCGTTGACGAGACCTGCAATGGTATCAAGATCCGCTTCATTATTACCAGCTATTGCAATCGCTTTCCTGCCGGGCGCACCCGCGGGGCGCGTCTCATCGTGAAGCTCGTGGTAGCCAATGTGGCTAAATGCTTTAACAACGTGTGACTCAGGTAAGAATTTCTGAATCGTTTCACTGGTTGAAGTCGTGAGGTCTTTTAAGTCTGGCTGGTCGCCGTCTACCTCCCACCAGTAGTTCATCGCATCAATGACCAGCTTTCCTGCAAGTTCATCCTTTGGAATCGTTTGATACTTTCCCAGTGGTAACGCTAGGATAACAATATCTGCCTGTTTCACAGCTTCTTGTTTCGTAACGGCGACCGCGCCCGGTGTCAGGACTTTGACGGTCAACGCTATCTTATCAGGACTGCCTGAGCCTGCTAGGAGTACTTTATAGCCAGCTTTTAATAGTAATTGCGCAATCACGACTCCTACTTTGCCTACGCCAAGAATTCCGATTGTTTTCATTATCTTTCGTCTTCTGCAAGCAGTTCACGAACGCGTGGAATGACTTTTGTTCCATACAATTCAATAAACTTCAGTCGTGCACTGGCAGCAAGTGGACCTTGTCCATATACCAAATCGAAACGACCGACACCAAGTAGCTTGATTGAGCGAGCCATTTTCTTGGCAACCGTTTCAGGTGAGCCAATGTACAGTGATCCGTTTACAATTTCATACATGAATTGATCACGAGTAATCGGTGCCCATCCACGTGTTTTACCGATACGATCGTGACTCTTTTTGTATGGTGGCCACGCAAGTCTAATAGCCTCTTCGTCAGTGTCAGCAATAAAGCCCGGTGAGTGCATGCCGATCGGGTGTGTTTTTGTACCGAATTCTTTTGTAGCTTGCCGGTACAGGTCAATATAGGGCACAAAGCGATCGGGTGATCCACCAATAATCGCAAGCATCAAAGGAAAGTTGTAATGTGCTGCTCGTATAACCGACTGAGGTGATCCACCAACGCCGATCATCGTTTCTATGTGTCCTGACTCCGTTTTAGGAAATACATCCGCCTTATCAAGCGCTGCGCGTGTCGTACCTTCCCATGTCACCGGCTTTTCTTTAAGAAGTTCCGCAAAGAGTTGGACTTTCTCTTCAAAAAGCACTTCATAATCCTGAAGATCGTACCCGAATAATGGGAATGATTCCGTAAATGAACCACGGCCAAGAATGACCTGCGCCCGTCCATTCGAGAGTGCATCAATCGTTGAGAATCGTTCAAACACACGAACAGGGTCATCCGAGCTGAGAACAGTTACGCCAGTCGCGAGGGTAATTTTTGATGTCTTTGTTGCAATGCCTGCAAGAACGGTATCAGGTGCCGAGATGGCATACTCTGGACGGTGGTGCTCACCAAGTGCGATTGCATCAATCCCTACTTTTTCTGCAAGCACAGCTTCATCGACGACTTGTCGAATTGCCTGCGCGTATGTCAGTAAATTCTTGTTGTCATCAACAGGAAGATCACCAAATGTATCGATGCCAAATAATACTTCGTGTTTCTTCCCTGTCATGAGCTCAACTTTCTTCAATGCTATATTTTATATAGTAATCTATTACTTCTATAGTACGTAAAGACATGGACTTTGTAAAGCTACTCGTCGCACTAGTCATCCCACCTTGCGCTATGCTTCTTTCGCACTTTATGCGCTGGCTTGAAGCCACGGTGTGCATGGTGCCTGCCTGGTGCACGGCGACTCGTAAATGATGCGGCAACTTGATTCATAAAATCAGTACCAAAGTGTGATTCAAGTTTGGTCAGAGCAAATAAGTCTTTCCGTCTATTAGCATTGAGGTTTTCGATGTTGATCACGCCACCTGCGAGTGAACTTACTGCAACTTTAATTCTGGGGTAAGGGATATTTGGAATGCGCTTGGCATGTGATCCTTCGAGTTTTCGCTTTTCCGTTTCAAGTTGATTGTATATCCATTTTGATAGTGCTTCCTGGAAGAATTTTTGGTTTTGCTTGGTGTTTTGGGTGACAGGTACACCAATGCCTTCTAATGTTCGTTTGCCGGCACGTATAAGCTGTGTAATGACGAGTGTTCCCAGTCGTGGATCATAGACCATCTTGCCTCTTTTTGCACTAAACTGCTCGGGTGAGAGCGCAATCAGCCACTCTGATTTTACGGCAGTTGCACTTTGGACGAGGTGAAGGGTTTGCAGTGTCCCGTCACGTGTTGGAACCTCCAGATCAAACGGTGTTCCGGCAATCAGCGTTGGGTTTCGAACCACCGTGGTACTCGATAGCTCGCGGACATCCCCTGTGTAGATGTGGGTTGCTTCGCCTTTTATATCGACACTCCACAGTTGATTAACCTGACCTGCAACAATACAGTACATGAGGCTATCTTGTTCAGATTCGGTAATTGATGTCAGCAATGTTTCATCAAGCGAAATACCACTCAGGTCATGATTGAGACGCTCCATGACGTCTTTTGCTTTGGAGACATTCTTACTAATAATGCCGATCTCTTCATAGTCATCTGGATTAATGCCCGTAGTAACATCAATTAAAGCTCGGTAGACATCGTACTGTGCCAACAGGTCGGACTTTCGCTGTTTAGTGTACCTTTGCCACCCAATATGTCGTGGACCACCTTTTACGATGCCACCAATTTCTTGAATCGCGATAATTGCTGCCAGTTTTGTCTGTACTTCAGCACCATGTTCTTGAGATTCAACAAGCATACGCGCGTAACTCGATTCAACAGGATAGCGTTCCATCTCTCGGCCCACACTAGTGACATTTCCTGTCGGTGTCATTGCACCTAAAGAGATAAGAGTTTGCTTCGCCTGTTTAATCGCTCGTTTGCTTGGGTCGTGGAAGAAATCGAGCTGTTCAATATCAATACCAACATTTGCAAGTCGCAGCGTCAGGCGGTCAATGTGTTTACGGAGTATTTCGGGCGTGCCATATTCAGATCGTTCTTCAAAAGGAAGACATGGCAGGACGTCATATGGTGCCAAGATATACTCACCTTCTTTGGTGCGTCCAGCGCGCCCTGCTCGTTGCAGGCAATCAGCCTGTGATGTCTGGGCAATAAACAGTCCCTCTACACCACTTCGTACTTCGCTCCGCCTTTCAAGACCGCTATCAATGACGACGTCGATATCATCAATCGTAATACTAGTTTGAGCGATATTTGTCGCTAAGATTACCTTACCATTCGGATAACTCGCGAATGCCTGTTGCTGGGCAGTCGCCTCAAGCTGCGAGTGCAACGGAATGATAGGAATACCAGCAGCAGTTGCCTTTGTAGCAATAGCGTCGGTAATGTTTTGTATTTCAGCTTTACCTGGTAAGAAGACGAGGACGTTGCTACCTCCAGATTCTATCTTTTTTAAGATTTCAACGATAACATCGGTTCCGCGACGTTTTTTGACCTCGTAACTTCGACCCGGAACAGATATAACAGCAGTCGTATTAAAGTAGGCTGCAAGCGGTGCGATGTCGATAGTGGCGCTCATGATGACGACTTTAAAACGCGGGTCTTCAAGGCAACGTTTCTTTGCCCACGCGATGAGGACTTCCATATTTTCGTTCCATTCATGAACCTCATCCAGGACAAGCACTTGGCGCTCTTTGATCCCTGCACCGGTAATTTCACGAACTAGCTGCAATCCGTCGGTACAGTATAAGATCTCATCGTTGGGGTCATCATCGCGTTCCTGTGCAGTTCTGTAGCCAATGACTCCGGTACTATCGCTTGAAGTGCGCAGTGCCCACTCTTCACGAACACGTTTTGACAAGTTTCGAGCCGCAAGGATGCGCGGCTGGGTGACAATAACCTTGGTGTAGCCGTGATCAGCCAAGTACTGTGGAACTTGGGTACTCTTACCAGCACCGGTTTCGGCAGTAATAATAGTAACTTGATTAGCATCAACCGCTTCAATAATCGCTGTTTTATACGAAAATATAGGAAGATCTTCGATAAAATGAGATACCGTAATGTCAGGATTCATTACGCTTATTGTAACAAAAAGCTATAATTAAAGGTATGAAGCACAAAAAACGTAGCCCGACCTATCCCCTTTTGCCTAATGAGACTGAATATTGCCTTGTTGGCGACAAAAAGAAACGAAAATACGAGACGGAACTTGATGCGGAGCTTTCGGCACCTTCTAAAGACCTGCAGCAATACGTCTGTGAGTTTTGCGGTCATTGGCACAATGGGACTAGTAAGTTTGAACAACAAATGAAACGAGATTAGAACTTCATCAGTTCGAGCGTTTCGAGTTGTTGTGTACTGATTCCCTTAGGAAACAGTATCTGAGAAAAGCTTCGCGTATCTTTTGTATCATGAATTGCTCCTATGATTGCAATGGTGATGAGGATCACTGTCGCAGTAATGGTATAGGCAACTGCTTCTTCGGATGCAACATTGTAGCCTTCAGGTACCACTGAGATTATCTGTACAATCGTACCTGGTGTCGTAAAGAAACCAATGCTTGTGATGTGCCCCCAGTGCATCACAGCATGGAATAGTTCATGGAGTACGACACTCAAGATGAGGCCGATCATAGCGACGACTATTCGTGCGTCAAGTTGGATAACTGGACGCTTTTGCCTCTTTTGCACAAGCACTTGCATAAGATGTACATTATATCATTATATGCGTTGAATGTCAATGTACTGAAAGGGTTACCTTAGCAATATGCTACGCTTTTTGTACCTTTTGTTTGTTTATATTCTGAATCCCGATTGCGGAGATAATGCCTCCAAGAATAAGCAGGGCTGAACAAAGCACGATGCCAATATGGAAGCCACTCAAGGTAATAATTTTCCCAACAAAGAGTCCAATCACGGCAATAGATAGCAGACCGGCGATTCGAGCAACTGCATTATTGATAGCCGAACCTATCCCCGCTTGCGATGACTGTATCGAACCAAGGATTGCTGACGTTAACGGTGCAACCGTAATGGATAGCCCAAGTCCAAAGAGGATAATGCCTGGAAGTAGCTGCGTCCAGTAAATAGTCGGGACGTTCACAAAGAGCATATATAACGTACCGATTCCCGCGACGATAGGACCAACAGCCATAAATAGTCGTGGACCGTATTTACCAGACAATGCACCGAATCGAGATGATAGGAAGAACATGATGATTGTAATTGGCAGCGAGACGAGCCCTGCGAGCGTTGCAGGATAGCCAGCGACTTGTTGAAGGAAGATAACAATCAGGAAGCCTTGTAAAGCAAGCGCCGCATAAATAAATAGTGTCGCAAGGTTGCCAACGCTGAAGTTTTGGACATGGAACAGTTCTAGTGGTAACATAGGTTCTTTCGTACGTCGTTCATGGAAGATAAACCAAATCATAGCAGCAACGCCAGCGGCAAACGTCCCCCAAATTAATGGACTATTCCAACCGTAATTCCCCTGCTCGATCAGTGCGTATACAATGCCACCTAGTCCAACAGCACCAAGGATAATGCCAAGGGTATCGATAGGCTTTCGGGTCCTCGTATCTTCTATTTCTAAACGCTTCAAAAGAACCAGTGAGATAACGATAGGAATGACATTAATCGCAAATACAAGTCGCCATGACAAAAGGTCTACCATCAGTCCTCCCACGAGCGGACCGATGATAAATGCGATACCTGTCCAGCTCGTCCAGCGACCAATGGCTTTTGATTGTTCTACACCCTTGAAAGTACTAATAATGAGCGCTAATGAGCTTGGAACAAGTAATGCGCCGGCAATGCCCTGTAATCCTCTGGAAATAATCAAAAATTCACTCGTTGGAGCAACAGCACAGAGAATTGATGTGACCAAAAACCCAATAAGTCCGACGCTTACTATCCTTTTACGACCGAAGATGTCTGAAAGTGATCCGGCTGCGAGGATCAACGTTCCGAGCGAAATCAGATAGGCATCATTAACCCATTGTTGAATGAGAAGTCCTCCACCTAGCTCTTTACTAATGGCAGGCAATGCAACACCGACGACTGAACCATCGAGGAATGCAACAAATGAGGCAAGGATAGCGATTATTAGTACAAGACGTTGCGAGGTTTTCATGTACTTAGCATACGCCCTATGACCACTTCTTGTATTTGAAGTACAGAAGCATCGAGACAGCCGCAAGCACAGATACGGTGATGATGAGCTTAAACATCGTGTAGTCACCAAGGAACGTCCACGAACCAGTTTCAATACCTCCAGGTAACAGCACATTCATTCCGTAAAGAGACCCAATTAATGTCGCAGGAATTGTCAGCGTGAAAACCAATGTGAGTGCTTCAAGAATTTTATTCGTTTGTTCGGTACTGGTTGTGAAGTCGGCGTCTTTATAGATCTCGATACTTTCACGAGCCTCTTCGACTGTTTCCCAGAGCTTTCGTGTCACGTTTGTATTACTTCGGTAGTAACGTGCCAAATGTTCACCGGTGAACTTATCGATGGCGCCATCAAGCTCTTCAAGTACACTTTTTTGCATCGCAAGCGTTCTTCGAAGTCGCATAATTTTCTGCCTCAGAATGCCAATCTCAAATGCGTCTGATCTTGCGTCGTTAAAGACACGTTCTTCAATCTCATCAAGATCGGTCGATACACCGGCAAGTAGGAGGTCGACATCCTTCAAAAGGTGCTCAATGAGATGGAAAACGATCTTTCCTTGGGATTTATCTTCACCATGGTCATCTTTATGTTCATTAAAGCATTGTCGTATTGTTGGTGTACTGTGATCGTGAATTGTAACGAGATAGTTCTTGCCAAGGAAGATGCTGACTTGACTCGAGGCAATTCGCTGCTCACCTACGGTAGTATAGGGGAAATGGAGTATCAAGAAGATATAGTCGTCCTCAATGACGACTTGAGAGATCTGACCCTTGTTGTGTGCTTGACGGATTTGTACATCATGAAGATTGTATTTCGAGGCAATCGCCAGAAGATCTTCTTCCTTTGGGTTTTCCAGATCTATCCACTCAAATCCTTTATAATTTTGTCTGATAATACTTGAGGTTGGTGCGTTTACAACAGTTCCTAATTGTTTACCTGCAAATATACCGAATAGACCATGTAATTTTTGTGGTTTGGGCATTTCGGAATTTTTAGACATATACTGCTTTCGGTTTATTTCTATACCTATAATACCTTATGCTTTGATGTGTTCAATAAACAAAATAGCTTGCTACAATAGATGGATGAGCTTATTTGAAAAACGTAAGGGTACACCCCTTGAAAACTACACCCCGATTGGCAAGAAAAATACCGTACCTGAACTAGAGATCATTGACATTGTTGTTGGTGATGGACAGGAAGTCATTGATGGCGACACAATTACCGCACACTATACAGGTGCACTGGCAACCGATGGGACTATTTTTGAAAGTAGTCACGATTCTGGTAATCCAGCGACTTTTGGTCTCAATCAAGTGATTGACGGCTGGACACAAGGTGTTCCAGGCATGAAAGTTGGTGGTACGCGCCGCTTAGTGATCCCTGCCGTACTGGCTTACGGACAACGACGAGCTTCGGCAATGATTGGTCCAAACAGTGATTTGGTATTTGATATCGAACTGATTGCCATTAAATAACAAAAAGCCTCCGTTTTGGAGGCCTTTTGTATATTCTTGGTATATCTACACTTCAGTATCTTGAAGCCCGTTAAGATATTCCATATCTTCAGCGTCAATTTCGAAATCAACTGCTGCATTTTGTAAGATGTATTCTTCGTGCGTCGATTTCGGCAAGCTTACTGTGCCTCGTTGTAATGTATAACGAATACACACTTGTGCAACGGTTTTGCCGTACTTATCAGCAATCTTCTTCACTTCTGGGTTATTCAAAATTCGACCAGTTGCAAGTGGTGAGTATGCCTCAATGAGAATGTCGTGATCCTGGCTGAACTGAGTAATGTCTTCTTCGGTAGAGCCAATAAAGAATCGAATTTGATTTACAGCTGGGACAATCGTTCCATTATCAAGAATTGCTTGCAGATCTTTGACGGCAAAGTTAGAGACACCAACCGCTTTTGCGCGACCACTTTTATTGATTTCTTCCAGAGCTTTCCAAGCTGCGATATTACCTTCCGTATAATCACCACCACGATCTGACCATGGCCAAGGTGCGTGAATAAGGTAGAGGTCGACGTAATCTACGCCCAAAGTTTTAATAGATGTTTCAAATTTTTCGAAAGCTTCCTCGTAATTTTTTACATCTGCCGGTAGCTTTGTCGTAAGAAAGATCTCTTCACGAGCGATACCACTATCTCTAATTGCCTTCCCCACGCTTTCCTCGTTTCCATAGACACGAGCTGTGTCTATATGCCTGTATCCAGACTTCAAGGCAAATAAGGTAGCGTTGTACGCTTCATCCCCGTTTGGAATTTGCCATGTGCCAAATCCAATTTTTGGTATTGTTGCGCCGGTGTTCAATGTATACGTATCAGTTAAAATTCCCATGTATTTATACTAGCAAATAAATCTGAACGTTCACTGAAGCTTAGGTCTTTTTTACTGCAGACTTATGATTGATCTGTACCTGATATACTTAACTGTAATGACAGAACTACGACAAACAGTACTGAGCCTATTAAAAACATACAAAACGAGACACTTGTTTTTAGCATTCATATTATTTTGGACACCAGTAATTATATTTGCAAAGGTTGCGGGCGAAATAGTTGAGAAAGAACCTATTGGCTGGGACGTATCCATTCTTCATTGGATTCACTTGTTCAGCGCTCCTCTGCTCGATAGTATCTTCTTTTTCATTACAACAATCGGAAGTATCCAAGTCATCTTGCCAGTAACGATTGCGATCTTAGCTTACCTTCTTTACAAAAAACAACGGCTCAATAGCTTAATTATTTTATTTGGAGTTGGTGGCGCTGCTGTTGCAAATGTTATCCTTAAACTTATTTTCCATCGTGATCGTCCGGCTTTCTGGCATTCGCTTGTTACGGAAACTGGATACTCATTTCCAAGTGGTCATGCCATGGCAAGTAGCGCATTCGCCCTTTGTCTCATTGTTATACTTTGGAATACGCGTTGGAGGGTACTCGCTATTATTGCTGGGGCTATTATCGTTTTCATGGTTGGTCTGTCACGGTTGTACTTGGGGGTTCACTATCCTACTGATGTTCTTGCCGGCTGGAGCGTGAGCCTTGTCTGGATTATTATTGTTGCCAGTATCGCTAAGGGTATGTCGGTACGTAGAATGTCTAAAGAGTATAATAGACATGAAATGTAACATAACAGGAGAAGTCTATGCAATCTAAACTCAATCCATATATTAGCTTCAAAGGTAATACTCGCGAAGCAATGGAATTTTATAAAAGTGTCTTTGGTGGACAGTTAGAACTATCTACTTTTGGGGAGGCTGGCATGAGTGATCACGGCGTAAAACCTGATGAAATTATGCACGCCATGCTCGTTGCCGATAACGGTATTACTCTTATGGCAGCTGATGCAGCTACGGGGATGCGAGAATATGTAGCTGGAACAAATATGAGCATATCGCTGAGTGGCGATAATGAGGAAGAACTGACCGGCTACTACAATAAGCTTGTCGAAGGTGGTCAAGTAGAACAGCCACTTACTAAAGCTCCGTGGGGAGATACTTTCGGTATGGGTATCGATAAGTTTGGCGTTTTCTGGATGGTCAATATCGCTGGCAACAAAGCAGAGTAAGCGTCACCCCTCACTACTTAGCGGATGCCTGTTGAACCAAATAACTGGCTACGGACTCGAATGGTTCAATGCTTTTCTCTGCACGTGACATAACAACCGCCCCCTCACTCGCAGCGATGAGAGTAGTCGCAAACTGAGTTGCGGATTGGTGCGACAATCCTGCAGACTTAAATAGTTCAGTTAATGTATTCTGCCACGAGCGAAAAATAGAGGTAGCACTATCAAGGAGATCCTTGGAATCGGTCGCTACCGTGACTGCTACCGCAGAACAGCCAGCAGTGAATTGTGAGCGTATGAGGAGCTGTCGCCAAAGCTCTAAAAAGCCCTCTGTTATTTCAGTAGCATTCTTGCCTGCCAACTTACCAATAGCTTCATTCGTACGGGTTTCAGAGAGTTTTAGAGCTGCACTTATTAACTGTTCTTTACCTTTTGGAAAGTGATGGTAGATTGAACCACGAGGTGCTCCAGTAAGCTCCAAAACATCAGAAAACGACGTTGCCTGCAGCCCATTCATTGCTAATAGCTTTAGCGCACCCTCTATCATTTCATCTTTAGCTGTACTACTCACATGTAAATCCTTGACTATGATGATTGTCATAGTCTATTATGATAACTATCATAATGATTCTAACAGAGAGGGTAAACTTATGCCAATGATTGATATTTACGCAGTAAGTGGCACATTTAAAGACACAAAAAAGCTAGCGACTGATGCGGCAGTGATTATCAAAACCATTGAAGGCGTACCCGACATTCCTATGTTCCGTAAAAATACCGCTGGATTCGTTCACGAATTGCCTGTTGGATCACTATCAAACATAGATGATGATGAAAACTATGTACGCGTGCAAGTGTTAACTAATAAAGGTGCTTTAGATCGCGATAAGCAAATAGAGGTTGTGAAACAGCTTACTGATTTAATAGCTACTGCGGCTGGTGACGATACATTAAAAGAGCGAACATGGGTTCTTCTGACAGAAGCAGTTGATGGTGGCTGGGGTCTCTTAGGGCATGCGCACACGAACGAAGAGTTGGTTACGGCTGCTCGTGCAGAAATTGCTAAGCTCGGATCAGCATAGCTATCAATTTCAATTTTTATCTCGTCTGATCCCGGGTGTTTTCATATAATTTGTAGTAAGGATACAACTCGCTTATACTAATAAGTAAATGAATCAGTGGGTTAAAACGATACATCTTCAAAGGGTTGGTAAAAGAGGTTTTACCATTGTTGAGCTATTGATCGTTATCGTCGTGATTGGAATACTCGCTTCTATGATTGTCGTGGCATATAACGGTGTTCAACAACAAGCACAAATCGTTCGCCGCCTTGATGATATTGATAAAGTCGCTGGTGTATTAGCGTTATATGCCAAAGATCATAACGGGTCGTACCCTGCAACGACGAACAATAGTACAGCTAACTGGAAAACAATTGATGTCAGAACAGACAGTAATTGCTTTAATGGATCAGCTCAAACTGATTGGATACCAGGTGTTGATTCGCTACCCCAAAGTGTCCCCAATACAGGATCATCAGCAGGCGTGAACGGCAACTCGGGCTGTTACCTATACGCAAGCAACGGTACGGACTATATCTTATCGGCCTGGAATATGCTTACCGCCCCTAAAACAACAACACCGTATTACAGACGCCTTGGGTTCAGATCATTTCAAACAGCAACCTCAACCCAATTTTATACGTGCAACGACAATGTGATAGGTGGTGCAAATGGCAATACATACGATATCACACAAGATTACTACAAACATTCATACACTATCTCAAACATAACTAGCTGTGATGAGACACCACCACCAGGTGCATAGAGTGGACGAGCATCAAACTATTTCATCACACCAATCTAAGCAAATTGTTTCACTTTCAACCTAACTATCGATAAGCTATACTACCCTCATGACAAAAACTACGAGTAAATATATCCCAAGCACAGTGCGTAATATTACTTACCTATGGGTTGTTTCGTTACTGCCTATTCCTGTCCTTATTCTTTCCAGCGCTAGCAATCCCGCATTCGTTACAATAATCGCCTCTTTCGGTTTAACCTTATTACTGTCCGTACTTTTACCGACGGATAAGGGTAATATTCTCAAATTTTTATTACCTGGTTCAGTTCTTCAAGTAATAAACACGGCACTTGCATTAGATTATTGGAACGAAATATCTTCTTACGCTTACCCTACTGCATGTGGCAGTGGGTTTAGTGGCGGCAATTGCTTTTTAGCAGACGGTCTAAGTATTATTTCTTATATATTTATTATCCCTGTTTTTGTTATCGTGGCTAATATACTTTTCACGTTAAATATTTTACGTAAATCAAAAAAATAAATAGAATCGGCTCTACTCTGAAACGATCGTGTGTTTAAATGGCCATTTCGTTACCATCTTTGGTGCATAGATTTCAAGTACGTCACGTAGTGTTCGATTGTGGCGCCATTCACGGAACGTCAGCCAAATAATAACAAGGTCAAGGGCGCTCAGCACTGCAATTGGTAATGAGAATTTAATGATAATATCTACTATTTGATATACAAGCAGTGCACACAGCGCACCGATTGCCCATGGGTATACATGGCTTGATCCTCTGACGAGCGCCGCTACGATACCGATCTTTACTGCCCCGTGGATCAGAAAATATATGCCCAAATAAACAAGCGTTCCTGTATCAAGTCCGGTCGTTGCTTTGACAATAAAATTCGAGATTGTATCGTTTTGGTTTTCGATTAATTCACCCGTCGTCAGCAGCTGTGTGACACTATTAACTTGTGCGGGGCTAATGAACAGCAAGGGAATACCAACCAAAACGTCGCCAATAATATTTAATATTTTTAGGCCGATTCCTACGAGAAATGAATAATCAAGAATGCGATCTTGGCGAGAACGCTCAGTTTTTTTGGGCTGAGTTGATATGGTCATTATTCTATTTATGATTGATCACGGTATACGTGTCAAGTATGAATGGTATTATGAGAAAAATGAGAGAAATCTAGGTAGTCCCTAGTGGACGAGCATAGAAGTTTTCTTGCGATTTACAAATATAAATACTATAAAGAATGCAGATGTAATCAAATTTAAATACCCGATTCCAAAAACAACAAATAATATCAAGTCATCAGGATGAATAACGTGAAGCAATATACCCTTCCCACTTACAGCTTGAGTAATTTGTGTCGATAGGTAGAATAAAAATTCAATTATAAGAAATGCCATCATCAAGATATAGCCTCTTGTTTTACCTTGCCATAGCCATATAAAACTCATCACGAACCATATTAGAACAAACGTTAATAATAAACTTCCAATAATGCTTGGGGGAGATTGATATTGATGGAGATAATACGGAATTTGTGCAATAAAGTTAGCAATTACTATAACCAACAGAATCAGCAAATATTTTCTATTTCTCATTCCTCAATCATAACAAAAAGCCTCCATTTCGGAGACTCTCTTATTGTGCCTATACTTGGCAGTCCATAGTGGACGAGCTTAGAACTATAAACCTACAATAAAGTCTGAAAGCAATTCTAATAGGTGACGTTTTGGGGTAAATATTTTTACGAAAAGTAATATTGTCGTAAGACCCAATATGATAGTCAAGATACCGAATACTGTACTTAAAGCGCTGCCATAGCTTGGTAGTCGCCACAATAATGTTGATAAGTAACTTATGACCCCAGAAACTAGGAATAACAAAAAGTATTTTAATCTTTGATTCATAAAAACAAAATACCACATTTCGTAGTATTTGTAAATTACTTATGCTTGGCAGAGCGTCGTGTACGAAATGAGAACCAAGCTTAGCTCACAATAAATCAATCCTGAACGAGCTATTTGGGTCAACGCCTTCAGACGGGCGTGTCGCAAATGTTTCTCTATAGGCAGGAAGCTCACCTAGTTGTTCGTAGCCTATGTCGATTATGCCTACTTCGATAAGACCGCGAAGAGCTAATCTAAAGGCATTTCTGTCTAAATATTTCCTTTCATTCGGTAGATCTGCAAGCTGTATACCAACCCTACGCAGTAGATTACGTGCGATGATGTGGCGACGCATGAGACCCTCATCTCGTAGAAGCGTCTGTTGTGCGAGCTCTTCTTCGTAGATAGAAGTACGGTTAACATTATTTGCTTCAATTTCTGCAAGCGCTCTCGGTATAGCAGATGTCAACTGGATTTTATTTAACATATTACCTCTTATTGTATATGCGCTGGAGGTATCAGCAAGCATAAACAAGAACTCACATACATCAGTCGCGGCTGTTATAGGTATTGACTTTTCAATAAAGCTAGTGTATAATAATAGACTGCTCGGTTTGTATTAACCTTGAGCAAGCAGCTTGAAAATATCTCATCCACCTATTTCGACAAGTAAGGAAAAACATGAGTCACGTAATGGGAGTTGCCGTTGATGACAGAAGTGTCATACGCCGCAAGCTCCAAGGCGGTGTCAAGAGCGAACGACGAGTTGTCGTCATCATCCCCGCCTACAACGAGGCTGCGTCAATCCAAGCTACTGTCGAAAGCGTTCTCGCTCAGACAGTTCAGCCATCGGTTATCATCGTCGCAGCTAATAACTGCACAGATGCAACCGAAGACGTTGCCCGCGCAAGTGGAGTTGAAGTGTTCGTCGCCGAGCCCAACAAGCAAAAGAAGGCTGGGGCTCTAAACCTCACTCTGAACTTTGTAATGCGTTACCTTCGCAACCATGATGCAATTTTGATCATGGATGCAGATACCACACTCTCCGAGACATTCATAGAGACGGCCCTCGGCCGCTTAGTTGAAAGTGTTGGAGGTGTTGGAGGCGCTTTTATCGGAAGGGACAGCGACAGCACTATCGGTACTCTCCAGCGAATGGAGTACTACCGATACCGAAAGGATATCGTTCGTAACGGAGAGAGCTTTCGTCCTTAGCGGGACGGGAACTCTCTTTAGCGTCAAAGCCCTTCGGACTGTGAAAGCTTCTCGTGATGGACGAACACTTCCCCTGGGGAGTGATTTCTACGACACGTTTAGTCTCACAGAGGATAACGAGATCACACTCGCACTCCTCGCATGTGGCTACGAATGTATTTCCCCGACGCAGATGACGACCACCACGGACGTCATGGAGTCCGTGGGTGCACTCTGGAATCAGCGTGACCGCTGGTATCTAGGGGCACTCTGGAATCTTCGAGCCTACGGGCTTCGGATGCCGTGGTACATGAAGATGGTGTACTGGAAGCAGCAAATCGGACTCTTTGTCTCGGTCATGGCATTCTTCCTTTACATTGCTCTCATGGGTGTTTTGGTCCTAAGTGGCGGCAGCATTTCATGGTCGCCTTTCTGGATCTCTCTAACGGTAATTGTAATTGCCGAAAGGGTCTACACCGTGTGGGGCATGGGCTGGAAGGCTCGGCTCTACGCCGCATTATTTGTTGAGCAGATGTATAGTATTCTGCTCTGCATGATTTTCTTCGTTGCACTCCTAAAGTGCCTCGCAGGAAAAAAGGGGCATTGGGTCCCTACATAGCAAGTCCGCAACACCAACGAAAGGAAACTATGTATACGCCGATAGCAGGCAGCGGTACGCTGGCCTTCACTGGAGTGGCTTTGGCTACCCAGGATCTCTGGTTTGCGCTGGGTGCGATCGTCGTTGGGGGCGCTGCACTTGCAGCCAACCGCTTCGGTCCTCGCATCGCATTCGAACCGATCCGTCAGGAGAAGGGTGGATATCGTATTCAACTGACCAAGAATGGTCAGCCGTGGAGTCGTAAGAGACGCCACTGAGCTGAGGCTCCTCTCTGTACTGCGCAAGTGGTATAGAGAGGAGCCTTCTTCATTTCTCATCTTTTCTTGGCGGCCCCTAGTGGACGGACTGAGGACTTATTACCTATCTTTTGAAGGATCAGTAAAACGTATATAGGGATCAAAGTTGTCGTCCATCGATGGATATTCGACATCAACTTTCCATCCTTCAGCTATAAATTTAGAGGCAAGTGTAAAAACCCACTGTTTGTCTTTTATGGAACTAACGTCAAAATCAATTGATTTCAATAAATCGGTAAGTTCCTTGATTGAAACCTGACCATAAGCTCCGCTCAGATTATTTACCAATATTGTGTTCGTAGCCTCAATAACTTCATATGGAAGATTTTTAATTTTCAGCTCCGTTGTTTGTTCGGGTCGAATTGGACTGACGTGTTCTTGTTCGCTCATATTTCCCCTTTGTATAATTCTATTATCAAACAAGGTGCTGCTATAACGCAAGCATAAACAAAAAAAGTCTCCAAATCGGAGACTTTCATTATCGTGCTCATGCTTGGCAGCCCCTAGTGGACAAGCTTAGAACTTATTTACCTATAAACCAGACGTAAGTGACCATAATAAAGACAGTACAAAAACTATAAATATAGTAACTGGAATTATGTAGAAATACTTATCTCTTTTAGCGGCTTTGAAATATGTAAAAGTTACTATAGAGAGTCCCAGCAATACAATCGGCAATACAAAGATAAGTGCGGGATAAATAAAAACGTGGAAGTAATAATTATTCATTGATCTTATGATAACAAAAAGTCCCCAAATCGGAGACTTTCTTCATGACGCTTATGCTTGGTAGGGGCACGTGGAATATCTAAAGATAGCAACATCGTCACACGAAAATATGTAAACACATTTTCGCTGCTCCTCGTGCTCGAACCGCGATCTTACTCACTGCGCTCGCAAATCCTGTTTCAACCCCAAGTTCCTCAATCAAGAAAAAAGACCGATATAAATATCAGTCATTTTTCTTGGCAGGGGCACGTGGAATCGAACCACGATCTCAGGTTTTGGAGACCTATGTACTAACCGTTGTACTATGCCCCTACGATTGTCCTATAGTAACTATAGCTTCCACATTGTAACAGATGGTAGAGTTTGCTTAAAGTGCTTTGCGCGCAGTCAAATCCTTGCTACCATAAGCAAGAATACATATGAAGTAGGATGAAAGATAAATTCTTCCACAGGCTACTGACCATTTTCACGCATTTTAAGAGAGAATGTTGTTGTAAAAGCATAAGCTTACATCTATACTTAGGGCAGAAAAAATGACCAAAAATAAAAGGGAGCAGCGTGGCGAGAAAAATCTCGTTATGACAGGGGTATGAAGATATTAATGCTGGGCTGGGAGCTACCACCACACAATAGTGGCGGACTAGGTGTTGCCTGCTACCACTTGTCAAAAGCACTTGCCCAAGAGGGTGCTTCTATCGACTTCGTTGTTCCCTACTCTGCAAAGCACGATAATATCGACTTTATGAAGATCCACAGTGCGACCAAGCTATCCCCTCTGGATCGCTATGGTATGGGTGCATATGATAGTAAGTTTGCTCTCGAAAGTGAAGCTGGATCTGAATTTACAGATTCTAAAGATATCCGCGGTGTCCAACGACAGTATACAAAGTACATTGAACGCCTGGTGAAAAACAAGGAATTTGATGCCATTCATGCCCACGACTGGCTCACTATGGAAGCTGGTATTCGTGCCAAAGAGTTAACTGACGCGCCTCTTATCGTGCACGTTCACGCGACTGAATTCGACCGTGCCGGTGGCAACCGGGGTAATCCTATTGTTCACGAGATTGAATACCAAGGTCTTATGATCGCTGACCGTATCCTTGCCGTCAGCGAGATCACTCGTCGGATTATTATTGAAAAGTACGGTATTCCTGCCGAAAAGGTTGAAGTTGTGCATAATGCGATCGATGTGACGAGCTTTGATGATGGCTATGAATACGACCGTCGTACGTACAAATACCTCGAAGGTTTGAAGAGTGAGGGCTACACTATCATTAGTGCTGTCACTCGTTTCACAATTCAAAAAGGGCTTGAATACCTCGTCCGTGCATTTGCAAAAGCGAACGAAAAGAATGATCGTATCGCCCTGCTTCTTGCTGGCGATGGTGAACAACGTGATGAATTAATCACCTTGGCATCTGAACTTGGGATATCAGATAAAATATTCTTCACCGGGTTTGTCCGTGGTAAACAGTGGCGGGACGCATACAGTGTCTCTGATATTTTTGTCCTCAGCTCCGTCAGTGAACCGTTTGGTTTGACTGCACTTGAAGCTGCGCACCACGATACTGCACTTATCCTGACCAAACAATCAGGTGTTGCCGAAGTTCTCTCTAGCATCTTCCGCTACGACTTCTGGGATATTGACCGTCTTGCTGACCAAATTGTTGGTATTGCTACCTCTGATTCGCTTCGAAACTCACTTAAAGAGAACGTTACCTATGAATATGCAAAGCTTTCATGGCATGACGTTGCAAAGGTATGTATGAATATCTACCAAAATCCACGTGTTGGAGTGTTTGCATGAGTGGAGATCGACGCGGTATAACGCTATACCTTCACGTTCACCAACCACTTCGTGTGCGTGATTACAGCGTGTTTGAGACCGCTGTTGATCACAACTACTTTGACGAACCAGATACGTTGAGTGAACGCAACAATAAAAAAGTTTTTGATAAAGTTGCCCAGAAGTCATACCGACCAATGAATGCACTCCTTGAGAAGCTTTTGAATGATCACGAAGAGTTCAAACTGTCACTCAGTATCACCGGTACCTTTCTGGAACAAGCCGAAAAGTGGGCACCAGATGTTGTTGAGAGCTTCCAGCGCCTCGTTAACACTGGTCGTGTAGAGATCCTTTCGGAAACATATTACCACTCACTCGCCTTCTTCTACAGCCGAACTGAATTTGAAGCACAGGTTGAAGCGCACAAGACAAAAATTCGTGAACTGTTTGGGGTTGAGACGAGTGTCTTTCGTAATACTGAACTTTCGTACAATGACTCACTGGCGCAGTGGGCTGATGAATACGGCTTTAAAGGTATCCTTGCAGAGGGGTGGGATCCAATTCTTGACTGGCGGAGTCCTAACTTTGTTTACAAACCAGAGGGCACAAACAATATTGCACTCCTCTTGAAGAACTACAAGCTAAGTGACGACCTGGCGTTCCGTTTTAGTAATAAAGAGTGGCAAGAATGGCCACTGACTGTCGATAAGTACACTGAATGGACGAATGCAGCAGTGAATGATGCGAAGGTTATTAACTTATTTATGGACTACGAGACATTTGGTGAACATCAATGGGAAGAAACCGGTATCTTTAATTTCTTCGAAGACTTTGTTGGTCGTTGGTTAAGTAATCCAGATAACACGTTCTACACTGTTTCTGGTGCCATTGATGCTAATGAACCGGTTGGAACCATTAGTATGCCAAGTACCGTCACCTGGGCTGATGCTGAACGAGACTTAACTGCGTGGCTTGGTAACAGTATGCAACAAGAAGCAATGGGACACCTCTATGCACTCGAAGACGATATCTTACGAACGAAAGATCTTGATCTGATTTCTGACTGGCGTAAACTACAGACCTCTGACCACGCGTATTACATGTGTACGAAATGGTTTACTGATGGTGATGTTCATGCCTACTTTAGCCCTTATGAATCACCATACGACGCCTTTCTTTATTACATGAACGTTATCCGCGACCTCCGTTGGCGACTGCATGAAACCCACCGTACGGGTGGTCTCCGTGGCTAGACCAATTGTTCTTAGTAACGGTGAGCTACATGTTGGCTTAAATATTTATGGACTTGTTCATGATTTCTACTACCCATACGTTGGATTTGAAAATCATGCGGCTGGTGCAAATCTTCGCCACAAAGTAGGCGTGCTCGTTGATGGCAAGATGAGCTGGCTTGATGATGACAAGGGCTGGGAGTTCACCTTTAAGTATCCCCACACCGCTCTGATTGGACACACTCTCGCAAAAAACACGAAGCTCGGCATTATTCTTGAATTCGACGATGCAGTTGACTCGGAAGTCAGTATCTTTATGCGTAACATCCATATCGTGAACTTGTATGATCATGCGCGCGAAGTAAAGCTATATATGCACCAAGCATTTGCGATTGGTGATTCACGCAGCAACACAGATACTGCACAGTATCTGCCTAATAGCGATGCGATCCTTCATTACCGCGGTCGTCGGGCTTTTGTCATCTCTGGACAGCATAAGGGTCAGCCATTTGATCAATTTACCATTGGTCTTTTTGGGATTGAAGGTCATGAAGGCAGTTACCGTGATGCCGAAGATGGTATTCTCAGCGGCAATACGATTGAGCACGGTCGTGTCGACTCTATCCTTGGTTTTACGATGCAAATAGGTGCCCACAGCTCTGAACGAGCGAGTTATTGGGTTGCTGCCGGTATGTCTAATCGTGAAGCATTGTATGTTCACAAGCAAATTCAAGACGACGGTATCATGAAACGAATGCATCACACTGCTGATTGGTGGCACAAATGGCTCAAACCTGCGCTTGAGGTTGTTCCCGCTATTCCAGATAATCATCGACAACTATTCGTAAACAGCATTATGATCATGAAATCCCAGATGGACAAACGCGGTGCAGTCATTGCGAGCACCGACAGCACGATGCTTAATTACTCACGCGACGCCTATGGGTACAGTTGGCCACGCGACGGTGCGTATACAATGTGGCCATTTATTCGACTTGGATATATCGATGAACCCTATCGATTCTTCGAGTTTACGAAACGCGGTCTCCATCCAACCGGCTATCTGATGCACAAATATCGTGCAGATGGCGCATTAGGAAGTAGCTGGCACCCATACGTCCACGAAGGTGGTATTGTTGCACCTCCGATTCAAACGGATGAAACAGCGACTGTCGTCTTTATGTTCGTCCAATTCTATAATGCCCACAAAGACAGTACGCTTATTAAAGAATTTTATAACTCAATGGTGAAGCCAATGACCGACTTCTTGGCTGATTATATTGATGAAGTTACTGGTCTTCCAAAACCAAGCTATGACCTTTGGGAAGAGATCTTTGCAACCTTCACGTACACAACTGCTGTGACCTATGGAGCACTCCTGGCTGCATCAGAACTTGCAGTCATAGCGGGCGACAACGATAGTGCTGTAAAGTGGCGCACCGCAGCCGATGATATGAAGGCTGCCGCAGCAAAACACCTCTACAACGAAGAACGCGGCGTCTTCTATAAAAGCCTGATTACGATTGATGGAAAAGTCACGAAAGACCCTGTCATCGATGCCTCAAGTATTTTTGGTGCGTATATCTATGGTCTGTTTGATATAGATAGTGTCCCAATGACAAAATCTGTTGAAACCATGATCTCAACATTTAAATTGCTCGACGATGAACCAGGTATTCCTCGCTACGAAAATGACTTCTACCGCCGATCTGACCCATCAATTAATGGTAACTGGTGGTTCATCACGACACTGTGGCATGCACAGTATTTGCTTGAAAAAGATAATTCAAAAGAAGCGAAGTTCATTCTCGACTGGGCAAAAAAACACGCGTTGAATACCGGTATGCTCGGTGAACAGATTAATCCTGTGAATGATGAGGTTATCTCCCCTGCTCCATTAACATGGTCGCATGCAGAATACGTTTCGACATTACTTGATTACATAGAGAAAACGAAGTAATAATGCGACCTGGTGGGGTTTTACAACGCATGTTACGTCACTACTCGTCCCTGATCCGCGCGCGGGGTAAGGTGATTCGTCGTTTTGCATCAAAGATCGGTTTAGTTTACTTTGGTACCGTTGATCAGCATGAAGATGAACACGAAATTATAAGGGGTCTGACTGTTTCAACAACTCACCGTGATGCTCACTATACTGTTGGATCGTTTGATGATTATGACATTAGTATGGTCGACCGGTTCGATGTTTCGTATGACGCCCATCACCAGCCAATCGAACACTCTTGGTTGATTCTACAGGTCTCACTGCAGGACGTCGCTCTCCCGCACATTTTCTTTAAGCCATTAGGTCATAGTCCGGCTGCATATAACAAGTTCTTTACTGCATTTAATACCCTGCATGTCATTAATGACGTCTTTAACAACACCCATTCACCTGAATTTCACACCAGGTACGAGTTGTACGGTCTTGCAACACACGTTGTCACTCTAGAAGACACATTGACGCCACTAGTGACACAAACGATTGCAGCACGCTTCTGGCCACATGCTATCGAGATTTATGAAGGTAAGCTATACGTCTATATAACAGAACACCGCCGTCGAGAATTCGAGGCGGTGTTAGGTCCGACACTTCAGGCAACCACATGGTTGGCTGGTGTCTTAGACAAAAAAGAAGACTAACCTTTACGCTTTTTGACTTCGTTACGACCGAGGTTTTTCTTGGTCTCAGTGTAAAGAGCATGCTTGCGAGCAATCGGGTCGTACTTCTTAAGACTGATTTTCTCAGTCGTATTCTGTGTGTTCTTGGTCGTGTAGTACGTACGGTGTCCAGTAAGTTCGCTTACTAGTCCGACGAGTTTTCGCTTTGTATTCTTTTTTGCCATGATCTACTATAGTTTTCCTTAAAAATGATATCGACTTTCAGAGGTCAATTATAACAAACAGGTCGCTTTTAAGCAAGGCGCTGTCAGTGAACGGTTATCTATAATTTTCAAAGTTGACCGGAAAGTCAAAATCCTGGGACTGAACGAGGCGCATGACGTTCTGTAACTCATCCTTGCTTGCACTGGTGACACGGACAACATCGCCCTGAATGAGCCCTTTTGCTTTGGGCGCGTGCTCTCGGATTACAGCGGTAATCTGTTTTGCTTTATCTTGAGTAAGGCCAGAGATAAACGGAATTTCTTTTGTCGACTTTAGGTTTGCAGTCACGATTTCTTTTGTCAGATCGAGTGATTTACTTGACTGATTACGCGCAGCGAGCTTTTTACGTAAAATATCGATGATATTTTCTATTTGCCAATCACCCGCACCGGTTACTTTCATACCCGTTTTGTCACCAATCCATTCAATGGCGGCCGGGGTGCCTTTAAAATCAAACCGATTATCTATTTCTTTTTCGGTCTGCAAGAAGACGTTATTCATTTCTGCTTTGTCGTAGGTGGATACAATGTCGAAACTAAATGTAGGCATACTCCTAGTATAACAGATTGAAGAGTCACCTCGATTATGCTAAAATCAACCGAGTGTTAAGAGAAATAGCGTGCCGCGATAGCTCAGTTGGTAGAGCGCATCCATGGTAAGGATGAGGTCTCGGGTTCAAATCCCGATCGCGGCTCCATAACACCTTGAAAACTTGGCCTAAATCAGATAGAATAACTTGGTATCTAAAGCTTGCCGCCTTAGCTCAGTTGGTTAGAGCG
>JAQGHF010000003.1 GCA_028288995.1 Candidatus Saccharimonadota bacterium
GTTGGTCCAGTTGCTGAAGGAGAGACTGCCTGTACAACTTTCGAACCCCCAACCGAAGTATGTGCCGGAGAAGTTGACGGTGAAGATGAGTTTGTTACCACAAAATAGAATTTTGTATCACCTGTCGCAGGTGGATTGTATGTAACAGAGCTAGCAGCAGCATTGGTGTAATTGAGCGTTGCTGCCGATGAAAATCCAGCTACACCAGTCAGCGCAGCCGCAATTGCAACAACTCTTGTTGCTGTTGCGGCTGCTCGTAAATAGACGCCCCCACTTACCGAAGACAGTACTGTAGAGTCGGTAATTGCCATTCCATACGTCACAAACATACGGTTACTCGAGGTACCGTTCGCAGTTAATTGGGTAAAGCCAGTTGGGACGACTACCGTGCTGTTCCCTAATTCCTGTGCAAAAAAGACGCCAATAACAAGATAATCACCGACTGCGAGACCTGATGGCATTAAAATTTGCGATCCAGGCGTGGCTGTACTGTCTACGTTACCAACAAACGTGGCGGTTGAATATGATCGAACAGCAATCGCCATTACGTTGTCCTGCGGAAATAAAGTCCTGCGGGTGAGCCGCTCGTTGGGTCTGGGTCAGCTGGAGCAAGGATATATACACTAATTGTGCCAGCGGTAGCAGTTGCGATTTTCGAGTTAATCGCTGTTGTAGTTGAAGAAGTTGTCCCAATCAAAGCAGCCGTTGACGAATCAAGGCTCGCCGACGTCAATTTGGCGTCCAATGCAGTTTGCGTCGCAGTCGAAATAGGCTTATTAACATCAGATGTGTTATCTACGTTTCCAAGACCCACGGTTGACTTTGTTGCCGATTGAAGTGCCGTATCCGCTTTTCCGAGAGAGGTCTGAACACTCGATGCCAGTTTCGTTAACGCAATCGTTCCATCAACAATTGTCGAGTTAGAAACAGTTCCGTCGACAAGTGTTCCTGTCGCTGTATGCGCAACAGACAAGAAATCGTTGAGGATAACCCCCCACGTACCGTTGTCAGATCCTGGTTGAGGAAGTCGCGACATATCTTACTATCTGTTTCAACCCTTATACTCTTATTTAACCTGTATTATGAACCACGAGCAGTATCAAAGTCAATTCCAAAGAAAAAGACCCATACACGATGGGTCACTTTCCTTGGTGATCTCACGGAGAATCGAACTCCGATTGCCAGGATGAAAACCTGGTGTCCTAACCGTTAGACGATGAGACCATAGTTTGACTCGACAAATTGTATCAAAAAAAGCCCACTTTGACTAGAGGCTTACAGATGCGAAGTTGAGTTGCCGCCAGGGCGGGAGCGCGAAGCTCCCGACCCTGGCGTTTGAGCTAATGCTGATCAGAACACTAGCTCTTGTTTGCCTCCTCCCAGAGAGGCGATTTTCCTAGGGCGAGACGATGCACGCGAATACGTGCGACTTCCTGGCAGAGCTGCTTGGCACGATCTTGACCAATGCTTCGCAGGAGTGCTCCCAGGTCTCGAGCCCGTAGGGGGCTTTCGAGCAAGAAAAACTTTAGCACCTCCACCTTATCGGAGTCGGACGAGAATTTCTTGCAGATGGCTTCGACGATCTCCGGGGTTGGGAGACCTTCGTGGCCTTTTAGGTGACGATTAATCACCTTGAGAAGATCGGGTGGTATACCATCATCACTTCTCATTGACGGTCGGTTAACGACCTCCGTCACGGCGCTCACACGAACGCCGACTCGGTGGCGTTGCGGTACACCGACTTGGGAGCCCGATTGGGAATCCCGCATCGACGTCGCTTCGCCTCCTTCGTTTCGTAGAAGGTTTGCCCTTCCTTTTCGTACTCGAACAGTCGATCGCCAGCGAGTGCTTTTCGCAGGTGACAGACCATCTCTTCGATAGATCCACCACGGTGCTTACGACGCAGATGTTTCGCGATGTCCACGAGCATGTCGGCCTGGATGGTCGAATTGCTACGAAGGTACGCGTCGACGATCTGCTTCGACTTGCGCGGCGTAATGTTCATATTATCCCCTTTCAGGGAGTCAGTGCTTGGTAACAGGTTACCGTAACAAAATTACCCAGTTTGTTCAATTTTGTCCATTTGCCTTAAAAAGGCGAAATGACCACCGTCCCATTGGTGATTAGCACTTAGCACGTGACTATACTCCCCTTGACAGGGGGTGTCAAACATTTTACATATAGAGCCGTGTAGCCGTTCACGACACCAGATCTAGCGCCTCTTGGTTCTTATTTCTTAAAAAGCTTGTGCTTTTACCATTTATATTGTTTACAGTATTGACTTTTTATGCTTTATGTGGTACATTTATAACATCATTCACGGGTAAGGTGTGAGAACCTAACCAGGGTGAGGAGGTCATTAACAAGTCAGATCATTACAGTGCATGTCCTGAATGTGTTTTACATGTTTTAGACGCACTGAAAACTATAAGTTTTGATTACTCTTTTGATCAGAAGTGGCGCGTCAGTCCATCTATGTATAGGTAGGTTGGCGCGCTGCTTCTGACCTTGTGTCTGCAGCTGGGGAGCCTCCCCATTCTTAATTGATCTGGGGTTCTCCCCTAACCGACACTCGAACAGAAATGAGTACAACATCATGACAACCAGTAACGTCAAGTCCGTCAAGCAGACGACCGACGAACTCGTCAAGACTGCCGAGGAAACTCGTGCGCGGCGCAAGCTGCTTGCGACTTCCAAGAAAAGCAACGAGACGAAGCGCGCAGCGATCGACGAGACAGAGCAACTCGTTAAGGAGGGTACCCATGTGGTACTCATGAGCCTGAACGACAAGCGCGACTCTCTCGACGCGGCCGACGAGAAGGTGGAGGAAGAGCTGTCTCAGCTCGACCCGAACTACTTCGCGAAGGAACAGGCAACCACCCCGGTGGCTCCCGTTCCCGAGCCAGTACCGACACCCGAACCCGCTCCTCCGGCTCAGCCGACCGAGCCTGTTCAGGCAACTCCGACTGTGGTTCTCGAACCGCAGCAGGAGATCGGTGTTCCAGCAACCCAGGTTGTGACCACCGAGCGCCACTATCACTACCTCAACCCGCGAGGATGGGGGTGGCTGCGGTGGCTGCTCGCGATCATCCTGGGCCTTCTCGGCCTGTTCATCGGTCTTAAAACCGTGAACTGGGTGGTCTCTGACTGGAACAACGACTGGTGGACCTGGTTCGTAGTCATGCTTCAGGTGATCTTCGGATTCATCTGGATCGTGGCATGGACCGGCGTCGGCTTCTTCGGAGGATCCCTTCTGGGTGACTTCGTCGGTCGTCGTGTCACCACGATTCGTGAAGAGCGTCGCACCCGCGTCGCTCAACCCGTTCCGCCCGCTGTTCCAACCCCGCCCGCTGCCTAGCAGCGAGCAGGACGTAGAGTTTGCTCTGTAAGACTTCGGTCTTACGGTAGGATCGTACCTACCACGTCCTCTCAGCCCATCCACTTCTGGGGCTTTAAAGATTAGAAGCAGAATCCGACCCTTAGGAGGTCAACATGCACAAGCGCGTTCGCTGGCTCATCGCCTGCATCGTCGCAATTGTGGCCATCGCGATCGTCGCCGTCGTCCTCAGGGTCGGCATCGATGCTTCTGCGATCGTTAACAAGAACGCTGGTTCGGGTACAGTTGCTTTCCACCCGGGAGTCGATAAGACTCCCGCGGATGCATTGTGCACGGACAACACCTACAACGGCATTTCGACCCAGACTCCCAAGCCTGGTGATCCGAATTCTCGTCAGTTTGCGACCGCCATTTCGAACCCCTACAAGGGTACGACTGACGCGGTCGTCTACACGGAGACTAGTTCTGAAGTCTGTGGCAACCCCACGGTACTCAAGGAGTCTCTCGACGAGATGACGTTGTGGAAGGGAGTCGTTCCCGGAGCCACCGAAAACATGGCCTGGATCAATGAGATCCAGAAGTACATCACGAGCCACAAGCTTGGACTCGATCAGTTCTCCGGAACGACCGATGCGAGCAAGAAACTCGTGGTGAGTCCCCTGTATCAGAAGTACGCCGGATGGGTTAACACCGTCCTGCTTCGCTTCAATGCCGAAGGCCTGCAATCGCTGGTCTCGACGCGAAACTGGGAACTGCCTGCAACCGTCACTCCAGGGATTCAGCCCACCGCCGTTCAGTCGGCGGCTCCAGATGACAAGCCCTCATGGGTGCGTACTCTGCGAGACAAGAACGCCACGTGCCTCTACCGAATCGGCTTCAACGCCGAGGACAAGAGAATCGAGGTGTTCCCCTGTGCTGTTCCCCCCACGCCGGGTACGCCGCCAACGAGTCACCCGACTCCGAAGCCAACCCCGACACCCACGCCGACGCCGACGCCAACGCCGAGCTGCCCTCCCGGGAATTTGATTCCCGACTGTGCACCGAAGCCGGCCGACCCACATCAGTGGATCGCACCGTCAGGCAAGCCCACGGCACCGGCACCGTCTGGAGCACCCACTTCAACGGGTGACCCAGTAGCAACCACCCACACGGGTGGTGGCGGTGTCGTTGACAACTCTGGAACCAGCAAGCCCGGATCAGAAACAGGAACCACCTCCCCTGGTGTTACTCCTGCTCCGACCACTCCCGCGACTCCCCCTGTTAACCAGGGTGGAGACAACGGAGCTGGTGATCCTGGCGGGTTCTAAACCCAGGTGGGCGCGCAGCCTTAAAAACTGCGCGCCCACCGCTACTACTTATAGCTTTAAGTCGTTCAAACCGAGGAGTCTTACTCGCAGATGTGTGATTTATTTCACTATTCGCTTGAGTTTGACTCCTCGTGAGTCCTTTTTGTTGATGTTCGCATCCACCTTGGATTCGGACATGCACATGCAATGATCTGATTTGATAATGTTAACAATCCGGCAGTAATGTTTTCACACCCGTTCATAACTTATTAATAACTTTGATTTCATCTGCGAGATAAATCAAAAAAAGGAGATCATATGAGCAAATTAACTTCACTCATTCGTCGTGCTCCTAAGCGTTTTAGCGCTGTCGTTGCTATGGTTGCTGCTGCAATCATTATCCCAACTGCAGTACTTGCTTGGGGACCAGACCGTCCAACGTTCACAATTGCACACCCTGCAGGCTACGTTACTTTTAACTCAATCACCGACAACCCAGTTCAAGGTGACGAACGAAACTTCGTTCAAGTAAAAGACGCATCTGCAAGTAACAGTACTTACTCAGAGAATGCTTCGCTGACTCCAGGTAAGCAGTACACAGTATTCGTTTACTACCACAACAACGCAGCAAGCAACCTTAATGCCAGTGGCATTGGTGTTGCTCACGGTGCTTACATAAAGGCACAAATCCCTGCAGTCGTTGCAAAGGGTAGTACTGGAACGAAAGCCGTCGGCTACGTCGGTGCAGCAAACGCAACACCAACTGAAGTATTTGACGACGTCACTTTCAGCAACTCAACCGCTGGTGACATCGCACTTCGTTACGTTCCTGGATCTGCAAAGATCTACAACAAGGGTGCGACTAACGGTTCAACCCTTCCAGACAGCATTGTTACGACTGGAACACCTCTTGGGTACAACGCCCTTGATGGTACAGTTCCTGGTTGTAATGACTACGCTGGTTACGTTACTTTCAACATTACCGCTGACCAATCTAACTTCGACTTGCAAAAGCAAGTTCGTGTTGCTGGTACAACGGCATGGTCAGAAAGCGTTAACGCAGCACCTGGTACGACTGTAGAGTATCAACTTACCTACAAGAACACTGGTACAACTGAACAGAACAACGTCGTTCTTAAGGACACACTCCCTACGAACCTTTCATATGTTGCAGGTTCTACCTACCTAAAGAACGTCAGTAACCCAACACCTAAGCTCATTAACGACACCTTGACAACGAGTACTGGTATTAATATCGGTAACTATGCGCCAAACTCTGTCGCTTACGTAAAGTTTAGTGCAAAGGTTGCGAGCGAGACAGCACTTAGCTGTGGTACATCAACACTTCACAACGTTGCAACTGTTGAAACTAACAACGGTTCAAAGCAAGATAGTGCAGATGTTGTTGTGGCAAACCCTAAAGACTGTGCCCCAGGTACAATCAACGTTTGTCAGTTAAGTACAAAGACAATTGTTAACATTAAGGAATCCGACTTTGATGCTTCAAAGTACTCTAAGGACCTTTCTGTTTGTACAACAACCCCACCCGAACTACCACGCACTGGTATGTCAGAAAACATTGTTGCCGTTATTGGTCTTGGTGCCATTGTTGCAAGCGTTGCTTATTACATCGCTAGCCGCCGTGCACTGAACCAGTAATCTAGAGTCTGACCGCTCGCTCTCACATTTCTGAAGCGATTCAGACAAATAACCCCCGCCATTAAAAGCGGGGGTTATTTTATTTGCTATAATAAGCGCACATGGCAAACAAGCAGAAGAAAAAGCGAAATAAAGTATACACCGGCGTCGACGCTGCGATTACTCGACCGATCGTCACAAAGATAAGTGCCGTCAATCGTAACCCTGTCGGTCAATGGTGGTTCGACCATAAACGAATTGCTCGTCCCATTATCATTGCCGTATTAGTTGCTGCTGCAGTCGTTATTCTTATTATCGAACTTGTCCGTATCGCGACGAACGGCTAGATCTTCTTAATCGGAAGCCGAAATCCAAACGTACTTCCTTTTCCTTCTTGTGATTCAAAAACAATCTTTCCATCATGTGCATCAATCACTTTCTTAGCAAGAAAAAGTCCAACACCCGTTCCATCAGGTCGTTGCTTGCGTGCGTTTGTGGCACGAAAGAACTTCGTGAATAGCTGATCGCGTTCTGCGGCAGGGACACCAATACCGGCATCCTTCACTGTAAACTGAACATGATTATCAACCACTGCAAGCTCAACTTTTATCTTTGAATTGTCTTTCGAATAGTAAATTGCATTATCGCAAAAGTTCATAATCACCTGTTGAATCTTACTTTCATCAAGGTTCAGTTCTGGAATATTTTTCGGCTTTTTAAACGTGAACTTGAGCCCACGTGTCTCTGCATTTGTTTTCAAATTTTCGACTTCATTGCCAACAATTTTTCCTAGATCTACAGGATGTTTGTCGATGACAAATTTCCCTGTTTGCAAACGAGAAACATTCAAGAAGTCACCGATCAAACGAACCATACGTTCACTGCTTATGAATGCCTCTTCAAGTAGGTGTTTCTGTTCTTTAGAAACTTCACCGACATCACCGTCCATCAACATACTGATGTACCCTTTGATGCTCGTCAGCGGTGTACGAAGCTGATGACTCGCCATGCTAATGAACTCGTCTTTTGCTTCATCGAGTTTCTGTAGCTGCGCATTACTCGCACGAAGTTCTTTTGTTGCAGCATCAATACGCTGTTGGAGTGTTGCGTTCAAGTTCTTCACTTCGTGTATAGAGAGTGCGTTCCGAATCGCAATTCCTAATTCATCAGCAATAGTATCAAGTGCAACGACATCCCGATTGGTATAACTAGAACTTTGATGCTCACCTAGAAATAAGAAACTTGAAAGAATATCGTCTTGAATAATAGGCAGTGCAAAAGCAACATGATACGACTTGAGCATGCGTTGAATCGCACGATCATCTGGCGTCTCACCCAAATCATCAGTCATGACAGCCGTCGCATTCGTTGCCTTTACGTAGTCGCTGAGGAGCATAAGGTCATGCTGAGGAATCCCGGCATGTTTAGTCGTTGCTACGTATATAGGACGCTTGCCTGTTTCGTGAATAGAAAACGCCGCGAATTGAGCTTTAAGCGTACTGCTAATATCGGAACTTGCGTAGTGAAGTAACGTATACAGATCCGTAATCGCACTTGTCTTGCGGGTTATGCGTGCAAAGAACTCAGTTGCATCGTACGTATCACGGTAGAACGCTAAGTTCGTCAGGCGATCAAAGACTCGCTTAATCGGCTGAAAAATAAAAGCTAACACCAATGCGAGTGAAGTGTTGATGGGGTTAAGTAGTACTGCCTGCGATTGAGCCTGTGTATGAAAAACGATAGTTGATATAAAAAATGCCAAGAAATAGTAAATAACCGCTAACGTTGCCAATGTAAGTGCATAAGCAAACGTACGAACTGCCGCACGTCGAATATCAAATAGACCATGACGTGCTATCGCATAAAAGACGACGATTACTAAAACGATAGTTGCGAGTGGACCAATATCAGTAATCTGCCAGTTAGTGCTGATGGACGGAATTATTGCATTCGTTGCGAGTCCTAGGCATGCCGTTATAACAAACGCCACTAGCACTAACCGTGCTTGGATTTTTGACTGATGGCTTACCCGCTTTGGAAGGAAGATCAAATTACGAACAATCAGGACGAGGGCAGCGAGAAATCCAACGACGTATAAACCCAAAAGTGGTCCATTCGTAAATACAAGCGTTCCGTTATCACTGACGGTTCCAGCGATGAGTGACGTAAAAGAGAGACCTATAACAAAGAGTCCGAGCACGCCGGTAAGGGCGGCTTCAAGTTGACTCGCTACCCGTTTCACTGGGAAATTATAAGTGAACAAAAGCCCGGATAGCACAACGCCAAAACCAGCAGCAAATGCAATTCGATTCGCAACATCATTTATAGCAAGATCGACATGTGACGAATTCGTTATATCACTCGAAATAATCCATACGCAAATAAATACTGTCATCGTCAGAAAAGCACGAGACATCACAGACTTCACATCGCGTGAGAATATAAAAAGACCCAACGCCAGGTTGATGATACAAGTAATAAGTACGAAGCCTACTTCCACGTCTATAGTGTAGCTTAAGCGTTTTGTTTTTTATAGTGACTTAAGAATAATGGCTTCATCAGCAGTTCCCTCGACCAAGCGGTCGAGTGCATCGCCCAAAGCATATCGGGCAATCATGCGTCCACGAAACGATTCTCGATGCTGACTCATCTTTTCGTAGAATTCTGGGACGAATCCATACACCGCGTGGCTTTTCTTTGAACCGAGATATGGTTGTGGTTTTGTTCCTGGCAATGCTTTGAATGGAATACCAACTCCCCGCCAGGTACTTCGCATTTTTATCAGTGGTTTGTGATCAACAATAGAGGTAAGTGCTTGGATATCATGCGCCATTGCCGATAAGTACATTGCACGCTCGAGCAATATTGAAACCGCTCCCTCTTTTGCTCGATGCTCAGGTAGGACGGCAATCGTTCCGACATCCCAGATTTTATCTAAGTCCTGAAGACCTTTTTTTTCTGCCGCTTTTTCCTCCACAAACCTAAAAGAGTCTTTTGCATCGTCCCAAGATTTTAGCCCTGCTGAAGAGTTACGAATAATTCGAAGTACTCCGGTCGCCTGCTGAGTTGTTTGATCGACAGAGATGAAGAAAGTGCTCGCTTTTTCATACGGACTATACTCTTCTGTCATTTGCTGAGCATTGTTACCGAATTTCTGTTCAAAAACGACTCGCTCAACATGTCGGCCTATATTGGCAAACTGACTATCGCCAGGAACTTCTATCGCGACATAACGATACTCATCCGCCGAAGGGAGTATTTCAGTATTCTCACGTAATAGTTGGCTCGTTAATTCTTGAATAAGCTCAGGCGCGGCATCATAGGTTGGTACCTCACCTGTCTCAGTTGGCTCGAGCTCCTCGCTCACTCAAACTCCTTAAATTCAATAACATCGCTAGCAAAATATTGCTTTGTAAATGCAACTGCAACGTTTGGATCAAACGGCTTACAAGTATAAATATCGACACTAAAAAATAGCAGTGGACTCTCCCATGCGTAAAAGTGAGCACCAGATGTTTCCCAATGAATCCAGCCAGCCCACCCGTAGATGTCGCTCCTGTGAGTAACGGGTTCGATTAAATCCTTCATGCCAGTTACACGTGATAGCTGCGATAAGTAGGTTTTTATATCTTGATCTGAAATTGCGTGTTTTGGATAGCCTTCGATAATAAGGCGTTGACGATAAATTGTGGGGGCTAGATCTTTCATAGTGCTTTGTTTTTTTATAGTATCATGTAATTATGACAAAGATAGCCATTATTGAAGACGACCCTGTAATCAGCCAAATGTACCGCATGAAATTTGAGGCGGATGGATTTGACGTGCAGCTTGCCAATAACGGGGAGCGCGGTGTCGATATGGTCGAGAGTTTCACTCCTGACATCATTCTTATGGACCTTCAAATGCCCGAAATGGGTGGCGCAGAAGCCCTCGCTATCATCCGTAAAAGTGACTGGGGCAAAACTATTCCTGTCATTATTCTTACTAACCTCGGCGAAGAAGAAGCCCCAAAAGGTATTCGTGCATTAGGTATTCACAGTTATATCGTGAAAGCAGAGCTGACCCCGCGGCAAGTCGTTCAGCGCGTCAAAGAAGCCCTCAACGTCTAAAGAATCTAGCTCTTTTCAACAGTAGCGCGTGCTGCTTGAATCAGATTATCGAATAAAGCCGTCACTGTCAGCGGACCGACACCACCTTTTTTGGGTGTCATCGTAAGGTCAGATCGCTCACGAACATCATCGGCAACATCACCAACAATCTTGCCATTTTCAGATGCAGTTCCAGCATCAACCACAGCGGCACCAGGTTGCACCATTTGGCTTGTAATCAGGCCAGGAACACCAGTTGCGGTCACGATAACCTGCGCTTTGCGAACTTCATTTGCAAGATTTTCCGTCGTATCATCATACACGCTCACATCAAGCCCTGCGCTCGCCCATAATTTTGCAAGCGGCGCACCAACTAATCGTCCATTGCCTACGATAGCGATCGTGCGGTTCTTTAGTTCTACATTGTAACCCGCAAGCAGCCAATCGATTGCCATTGCAGTAGCAGGGGTAAGTGTTGCATTTTCGCCTAGTCCATCGACGTCTTTCGTGGGAATAACCATATTCACCGCCTTTTCGGTCTCAGAAGGATCGGCAAGTGGTAACTGAATAATAATACCGTGAACCGTATCGTCTTCGTTGAGTGACTGAATCGTATCAATAAGGTCAGCTTGATCAATCTTGTGAACAACCACCTCTGCAAGAATGTCCTCAGCGTAGTTTTGTTTCAAACGAACATAACTATCAATCACCGGGCTATCGATAGTCTGCACGATTGCCAGCTTTGGAACAACGCGAAAAGACTGACGTAGCGTCCGAATTTGACGTGCCTGACGCTCGGTAATATATTCTGAAAGTTCTTTTCCGTTAAGTATTCGCACTCCACCTAGCTTAACAAATGATGTGATACAATCAAACCATGAATACGTTATTACAATTTGCACAAAATTCATACGATTACACTTATACAACTAGTAATGTTGATGCGGGCACTGCCGCAGGAATTTCAGCCGGTATTTTCCTCTTTGGTCTTATCTTTGTCGTGATCGCCTACGTGGTCAGCGCACTCTTTCTTGGGCGCATCTTTAAAAAAGCCGGCATAGAGTCTTGGATCGCATGGGTTCCTTTCTACAACACGTGGAAACTCCTTGAAATCGGTGGTCAGCAAGGCTTCTGGGCAGTGCTTGCGATCATTCCTTTTGTCCAATATGTCTCAATCGTCTTTATTTTCATCGCAATGTATAACATTGGCCTTAAATTCGGTAAGCCGGGCGCCTTTGTTGTCCTTGGTATTTTCCTACCAATCGTCTGGTTTATCTGGCTTGCAGTTGACGACTCGAAATGGAACGAATCACTCGGTGCGCCAAGTAAAGCGGTTGAACACACGGGTGGCACAACTCCACCTACAGCACCAACCGCTGCAGTATAAAAACGAGATTCAACAACGCTACCTCACACTTGTGACTAGAAAATCACCCTTTTATATGGTACAATTACCTCTGTCGCTATGCACCCGTAGCTCAGCGGATTAGAGCACTGGTCTTCGGAACCAGGTGTCGCAAGTTCGAATCTTGCCGGGTGTACCAAAATGATCTCAAGGACTTCTTCGGAAGTCTTTTTGTTTAGTCAGTAACGAGAGTCTATAATTGAGGCAAGATGATTAATTTACTACGAGAAAAAGCTTGGGAAAAGTGGGACGAATTCTGGAATGAAGCAAATGACGAATTTTTTAAAGTTGAAGATATTCAAGACTATACGGCAGAAGACAACGATCAAAAGAGCTCCTTGCATCTATGGCTAGAGGGTAACAAACAAGCGTCTCTTGATATGATTCGTAGTAACAAAAATGAATGGGCCGAACAAACAAGCTTAAAAAACATACGTAAGATCCGAGTACACATCGTTGACGAACCATATACCGAATACCTCAAATGGGAAATTGAACATTACAAAATAGTGAATATCCCTCTTGGCAAAGAACGAACCTATCTAGTCAATCGTAAAGATGTTCCCGATTATGACCTTGGAGATTTTATGATGTTTGATGGTAAAAAAGTCACAAGAAGTCATTATTCGACTGAGGGTCGTATGGAAAGTATGGATATATACGAGAATGAATCAATAGATAGATTCATTACCGCTAAAGCTCGGCTAATGCAATATGCGAAAGAAGTTACAGTCTAATTTCTTGTTAACAAAGTTTTAATAGCAAATGGTATGCCGTACCAAGGAATTTACACTAAAGAGAGGCTTCACACCGAAGCCTCTCTTTTACATGCAATCCACCAAAAGTGTTAAAATAGATATACAAGTAAAGGAGGGAATGTATGTCAGAAGTAGAACAAACGACAGAAGTACATGAAACCACTACGGATCCTAATGGAGTACAGGTTCGGCGCCAAAACGTAAGTCGTACAACGCAACCATCAGGAGTTGTTGTTGCCCAAAGATTTATCTGGTTCATCGCCGGTGTAATCGACGCACTGATCGCGATACGATTTGTCCTTCTCCTATTAGGCGCAAATCAAAGTGCTGGATTTGTCGATTTCATCTATGGCATCAGTAGCGTATTAGTAGCCCCTTTTGTTGGCATCTTTGGAGAACCAATATACGGCCGCTTCCTGTTTGAATGGAGCAGTGTCTTAGCAATTATCGTGTATAGCTTAATTGCCTGGGGTATCGTGAGACTTATAACGCTCACCCGTCCACAAGAAGAAATCTAGTCATTCGACGACGCAGAGCCAGGTAGTATACTAATCATAAGCATGAAAAAACATGAAATTATTAGTTTAGACCTAAAGCTTATAGAATATTTTAAGCGACTTTTCATTCCCGTCTCTCGTGTTGCTATTTTCTTGGTTTATTTCTGGTTTGGTATTTTAAAGATCTTCAATCTCAGCCCTGCTGGTCCATTAGCGCAAGCACTGATCGATCGCACCATCGGGCATCAATATTTTGATTCTCTTTACGTTGTTTTAGCTGTTTTTGAATGTATCATTGGTATTCTATTTTTGTTTCCCAAGCTGACGCGCATTGTTATTCCGTTGCTTTTCATTCACATGATTATCGTCTGTTCACCACTACTGCTTGTACCCGATATTGCCTGGGTAGCTCCATTCGTCCCGACGCTCGAAGGACAATATATCATCAAAAATGGTGTCATTATCGCAGTGGCAATTGGCATCGCAGCCTCAGCAACACCGTTGCTTCACCGTCATAGAAACGCAAGCTAGTTTACAAAAGCACTATTTATTGGTATAGTCACTAAGGTTAAATCATCTTATTTAACATATGGGCCAGTAGCTCAGCTGGTTAGAGCGTCTGCCTCTTAAGCAGAATGTCGTGGGTTCAAGTCCCACCTGGCCCTCCAAGAAATTATGAAAGACTTCCAAATGGAAGTCTTTTTGTTTGGTACAATAAAGCCATGGTTAGCTTTTATGTTTGCGCGATAATCACGGCAGGAAGTGCATTTACTAGCTTTGGGTTTTCGATTGCAGCACTCATGCCAGCTCATGGTGAAACGCGTACAAATGCAATGTATGCAGCCGCTCGAAGCATAGCACTCGCCACAATAAGTCTCATACCATTTTTCTACCAATCTATACCGTTTCTCATGGCAATTGCCTTAACTATGATCGTAGTCCAAACAGCCGATGCCATTATTGGTATCCGTTTACGGGATAACAAAAAGACCTACGGTCCGGCAACAATTGCGGTTTTCAATCTCATGGCACTCATATGGTTACTACACTGAAATCACGCATACATTTGGTTGCCAGTTTATTAACTTAGTGTCCCTCCAAGAAATTATCAAGACTTCCATCACGGAAGTTTTTTATTTATTCTGCACAGCGAGCTTGATAATAATTGATTTAAATGAAGCGAGCTCTGCTTCAGTAAGATTTCCAAGGATCATATGATCGATCTCAGTAAAGCTATCGATAAGACGACCCTGTACGACAACGCCTTCGTCTGTAAGGAGAATCGTTTTTACTCGACGATCCTCGGGATGTTCACCACGAAGGGCAAGTTTCTTCTCTTCAAGCCCGTCAATAATACCCGTGATATTTGAGGCATCGCAGTTATATAACTTCTGAAACGAGTTCATTGGTTTTGGATTGTCTTTATCCACAAGCGCGAGTGTCATTGCCTGGATAGGCGTGAGATCATATTCTTTCCCAACAGCTATTAACCCCTGTTTAGCGGTCATTAAAAACTCAAGAAGCGCAGCATGAAATGGTGATAAAGATGATGAAGTCATAATAACTCTTCCTTTCTAATGGTTGACAAAGTCAACTATTGAGCTTTATAATGAAACTAATCACTATTTTACAACAATAGGTTTGAATATACAAACTAAAGGAGGTCTTTCTATGGCTCAAAAGATTAGAAGCCATTGGCTCATATTAATATTGCTTGCAGCAGCCCAGCTTATGGTCGTCCTCGACTCATCAGTCGTAAACGTCGCATTGCCAGCCGTTCAAAACACATTTAGCCTCACCAGTAGCGGACTACAATGGATTGTTACTGCCTATACACTCACCTTTGGTGGTTTCCTCCTTTTCGGTGGACGTGCAGCTGACCTATTCGGTCGTAAGCGAATGTTCTTGATTGGTATCGCACTATTCACCATTGCGTCCCTTATCGATGGACTTTCCCAAAATGGATCAATGCTTATTGTGCTTCGCGCAGTGCAAGGACTAGCCGCGGCTTTGATGTCACCAGCAGCCCTTTCTATCATCCTCATTACCTACAAAGAAGGTCACGATCGTAATACTGCCCTTTCTATATGGGGATCAGTTGGTGCCGGTGGGGCGGCGATCGGTGTTCTTCTTGGTGGCGTGTTAACGCAATACCTAAACTGGCGTTGGAACTTCTTCATTAACATTCCTATCGGTATCGCTATCTTTACTGCTGCATGGCGCCTTCTTCCAAAGCACGAATCTGAAGAAAAGAATGCTAGCCTTGATCTACCAGGTGCAATCTCCGTTACTGGTGCAGCGTTGCTCCTTGTGTCAGGTATTGCAGAAGGACCAACAAACGGATGGGGATCACTAACAACTTGGGCATACTTTATCGGATCAGCCCTCCTCCTTGCTTTCTTTATCTTTAACGAAAAGCGTGCAAAGCACCCACTTATCCCACTTGGCATTTTCAAAAACCGTAATCTGACTGGCGCAAACCTCGTCCTATTCCCGGTTGTTGCCAGCATGTTCTCTACATTCTTTTTCGGATCACTCTATCTACAAAACGTACTTCACTTTGATCCAGTAAAGACAGGCCTTAGCTTCCTTATCACGCCTGTCGTAATCGCTCTCACTGCGATTAACGTTCCTCGACTTGTAAAGCGAATTGGCTTTAAGCCAATCATCGTTGCGGGACCGTTATTTATCGCAGCATCCCTCCTCTACCTGACACATGTTCCTGTAGACGGTAGCTACTTTACGCACGTTCTTCCTGCCCTTATCCTACTTGGAGTTGGTGCTGGCATGAGCTTCGTCAGTGGCACCATTGCCGCAACTTCAGGCGTGAAGCCAAACCAATCAGGTCTTGCTTCTGGACTCCTCAACACTTCACAGCAAATTGGTGGATCACTTGGACTCGCTGTTCTGACTGGTGTCGCTACGGCTAAAGCTGCCGACTATGTAAAGCACCTGACAACGCTTCCGAACGCGCTCACCCCACTCGCTGCTGAAGTCGAAGGAATGCATGCTGCTTTCCTCGTTGGTGCCTGTATCGCATTCGGTGCATCACTCATTGCGTTCTTTGTCATCAAAGCGCCAAAGAAATAGGACTTTTCCTCATTTTCGTTAGCACCACATTAGCGGTATACTAATACCAGATATGGAAGTACACACAAACATACCGCTAAAAAACTTCACGACCATGAAACTCGGCGGACCAGCCAAGTTCATGGTTGAAGTACGCACACCCGAAGAATTACAAGCAGTGTATGACAATGCCGCTGCTAAGAATCTTCCTATATTTATTTTAGGTGGTGGCAGTAATGTTATCGCAAGAGATGAAGGCTTTGCTGGTATTGTTATCCGCGTTCGTATTCCCGGTTTTGAAATTGTTGCTGATGACATAAACACAACAACAATAAAAATTGGGGCAGGGGAGAGTTGGGACAGCGCCGTGAAGCGAACAGTTGATATGCACCTCAGTGGCATCGAGGCAATGTCCATGATTCCCGGAACCGCCGGCGCAGCACCTGTTCAAAATGTTGGCGCGTATGGACAGGAGATTGCCGATACGCTTGTCTCGCTTGAAGCATACGATTCACAAACAAAATCTTTCGTCGTATTACAAAACGAAGCCTGTGGATTCGCCTATAGAGATAGTATCTTCCGAGGTGACCAAAAAGGTCGCTACATCATTACCAACATCACTTTGAAATTATCTAAAAGCCTCCCCCAACCTCCATTTTATGATGCCCTTCAAGCATATTTCGATAAACTGAACATAAAAATCTTCACTCAAGAAACAGTCCGCGATGCAGTCACCGCAATCCGCACAGAGAAACTTCCAGATCCTACGATTACTCCAAATACTGGCTCATTCTTCAAAAATGCAATTGTTGAAAACTGGCAACTAACAGAGTTACAGCAAACCTATCCAGATATGAAAGTATTCGACATGGGAAATGGCACGTCCAAGATTCCAACCGGGTGGCTTATTGAACAAACAGGTCTGAAAGGACAGGTCCTTCATGGCATGCGTGTTCATGACAAAAATGCCCTTGTTCTCATTAACGAATCAGCTACCGGATACGCTGATCTTGCTGCTGCTCGTGATGAAATCATTGGCGCTGTTCGTGACAAGTTTCGCATTCAAATTGAACAAGAGCCACTTGAACTAAGTTAGCTTGCGAATTACCCCCAAACCCCTTATGCTAGTAACATGACACGGCGTGGGTTCACGATTGTTGAATTGATTATTACAATCACTATTATGGGTATTCTGCTCACTTTGGCAGTTGTTAACGTTGGGACAACGCAGGCAAAGGCGCGCGATGATGCACGCAAATCCGACATAGAATCGATCTCAAGTAATCTTGAATCGTTTTACATATCGGGGACAGATAATTCCATTACCTTTGCCCGCTATCCGTCGTTGGGCTTAACAGGATCGGCAGCCAACATCACTTCAAATTTACGTGATGCAGACCTCAACGCGTTCCTTCCTCCAGGGACCACCAATGTTGCACAGACCTTTTTACCCTCAACGAACTCAGGAACGTCCCCCAGTATTCAGACGACCGCGGGTGTGCTTCCTCAACCAACAATAAGCCAGTATGTCTACCAGCCAATAAAGTCAGACGGATCACTATGTCAGTCTGGTGATACTGATTGCCGCAAATATAATCTTTTCTATCGTTTAGAATCCGATAACACTGTGTATAGATATACGAGCAAGAATCAATAATGGCTACCTTGAACCGTCAATCAGGATTCACCGCAGTTGAACTACTTATTACGTTGTTCGTTGCAGCTGCTTTTTTGATTGCCTCCTATCAATTGTTCAATCTTGTCATAAAAGACGGAGGTGCGACCCGTGCACAATCACGTGCAGCCAACGTCGCTTATGATTACCTCCGTCAATATGCAGCCTCTGCAACAACTATCCCCTGTACTGCTTCAAGTCCGCTGAATGCTGCCCCACTCTCAGTTGATGGGCTCACAAATGTCACTATAAACGTGACTATTTCTTGTTTACCTGACGCAATTGCGAGCCTTTCAAAAGTAGAGGCTGACGTAACGTACAACAACCCTTCGCAAACTGTGGCATATGCAACATACACGAGTTCAACTGGTAGTTCGAATACTGCCGATATCACCAATGGCATGGTTGCGTGGTGGAAACTTAACGGAAACGCAAATAACTCCGTCGGTAGCCCGAATGGTGTGATTACGAATGCAACTTCAACTCCAGGTCAAAATGGTACTGCAGACAATGCGTATGCATTTGGTGGTAATGCAAGTGGTGCTATCATTAATACTTCGTCAAACTTTGGTATTAAAACAACAAACGCGACTATTTCCCTCTGGGTATACAATCCTACGGCTTCAAATTCTGGTGAATTTGTTCATATCGGTGTAAGTACTGGATTCGGAATTGGTATAGGAAACACACAAACCGACAACGTCGGAACAAAGCTTATCGTGATTTATGATGGCAACAGATGGATCCCGACGACGGCAAATCTCGGTACTGGCTGGCATCACGTTGTATTAGTTGTTGATGCATCAGGTACCCCAACAATTTATCTTGACGGTGTCTCGGCAGGATCCTATCCAGGTACGGGGATCGTTACACCTTCTGGTGGAACAAGTATAGGAGGTCTTAGTTACTCTTCCACAAACTACTTCAACGGCTCAATCGATGACGTCCGTGTGTATAACCGCGCATTACCACTTGCCGATATCCTTGCAATTTACTCAAAGGGTGCTCAGTAATGAGATTACTTAAGAAAAGAAGCGAGAAAGGCTTTACACTTATCGAATTGCTCGTTATTGCTCCGATTGTTATTTTGACAATTGGTGCATTTCTTACTGTCATCATCAGTATGACCGGTGAAGTCCTCGCCTCTCGTGCATCAAATAACCTATCCTATAACGTCCAGGATGCTCTTAACCACATCGAGCAAGATGTAAAGATGAGTAACGGGTTCCTTGCAACGAATAACGTCATGGGAACCAACCAAGGCTATAATGATGATTCGACAGCTTTCACAAACGTTGGTGGTGCAAGTGGGACAAGCCTTATCCTTAACATGGTGGCGACCACAACCAATCCTGTGTCCACGAGTAGTTCGTATGTCTACTTAAAGAACAAACCAAACGATTGTTCAGCTCCACAAAATAACATTCCTTTTAGCTATAATATCGTCTACTTCCTAAAGACGAATGCATCAGGTGTCAGTAGCCTGTACAGGCGAATCATTATGCCAACCAACTACAACGACACGACAAATACCGTTTGTAGTACACCGTGGCAACAACCAAGCTGTTCTCCAACGTACATGGATGCCCAATCTGGATCAGTGTTCTGTAAGACAAAGGATACCTTACTCGTTGATGGAGTAACAGCAGCCAACTTCTCGCTTCAGTACTTTAATGGTGAGGCCACGACGACAGTGAATGGTCCAGCAACTACCGCTCCCCTGGCAACTGATCGAAATACCGCTTTGCAATCTGCTACGACAGTTGGCGTCTCTATTGATGCACAGCAGACTGCGGCGGGACGCCCTATCGAACGTGCGGCTATTCTTCGCGTATCACGACTTGATTCAAATGCATCAGGCATTGCAACAATCACCTCTGACACTGCACCGGCATCACCAAAGGTCAGCTCGAGTACGAGTGAGCCAACGAACGTTACCTTTAGCTGGCCAAAGGTAACCACCGCAACTGGCTATACATTTGAGTACAAGATCAACAGCGGTGGTTGGAACACAGGATTCACTAATCAAACAACGCAAACGTTTACCGTCACTAACGCAACACACCAAGATGTCGTGAATGCGCGTGTTACTGCAATTAACAGTGCTGGTAACTCTGGATACGGAACATCGTCAGTGACCATCCCGCTATGGACCTCTTTCGCACTACAAAACAGTTGGACAGACTATTCCCCTCCGTTTGCTAGTGCTGCTTACACGAAAACATCGGGCGGGGTTATTTTCTTAAAGGGTATGATTCGTTCAGGAAGCGGTACCGTTGCGACCCTACCTGTAGGATATCGTCCGGCGATGAGTGTCATGTTCGAGACTAGTTCCAATCAAGCAGGTAGTCGTATCGATGTTCGTTCAGACGGAACGATAAATCTCGCCGTAGGATCTAACGCATGGGTCTCTCTGGATGGCATTGAATTTATGCCAGCCAGTGCGACATTCACGACGCCGGCATTTGCGAGTGGCTGGGGTAACTATAGCCCGGCGAGTGGTGACCCGCAATGGCAAGGTGCAGGTTATGCGCTTGATGGTGCTGGTCGTGTACAGCTGACTGGATTGATACGAAATGGTGCTGACAACTCGGCCATGTTCAACCTCCCAGCCGGCTATCGCCCAGATGCATATATGCATGTCCTTAATAATACGGGAGGCTCGCCTACCCACTACAGTATAGATAGTAGTGGTAACGGCCAAGCAAAAGGATTTGGAACTAGCTACCTATCACTACAAGAAATGTTCTATCCGGCTGGTCGCGCAACTGGAGCAAGCTGTTCAACACAGTGGTGTAACCTGACAATGATAAATGGCTGGAAATTCTACGGTGGATTGTACTCAACGCCTCAGTACACAAAGGGACTCGATAATATCGTGTTGCTCAAGGGGCTCATTAACGGCGGAAGTTCAGCCGGTGCACAGATCGCCATCCTCCCAGCTGGCTATTGTCCTACCGAGTCATCACTCCAGGCGGCGGCGTCAAATGGTGTCTGGTCACGAATGGATATCACCCGAAATGGCGATGGAACGTGCAACATTATACCAAGTGCAGGGTCAACAGCCTGGATATCCCTTGATGAGATACGCTACATAGCCGAACCGTAAGGGTTAAATCGAATATGTAAACGATTAATAAAATGCTTGCGCTTAAGCAATTCCCGTAGTACATTAGTCTTAGAGTAATTACATTTTAAATAGGGGGCAAGCTCGACATGAGTTTCAACAATATCAAAACCAAATTGCGACAAGACCGCGGTTTTACAATCGTCGAACTCTTGATCGTCATCGTCGTCATCGGTATCTTGGCAGCAATCACGATTGTATCTTTTAACGGTGTCACTGCACGCGCTAACACCGCAAGCGCACAATCAGCAGCAGAATCAGCAGTTAAGAAGATTGAAGCGTATAACGCTGAAAAAGCTAGTTACCCAGCCACTTTCGGAGTTCTACAATTAACAGCTAACTCTGGTACATCATACTACCTTACTGGAGTAACGTTTGCGACTTCAGCATACGCGGCACAACCCGGAACACCACAGACAGTCATGCTTTATAGCTGTACAACATCTGGTATGATTGTTAAATACTGGAAGTACGACGGTACCCCAGCTGTTCAATCAATGAACACAGGTGACACATCTGGTACCTGTACAACACTCGTAACAACATAGTTCGAGAAGTTACTACATAAAATAAGCGCCATAACGGCGCTTATTTTATTAGCTAAGATTTTTTTACTGATCGCTCGGCAATGGAAAGTCCTGCACGAAAGCAGATACCTCTGCGCGCAGTTCATTCAACCGTTCAGGATTCTCTCGCGCATCAATCGCCTGCTTCATCCATTCGGCAATTCGCTCCATGTGCTCTTCCTTCAGCCCACGTGTAGTCAGGGCCGGTGTTCCCAAGCGAATCCCACTTGGTCGAAATGGAGGTAACGCATCATCAGGAATCGCATTCGCATTTAATGTCAGTCCAATAGCATCTAATGCCTCTTCAACGACCTTACCATCAACGCCAAAACTCTTATACACATCAGCAAGGATAAGGTGATTACTCGTCCCACCAGTAATAAGGTGGAAGCCTCGTGCCTGCAAGGCACCAGCAAGAACTGTGGCATTCTTTACGATTTGCGCTGCATATACTTTAAACTCTGGTTGCATTGCCTCATGAAACGCAACCGCCTTGGCAGCAATCACATGTTCATGTGGACCACCTTGCATACCAGGGAAAATTGCTCGATCAATCAGGGTTGGGATATTTTCGATCGTCTTCTCAGGTGCACGAAGTGGATTACCAACGATGCCTTTCGTTAAGATAAGACCGCCACGTGGACCACGAAGTGTTTTGTGTGTGGTTGTCGTCATAACGTGGAAACCGTGATCTAGCGGGTTCTCAGCCACGCCACCGGCGATTAATCCAGCAATATGGGCCATGTCGGCTACAAGAAGCGCGCCCACTTCGCTCCCAATAGCGGCAAACTTGTCATAATCAAGTTCGCGGGGGTAGGCACTAAAGCCTGCCAGAATAATCTTTGGCTTGTGTTCAAGCGCTAATGCTCGTAGTTGATCGTAATCGATCTCCCCTGTCGTGACGTCTTTCATCTTGTAACGCACAAAGTTATAGAGCTGTGCGCTCCGCGTCACTGGCGCACCATGTGTCAGGTGTCCGCCATGGCTGAGATCCATTGCAATGACTGTGTCACCCGGCTCAAGCCAGGCACTGTAGACAGCCTCATTAGCTGGCGCACCAGAATGCGGTTGCACATTGGCATGATCAGCGTGAAATAATGCTTTGGCACGATCAATCGCAAGCTGTTCTACTTGATCAGTAAACTCTTGACCACCGTAGTAACGTCGTCCAGGGTAACCCTCGGCGTATTTATTCGTAAAGATACTCCCCAGTGCAGTCAGCACATCACGACTGACATAGTTTTCGCTAGGAATAAGCTCTAATCCATCACGCTCACGTTGTTCTTCGCCAGCAATGTATGCTGCAATTTGATCATCATGTAACACTTTTTGATTATTTTGATCAGCCATAGTGATTTAAAAACTCCTGTTTACGCGCTTCTTTCTTTTAATTATACACCAGGGGTAGCGTCTTGACTATATACCATACATGATATATAGTATTGCTTATGCAACCAAAAACCCATACATCGAAGATCGGTACCCTAATTCAAGAGACACGACAGGCTCGTGGCATGACACAAGCACAACTAGCTAAGGCATTAAACACCAGTCAGAGTGCTATAAACCGCATTGAAAAAGGTGGACAAAATATCAGTCTTGATATGTTAGCTCGTATTAGCGAGGTTTTGTCAAGTCAAATTGTCACGCTTAATCAAACTGGTTCAGTGAACTTCCGCATCGATGGCGGACACAAACTTTCGGGACACATTGTCGCAAAGACCAGCAAAAACGCTGCCGTCGCGCTCCTCTGTGCATCTCTCCTTAACCGTGGCACCACTGTGCTTCGTCACGTTGCCCGTATTGAAGAGGTAAACCGTATCCTTGAAGTATTGAATAGTATTGGCGTGAAGACTCGTTGGTTTGGTGATAACGACCTCGAGATCATCCCCCCTGCAAAACTAAAGCTCGAAAATATGGATGTTGAAGCTGCCCGTAAAACTCGTAGCATCATCATGTTCCTTGGTCCACTCATGCACCGCTACAAAACATTTGAGCTTCCGTATGCAGGTGGCTGTACACTCGGTGAGCGAACTGTCGAGCCACACTTGAGTGGTCTCGAGCACTTCGGTCTGACTGTTGATACTGTGACCGGTCACTATGATGCTGTTTCAAAACCCATAAAACCAGAGAAAGCTATCGTTCTCTCAGAACGCGGTGATACTGTCACCGAAAACATCATTATGGCTGCAGCGCTTAACGATGGCATCACTATTATTCGTAACGCCAGTCCAAATTACATGGTGCAAGACCTTTGTTTTTACCTTGAAAAACTTGGTGTAAAGATCGAAGGCGTCGGAACAACCACCTTGAAGATTCACGGACTTCGTGACATTAACAAGAACGTTGAATATGCCCCTGCTGAAGACCCAATCGAAGTGATGAGCTTTATCGCTGCTGCCATTGTCACTAAGTCAGAGATTACGATTGAGCGTGCACCAATTGAATTCCTTGAAATCGACCTTAAGTTCCTAGAGAACATGGGCTTCCAATACGAAATGTCTGATGAATACACCGCTTTGAATGGCAAGACTCGCCTTGTTGATATCACAACAAAAGTAAGCAAACTCAAAGCACCCATCGATAAGATTCACTCGATGCCATTCCCTGGTCTCAATATTGATAACCTACCCTTCTTTGCTGCTATTGCCGCAACTGCAGAAGGACGGACGCTGATTCACGACTGGGTATATGAAAACCGTGCGATCTATCTGACGGAGCTAAACCGCCTCAATGCAAACGTGCAGCTGATCGACCCACACCGTCTGTACGTGACGGGACCAACCAAATGGAAGCCGGCCGAAATCATCACACCACCAGCGCTTCGTCCAGCAGTCGTTATTATGCTTGGTATGCTTGCTGCACCCGGCATTTCAACGCTCCGAAACATCTATTCAATTAATCGTGGCTACGAAGATCTCGCAGAGCGACTGAATACACTTGGTGCCAAGATCACCATCATTCGCGACATTACAGAATAATTAGCGGATATCGTTGATGGCTTTAAAAGGAGAGCTACGATTGTAGAGCGCAACGCGTTCCGCAATTTGCTGCTCACGGCGCGCTTTTGCTTCTGCACGTAACTGTTCAACATTCACTGTGCCGGGTAATGGCTTTGCGTGTAAAGGAACTCCTGCATTCTTATGCATAACGGTCTGGATTGGAGTTGGTTCAACGATTTCAGCAATCGGCAAAGGCGCAAGCTCTGACAACTTACGCGAACGACTCGCAAAGAACTCAGTCACTAGTTGGTCATCAAGTGCAATCTCTTCGGCAGTCAACGGAACGATAACTGGCAGCGCAACTCGTTTGTGGCGCGTTGCAAGATGACGAATAACAATCATCGCCACAGATAAGTTGTAGAGGATAACGATTGGACTTGCGATTAAGAGACAGGTAGTAATATCCATCGCGAATGGCACAATCAAACTTACCAATAGTCCACCAAGCACGACATACTTTTCTGCAGAGAACAACTTCCTTGGTGAAATCGGCTTAATGCGATCAATGATAACCATAAGGAGCGGTATTTGGAACACAATGATAAACGTCACAATGGCATTAATCACAAAGTTCAAATAGTTATTGGCATCAATCAGCGCAGACAAACCTGCGACCTGGAACCCAGCGAAGAATTTCAATGCGCCTGGAAGGATCCCATAAAAAGCGAATAACGCACCGGCGATTGCCAGAAAAATAGAAGCAATCGTGTAAAAAACAACTCGTCGTATTGAGAGCTTCTCTTTAAAAACCGGCTGTATGAACATGATGAGTTGGAAAATAATAAATGGTACCGCAGCAAGGATACCGACCATCGATGAAACTTTTAGGACGAAGTTAAAGCTGCCCGCAGGGGTACTGTAGTAAAGGTTTCCACCAAGTGGTGAACGAAGCCATTCAAGAATCGGGGTGTAAAATATATAGCCCAACGTTCCACCAACAATAAGAACAACTGCGCACACGATAATACGCGTACGCAGCTCGCGGATATGATCCATCAGAACCTGTCCGTCGGTCGGAACTGTAGTTGACCGCTTCTTCACCTTTACCGCTAAGCCCCTAAAGATTATTTTCTTTGAATTATTTTTTCTTCGCTGTTGCAGCAGACTTTTTCTTAGCTTCTGGCTCTTCAGGAAGACCGTCGCTAAATCCTTTTTTCAGCTCTTTTGCTGACTGGCCAATACCACGTGCTAGTTCTGGCAACTTTCTTGCCCCGACGAATAGAAGAATGATGACCAAAACGATCAGCAGAATAATCTCTATTTTTCCAAAACCCATGTTGTTTCCCTCTCTTTAATGCTGACTAAACTATAAGCGATATATAGTAATTATGCAATACACTCGACCTCTTAACGACTCGTTTCAACGTAGAGACGATTGACACCTATCGTCAAATCCCCTGAGACTGTGTTGGTGCCACCTCCACAGTAGGCGACTGCCGTGAGCAACGTATTACTCGTAGGAGTATCGCCGGTAACCGAGCCCTCAGCAAGCGTTGCGCCAGTATCTGTTCGCTCAAGTCGATAGTATATCGTACCGCTCCCAGATGGATTCCATATATACGCATCGTAGCCTGTGTTGTTTGTCGCAAGTGTTCCCTGCCCGGAAATCGCTTCTTTTGTTGCGGTTCCTGCCGCGTCATTATGCATAAAAGTAAACGCGCTGTCCGTTGAATCAAATCCAAATCCACACATATTGATCAAAGACGATGGTTCACTAGTTGTAATAACCGTGTTTGGAGTTAAGCCAATGAACGCCCTGCCTCCAGTCTTTATTGAATCGAAGCCAAAGCGACATGTGTAAAAAAATCCACCAATTCCTTGGTCAAATCCCATCAGGAACATTACATCCGAACTAAGTCCTGCCTGAGTGTTAGCTCCTGTTGTTGCAAAAGTCGAGCGACGCATTGCGGTATAGACATTAGTCGTTGTTGGTAGCACCTGAGCTGGTGATCCAGTGAAACTACCTGCTGAACCAGTCCATATACCCACGGTCGAACTTGGTGTCCAGCTTACGAAGCTATTTTGCCACAATGATGCCTGTACCGCTTCGTAATCGCCACCTGGGTCTTGTTTCATAAGTTGCATTTTGCCACCAATACGTTGGGAATATAGCCCTAAGGTTGAGACTGCAGGTACCGTCGGTGTTGCACTGACGATACCTAATTGTAGCCCTGGACCGTTTGATCCGGTGATACTCAGCGTGTCCTGAGCGCGCACCCAAGTAAGGTCAGTAGAACTTGAGATCGCACCGTTATTATTCGAGGCAATCTGCGCAGTATTCACACTTGGAGCAGCAAAATTCGCTTTTATTGTTGCGTCTGCTGCATAGAGTCGCCATCCAACTTTATCGTCATACTGCAGCATTTCACCGGGCGCAAGTGGAGTAAGCGGCGTCAGCAGATAACTCGAACTCACTTGTTGTTTGCTTAACGACACGTTGTTAGTCTGTGTGCCGTTATTAACAACTGTTAGCTGTTTTAGTTCACGCTGCTGCGTACTGCTTAGGGCGATGAGTGCAGGCCACATAGCCTTCTGTGGATCTATCTGAAATATAACATCAACAAAGTAAAGTGTTGTGCTATCGGAAGAAGCTGGAAACGTTCCACTCGTGGACGTATGCGTGAAACGACCGGGATTGCCAAAGCTTACACTAAGCGGACCTGAATGTTTAAAGTTACCGCCGAAGTATGAAGAGGGAGGTGTTCTCGAATAATTACCGTCAGGTGTGTAGTACGAGACGATGTAGTTACTTCCATTTGTCAGTGTGACAGGAGTGGACAGGTACTGTGTTTGCCAACCACTTGCTGTTTCGTTCACAAAAGTGACCGATGCAAGAAGCGTGCCACCACTTGACCATAAATGCCCGTCTTTACTTGCGGTACTCGCTCCTACTCCTTTGTAATAGCGGATTGCCGTTACTGTTCCGCTAGCACCTGCGGTGAACGTGAGTCCCAATTCAAGTGAAGAAGTATCGGTAGGAGTATTTTCATTGAGCGGTGTTTCATCACTGAATATCGTCGATCCCACGCCTAGCTGCAGCTTTGTATCCCAAGCTGACATTACTGTCGTACCCGCTGAATTGATATCGATGTACGTCGCCGAACTATCAATCGAGACTGTTTTTGCCGCAGGTATCCCTATCTGTATGCCTTGTCCGTTATTTGCCTGCGCGTTCACGTAGGTAAAGCGTACGTCACTCGTCGCACCAGCAGGCGAAACGTCACGCACAACTCCAACGGCCGTCGTTTGAATATCTATTGTTCCATTTTGTGCAAAATATTTCCATTTCTGAGCACCTGTCATACTGACAATGTCCCCTTCATCTGGTGTCGTGCGTTCGGTAGCAAATGAAAGGACAAGTGTGTGATCAGTCGTCGTCGTGATTGACGGAGCAACCGTATCTGTTGACGTTGTTGGCGTAATTGAAGCACGTGCCATCGTTGTTCCGATAATCCAACTGCTGACGACATCACTTCCAGAACCCCAAAATAGTGTGCCATCACTTGAAATAACACCTGCACTCAGTAGAACTGTGTACGAAGTGTCACCGACTGCGCGTAATTTACCGTAAATGACAGTATTTTGAGTACCAGTCAATGTCATTGGTTGCAACACAGTCCACCCGCTGGGTGTTGTTGCAGTAATACCATTAAACGTGACGACAACAATGATCATCCAATCACCAACAGCAATCGTGCCATCTGGCGTCAATGTCACGCCTGTGCCCACCCCAACAGCATGCATAAAGCCTTTTCGTGTCGGCGCAGCAAGACCTGTTACGGTGTTTAACTGTAGTGTTTGAGTTGGGTCTTTAAGGATAATCATGTGCGTACCATCCAGATGTTATCGGTTAGTTTCGATATACATACGATTGATTCCAATTGCAGCAATACCCGCAGTTGCCGCAACGTTTCCAATAGCAGCAATTCCGTACAAGAAAGTTGTGTTGACTGGCAATGTGGTCGTCGTTGAGCTATCAACAATGACAGTCCCCGTGAGGGCATTCTCGAGTCGATAATACACAGTCGTATCATTTGGACGAGCATAGATATACGCATCGTATGCGTTGCCTGTCGCAAGTGCAGGTTGTCCGCCGATAGTATCTTTTGTCACTGTTGTCGTGCCGTCAACGTGCATAAAAGTAATAGCCGTATCAGCGGTGTTAATACCAAAGCCAATCGTGTTTGCAACAGATGTTGGGTCGACTGTCACAATATTACCCGTATTACCACTCACCGAAGCTGTAAGACCAATAAAAAGACGATTGGCCGTCGTCCAACTAGTGAATCCAAATCGACATGCAAAGAAAAAGCCGCCCATTCCTGCCGCTGCGCCTCTAAAGAACATCGGCTCCGTCGTAATACCAGATTGCTGGTTTGCTGTTGCAGTGTTTGTATATACCATCCGGCGCATCGCCGTATATGAACTTGTTGTTGTCTGGGCGGGAGATGAGGCTGTTGTTTGTACACCCGCTGTCCCCATAAAAGTACCGGCAGTTGTCGAAGGTCCACAGGTAAAAAGTATGAAACTGTTCTGCCACAAAGCTGCCTGCACCGCCTCATTGTCGCCAGACGGATCTTGTTTCATAAGTTGCATTTTACCAGCGATAGCCTGTGAATAGATCTCGAGTGTACTTGCGGGTGGAACTGCAGGCACTGACGATACGGCGCCTAGCTGAAGTTGTGCATTGGAACCAGTAATCAAGAGTGTATCTGATGCATTCGTCCACGTGAGACCTGGGTCACCCGAAAGTGCGCCAGCATTATTAAACATCACCTGAGTTGTAGAGCCCGGTGCCGTCTGCGAAGTTTTCAGCGCTCCTGTCGATGAATAGTACAGCCAGCCTTGACCATCAAGGTACTGAATTGTTTCACCAGCCAGAAGTGTTGCCGTTGGCAGCAAGGTATACGTTGTTGCGCTAATAAGTTTCTGTACTAAGACGTTATTCGAAAGTGTTGCATGACGATTCGTAATCGTCACAAGTTTTATCTGTCTCTGCGTCGCTGCGACAGGTGCAGCCACCATACTAGTTGTTGTTGCAGTCGAAATAGTGCCCTCACTCGAAGATGGTGAATACGTTGTCGTCGCAAGATCAGCGAAAGAAATCGAATAATCAATATTTGCTGTCGATGAAGTAACGATCTGCAAGCTTTCGGTGGTAGCCTTTAATATAATCATCTAATACTTATCCTAAATTCTCATTGAACTAATTACCATGACTTGCTGCTGGGTTAGTCCGCCACCGCCGCCGGCTGCAGGTGCCCATGTTGGCACACCACTCGAAACGGTCAGTACCTGTGAGGTTGATCCGACAGGAAGGCGCACCAAGTCAGCGGTACTATTACGGTAATAAAGATCACCGCTGGCACCCGAAGTATCGTCCACCGCAAGAATTGTCATACGAGTTGGGCCTGTTGTTTGCGTGTAATACAAACGATTTGTCACGAACTCTACTGCTCCAACTTCAGCTGTCGTCAGGAGGCTTCCAGAGGTAAACTTTAATGGCGCAGTGTTAGCTGATGGCGTACCGGCACGAATTGTAATCGTCTGGTGACCACCGTTAACAGCGTTGTCGGTAGTATCATTGTAATGTTCTTTTCCAAGGAAATTATTAAGAATAGCCCCCCACTGACCATCATCACCATTCACAACTGGAAGTCGCTGGACCATCCCTGAATAACTCCTGAATAATTCCTATACTCTTGACTTTAGTATAGCCGTCCGGCACTAAAATGAAAAGATGATGATTATGGTAAGCTGTGAATATGAAATATAAGGTGAGAAGTTGGCTCCTCGCAGTGGTCGTATTGTCTGTGTCGGCGGTAATGCCAACACATGCAGCACCCTCACCTGAACGCAGTCTGGGTATCAGTCCACTTCGTAATGAGTTGACGATATCACCGGGTACTTCTTTTGATGGAAGATTAACACTCACCAACAGTGGTAAGAGCACACTCTCAGTCACGATGGATGCCGAAGTGTTTTCCGTAACAGATGAAGCCTACAATTACTCATTTGATCCAGCAGGTAAAGGTGTTGACTGGGTGAGCTTTGGAGATACCTCTGTCACCATAGATCCCGGCAAATCAACCACCATTTCCTATAAAGTAGCAGTTCCTATCGACAGTGAACCTGGTGGTCGCTATGTAAGTCTTTTTGCCTCAAGTAGCCCAACTACAGCCGCAAGTGGCGTCATCTCGATCAACCGTGTCGCTTCTTTGCTTTATATCACTGTCGCGGGTGATGTCACTCGAACGGGAAAAGTGCTGACATTCAACAGCCCACTTTTGGCATTCGGCAATCCAACATGGACAGCAGCGCTACAAAATAGTGGATCGACTCATTTTCATAGTCTCTATAGTGTGAGTGTCACGTCGTTATTTGGAGGAAGCGCCCTTACCTCTACTCAAGGTGATTCGCTCATCCTGCCCTCGTCCGTGCGTCTTCTATCGCAAGTAATTCCCTACCCACAGTGGCTCGGCATCTACCGACTAGACTATACAATCGGCCTTGGTGACGTCCCTGCCCAGCAAGAAACAAAATGGATTCTGTATCTTCCCCCAGTACAATCGCTCCTTATACTTGGGATCCTTGTCGGCTTATTTTTCCTTCGACCAAAACAAAAAAAGAAATCAACACCAAAGCACGAAGATTAAGTCGTTTGGGGAACGGCTGTATATATGACTGTCGTGCTATAGCTCCCAGCAGCTTTTGACTGATCAATCATGACACCGTACGTTACTGTCGTTGTATCACCGGTTTCAAATGGACCTGTGCCAGTTCGTATAAGAACATCTGTCGTCGTCATACCGACAAAGTTCGTGCTAGCATCTAGGTTATATCCCCAAGTATTCGTTGCAAGTGCAGCAGCTGTTCCATTCGCTGATGCAGGTATAGTATTAGCACCGCTGGTCATAGTCGCAGAACTGAGTGCCCGTATGTATAACTTATAGCCAACCGCATCGGTTGAAACAACGGTGACTGTTCCGGAAGCTGTCCCTAAAGTTGCCGAGCTACTTGGCGTTATAGGAATCGAGACGTTACCGCTCGTACTAATGGTTAGGGTCGTTTGTCCGCCGTAAGGAACAACGGCATTATATTTACCTGACCCATACGTCGCCGCATAGCTTGTGGGGGCAGCGATTGCCATTATCCCAAATACAGCTAGTATTAATACTATTTTCATATTGTTTATGTTATGATACCGTAAGATCACAACAAACAAAAGAATTACAACATCTGAAAGCAGAAAACAAACCCGTATGAGATCATCAACGAAACTGCAAAGACTTAATTTTCGAATTTTCGCCATCCTTGTCATCGGTGCTGTAATTCTAACATCATTCTCCTCACTTGCCTCTGCCGCCCAAGTAACGGGTCGAACCCTGACGATTGGTAGCTCAGTTGCGAGCGCAAACACCAGCTATGCATTCACCTTTACTGTTCCTTCTGCAACGATCATCAAATCTGCTTCATTCACCGCTTGTACAACTGCCAGTGGTACCTGTACAACACCATCTGGATTCTCTATTTCCAGTTCAACACTTGCATCACAACCGACTGGACTCGGTTCAGGAACTGGCTGGACTGCCAACACAGCAACAGCAGGGTCACTTCGTATCCTTAACTCATCGAATGCGACGACACCAAGTGGGAGCCAGTCAGTCACCTTCAGTACTGTTACAAACCAAAGCACCGCAAACTCAACCTTCTTCGTTCGTATGACTACTTACTCAGACGCAGCATGGACAACACCAATCGATACGGGTACTGTTGCCGCTTCGACAGCTGGTCAGATTACCGTCACCGCATCGATTGATGAATCAGTTACCTTTACTCTTGCATCTGCGACTGTTCCGCTCGGAACACTAACAACTAGTGCGACAGGTACAGGGACTTCTTCAATGACTGCATCAACGAATGCTGCAAGTGGTTACTCGGTGACAGTGAGCGGTACCACGCTTACATCTGGTTCAAACACAATTGCTGCACTCGCCTCACCTACAGCATCGACACTCAACACTGCACAGTTTGGTATTAACCTAATGGCCAACACAACACCTGCAATTGGTACTGCGGCAAGTGGTAGTGGTACAGGTGTGGCAGCAACTGGGTACGGTACAGCAAACCAATTCAAGTTTGTCAGCGGTGACACGGTTGCCTCAGCGACTGTTCCAACGAATAGCAACACATTTACCACAAGTTATATTGCCAACATTAACGGTGCTGCAGCGGCTGGTTCGTATGCAACACTCCTCACCTACATCGCCACGGCTAACTACTAATATGATTAGGAGTAACCACATGAGCACTCTAAGAAGAAAACTAAAATCACTTTCAAAAAGACTGATCATGACAGTGAGTATTCTGGTGGTGGCTGCGGCACCGGCTCTCGCAATAGCAGGCGTTGCCGATGCAGCTCAAATGACTGGACGTTCAGTAACCCTTAGTACCTCAGCACCAGCCGCAACAGGCGTGACATACGCACTATCAACTGCCGCGCTTCCTACAACAACAGCGGTTAAGTCTCTACAGATTCAATTCTGTACAACGCCATCCGGCGCATGTACAACGCCATCTGGATTCTCAGCAAGTAGCTCAACGCTTGCAAGCCAACCAACAGGCCTTGGTGCAGCAACTGGTTGGACTGTGAACGCTGCAACAGCAGGATCACTTCGCATCGTGAATGCATCAAACGCAACAACAACATCTGGCGCCGTCACAACTACATGGAATGGTGTCGTTAACCCAACAGCTACCAACACTACCTTCTACGGCATTATCACTACTTACTCGGATGCAGCATGGACGACTCCACTGGATTCAGGAACGGTTGCACTCAGTACTGCGACACAGATCCAGGTTGCCCTCACCGTCGGTGAAGCATTAACCTTCTGTGCAGGAACTTCGATTACAGGTCAAAACTGTGGCACGATTGCCGGGAACATCGTCAGCCTCGGTAACGGTTCAACCACTGCAACAGCAAGCGGTACATCAGTTCTTGCCGCATCAACGAATGCAACCAGCGGCTACTCAATTACCGTGAACGGTGCAACACTTACCTCAGGTGCAAATACAATTACCGCACTCGCAAGTGGTGCAGCTTCGACAGTTGGTACGAAGCAATTTGGTCTCAACCTCGTCAACAACTCAACTCCATCAGTTGGAACAGCTGTTTCTGGTACTGGTACTGGTGGTGCTGCAACAAACTACGGTACAACGAATACATTCCGCTTCGGAACAGGTGAGACAATCGCAACAGTTGGTGTACCAACAAACGCTAACACTTACACTGTCAGCTATATCGCTAACGTTGATGGTGTCACCCCTCCTGGGTCCTACGCATCAAACCTAACCTACATCGCCACGGCTAATTACTAATGACCCTCAAAGCGCCTTTAAAACGACTCCTTGTCACTATCGGGGTGATGGTGGCAATCTTCGTTCCAGCCATTCTTCTACATAGTCCTACGTTTGCGCAGTCAGCAGATGCTGCGAATGGATTACAGATTAGTCCCGCACTTGTTCAACTGAACGGTGAAGCAGGAAAGTCCTACAACGTCGAGCTTAAAGTATTGAACGTGACAGGGAGTGATTTATCGTTTAAAACGGCAGTCAATGACTTCGCAGCAAAAGATGAAACAGGAACACCAAGTATCCTCCTTGACGAAGCGGCGCCAACACCTACGTCTATTCAGACATGGGTAACTTCTATTCCCGACTTTTCATTGAAGGCTCACGAAACCAAGACGATTATTGCAGTCATTACAATTCCAGTGAGTGCTGAACCAGGGGGACATTACGGTGTTATCCGCTTTAGTGGTACGTCACCAACGCTTAATGGAACAGGGGTTGGACTATCTGCAAGCGCCGGGACACTCTTCCTCGTCCGAGTTGCTGGCACTGTTACTGAAAAACTCACCCTTGCGACTTTTGAAGCAACCGCAAATAGCAAGCAGTCAGCACTATTCGAATACGGACCAATTACTTTCGTTACCCGTTTCCAAAATACAGGTAACGTTCACGTTCAACCGACGGGAACGATCCTTATTGAAAACATATTCAAGAACAAGGTTGCAAGCCTTGATATCAATAGTGAGAAGGGTAATATCCTTCCATCAAGCACACGTCGATTTGAATCAACGCTTAACCAGAAATGGTTATTTGGACGATATACTGCGACAACCACCGTTGGCTACGGAACACAAGGACAGGCAATTGTTGAAACAATTTCATTTTGGGTAATTCCTTACAAATTAATCCTGGTTGGTCTCGCGGTCCTAGCAACGTTAATCTATATTCTCCGCAAGGCAATAAAGCGCTATAATAAGTACATCATTGCGCAATCACGCAAGAAAAAGTAGGTAAACACCTATGAAAAAACAAAAAAAGACTATCAATAACAGCAAGAAAACGATCAAAGTTACAAAGGGTCTCCTCGCCTATCATATTGCAGCGAGCCTTGTTTCTATTGCACCGTACCCTCACACCGGACGATCTCTTCATCGTCGCCATACCTCTCACGGTGTCCTTTTTGTCGCCTTAATACTGACGGGGGTATTGCTATTCAATAACCTCGGCACGCTGCGAGCATTCGGTCTCCAAGGCTCAGGGTCAACCACCGTCACCGTCAACGTTTCTGGTAATGCACCGACTGTAGGTGCGGACATTACTTTCCCAACAACAAATACAACGACGAAATCTTCAGAAATACAGGTAACTGGTACATGTCCAGCTCAACTGTTGGTTGCAACGTATAACAATGGTATCTTTGCCGGTTCATCGATGTGTACGAATGCTGGTAACTATGCAACCACCATTCAACTCATCGTTGGAGTGAACATACTACAATCACAAGATTATGATGGGCTTAATCAGCCGGGTCCAGCAACGAGTCAGGTACAGATTACTCGTGAACAAAATCCTATTCCGGTCACTTCAACCAACCCAGAAATACCGGTAATTGCAACGACTCCTGGCGATATTGCCCCAGATCTCACGCCGCCTGTTGTTGCTCCAGCGCCCCAACCAACTGTTAACCCATGTTTCGATACCTCAAAAACGGATGCATTGAACCCTGCAAACCCAACCATCATTACAAACTGTATTAAACGGAGTATCTTCTCTGGGGATACTATCACCCTTCCTATTCGAGTTACTGGCGGTACAGCTCCATACGCGCTCTGGATCGATTGGGGCGATGGTCTCACCGAACTAAAGACAGTTCTCGACACTGGATATCACAATTACCAGCACATCTACAAAACTGCGGGTATCATCAGTGTTTCCCTAAAGACAACTGACGCCAAGGGAGTTACTTCATTCCTACAAACCGTTGTCCAAGTTAATGGTTCAACGACACCAGAAACAACAACACCATTTAATAGCATTGCCAACGGGCTTGGCTCTATCTGGACCGAAGCTCCTGTACCACTCTACGTTGCTGCTGTGACATTGGTCTTAGGATTCTGGGTTGGTGATATCTTCCAACGCATCTTTGCCAAAGATGGTAGGGGTATTAAGGGCAGGAAGCATCCATCAACATACAACCGACGTCGTCACGCCTAAACCATCACAGCTTTCAATTAATATCCAATGAAATAATCTGTCTTAATATGCGTCACATGAAGCTGCTTTAATTGCTTCTTTACACCGTCGATCATAAGTGGTGGACCCGAGATGTATGCAGTCCTCGTGTCAACGTCTGAAATATATGTTGCAAGCACTTCTTTTGTAATAAACGGCTCATTAATATGTACCCAGTTTTTCGGAAGCGTCAGACGCTGATTCGTTTTTGTGATAATAAATACTTTTATACCAGCTGACTCAAGAATATCCTTATAAGCAAGCTCGTCGATGCTATTGATCGAATAGAACAAGACACTATCACGTGCCTCATTACGACGTTTAAGCGTCTGCAGGTGGCTTATGAACGGTGTGATGCCAATACCACCAGCAACGTAGAGTAATGGCGTCAGCTTGTCTTTAGGCAGCGTGAAATCACCACTAATACCAGTCGATTCAATGACTGCACTTTTTTCGAGTGTACGAAGCGCCTTTTTGAATGAACTTGAGGGTTCGTAAAACTTTACTCCAAGTCGAAGCGTTTCTTCACCAGGTGCAGAAGTAATACTAAAACTCCTTCGGCTTCCTCTAAAGTCATCGTGTTTGTGTGGCACACGAATCTCAAGATACTGACCAGCCGCATACCGCAGTGGTGTACGCGGCGTAAAAATAAACTCATAGGTTGTTGGCGTCAGTTGCTTTTGTTCCACAAAGGTCAGTGTTACTTTTTGACGCCTTGTAAAACCGAATGCAATCAGGTTACCAATAACGAGCGCAAACGCAGGTGACGTTGAAAAATCACCAATATTAATTGGGATCGCAAACAGAATCGCAACAACAGCTGCTTCAAGAATCTGTTGCCACTTTTTGCCCGGTAATGTCAAAGGCTCAGTCAGCATGAAGCTCGAGAAGAAAAGAACTGGCCACGAAAGCCACAAGACAAGACTCCCTCCTAGCGTTTCGCCTTCGACCATCAACACGATAATAACAAGCACCGTTGCAAGTCCAATAAAGGTACCGCTTGATGGAACTCGACGTGTTTTTTGAAGCACTGCGAATCCCAGTAGGAAAGTCGGAATAATTAATAACGGCGTTCCCACCCACCAAGATGCATGGGCAATACCAGTCAGTCCAATGATAAAGGCTGCGATGGCAGCAGGATTAAATATATGACGACCTTTGAAGGCAAGAATGAACTTGGATGCACCGGCGATCATACCTACCAGCACAAGTCCAAGCAGCCCAGATACTTCAAGTGTCGGTGTAAAGATGAAAAATAGAATAACAGCGGTAATAAACGAAGATTCTGTATGAACGCGAACACCAAAAATCAAACCGAATAGCATACTTGTCAGTAATACTGAAAATCCAATCACCGTGACGCTCACGATCATCGCAAGTGGCGAATACGCAATCACACCAAGAAACGCCAGCACTAACGCTATGACAAATAGAATCGTTAATGACCCCGACATAACTTTATACATTGAGTAGCGATTCAATAAAGGGTTTAAAAGTTTATCCATTAAAACAATTTTCCTTCAAAAGCAGGTGAGTAGTCAATAGATCCATCAGAATGCATACGAACATACTCATAGTGGAATGATTTCCGGAGCACATTCGGATCAGTAAAAAAGAGGGAAGTCGCTACCCCATCAGCAACCATCGTCGAATCAGCCATCACCCAGGTCGCAATCACATCATTCGTTGGCTTCATCAGATCGGGGTCAAAAATGTGATGTTGCCCATTCCCCCACTGTCGTCGATTTGTTGCAGATGCGCACAAACTCTTGTTTTGCACGTCGATGATGCCAATCACTTTGCTCGGATCAAGCGGATGTTCGAGCCCCACCTTATTCTCGCTCTTTCCCTTGTGTCGAAGGTCGCCACTTGCATCAACGATATATTCATTAATACCAGCTGCATCAAGTAGTTCACACACACTATCAACGAGGTAGCCCTTCCCTGCCGCTCCAACATCAAGCGTGATGGGCTTTTTTACTTCTAAAATAGTCCCGTTTCGCTGAAGTACTTCATTCAAAGTTGGAAGTTTTTCTTGTTTGCTTGGCAAAAATGAATAGGTTGCATCGTAGCCTGCTTTTTCAAGCATACCGCCAATCAATGGCGTCACTTTTCCGTTTGTGACCTCATACAGTGTTTCATAAAACCCAAATAACTCATCCATATCCTGCGGGAATGTATAGATGCCAACGTGACGCGAAATACGAGAAACGAGCGAATCTTTTCGAAAGCGAGAATACGTTTTATCGAACGTTTCAATCCTTGTCCGAATCGCAACTTCTAGCGATTCAGGCAGTGACGTATTGGTCTCAATTGACCAGTGCGTTCCGATAGCTTCAAACTCGAGGTTATGCTTTGGCATTTGTTTTAATTTGGTCGAGCGCATCTTTAAATCCATTTGATGTCAGCGATGAACCTGCAACTCGTGAAAGTGCAACACGATCAATGTTCCTACCAACGACAAGATCTTTATATCCTGATGCAAATTGTGCTTGATAATCTTTCGCGTTGCCACCTGTTGCATCCCCCACAAGACTCGTACTGGTAATGATGCCGTCCTTTAGTGTGACTGTCAGTTCAATAGATTCTTTTCCCTCTGGACTGACGTAACTTCCGGTTGCGTTGTACGTTCCGTCTTTATAGGTAGTTGAGGGAGCTGTATCCGCCGCAGTTATGGCAGTCTGTGTCGTGGTTGTTGAACCCGCCGACTTGTTCGAATTATTATGAATAACGATAACGGCGGTCGCTGCGATACCAATTAATACAATAACAATAAGTGCAATAATACCTGGATGAAGTTTTCTCGCGGGTTCCATTGTGCTCCTTTTAGATGAATGGGTAACTTAGTAAACTAACTATAGTAAGTATAGCTGATGAAACGCTTAATTGTCTGTTTCAAGATACAATGAACAAAGATCTATACCCACAGCAAGTGCCGTCGCATTATTCGTTGCCCAAGCATTCCATGACAAGAGCACGGTAGAGACAGGAACCGTCGTCGCACTACCTGTAAATGTTTTTGTCGCGACGACACCAGTAGTGACATTCGTCAGCTGGAGATAAAACGTGTTTGCTGCCCCATTCGGCGCATATATCGCCAGCTCCCAAGCAGTCGTCGAGTTACCTCCAGGTGCACCGATTGCCGTACCGACAGCAGTAGCAGTTTGTGCACTTGTACCCGCTCCCGCCCAGTACCACTGTGTTGCATCAGTTGATAGTTGGCATATCCCAACTTGGTTGAGTAACCCATTTACTTCAACATTTGTAAACGCTCCAGTTGTGACAGTCATACCATGAAACGCACGACGTCCAGTGACGGATGCTGGGTCGCTCTCAACCCAGCGCTCAATCAACATAAAGCCGGATCCATCACTCGCACCTGAACCAGCACTGACCATTTGTGTCGCGAGTCGAATACCAGCAAATGTACCAGCAGTAGCTGTCGAAGGGTAGCCGATACGACGCATTCGAGTTGCGAGGTTAGTTGTTGCAATAGTTCGGACTACTGGTGTTGTAGCGTTAGAAGTTAGTGCTGGAAGTCCAAATACACCCGGAACTATCACTGATGCCCCAGGACCCTGTGGATTCCAATACCCGACTTTATTACGACCAAGGATCGGCTGATAGGAGGTTAATGTTCCAAACTGGTCTACTCCTGCAACAAGGCCTCTGTTCGCAACGGTACGAGAAAATATACTATGTGTTCCACTAGCAGGTGTTGCCGGTGCAACGCCGGCAACGTACGCTCCCATGCTGATTGAAGACGTTGCAGTATTCAGCCCCAGAATATCGTTTGTTGCGTCGTATGTTAACCCTGCATCACCTGTTAATGCGCCGCTCGCATTATATTGCAGCTGCGTATTTGAACCGGCGGCAGTCTGAACATTCTTAATTTGTCCGGTACTAGAATAATATGTCCAACCGCTGCCATCCATGTACTGAAATGCTTCACCAGCAAGCAACGTGACAATTGGCGTCTGCATATACGCCGTTGCAGAAATTAGCTTCTGAATATACACCTGATTTGACACTGTTGCGTGCGTATTTGCAATCGTAATAAGTTTCACCTGGCGCTGCGTCGAAGCTGCCGGTGCAGCCAAGATAGATGTCGTTGTCGCCGTCGAAATCTTTCCTTCATTCGTAGAAGGTGTGAATGTCGTTGTCGTAATATCAGCGTACGAAATCGAGTAGTCCAAACCAGCTGTTGAGGAGGATGTAATCTGAAGTGACTCAGTCGTTGCTTTTAAGATAATCACAGTGGTCTTGCGGGCTTCCCTATTCTACTTCTTTATACCACAATCATAAGCTACATTACTTGATAAAACAATGACACCTCCCTGAGGAAATGGTCACTCTTGAATATGAATCGACTGGAGATGCAAAAATTAATTATTTTAAATACCATCAGGTGTTGACCAGTCAGTCGCCAAGTCAAATCCGTCTGGATACCTCGCCGCAAAACCACCAGTGTCATATACTTTTCCTGTACCGAGGCTAGTTTCAACCAATGAACACTTTGGATATCGTGAATAATTTGCAGCGATCAATATATAGCCTTCAGCATCCACCTTTGCCCCATCTGGACGCACAGAATAGTGTCCGCCCTGTCCGCAACTTTGCATCACAGCACTCATATTCAGGTCGTAGTACGTTTCGCGGTGCGAGACACCTTTGCTATCGGTCCAGTACTGAGCGCCCTTTGATTTGGTCAAACCAGCGCCATCATTTCGAATACCAATGACCTCAGTTTGTTCGGTAGGATTACGCGCCACAATACTGGCTATTTTCACTCTTGAAATTTCGACGCCACCTTTTACCTCTAACTCGTACGTCACACTTCGGATACCTGGTATACCTGCAACCTGGACTGCACGGTAGCCGATTGGACGGTCTGCATCATACACAATCGCGCTCGGAGACGGTATAGCTTCATCAATTGAGACTGTTTGCTTACCCTCTCGAGTCACACGAACTTCCATGCCTGCTGATATCGGAGTATTTACTGGTACCGACACGCGATCGTTAACCCCAAGGGTAATCTTCTTTTCTTTGAGCATATCCCCAACCGTTTTTGTTTGTGTATGGACCTCAGTGCTTTTGCCGTATAGATCAAGGACGAGGGGTGTTGCTCGCTTAATCACCAGTTCTAGTCCGGCGCCATCATTCACGAAATCGGTTAACGGCTGAAGTGCCGTAATGTCCTCATCGTACACAGTGATACCAACATCTTTCGCAATTTGCTGAGCTGTCTGATACGGAGAGACGGTCTTTACACGAACACCACCATCAACTACCACTACTGGACGAGCACGATAAATATTCACTTGATATTCAGATGCGACAAGTTCCTCTTTAACTGAAGGTTCTACTGTGTCGTGCGTATCAAGCGCAATGTTTTTTGCTTTTAATGCTCCACCAAGCGTCTTCTCGGTGGTGAGAAATACTTGTTTCGTCCCTCGATCGTACACAGTGATAAGGTGTTTGTCACTATCCTGAGCATGTACAGAATGATGCAAGCCCACAATACAAACAGAGGCAACAAGAAGGATAAAGGTCAATACAAAGCGCCACACCATTTCCTCAATTATAGCACCTGTGGTCAGCTTGGTGATTGAGAGGGTTCAAGTTGGGTACGAGACGCAAGGTCCTTCTCACGCTCACGCCTTACCCTATGAAGAGAAAGCTTTGCGAGTGAGTTATACGGCACTTTAGTGAAAATGAGAACCTTACTCATCTCTATCACTTCAATAATTTGAAGTGATAGAGATGAGAGCAGAGGAGATGAGACGCCTGCACTCACCTCCCCGCCGGGGGTTTAGTCGCCCCAAGCGTAGATGGCGTCATACTTGAACGTCAGAAGTTCGTGAAGATCATTCCAGCCCTCGTCGATCTCCTCGAGATGCACGAGAAGTTTTGCTGGATTGTCCTCTCCGAACCGGTGGTTAAGTTCAGCCTGGAGGTCGGATCGGAAATCGCGTTCCTCAAAAACCTCTCGAACTTTGTCTAGCACATCGTACATGCTCATGATGGCGTCTCGCCCACCAACAACGTGACTGTATGAGCCCTGCTCGCCGAGCCAGACGAGGAATGATTTTGTTTCATCCCTATTCTGACGCTCGTAGCACGAGTAGAGATGATCGACGAAGTTGTTGATCAGCTGAACCTGCATGAGCTTCTTGATACCTCCATAGACCTCCGATAGTTCATCGTAGGTCTGTGATGTCTTAAACATATTTCTCCTCTGCTAAAAATCGTCGTTCACCACGTCGGTGAGGACGTAGTTACTAGAACAAACTAGTTATAACAGGTGCGCGGGTATATATAAAACATGAACAGCATTGCAAAAAAGTTCTGACCTATCAATTATGTGGCTTAAGACTGGGCATTGATAACAAAAGAGACCGATTCAACCTCGGTCTCTAAAGTCCAAAATAATCTTTATTGGTACAGCGTTATTGCTGAGGTTAGAACTTTATTGGCTTATTAGCCGATTGTACTCAGCCATTGTATTAATGAATCCTCTAGTAAATCTATGTGGCTCATTATTCATTAGTTTAATTATTTCAGACAATTCCATAGGAATAATTTCTTCTACTTCGTCATTTGGAATAAAGACCCATGAACGATCTGCTACACACATATAAAGTCCAAACATATGCTGCATTTCAGTACCTTCATCAGAATAAAAGACACTTAATTCTTCGAGAGATTGAGTTATGCCCAATTCTTCTTCCGCCTCTCGCTTTGTTCCTACTGCGTACGTTTCACCTTGAGATATATGACCACCTACAGAATGATCGTAAAGACCTCCACTCTTTTTGTGCACCTGAACGTATAACTTGCCTGTGTCGTTAAAAACATACACAGCACCAACGCGGTGCAGCTTTCCTGTCGTGTGCGCCTCTTGCTTGTGGGTAACACCGATTACGTTGTCGTTGATATCTACTTCGTCAAATAATTCCATATTGTTATCATAGCAAACAAGTTGGTTTCTATTTCCAATCTGGTCTCTAAATATCGGAACCGAATTAACGGTGTGTAAAATAATAATGTCGAATGTGGTACCCCGGGCAGGATTTGAACCTACGACCTTAGGCTTAGAAGTCCTCTGCTCTATCCAGCTGAGCTACCGGGGCATGTCGTTATTATAACAAAACGTCCCATCATTCGTGTGACCGGACGCTTTATCTATAATCTTGGTGCGGGCGGAGAGAATCGAACTCTCATCGTTTGCTTGGAAGGCAGACATATTAGCCATTATACGACGCCCGCGAATAGGACTCATTATAGCATATTTTCTTCTGGGGTCTAATCTGTTAGAATAACTAAGCACAACATTCAAACGCAAGTACAATATCGTGGCGGATGTAGCTCATTTGGTTAGAGCGTCGGGTTGTGGTTCCGAAGGTAGAGGGTTCGATCCCCTTCATTCGCCCCAAGCAATTATGAAAGACTTCTTACGGGAAGTCTTTTTGTTATACTAGGCATAATTATGCAGAATAACGTACGGGTCGGAGTCGGAGTATTCGTTTTCAAAGATGGTAAATTTATCATGCAACAGCGTCAGGGTGCGCATGGTGCAGGTACGTGGTCGCTTCCAGGTGGTCATCTTGAATTTGGTGAATCGTTTGAGGAAACAGCCCGTCGTGAGGTAAAAGAAGAAACAGATCTTGCTATTACCAACGTACGGTTCGGTGCCGTCACCAACGACAATTTTGTTGATGAAGACAAACATTACGTCACCGTGTGGATGATCAGCGAGTGGGAAAGTGGCACGGAATACATTACCGAGCCAAATAAATGTATCGCACAGGAGTGGCACACATTCGATGACCTTCCATCAAATCTGTTTTTGCCTTGGAACCAATTACTCGATTCTGAATTTATTGAAAAAATTAAACAACAACTTGCGGTCTAAATACGCCCAGTTACTTATTTTCGATGATTTCGTCTGCCCGGCTTTTCTTATCAAGTATTTCTTTCACCTGATCTAATGTGATCTCGATAAGACCCCCGGCTTGTACTTCTTTCGCGAGCATCAGCTTCGCAACCGTGTTTTCGACTGATCGCTGAACAACCCGGCGCATTGGTCGTGCACCAAGCCGTGGATCATAGCCAACCTCAACCAAATACTCTTTAGCGTCCTGCGCAACTGTGACGGTAATCTTTTGCTCTGACAAGTTCTTATTTACATCAACAAGAATCAAATCAACAACCTTCAACAGTTCAGCTTTATTAAGTGGCGCAAAGACCACAATCTCATCAAAACGGTTTAAGAATTCTGGGTGAAATAGGTTACCGCTAATTAGCTCATCAACAAACTTATCTTCGAACTGTTCTAGGTTGTAGCCACGGTGCAAGTATTCTTGAATACGATCTGCACCGGCGTTACTCGTTGCAATCACGATAGTGTCACGGAAACTCACCTCACGACCCTTTGCGTCACGCAGGATTCCCTCATCAAGTAGTTGCAGTAATGTTGTCAGCACACTCGAGTGTGCCTTCTCAATCTCATCCAAAAGAACGACGCTGAATGGCTGTTTCATGACCTGTGCAGTCAGGCTGCCGGCATCTTCTGTGCCGTCAGCGATAAGGCGTGCGACATCATCACTGGAAACAAACTCATTCATATCTAAACGAATAATATTCTGCTCACCGCCAAAGTATACAGCCGCAAGTGATTTAGCGAGTTCGGTCTTACCAACCCCAGTTGGACCAAGGAACATGAACGTTCCAACCGGTCGTTTCTGATTTCGAATACCAGCTCGTGCCCGACGAAGTGCATCTGCAATCACGCTGACCGCATGTTCTTGCCCAATCATTCGTTCGTGAATTAAAGTCTCGAGATTCAATAATTTGTCACGCTCGGTCTCATCGTCAACAATATTCGTTTTAACACCAATCGTTTTTTCGATAGCCATGTTCACTGATCGTGCCGTCACCAATCCAGACTCTGCATAATCCGCGGCCCCGTCCAGCAAACTAATCGCTTGTCCAGGCATCGCAATGTCATAGACGTAGCGGGCACTCAATTTGTATGCCTCACGTATCGCTTGATACATGTAGGTTACTTTTCGTTTGAACTCAATATTCGGGAGTTGTTCTTCAAGCACTGAGAGTGTTTGCAGCTCGTCAGTCGGGCGAACGTTAATGCGATTCACCGCAGCAGCAAGGGTTGGTGTTCGTTTGCTAATTTGGAGAAATTTTTGCTCATCAACTGCCAAAATAATCGGAAGCCGACCAGCTTCTAGGATTGGAAGCAGCAAATTTGTCACATCAACCGATCCAACACCTTCTTCAAAGAATACCTGTGCGTTATCAAGACAGATGATAATATTTTTTGCAGTATACGCCTCTGATAACAGTGTTTGGAGAAGCCCTTCGAGTTCGCCTCGTCCACTCGCCATCGAGATTAGCCTCGTTGCATCAAGCATAAAAATCTGGTGGTAACGGAGTGCATCCGGAACATCAGCCGAAGTACTCATTAATTCACTCGCAAGTTCATACACTACCTGTGTCTTGCCGACACCCGTTAGTCCAACAAGTGCAACCGCACCTCGCCCGCTACTCATTGCTTTCATAATCTGATTCAGTGTTTCCGCTCGTATGTCAGTTCGGCGAAAATTAAGCTCAGAGATATTTTGTCCAAAACGAGAAAGGTTTGGAATCCAACCAAATGACCAGTCACGTCCGACTCCACCAGGTTTACTCGGTTTATTTTTAGACGTATTAATAAGCTCGCGCAAATGATGGTACCAATTAATACCTCGGAGCAAGTCGTCCTCATCAAGCTGCAAGTGACCAAGCAGTGTTTGTTTACCTGGAAGCTGCCGTACCATTGCAAGCATCAATACACCAGCCGATATTTTATTTCCAACGGTGGGCGAAATCCGAAGCGCCTCCTCAAAGATACCTTTTGTATCGTCACGATTGGTCGAAACAACTTGTTCAAGAAAGCCACCACTCACACCGAAACGCACCGCAAAGAATTGCCCGCCAGTTACTTTAGAAAGAATGCTTGCGATATCATGTGGTGTTGGTTGATCACCCAGCAGTCCCAAGATTTCCCCATCGAGAATATCGTCGATTCGTTTACCGTCTTTCGTCACCGACACATCACGAAGCTCGTACTTATACCATTCAACGATCATTGCCGGAATAGCGGCAAGTCCAATCGCCGCCCAACCAACTGCAAAACCATACGCGGCTAGTGTCAATCCCCCAATGATCAAAAGGACGACGCTTATCTCTAGTGTCAGTGCCCATGGAGAAAGCTGACGACCAAGTCGCGCCTTCATTGCCCTAAGAGACTTGTGATTGAACAAACTTACATCCATGTTGGTGCCCATCCAATAACAAATGCGATTAATCCAACAATAGGAAATACAGGGAGTGTCAGCCAAATAACCAAAATAATGAGCTCAAAAATAGATTGAAATAACAATGAAATAATACCTGCAAGAATAGTACATAGCCTGACGACTGCACCGATGACCCGTGAAAGTGTCTTATCAAAGAAGGCACGAAACTGTACTGCAGCAGAACCATGTATATTTTCAGCCGATATCTGACGGAATGGTGAGAAAAGAGTTGCGAACAATTGACCAATCGAAAAGTAGCCAGCCGTTGCCGCTAACCGATCACGAACCCGTCGTAGTTGCCCCTTCCAGCCACTGCCATACCACCAAGAGATTATTCCCACCAGAAACATAGCCTCATTATACGATATAATGGTCTATATGCCCCACCCCTTTATTATCATCTTAGGAAAAGCTGTTCGTTATGCCGCTCGTCTTCGGGGTGGCGGATCGGCGCTTCCTGGATTATTCGTTGAAAAAATTAGCCCAGACTTTATTAAACAAACGCTTGGTCAACTTCCAAGAGGTGTCGTTGTTATTAGCGGTACCAATGGTAAAACGACAACCACCAAGATGGTCGTTGCACTCCTCGAAGCACATGGTTTAAAAGTATTCACCAACCGAACAGGTAGTAATTTTACCCGGGGGGTTGCTGCAGCCCTTCTTGGTGATATTGATATTAAAGGGAATCTTGATGCAGATATCGCCGTGCTCGAACTTGATGAGGCCCACGCTGTGAAATTTGTTCAAGCCGTTCCACCGCGCTTTAGCCTTCTCCTGAACGTGATGCGCGACCAACTTGATCGATTTGGCGAAATTGACGCAACCGCAAAGATGCTTGAAAAAATTGCTATCGCAACAACCAATACAGTCGTCCTTAATCGTGAAGACACCCGCGTGCTTACGATTAAAGATGTATTGAAAGATCAAAAGGTTGAATTGTTCGGATTAAGTGACGAATTACTCGGTGACTTCCCTAGCGATGACGACATGCGAGGCGAAAGTGTGAAAAAGACACAACGACCAGCTGCAAGTGTCGTTTTGAAAAAGTATTCCGGCAATGAGGCTACCTATGAACTGGGTGGTCGGGAATTCTCTACAACCCTCAAATTAAACGGGGTTTATAACGTCTTCAACAGTGCGGCGGCAATTGCACTTGCGCGTGCCGTCCTTGGTACAGAGATGAAGACAGACATTATTCTTGCAACGATTGCGGTCGTGGCACCCGCTTTCGGAAGAGGTGAGGAACTTACTGTTGGTGGAAAACCGCTCGAACTTGTCCTTGTGAAAAACCCATCCGGCTTCCGTCTTGGGTTGAAATCTTTTTCTCCAGAAGGCTATGCAACAATGATTGCCATCAACGACAATTACGCAGATGGACGCGACATGTCATGGCTATGGGATGTTGATTTTGAAAGCCTTTCAGAAGAAGGTGTTTCCCAGGTAGCCGGTATTCGTGCGTATGACATGGCGCTTCGTTTGCAATACGACGAGGTCACTATCGGACACATTGAGCGTGACCTTGTCACCGCACTCCGTCAATTTATCGATAATAATGCCGATAGACCAAAACGGATCTACTGCACCTACACTGCAATGCTCGCGCTTCGCCGTGAACTCGGAAAAATTACCAAAGTGGAGATTGTCTCATGACCAAGCAAATCATCACCGTATTGCAACTCTATCCAAAAGACATGAATATCTATGGAGATTATGGCAATCTTCTCGTTATCCAACGTCGCCTCGAATGGTACGGCTACGACCCAAAAGTCATTCACTACAATGTTGGTGATGTATTCCCTTCTGACGTTGATATCGTTATTGGCGGTGGAGGTCAAGATAGTGGTCAAGAAGTCATCCATACAGATCTCATAAAAATTGGACCACAGCTAAAAGCACTCGCAGAAAAAGATGTCCCGATGCTGATGGTGTGTGGACTCTACCAACTATTTGGCAATTTCTTTAAAACCCTCGGCGGTAAGACCCTCACAGGAATTGGCGTGTTAGACGTTGAAACACATGGAACTCATGAACGTCTCATCGGTAATATCGTGACAAACAACGAAGAGTTTGGCGATATAATCGGCTACGAAAACCATAGTGGTCAAACCTTCCTTGGCAAAAATGCCGAGCCGTTTGCAACCGTCATTAAAGGTGCCGGAAATAATGCAAAAGACGGATATGAAGGCGCCCGTTACAAGAACGTCATTGGAACCTATCTCCATGGTTCGATTCTTCCAAAAAATCCAAAACTTGCCGACTTTCTTATTCATACAGCCGTGACGAAAAAGTACGGCGACTTCAGTACCGATATTGTCGATGACCTACTTGCCGACCTCGCCCGCGAAACAGCAAGTGACCGCCCACGATAGTTTATTCAACAATATTCACACCACGCAAACTAAACTTCGTTTTTCGTTGCATATAAACACATACCACAATGAGTACAACGACATACGCCGTAATCATCCACCACGTAGGGCTTATCTTTGTTTGTGCCCATGGTAATCCAGCAAGATACTGCGACGTAAACGTCATATAGTGCAGTAGCCAACTTGCCGGTAAGCCAACAATCTCCGCAATCGACGGAACTGCCAGCGCCGTTACCCCCACAATGAACGTCAGGAGCATCGCTATCGGCACCAATGGCACAATCAGAATATTTGCGGGGATAGCGACATTCGAAAGTAGTCCAAATGCTGGAACAACAATAGGTATCGTCACAACATGTGCCGCAACTGTTTCACCTAATACCTGTCGTACTATTCCTGGTTCTTTCTCACCAAAGAAATAGTTTTGAAATAGTGGTCCCACAATCATGACAGCTGCAAATGCTGCAAAACTGAGCTGCCAGCCCAAATCACCCCATGCGTAACTTGGCTGAAACAGGACTGTGATTGAAGCAGCAAAAGGTAATAAAACGAATGGGTGAAACTGGCGGCCGTAATACCACGTCAGCAAACTCAAACTCGATACCAACCCTGCTCTCGTCATACTCGGACTGAGCCCTGTCATTGCAATGAACCCGGCAATCATAATCCCAGATGAAAATACCGCGAGGAATTTCGAAGCTTTTATAAATGCCCGTCTTGCAAGCCGCACCAGAATTGTAAGGTTATAGCCACTCGCGACAACAATGTGACTCAACCCTGCGATCTGTAAGGCGGTCGCAAGATCTGGCGGTAGTGCACTTTTTTGCCCCGTTAAATACCCAATTCCTAAACTCGCCTCTGGCTCTGGAATACCCTTTCGAATCGCATCAGCAAACCAGTCGCGAACAACACGACCAATATCCCCAGGATGTGGATGGCTAATGGAAATAACTTTCGCTGTAAACATAGTTAAAGCCAATGTGCCAAATCCAGCCGTCGCTTTTCCAGAAACAACCACCCTATCCCCTCTTTTTGCGTCTGGATGCCCCAGCACGCTCACCCATACCGCGCCTGGCATATCTTTTGACTCATAGCGAACATGGTCTATCTGCAACACAACCAAGCCCTTAGCTGTCGTTGAAAGATCTTCCTTTACAGTTCCCTCAAGACGAATCTTCGCACCGACAAGTGGTTTATACACCTCCAGACCACTCGATACTATAGATCCATAACACATGCCAAACACGACGCCCGAAACGACAACACACGGTACTATAAATAGTTGCCTCCTCCATACGCCAAGGGCTGCCAATGCAGCCGCAACTAGCATCCACCACGTGCTCAATGGTACGTACTGCGCTAACCACACGCCAACAACAAAGAACGAGCAACCAAGGGCGATTATCCACGACACATGTATTCGTTGCCGTAATCGCCATAGCTGCATGCAAATTACTATAGAGATGAAAAATTAAATCCAAATAAAAAACACCCGAGGTAGCGATCGTCGGATGTTCTTTATTCGAGGGTCAAGCTTATGAAGGCTTGACCCTGTTCTATGAATTCTATGCTTGGAGGGTCCGATGGGGCTTGAACCCATGACACCCTGCTTAAAAGGCAGGTGCTCTAACCAGCTGAGCTACGGACCCGTAGTGTGCATAAAAGCTTTTAACACTATACTTCAACAGAGGTGATGTGTCAATGTTAACGATGCTTCTTCTCGGATTTATGAACTGTCTTCGAGAGAAGGAAATCAACAATAGTGAATGTGACACCGATGCTGATAATCAACTCGTGGTTAGATACAACCCACTGATAGGCATTTCCTGCAGGACCGGTAAGTGTTAATGCAGACCCGATTGGTCCAACCAAGAATGCAGCAGCAAGCAGTGTAAATAATAACGATCCGATGACACGTCCGAATATATGCTTGTAACGGTACCCATGGAACATAAAAAGTACTGCAGGTACAAGAATGAGAGCCGAGAGTGCAATAGCATTGACCAGTGGTCCTTCCGCAACAAGTCCCGTACTTGAGACAACAAAGCCGGCATTATCACCCCAAATTGGACTGATGATAGCACCCGCAGTGAGTCCTAACCCAAGCACCCCAAATCGACGCTTTGACAAGAATGCACCCGCAAATAACGCGAGTACCAGTGCTAATAGAATCACGACAACAATCATGTTACTGAACCTCCGTTATGCTAAATGTAGCAGTAGTATCAATCTTAATCCCAGCACTCTTCACTGTCCCTGCCGGTATCTCCAGCACATATCGAGCAGGAACTTCAGGTTTGAATGTCTTTGACGTTCCCAGATCTGGCGATGCATTAGTCACGATATAGATAACTTTTTTATCATTATTCATCCATATAATATCCAGTGGGATCTTCATATCCTTCATCCAAATATCCCATTTGTCGTCACTCTGGAATATCATAAGCAACCCACTGTTCGCATCAAGATGATCGACTCCAGAAAGTCCACGTATTCGAGCAGCGTCAGTAGCCGCAACCCGAGTGCTAAATACGCCAGATCCCAGTCGCACTTCTGTTAATGGCTGAAAATTTCTCAACATATAGGATACAACGAGTGCAACAAGAATTAAGACTAACCCACCGATAACAATGCCGGTTGTATGAGGTCGCCACTTATTCGTATTACTCATGATACACAGATTACCATGAGCATATTATAGCAGTGTCTGAGAGTGTCTGAAACTTAGGCGCCGACTTTGTCTTTTTTGCTACCGCGCTTGGCGTTTTGTTCGATGTATTCAATGATTGGACCAGCAACGTTGCGACCAGTCACTTTTTCAATACCAAATCCAGGGCTTGAGTTTACTTCAAGCACAAGTGGACCGCGTTCGCTACGCATAAGGTCGACACCAGCGATGTTCAGTCCCATTGCTTTGGCAGCCTTGATTGCCATCTTCGTTTCTTGCTCTGTCAATTTGATGACGGTTCCTTCACCACCTTTGTGGAGGTTTGAACGGAAGTCATCGTCGAGGCTTTGTCGTTTCATACTTGCAACAACGCGACCACCGACGACGAAGGCACGAATATCAGTACCAGCAGATTCTTCGACGAATTCCTGTAGCAGTACGTTCGTTCCGTCTTCATTTGTAAGGTAGAACGCCTGAAGTACAGACTTTGCTGCCTTCTTTGTTTCCGCAAGCACAACACCGTTGCCGTGTGTACCACGAGCAAGCTTGATGATAACTGGTGTGCCACCAACTTTATCAATAAGGTCGTCAATATCAGTTGAGTTACGTGAGACGATTGTCTTTGGAATACCAACCCCAGAACGGGCAAGCAGCTGAAGACTACGCAGTTTGTCGCGTGAACGGTTGATTGCAATGGAGCTTGAGACAGTGTAAACACCTTGCATTTCAAGCTGACGAACGATAGCTGTACCGTAACGTGTCATATTAGCGGCGATACGAGGAATAATTGCATCAAATTTTGCGAGATCCTCACCCCGGTAACTTACCGTTGGCTTGTCCTGTTCAATGAAAGCGTAGCAGTCTCGATACTTGATAACTTGCACTTCGTGACCACGAGCAATCGCCTCTTCTTTGAGACGCTTTGTCGAGTAATTTCCTGGTCCATTTGATAGGATTGCTATTTTCATCGGGTATTCTCCCCTTCATCATCAAGTTCACTATTTTTTCGTACATCCACTATGATGCCGTTCTCTCTCAAAAATCGGCGTCCAATGAGTGCTTCTCGTCGCATATCAGAACGATCGGATAAGCCAATTTTAATCTTATAGCTTTGTCCGTCGTACACGATAGTCGTTGTGATCACAAAGCGTTTTACGCGATGTCCTGTTGCACTTCGAACGTAGGTTTCATCAAATTCATCTGTTTCCTGAGCCAGTTTTGTTTTTCCAAGTGGCTTATACTTCAGGATTCGACGTCTATCTTTACCTCTTCGAAACACTTTGATGTCGGTACAATGTATAGCTCCAGAAAACGCTCCAGTGTCTACCTTAGCTAAGATGTTATCCAAGCCTAGATCAGGAAAACTGACATATTCTAAACAACCAATTATTTTCGCTTGATCTATCATAGTACGTAGCTCCATTATCTCACGTCCGGACGCTATATGGCAGTACCCGAGTCATGAGTGTCAAATTCAGCGTTATTATAACACGAAAGATTAAAAAATGCAATACCTTATGAGTTGACTTTTCCTCTGTTAGCATCGATACTAGAGGGCAATGAACCTCTCATATATTTACATTGTTGGACAACCAGATCCTTCGTCCGACGTGCTTTCAATCATTCGTCGTCTAGGTTATAAAGCCGGCATTCTCATAGACAGTAAATTATCCCTTAAAAACCCTGAGGAGTATGACCGTGTTGTAACGGTCGAGTACGACAATCTCGACGAGGAACTCTTGCGCCTCGATACGCTTGATCTAAATATTGCAGGTCTCCTTTGTACGTACGAAAACTACATCGTCGCAAAGGCAAAGCTTGGTGAGCATTTCAAAGTTCCAGCCCCTTCATTACTGTCTGCCAAACTTGCAACTGATAAGTCTTTGATGCGCCAAGCATTCCTTGATGCTGACCGATCCATATCGCCAGACTTTACGACAGCCGATTCGCTCGAGGAAGTCCTGACTTTTGCACGTGAGCATGCTTATCCCCTGATCCTCAAACCAACTAATCTCGTAAAAAGCTTGCTCGTCCTTCGTTCCAACGACGAAGCTGAACTTATCGAGAACTTCACCTATGCACAAGAATCTATCCTGGCGCTCTACGAGAAATATCATATTTACGAACGCGCACCACAGTTAATTGTTGAGGAATTTATTGTTGGAAAACAGTGCTCTATTGCTGCTTTCGTTGACGCTGACGGCACCCCTCATTTCTGTGACGGTGTTGTTGCACTCACAAACGCACAGGATATTAATGTTTCTGATAACTATCTATACCGACGCGGGCTCCCAATGACGGTAGATGCGAACCTCACAGCCAAAATGTTTGATGTTGCCGAAAAAGGTATACGTGCATTACAGATGCGTTCCGTCCCTGCGCATGTTGAACTTATGTATACCGAAAATGACGTAAAGATTATTGAAATTGGTGCGCGTATTGGCGGGTATCGTCCTCGAATGTATAAATACAGCTACGGGCTTAACCTAACCGAACAAGAAATCCGCCTTGCACTCGGTCAAACGCCCGAACTACAAGGTACATTCCAAAACTACTGCGCTGTGTATGAATTGTTCCCAGAAAAAGAAGGCGAATTTACTGAGGTTATTGGCGAAGAAAATACCGATGCGTTTACCTATTACCGCGTTACCGCAAAACCAGGCAAACAAGTCGGACCTGCAAAAAACGGCTACAAGGCCAGCGTTATTATTATCGTCGTGCAAGATAACCAGGAAAAGTTTGACGAACTTTGCGCAGCTGTCGACCGCCTAAAGGTTGTAGTCGCCTAATGAATATCGCACACCTCCTTCCAAGCTCAGCGGTTTTTCCCCTCAGAAAACATAATGGTCGGTACGAGTGGGCACTCCGCCTTGCACGTATTCAAGCAGCAGCAGGTCACAAGGTAACGGTGTATGCAGGCGAGGGATCAAATGATAGCTCGGATATAATTTGGCAAAGTACCGCCGCAACTACAGACGACAAAAAAACTGCAAATCTCGCACTTCTTTCAGAAGCCTTTGAAAATCCGGAACACGACATCTATCACAGTCATTTTGACCATCTTCACTACCTTATTGCTGATCTTACGGATAAACCTATCGTCGTAACGCAACATTGGTTTCCAACCGAAGAAATCGCAAAGGCAGTTTCACTGAATACAAAACGAAACGTCATTAACGTCCCCGTCACCGACATGATGAAGACGGAAGACGAACGACTGGGGATTCCAGCGACGCAACGTATTTATCACGGCATCGATCTTTCGCTTTTTCATCCAACAACTGAATACGGTGATCGATTTCTTTTCGTTGGACGAATCCATCCAGGAAAAGGTATTGCAGAAGCAATCCACTATGCAAAATCAGCTGATGTTGCCCTCGACATTATTGGCAAAGTGAATGACTCAGAAAAAGCATTTTGGGAGAGTCTTTCGGGCAATATTGATGGCGAACGGATTCGCTACCTAGGTCCACAACCACAACCGGTCGTTGCAGAGGCGTTTGCGAAAGCAAAAGGATTCATCTTCCCCAGCCGGATTGAAGAGGCATTTGGTCAAGTAACTGTTGAGGCCCAAGCTGCTGGCACTCCTGTCATTATTAGTAATGTCGGTCCTTCAAGTGAACTTGTCATTACAGGAAAGACTGGTTTCGTCTGTAAAACTGATGATGAATTTATTAACGCCATTAAAAACATCGATTCTATTGATCGCACCGAGTGTCGCCGTCATGCTGAGCAATTTGACCTGACAAAAATGGTTGATGCTTATGACAAGCTCTACCATTCACTTTTACACAGTTAATTCGAGAGCACGTCCTGAATATATGGCGCTACTTTTTGAAGGACAATACGTAGCCAGTCTACTGCATCGTTTTCAAGTTCAGGGAGTAATCCGAATCGATGAAGTCTTTCTTGATCATCAAGGTCGAGGCTAGTAATCAACGTCGCGCGTCGACGAACATCGGGTGATGCAGTCGCCAACTCTTCATTCATAATATTTTCTTCAGCGTATGACATAGGCTGAGAGTTGGTACCACCTCCCAAAATCAGTCGCAGTACGCGATCAGAAGCTTCTTTGGCTGCGCTCACATTGCCAACGTCAGAGAATGTGCGGACCTTTTCATCGTAAAAAGCCTTCGTCGCATCATATATACTTTCGCCATGTTCGAATGCCTGAATGGCGCGTGCATACGTGAGTGCCACCGGTCCACTGACGCCGAACAGCTCAACCTCTGCCTTACGCTGTGAAATATTAGCACCCGTTTCTCGTAACATACTGATACGACGACCCTTAATTCGTCCAATCTTGAGTTTCTCACCAAGTTTTTGATCAGCCTGATTTTGATTGATATGCTCAAGTTCATGAATCGCGACAGTTAAGATTCTATAGAGTGAAACTGGTGCGCCGGGAATCATTAAAACACCATCGACACCGTTTACCGCAAATCCGTCTTTCGTTGGGTTTGTGACGATTTGAAAAAGTTTATCAGCCGCACGATGACCACGTCCCGGTGCCCACATACTTGCATCTTCACTGCTGAGAAGATTTGCTTCATGTAAGATTTGTGTAAAAAGCTCCCTCACCGTTTCGGCAGACAATTCAACATTCATCAACCTATCGCGTTGCTCTAATGTGTATACCGGTGGTTCACCATTTTCGACTCCCTGGCTTGGTTCCTGTAGCACTTCCTGGTCAACGGCGCTCGCGTGACCTTCGGCATCGAGCCCCATTCCATTGCGAATATAATCAAGACGTTTATAAAGTCGACCTCTGCTTTCCGGCGTCTCTGTCGCTTTAAGGAGCCCACGAGGCACAACGGCTTTTGCGCCATCAAGTGTTTCCTCGTCTCCAATCATTTCAGACTGTGTCATTAAATATTCCATGACAGGAATGTCAGATGCAATAAGCCCATTTACTCTTTTCAAATAGATATCAGTAAATGCTCGCTTCGCACCATCAAGCCCACCAGCACTCGATGTATATTGATTACGTAGTTCGATCAAATATTCACGTCCTGCAATCTCGGCGCGTGAGTAACGAAGCGCCTTTTGTGGATCAACGACAATCGACATGTGGTCGGCGACAGCAGGTAGTGGCGCTTGGTCGCGAAGGAGCGCCTGTGTCGATTCGCCAATATAATATGCCGAACTCTGCTTTGCCATGTCACGTAATTTCGTCGGATTAATACCATCATCGCCATTGAGGGCACTCTGTGCCAACCATGTATATACATCTTCATGAGTTTTTAATTGACGAAGCACGCTTTCAAGCCCATCAACATGAACCTGACCTTTTATAAACGCTTCAGCAAAGAATGCTGGTGCTTCAAGTGCTTCACTTTTATGTGTAAGGAGCATTTTTTGAAGTGAAAGTTCACTATCGACAGGAAAATCACAGATCTCATCTTCGAAATCTACCGCTGCAACAAGTTCAATGTCGCTTAAAGGTTCTTTAGGTGGTGCAAGAAGTCGCTCAGCGATTTCTTGACTACCTTTGCCAGCGCGTTCCATGTATATGTTGGGTTGAACGGAAAGTCGTTCGTCATCAGTCATGCTCCTATTAAACCATACGGGCTCCGTAGTAGCGAACAATGAGAATTATTTACCGCCGTTGAACTCTTGTAAAAGTTCGCGCTGTTTCTTGGAAAGCTTTGTCGGCGTATCAACAACAATATTCACGATGTGTGGACCACGTCGATCAGCATTGTTCATATGCGGAATACCATGTCCAGACAGCTTAAAGTCAGTACCCGACTGTGTTCCAGATGGAACCTTCATGCGCACGGTACCATCGACGGTTTCGACATCAATTTCAACACCAAGGGTTGCATCAACCATACCGACGTGTGCCTCAGAAAGAATAATATCGCCTTCTCGAGTAAATTTCTTGTGTGCTTTGACACGAATATTTACGTACAAGTCACCTTTTTGACCATCGGTAATTGCTTCACCGCGACCAGAAAGACGAATGGTTGATCCATCATCGATTCCTGCAGGAACTTTTAGCTTAATAGACTGTTTTTTACGCTGAGTTCCCTTACCGTGACAAACGGTACATTCCTTTTCAGGAATTTTTCCGCGACCGTTACAGGTTGGACACACCACACTCTGCTGAATTGCACCGAACATTGTGTTCATGACACGGGTTTGCTGACCAGCACCGTGACAAGTCGGGCAGGTCTTCATATCGTGACCAGGTTCAACGGTAGTACCGTGGCAATGTGGACATTCATCGTCAATATCAAGGTCGATAGTTGTTTCAAGACCGAAGACAGCCTCCTCAAATGTCAACTGCAGCGTGACTTCAACATCGCGACCACGTTGTGGGGCTTGTTGACGCTGACCGCCACCACCAAAGAATTGACTAAATATATCGCCAAGTCCATCACCAAAGTCAAAGCTCTGACCATTAAAGCCTTCGAATGGAGCGCCGCCGCTGTAGCCTCCACCGCCACCAGATCCACCAACACCGGCGTGACCAAACTGGTCATAGCGCTGCCTCTTCTGGGCGTCTTTCAGAACATCATAGGCTTCATTTACTTCTTTAAACTTTGCCTCGTCACCACCCTCTTTATCTGGGTGATATTTAACAGCAGCCTTTCGGTAGGCCTTCTTTAGTTCATCGGCGCTAGCACCCTTGGCTACACCTAATACTTCGTAATAATCGCGTTTGCTCATCTGTTACTAGTATATAAAACTAGCACTCAATTGTCTAGAGTGCTAGTGATAAAGAGCGTCATGACGAAGCTCTTATATGGATTGGATTATGCAACGGTTTTTCGACCGCCAGTAATTGCCCGCCAGATGAAGAGGACAACGACAGCCCCGAGCAATGCAACAACAAAGCTCCAAAAGTCGAATCCGGTGACACCAACGCCACCAAATAAGCTGAGGATAAACCCTCCAACAAATGCACCGATAATGCCGGCGACAATGTTACCGAGTAATCCTTGCCGTTCATTTGTTCCGGCGATCATTGAGGCAACCCATCCGGCTAACCCTCCAAGTACTATCCATCCAATAATTCCAAGTCCGCTCATGCTAACCCCTCCTTCTTTTATGGTTTCGTACTTCTATTATACGCCTGTTTGCGACTGAGGGCGATGGCCCTATTTGCTTGAAATCGAGAGAGGTTATGCGCTGCGCGAATGCCATCAGTTAATGCGCTTAGGCTTAGTTTTGCTTTTTCAATTGGAGTAAAGATATTCATATCATTTGCTTCATCTCCCTCAAATAATTCCAAGATGTGCTCGACACCCGTCTTTTCGGTGTTATCAATTTCAGGTGGTATCACGGGAGCAAAGATTGCTGAGTAGCCAATCGCACGAAGTGAGATATCGAGCCGTGATGCAGAGCCTACGCTTTCATGAGACTTCCGTTGTTGATCTTCAAGAAAATCTAGTTGATTCACACATGTACTTATTGCGTGTGCAGCTAATTCAATACGACCTTTCGTCGTTACACCATAGCTATCTTGAAATATAGCGTCAACTTCTTCGCCCAGTGGGCGTTCTCCTTTTGCATCTGAATTCATGATTTGGCAATTATAGTCCAGGTCTTGGAAAAATACCACCGTAAACGGTTTGGTTTTAATTGGTGATGTTTTCATTGCTGTCTCTGTTACGCTGATACATTCTTATATACACAAGCACAATCACAATATATACTGACACATAATGAAACCTCTTATTAGAACGGTGGGCAAAGTTCTTGGACTCATACATGCTGAGTCTCGACAACTATATAACCGCTACTTTGGGACAATCGAACGATTTGAGGGATCTGCGAAAGAAATCAGCCATCAAATCATTGATAGACTGTGGGAGGGAAACTTTTACCGCACGAGCCTCGGGCACTTCAATTTCTTTTGGATGCGTGATTTTGGAACTGTCGCAGAGTCACTTGTGAAATTAGGTCACCAAGAAAAAGTACACCACACATTACATTGGGCGCTTCAAAGATATCGCCGCGCTGGTACTATTACACTATGCATCGACCACGCTGGAAATACGTTTAACGCACCTGCAAAACGAAGTGTTGATGCACTGCCTTGGCTTCTGCACTCATTAGTTGTGAGTGACTATGAATTAAATAAAGGCGAGCGTAAATTTCTCGATAAACAGCTCATTACATACATAAAGTCATACCTTGATCCGCTCACCGGAGAACTACAACAAGGGAGTTATGCGGAAATGCGAGACGCCGTTCACTATGACCGAAGCGCTTATAGTATTGCGCTTATAGCTCGCATGGCTCGATGTGCCGAGCTCTTGAAGCTGACTGGATTCCCCTTCCATCCACAAATTTACCAAGCAGAATTAATGCACAATTATTGGAACGGTCGATACTTTAAAGCCGATAGGTCAACCGATGCATATAGTTCAGACTCTGCCCTCATGCCCTTCTTTCTCGATGTCATCAATGATTCGCACATGGTGAAGCGAACTTGTGATTATATTACCCATGCAAAGCTTAATAGTGTCTATCCACTGCAATACGGCGAACGAGATCGAGAGTTCAAACACCGTCTCGGCATGGGAACAATCTTAATGCCAAACTACACAGGGACGACTATTTGGACGTGGCATGCAACCTTCTACCTCCATATTTTGAAGCGATTTAAACGACCGGAATATAAAGCGCAGTATGCCAAGCTTGCTGAGCTCATCGAAAGACACGGCACGTATCCTGAACTTGTGAATCCTGATGGATCTTGGTACTACGTACCTATTTATCGTGCCGATCCGGGGATGGTCTGGGCTGCACTTTTCGAAGAACTATAAAAGTTTATTACTTCTCTTTTTTCTCGTCGACAACTTCGCCTTCAACAGGCTCATCATCCTTCTTCTCAGCATCTTCAGAGGCAGGTGCTTCCTCTTTAGCGGCTTGTTCATACATCTTTGCACCGATTGGCATGATAGCATCGTTCAAGGCTTTTGTTGCAGCCTCTAGCTCGTCTTTATCTTCAGCATCTTTGTGCTTCTTCGCCTCTTCGACAGCATCAGTGATAACTTTCTTGTCGTCATCGCTGATCTTGTCTTTGAATTCATCAGGCATTTTTTCAGCTTGGTAGATTGTACTTTCGAGACCGTTTCGAGCGTCAATTGCTTCGCGCTTTTTCTTGTCTTCGTCGGCGTGTGCTTCAGCATCCTTTGCCGCCTTTTCAATGTCTTCCTTCGAAAGGTTTCCACTATCAGCGATCGTAATACTTTGCTCTTTGCCAGTACCCTTGTCTTTCGCAGTCACGTTAAGGATACCGTTGGCATCAATATTAAAGGTAACTTCAACCTGAGGGACACCGCGAGGAGCTGGCGCAATGCCATCCAGTACGAATCGTCCCAATGACTTGTTGTCAGCAGCAAGCTCACGCTCACCTTGAGTCACGTGGATTTCTACCTGTGGCTGATTGTCGGCTGCAGTAGAGAATGTCTCAGACTTGCTGGTTGGAACGGTCGTGTTTCGCTCGATAACCTTTGTTGCAACTCCGCCCATCGTCTCGATACCGAGTGAGAGTGGTGTCACGTCAAGAAGGAGCACATCCTTCACGTCGCCGGCAAGTACACCACCTTGAATTGCAGCACCAATTGCTACAACTTCGTCAGGGTTTACGCCCTTTAGTGGGTCTTTACCAAAGATAGCCTTCACTTTTTCAACGACTGCTGGCATACGAGTCATACCACCAACAAGAACGATTTCGTCGATATCAGTTGTCTTGAGACCAGCATCTTTCAAGGCATTTTCAACAGGTTTCGCAACACCATCAATAAGATCCTTTACAAGTTCTTCGAGCTTGCTCCTGGTTAACTTGTACTCAAAATGCTTTGGACCGTCAGCATCCGCCGTAAGGAACGGTAGGTTAATTTCAGTTTCATTCGTAGAAGAAAGTTCTTTCTTTGCCTTTTCAGCTTCGTCCTTAAGACGTTGCATTGCAGCCTTGTCAGACTTCAAATCGATACCTTGCTCGTTCTTAAAGACATCGAGGAAGTGGTTAACGATGCGGTTATCGAAGTCTTCACCACCGAGGTGTGTGTTACCGTTAGTAGATTTCACTTCAAAGACACCATCGCCAAGTTCAAGAACAGAGACGTCGAATGTACCACCACCAAGGTCGAAGACAACGATCTTTTCATCCTTTTTGCTTTCAAGTCCATAAGCAAGCGCAGCCGCAGTTGGCTCGTTAATAATACGCTTTACTTCAAGTCCGGCAATCTTACCAGCGTCTTTCGTTGCCTGTCGTTGTGAGTCATTGAAGTACGCAGGAACGGTAATCACCGCTTCAGTGACTTTTTCACCAAGAAAGGCTTCGGCATCAGCTTTGATCTTTGAAAGAATCATTGCAGATACTTCTTCTGGGCTGTAATCTTTGTCACCCATTTTTACCGCAACGCCATCGCCCTTTTTAACAATTTCGTACGGCATGATATCTAGGTCCTTTTGAACCTCATCATCATTAAATTGACGACCAATCAAACGTTTTACGCCATAGATAGTGTTCTTTGCATTCGTGACACGCTGACGCTGTGCAACTTGTCCAACAAGTCGTTCGCCAGTTTTATTAATAGCAACGACGCTTGGCGTGGTTCGGTTACCTTCAGCGTTTGCAATGACTTCCGGCTTACCGGCGACCATATAGGCAACCGCACTGTTAGTGGTACCAAGATCGATTCCAATGATTTTACCCATATATTACTCTCCTATTAGATTATTCAACTAGAATTTGCACGTATTTCTTATCTTATTTTAGCACTCTAAGCACTAGATTGCCAAGTACTCTTATTATAAATAAATTGGCACTCTCATGTCAAGAGTGCCAATATACATTTTTACATTGATTTTTTATAGAGTCAGGACTATTATTACTCTATCTTAAAGGAACAGCGTCGCCAATCGGGCATAAACACCCAAATGAGAGATACACACCCCTAAGAAGCAAATCCGACGAGTGATCGACGGTTTTTCATATTTCAGGAAAGGTTCCAAAATGTCACTCGCTGTCGCAGAGACTCCGACCCTTGTACGACCACCGATTGCAACACCTGAGGAGGTCTTGGCCTTCAGGGAACTTCACGGACCGGAAGTGGATGCAGCCATCAAGCTGATGCTGCGCAAAATCCACCCCGGCGTGAAGTTTCGTCAAGTCATCACTCCTCTCCGCACTGCAGTTCACGATTCGTGCATCTCACCCGTCCGAGAGGATTTCTCGAAGATTGGGTGCGCGAACAGCGTCCTCATGCGAGCTCTCTTCCGGGAGACGTGCCCGAAGGGGATCGACATCCAGTTCGACTTCGAGACCAGTGAGTTGTGGATTCCCAACGAGGATGATCCTCGGGATCACCACAAGGAGACCGTCATCCAGATGATCGTCTATTTCTTCATCTCGCAGAAGAAGCCGCGTATTCCCAGGCAGAAGCGTTGAACAAACGCGACTTCCAAGCGGACAGGAGCCTTTCCTGTCCGCACCAAACTCCATTTATAAAAATGAAGCTTGGTGCGGACTCAATAAAAAAAGCACTCAGTTATATGAGTGCTTTTTGATATGCAGTACAATTACTGTTTCGTTACTTTGACCATCGCATGACGAATCACGTGACCATTCAGCATGTAACCAGCTTGCAGTTCCTCAGCAACAACATCATGCTCACCTGTTGCGTCTTCGTCGAATTGAATTGCCTCGTGCAGTTCTGGATCAAACGCCGTACCTGGCTTTGCATCAATGCGTGTCAGGTTTAAACTGTCGAGTGATTTCTCTAAATGCTTCACTAGTCCAGCAACGCTTTGTACCCAACTGTTATCTTTCAGGTCTTCAGGCGTGTACGCAATTGCGCGTTCGATATTATCAATGACAGGAAGAAGTTTTAGGATTGCACTCGCTTGTCCTGATTCACGAGCAGCAACTTTTTCTGCATCAACTCGTTTACGATAGTTCTCAAAGTCTGCCCGAGTCCGCTGTAAGTCAAGCGTTAACTCAACAATCTCTTGATCGCGGGTGTCTTCGTTTATCCTTTCTTCTGGGGCTTCGGGTGCTTCTTTTTTTGGTTTCTTCGCATCTGCCATAACTATAAAATCTCCTCTAACATTGCGCCGGTGTGACGGACAAGGCGCATTACTTTTTCATAACTTTGACGAGTTGGACCGATAACACCAATGTAACTGCTGTCACTATACGGTGATCGGAAGCGACTAATGATAAGTGTCGCACCACTCGATTTACCAATTGGATTCTCAGAACCAATATACACGTTGAGCGGCTCATTTAGCTTCGCTTCACGAAGCCATGGTTCCAGATCATCGAGTAACCTTGCGACGCTTTGTGCGTGGTTACCTTGCAAGAACTCAGGTTGTGAAAACAGGTTTCCAATACCAGCCATGTACAGCTCATCACCAATTGTTGCAATGCCCATATTCTGAGTTAGTTCAACCAGGCTATCAACCGCACTTCGAATTGCACGATCTGCTCGGTCTGAATGATTGTGCACTCGAGCCTCGATTGCTCTCTCGCTGCGATCTGGGAGCATTGGCTGTAATTCATTAGCGTGCGCATCATTTAATGTGTTGACGTAAAAACGGTAACCAGCATCAGTTGGAATACGACCGGCGCTGGTGTGCGGCTGTTCAATCATGCCCATCTCTTCAAGACGTACCATCTCACTACGAATCGTCGCACTAGACACACCAAAAAGCTTGGCAAGCATCACGCTTCCCACTGGTGCTGCAATCTCGGCATGTTGTTCGATGATCGCAGCTAAGATCTGCCTTTGGCGTTCAGTCATGTCCCTATTTTACAGTGTGTTGGCACTCAGTGTCAATGAGTGCTAAATACTAGCGAATATCTTCGAGTTGTCCGATGTAGTTGCTGATCGCTCGGCTAAGGTCGCGCATCGCGCTATTGGCTTGTTCGCGCTCTCCAACCGACGGACCTGTTTTACTTTTAGAATATTCAATAATTTTCGCTGCAGTATCGTGACTGACGTTGTTTGTAATAGGAATAAAATCGGGTTGATTACGTGCATAATCAAGTTCTTTCTGAGCTGAACGAAAGCGGCGTAAAATTTCATCGTGGTCACCCATGACACCACCTTGTCGTTTCATTAAACGAGCAAACCAGACCTCAAAGTTTGGTGGCATCACAAAATAGACCGACAAATTTTCCATGCCGAAAGTCAAAAACTTTTCGGCGCCTTCATAATTTATGTCGGTCAATGCTGTCTTTGCACGTTCCGAGATTCGACGATACTCTGAGATAAGTGAACCATTGACCCTCCCGTGTACAGGAGCAACCTCAATATATTCCTTCTGCTCCATCTTTTGAATTGCTTGTTCCACTGTCAAAAAATAGTACTCACGACCATCTTGTTCCATAATTCCATTATTTTCGCGTGGTGCGCGGGTTGTACTGGTAACGACACGTATAAATTCATCTGATTCTTTCAGAATATCACCGATGACAGTGTCTTTACCTGCACCGGTAATACCTATGAGCATAACGGTTTCAACAGGACGTAGTTCATCAATAACCGCTGCAGATTCCTGATATTGTTTTATGCGTTGCTCTAGTGAATCATCCATAGTTTGCTCATTATAGCAGAGATATTAGTCTCGCTTTAGCATGACCATAAATGCTTCAGATGGGATATCGACTTTACCAAAGCGCTTCATACGCTTCTTACCTTTTGCCTGTTTTGCGAGTACTTTCTTTTTACGAGAAACGTCACCGCCATAAAGACCAGTCGTCACATCTTTACGGTACGCGCTGAGGTCTTCACGAGCGATAAACTTTCCACCAATTCCAGCCTGTAAGGCAACTTGGAAGTTCTGGCGTGGAATCACATCCTTTAGTTTTTTCGTTACTTCACGACCAAGACTTTGTGATTCAGAGCGGTGTGCCATAATACTGAGCGCATCCACCATTGCACCGGCAACATAGAAATCAATGCGCACAAGGTCTTCAACGCGGTAATTATCAAGTTCATAATTAAATGAACCGTAGCCACTCGTAATTGATTTAAGCTGATCGTAAAAGTCAGTCAAAAGATTTGCAAGCGGTGCTTCAAAACTAATAAGCGCTCGCTCATCAATATAACTAAGGTTAGTCTGTAACCCACGTTTTTGAATGATGAGCTGAATAACACCACCAATATAATTCGCTGGTACAATAATTTCGCCCTTAATCCATGGTTCACGGATTTCTTTAATACGAGTCACATCGGGCAGGTTGCTCGCGCTTTTAATATCAAGATCTTCGCCAGAATTGAGCTTAACGTGATAATCGGTCGAGGGATTAGTGATCACAAGATCAAGGTTATATTCACGCTCTAATCGTTCGCGAATAATATCCAGGTGGAGCAAGCCAAGGAATCCAATGCGTACACCGAATCCAAGGACAGGCGAAGTCTCTGGTTCGAACTGTAGTGCTGAATCACTGAGGCTGAGTTTTTCAACAGCGTCCTTAAGTGCTTGATAGTCATCATTGCTGACTGGGAAGAATCCTGCATAGACAAAAGGCTTCACGAGCTTGTAGCCTGGCAACATTTCTGATGCTTGACGACGACGAATTGTGACCGTATCACCCACGCGGGCATCACGGGTTGTGCGAAGGTTCGTCACGATATAGCCAATTTCTCCACTCTTGAGAATAGGACTGGGACTCATTGCTGGATTCAAAGACCCAACCTCTAAGGCAATACCATTCGCACCCGTTGCCATCATGTCGATAAGATCAGCTTTCTTGATCTCGCCATCAACCACACGAACATACAAAATAACGCCGCGATAATCATCAAAATAACTGTCAAAAATAAGTGCACGAGTGGGTGCCTCGATATTACCGCGTGGTGCAGAGACTTTCTCAACAACGGCATCAAGCACGTCAGTCACACCTTCACCTGTCTTGGCACTAATCTTAATAATATCGTCTTCTGTACATCCAAGAAGATTAATAATTTCTGCACTAACACGTGGTATATCAGCAGCTGGCAAATCAATCTTGTTAAGCACAGGAATGATCTTTAAATCAGCAGCAAGTGCTAAATACACATTCGCTAGAGTCTGAGCTTGAATACCCTGACTGGCATCAACAACAAGAATCGCTCCTTCACATGCTTGGAGGCTACGCGATACTTCATAGCTAAAGTCGACATGACCGGGTGTATCAATCAGGTTTAGTTCATGCTCTTTATAAGCCATACGAACTGGAGCAAGTTTAATAGTAATCCCCTTTTCTCGTTCAAGATCCATACTATCAAGCAGCTGTGATTTCATATCACGTTTCTGAACAGTCCCCGTCAGTTCGAGCATGCGATCTGCGAGAGTGGATTTGCCATGATCAATGTGCGCAATAATACAAAAATTACGAATGTGTGCTTGATTCATCTTTTACTTCCGGACGTTTAAACAGAATTTTCTCGATACGTGATATAACAGGGTTTACTTCTTTTAGCTTAAATAGGTAACTGAAGAAAAAGTAGACCGTAAAGCTAATGAGTGTAATAAGAATAAACTTTGGTGCTGAGTCAAAGAAGCGTTGGTCGGTTGAGGAAAGTGGTAGTAGCGCAACTGATGCATAGGTAACCAAAGCAGTGAAACCGGCTGCGCTCGCCATACGTCCAATAGCGTGAATAAATGGTGTATCAAATAACCCTTTAATGCGCTTAGACATTAATGTGAACAGGATGGATACTTCGACAATTGATACGATCACAGCAGCCCATGCAAGCCCCTGGACACCCATGCCGAGACCTACCGTAAACCACACAGCGAGTGTAATGTTTAATGCAATCGTAAAGAGCGAGATATAGAGCGGTGTCTTCGTATCTTGTTGTGCATAAAAACTTCGCGCTGAAATAAAGTAGACAGATCGGAACAAAATTGAGATCGCGAGCACAGCAAGGATACTCGCCATGTACGGGTCACCGCCGTTAACAATAAAGTTAACAATGTAGCCTCGACAAAGAATAGCAATCACAGTTACCGGTAGCGCAAGCCAGATAATAACACGAAGTACCTGCTGCAATTCACTCTTAAATAAGTCCGGACGTCCCTCTGCTATACGCTCAGTCATTCGTGGAAATGCTGCCGTACTAATTGCGACACCAATCAAATTGATCGGGACGTATGAAAGTGACGTCACCTGCTGGTAGGCACGCACGCTACCTGCGAGCATACGTGATGCCAAGTTTGTTTCCACAATGCTATTCACATAATCTATACCTTGGTCGAGTGATCGTGGCGGCAGTAAAAGAAGCACCTGTCGAAACCCTTTATTTTTCCAATAAATCTTAAAGGTGTAATTGAATCCCATGCCAAACAGACCAAAGGTACTCACAATAAGCTGCAACATCGCTCCAAGCACGACACCGAGCGCAACCCCCATAATCCCGCCGTCAAATACCTGCCAGCCAAATAAGTTAATACCGTTCGTGAAGAAGAGTAATCCGATAATAATACCGACGTTATATAGCGCTGGCGCGAGTGCAAAGAACGCAAAACGGCCAACCGCCTGTTGCATACTCGTGATAACCGTTGCGACCGCAAACAAGAACGGACTCACCGCAATCACACGCATCATGCTAATGGCGAGTGAGCGACTCGATTCATCAAGTCCAGGACCAACGACAAATCGAACCAAAGGATCAGCAAAAATAATAATCAATACACTCGTAACAAGTGTTGCAAGTGCCATCAAGTTAATAATACTGGTTGAAAGTTCCCATGCAGACTTCTTGTTACCGCTTGAAAGACGTTGATTGAAGACTGGAATGAAGCTCACACTGAGCGCACCCGATACCAAGATAATAAACATGAAGTCTGGAATGGTAAATGCAACTGTGTAGGCATCAGCACCTGTTGGGTAGGTTGTGTAATATAAACTGTTAAACAGACGGTCACGGAAAATACCCAGCAGGCTCGCGATCAGTGACGAACCTGCAAGCAAAGCTGCCGCTAGTTGCAACGGCAGCTTTTTATTTAATTTAGAGAGTGTCGTTCGAAAACTGATCATTCAGTATGGCCTGCGTTAGTAAAGCATGGCCTCCTTTGGAAGTTTTGCATCTTTCAGTAGGGTGACGACACCAGGCTCATCGAGTGTTTCTTCAACAAGCAGCGCATCAGCAAGCTTCTTAAGACTCTTCATATTTGCCTTTAGGACAACCTCGGCACGGTTAGCAGCTTCTTTAATGAGCTGTGCAACTTCGATATCAATCTCTTTTGCTGTGTCGTCACTGTACGGACGTTCATGTGTCATGCGGTCAAACATCATACCGCCATTGTCTTCATGGAAGACCTGGTCGCGAAGTCTTGAGCCCATTCCCTGTTCTATGACCATATCACGAGCAATTTCAGTTGCCTTGCGAAGGTCTGAACCAGCACCAGTTGTGATACCGTCACGACCGTTAATAAGCTTTTCAGCAACACGTCCACCAAGTGCACGAGCAAGCACGTCCTTGAATTCGTAGACGCTGGTATACATCGTATCTTCAGGTGGCAAGAACCATGTTACACCACCGGTACCACCCCGTGGAATAATCGTCACCTTGTGCACTGGATCGCTGTCAGGAAGGACGTGTCCAACAAGTGCGTGTCCGGCTTCATGATAGGCGGTGAGCTCTTTATCTTTCTGTGTCATGACACGGCTCTTTCGTTCTGGACCAATCGCAACTTTTTCAAATGCTTCAGTTAGGTCATCGTTGCTGATTTTCTTTGCATTACGGCGCGCAGCAATAATTGCAGACTCGTTTGCAATGTTTGCAAGGTCAGCACCTGATGAACCAGCCGTCTTTGCTGCAAGTTTATCAAGATTCACTGTCGTATCAGCCGGTTTGTTCTTGAAGTGAACCTTCAAAATTGCTTCACGGTCTTTTCGCTCTGGAAGTGTAATATTCGTACGGCGGTCAAAACGACCTGGTCGAAGCAGCGCCGGGTCAAGGACATCCGCACGATTTGTTGCCGCAAGAACAATAACGTTTGTCCCCGTTTCAAATCCGTCCATCTCCACAAGGATCTGGTTGAGGGTTTGTTCACGTTCGTCGTGACCACCACCCATACCTGAACCACGTTTGCGCCCAACAGCGTCAATTTCATCAATAAAGATAATCGCAGGCGCGTTCTTTTTTGCTTTTGCAAACAAGTCACGAACACGTGATGCACCAACACCAACGAACATTTCAACGAACTCTGAACCACTGATACTAAAGAATGGAACGCTTGCTTCACCCGCAACAGCACGTGCAAGCATTGTCTTACCAGTACCTGGATTACCAACAAGCAGCACGCCCTTCGGAATCTTTGCACCAAGGCTTTCGTATTTCTTTGGGTGTTTCAGGAAGTCAACAACCTCTTCGAGGTCTTGTTTCGCGGCGTCGTTTCCAGCGATATCAGCAAAGACAACTTTTGTTTTATCTTCACCGTATAGTTTTGCTTTTGATTTACCAAAGCCAAGCGCTTGATTATTCTGTCCTTGCGCCTGACGCATCATAAACATGAAGAATGCAGCAATAAGAATCACTGGCACGATAATAATCGCAAGGTTCCAGAGGATACCACCCGTGTCACTTGGTACCTTATTAGTAACGACCACACCGTTCTCAGACTGTGGCTTGAGACCCTGCTGGGCAAGGCTACTTGAACCATCTTTAACAGATTTTTCAGTTGGATGATCGCTATCTTTTGGAGTAATCGTCAGATTATTGCCTTCAACGACAATAGTCTTGATCTCGCCTTTATTTGCATTCTCAATCACTGTCGAGATTGGAACTTCTTGTAAATTATCGTGTGGTGTTGCAACGGCAATTGCCACGAGCACTCCAATCACTAAAATCGCCCAAAAGAGCGAGAGTCGGAGTACATTATTTGGTTTCTTTGGAAGAGGGGACTTTATGGCCATGATTAATCATCCTTTCGGCATATCTATATAAGTAGTAGTGTTCTCTTTACTTTATTTTAACAGTGAGAGGGAAAAATTACGAGTAGTGAAATCGAATGCGAGCCCCGATCCTGCTTGATACGAGCTCTTTGGACTCGCAGTTTTAATCGCAAGGAGCGCTCGTTCGAGTTGTGGGCGTGTTAACTTGGCAGTTGTGACGTACCGAAGGCACTCAATCGCAACTTGTGACGGAATGTGCGTAAAAAAATACCGACTATAGTTCGGACCAGACCCGACCAACTCGGCAATACCCTGATCAATCCACCGTTTACTCTCTAGCTGCTGACTTCGAAGTGCCAATAATTCTCTCTTCGTATCCGGGTCAAGGTCTCGTGCCAAGCGACGAAGACGATTACGCAGGTATTTATCACTTGCATTTGTACTGTCTTCTCGCCAGCTGAGCTTGCGCTGCTCGGCATACTCAATCAGGTCAGCTTTTGTCAAAAGTAGCAACGGACGCAAAATATCAGAATCAAGGACTGCTAATCCGCGCCAACCAGTCCCTCTGTGAAAATTAATCGCGATTGTTTCAACAACATCATCCGCGTGATGCGCTGTCATAATACGTCCGTTATACTTTTTTGCGATATCTCGAAGAAACGCATACCGTCGATTTCTTGCTATCTCTTCACTCGTGTTTGGACCCAGTTCTTCCCTTAGCGTTTCAAATTGAAATCCGTACTCTGCAGCAAGCCCTCCGACGAATGTAGCATCTTCAGCAGAATCATCACGGGTGCCATGATCAAAGTGAGCAACAACAATTTCATGATCTGTTGTTTGCGTCAGCATGTGAAGTAATGCTATCGAATCAACACCTCCACTGACCGCAACAATATAGGTTGCCATTTACGCGTTCTTTTGCAGCCTCTTCAACTCATCAATCACTTGCTCACCATGTCCCATTGGTGTGACACGACCATAGACTTTTACTACTTGTCCAGATGGGTCAATAATAAATGTTTTACGAAGAATACCTTCACGACCAAACATCTTTTTACCCCAAGCACCGTAAGTGGCAATGACCTTGCCCTCAGTATCTGTGAGAAGAGTAAAGTTTAATGAGTATTTTGCTTTAAACTTTTCGTGACTATTTGCATCATCTTTACTGATACCGATAATCTCGGCACCCATTTCAGCGAGGGTATCACGAGCATCGCGAAGACTACATGCTTCAGTCGTGCACCCTGGAGTATCGTCTTTGGGATAGAAATAAAGCACAATCCATTTGCCTTTGTATTCTCCTAATGTGTGTGTCTTTCCTTCGATATCGGGAAGAGTAAAATTCGGTGCCTCATATGGTGGTTTCATCACCCTATTATAAACCCTCAGGCGTCTGTCAGGAAAACTTGTATAATGAAGTGAAGTGTCAAAACCTGAAACTAAAACTCAAAACCGACTTGAAACCCTCGACCAACTTCGAGGCTTTTTCGTTGTTACGATTATTGTCGACCATTTATCGCGTTTCCCAAGCCTGTTTGGTATTCTTTCTGGAAAAGCACTTCTCTGGGTAACGGCTGCCGAGGGGTTCGTGAGTATATCAGGTCTATTAGTTGGCTACGTGAGGGGATACAAAAACCGCAATGAGCCCTTTAAACAAGTTGCTAGTAGGCTACTTCGGCGTGCAGGACTTCTCTACCTATGGTCACTTATTGCATCAATCGCCTTCGTTGCAATCATTTGGTATGTTCCGCTTATGGGCGGGTACACAAGTACACCAATGCCAATTGGTGACTGGCGGGAATTCCTCGCTGAGCTTGTCACTCTTCGCTACACCTACGTATGGGTTCACTTCCTAACGTTATACGCACTATTTCTCGCTGCTTCCCCTATCGCTGTATGGCTGTTCCGCCGCAACCTCGCCTGGATGGTCGGTGCGCTCAGTTTTGTCCTACTCGCCATTGGATGGGCGACAAAATTAGAAGCATTACAATGGCAATTCCTTTTCTTTATTCCAAGTATTGTTGGATTCTATTTACAATCAATCCTCAATTGGTGGCATGCTAAAAAACGATCAACACAGATTGCAATTGCGACAACAACTGTTGCGTTGACAGTCCTCACTATTGCAACGTCTGTTATCTTCACCTACTACGACCAAGCTTTCGAATCTTTTGCAAACAGTGTCAGTGATGGCATATTCGCAAAAGATTCTATCAGTCTCGCACGTGCAGCACTGGCGTTCTTATGGTTCACCGGCTATATGTTTATCTTTTATAAATTACGCCACTTTATTACGAAGGCGTTTAATTGGCTCCTTATTCCTGTTGGTACACATTCCCTGACCGCATATATACTGCATGGTGTTGCTCTATGCGCCATTAGCTTCTTCACTGATGGTGGTGACAGTATTTGGCAAAATACACTCCTCGGTATTATCGCCATCATGATTACCTGGGGGTTACTGAAAATCCCATTCGTTCGTCGAGTTATTCCCGCCTAAGACTTATTTAGCAGGGATCTGGTATTCAGCGCCTTTATAAACAGTTTTTCCATCAATGCTACTTGTCACTGAAGTCGTATCAATTTGCTTCCAAGAACTTTCTGGTGGTACGACGTTTCCGTCAAAGTAACCAATATACCAAACAGTTGGATGCGCTTTCGTAAATGCGCCAAGGTCTTTAATCTTGTGGTCATCACTATACTTCAACATATCTAACGATCCAAACTGGTAGTTCGTCTGTGCATCAACAAAGTAGATTGGGTGGTCAACGCTGTTATAGAAAATGGCTTCATAAAACACCCACGGAGTTGCAACAATAATCGGTTCACCTGGCGTAGCATGTTGAATTGCCTGTGCAACTAATTGTTTCGTTTTAACATCTGTACGAGAGTTTTTATTGTAGTTGCCGTAGTAATACATTTGAGACAAGCCAAAAACGAGCATAGAGACAATCGTAGCGTAGATAATAAGTTGCTTCCAGATCTTTATTTTACTCAGTCCGTACACAAGCGTCACGCCGACGAAGAATGCTGATGCGGCCGCTGCAGGGAGTACATACCGCTCAACAAATGAAGCCGCCAGCGGAGGAAGAGAGATAATGAACAGCAAGATGGGAGGAACGGCAGCCAGACAGAACAACAAAAGATAATTTCGTTTGAACGTTTCATTACCTGATCGATAGGTTCGCACTGCAAGCACCGTGATCAAAACGCCCATGATAGCGAGCGCGGCAGATAACCAACCCGTCACGTGATCATGTTCGAGGAAGAACACAAGTGTCCCAAAGTATCCAGTAATCGTATCGACACCGACTGGCTGAATCCAGAATCCCTCGGATTGAACAACAACAAGTTGAATCGCCATCGCAGGCAACCATGGCAAGAACAACGCGACTGCAACAATATACGCAGTCAACCACTTCTTATCAAAGAACTTCTTAGCGAGAACTTTACGACGAGCACCAGTCTTTCGAATCGTAATGTACCGCCACACCCAATGAGAAAGCCATGCAAGCGCAGTAAAGTAATGCGTCCACATACCAAGTGATACAAGAATGCCATACAATACCCAAAGCTTACGACCTTTAGTTTCGAGCGCTCGTGTTAATACGTAGGTTGCAGACAATACGATTGCCGCCGCCATTGTGTACATACGAGCTTCCTGACTATAACGAATAAACAGTGGTGACAATGCCAGAATAAAAATGCCAAAGATTGCTGCACGGCGACCAAACTGACGACGAGTTAATAAGAACCCAAAGACGGCAGCGATCATACCAAAGAAGACGCTCATCGAGCGAAGCCCAAACTCAGTGTGTCCAAAAACCGCTGTCCAAATCTTCAGAAGCCAATAAAACAATGGAGGGTGCACGTCGGTAGCTGTGTAGCGTGCAATATCAAGGAAGTTGTAATGAATCATGTAGGCACCGAACGCTTCGTCAAACCAGATAGACGGACCAGATATATTCCATAGCGCCAGCCCAGCAAGGAGTGCTAGTGCAATGGCAACAAAAAAATAATCCGTTCGCGGACGAGACTGAAAGAAATGGGAAATACGTGTTAGTGTTTTCTTCATGAAATGTTTCCCTCCCATAATACCGGACTCTTGAGGTCGAAGCAACAACACTACCCCCCTCTGTGGGACTAGAAATAGTCTTCGAAATAGCGTATAATCACCCGAGTAAACACCATCGGGGTGTGGCGCAGTTGATAGCGCGCTCGGTTTGGGACCGAGAGGTCGAAGGTTTGAGCCCTTTCACCCCGACCAAATAAAAACAGCCACTTCTCGTGGCTATTTTTTAATAGGAAGACTGATGCTGAAAGTTGTTTCTTTATTACTCGACGTCGCAGCAATGGACCCTGCATGCAATTCGACAATTTGCTTAGTAATAGCTAAACCTAAGCCATAGCCCTCAAGCGAATGGTCAGTATTTGTCTGATAAAATCGTTCAAATAAATGTGGGATTTTATGTACAGGAATTGTTGAGCCACCATTCTTAACTTCTATGGTACATACATTTTTATCACTCGATGTATCTATGAAAATTGAAGATGATTTTTTTGAAAATTTGATAGCATTATCAACTAAATTACCTACCGCAATGATGAGTAGCTCTCTGCGCCCACTCACACCTCCTTGTGCTTTATGACTTTGAATTATCGTGATGTTTTTTTGCTTAGCTTGAGCAGAATGGAGGTTTACCACTTCGTCGATAAGGTCTGTAATTTCAATACTCGCCTTATCTTTCAGGCCATCAATCGTTCCAATACGGGCAAGTAAAAGAAGCTCTTGCACCAGTACCGTCATTCTATGTACCTCGCGTGCCGTATTCTTAATTGTCTTTTGGTACTCGTTAATCGAGCGTGGCTGTTTTGCAGCAAGTTCTAACTCTCCGGCCATGACCGCAAGCGGCGTACGTAATTCATGAGACGCGTTTGTTATAAATTTCTGTTGCTCTGCCTGACTTTGAATAAGCGGACGAAGTGATCGACGAGAAAGTTGATACGCCAGTGTCGGAATAAGGATAAGTGCCACACCATTTACAAGCAAAATAATATTACGCATTCGATCAAGTGCGACATCTGCCGCCACGGTTGCAGTGTCATCCGAAAACTCACCACTTACCTTTGCTTTATTATTTGACTGTTCGACAATTTCATTAATTCTATTCACGTAGCCTTTACCAAGAGCGTTATTTGTCCAAAGATAAATGCCCCCGCTAAATATCCATATAAATCCAAAGAACACGATCGAATAAATAATCGTTAAACGTATCGTCGTTTTCTTTACTTCATTCATGATTCGAGCTTATACCCCAAATTACGAATTGTCTGAATTTGCTGTGGATCACCACCAATCTCTTTGATTTTGTGGCGGAGATATCGAACGTATGTTTCAACGACGTTCGAAAAACCTTCATAGTTCATATCCCAAACATGCTCCAGCAAATCGTTTTTCGATAAAACTTTATTAGCGTTATACATAAAATACTGCAATAGTGTGTACTCTTTTGCTGTCAGATTCAAAAGCTTACCGTTACACGTCACTACTTTTGCTGCAGTATCGAGCGTTAACTGCTTCACCTTCAATATGACAGGGTCTGCTTTAGACCCTCGTCGCAACAATGCCCTGATACGTGCCGATAATTCACTAAAAGAAAAAGGCTTCACTAAGTAGTCATCAGCACCGACGTCTAGTCCATTAATTCGATCGTCGACTGCATCAAGTGCAGTCAGCATAATGATTGGAATATTGGTATCAACTTCACGTATTCTTTTGCACACTTCCCTTCCGTCTATTTCGGGCAGCATAATATCAAGTACAACAAGGTCATAGCTATTAATTTCAAACTTGTCGATAGCAACTTGTCCATCATGGGCAACATCAACGACATACCCGTCCTCAGTCAGAGCACGCTGAGTAAGAGATGCGAGATGTTTATGATCTTCAACAAGTAGTATTTGCATATAATACAAATTGTACCCCAGTTATCATGAGAACGACATGATAGACCTCCCATTCCTCTCCCACCTCACTCTCATGGGTAATTTTTTATAGTGAATAGGTAACAACATAAAGGAGAAACCATGAAGAAGAAACTACTTGGCCTACTTGTCATTCCGTTAGCACTTGGTGCCATTGGACTGACAGTGGTCGGAACAAGTAAGACACACGCTGAGTCACCTCAATCGGTATCAGCAAATCAGGCATCTGACGTTGCAGAACCTGGCGATACACCAGACTCGGCATCGCAAGCTACCGATACTACACCCGACGCTGAAACAAATGACTAATTAGTCGGACTCAAATAAAGACTGAAGACCGGAAAGATATACGCCGGTCTTTAGTTTTCTCACGCTCCTCTCATCTAAGTTTTGCGATAATTGTCAGGATATATAATAAGGAAATCGATTACCAAAACCAATGCATAACCTACTCGACCCCACCTATCTTATTAAGGCAACCGGATACATTGGCATATTTAGTATTGTGCTGCTTGAGTCAGGTTTCATTTTTGGCTTCTTCCTCCCAGGTGATAGTCTATTATTTACAGCGGGTCTTCTTGCCTCACAAGGCTACTTAAATATCGGTACGTTGATTGTCATTAGTATTATCGGCGCAATCATCGGAAATAGCGTCGGATTCTACACGGGATCAAAGTTAGGACCACGTTTATTCAAGCGGGATAAGTCTGTTGTATTTTCACCAAGGCGAGTTGAAGAGGCTCATGAATTTTTTGATACACAAGGTCCAAAATCTCTCATACTTGCCCGTTTTATTCCCGCTGTACGTACTTTCGTACCAATCATCGCAGGTGTCGCAGGCATGAAGTATCGAACGTTCATCATTTTTAATGCAATTGGAGGAACACTATGGGGAGCTCTTCTCCCGCTGCTTGGGTACACACTGGGGCGTGCCATCCCAAGTATTGATAAATACCTGTTGCCCATCATTTTCTTAATTATTGTTATTTCTGCGCTGCCTGTCGTTATTCAGTATCTAAAGGCTCGAAAGAAGAAATAATGCACGAAATAATTATACTTGTCGCCAAATACTTTATTGTCATCCCAATAATTGTTGCTATTGTTGTATTCATTCAGCTGAAAGACAAGAAAGATAAAAGAAACTTTGCGATTGCTGTCATTGCGGGTGGAATCGCAACAATACTGGCCGCGCGTCTTGCCTCTTCACTTTGGTATGATCCGCGACCATTTGTTGTCGGTCATTTTACCCCACTTATTTCACACGCAGCAGATAATGGGTTTCCATCAGACCATACACTCTTATCGGCATTCATCGGCTGGACTATACTGCAGTACTCACGCAAATACGGAATTATCGTACTCATTGCGGCAGCCCTCATTGGTACGGCACGAGTACTAGCAGGTGTCCACCATGTTTCTGATATTATTGGCAGCTTTGTCATAAGTGGTCTTGTGACACTACTTGTTATATTCGTAATGAACAAAATAAAGTTCACAAAAAAATCTGCCATATAGGCAGATTTTTTCTAAAGATTTTTTGAAGTTTTATTTCGCGTATTCAATCGCTCGTGTTTCGCGGATCACATTAATCTTGATCGTACCTGGGTACTGCATCGTACTTTCAATCTTATTTGCAATATCACGTGCAAGCTTAATTGCACTCAGGTCATCGATTGATTCAGGCGTCACGATCACGCGAACTTCACGTCCAGCGCTAATTGCGTATGACTTCTGAATGCCCTTGAAGCTGTTAGCAATATTCTCAAGGTCACGCATACGTTCCGCAAAGTTTTCGGCACTAATATTACGTGCGCCTGGTCTTGCTGCAGACAATGCGTCACACACACGGACAACTAAAGCTTCTGGTGTGGTTGCTTCGATATCATCATGGTGCGCTTCAATCGCGTGAACGATTTCTTCGCTCATGCCATATTTACGCGCAAGCTCTGCACCAACGTGGTGATGTTTGCCTTCGATCTTGTGACTGACTGCCTTGCCCACATCATGCAGCAATGTTGCAATCTTTGTGGTTCGAACATCGGCACCAATCTCTTCTGCGATCAGACCAGCCATATGTGCCATTTCAGTACTGTGCATCAATACGTTTTGACCATAACTAGTTCGGAACTTTAGCTCACCAAGGAGTTGGATCATTTCCTTTGGAATACCGACGACGCCAACTTCACGAGCTGCATCTTCACCGGCACGAGTCGCTTCTTTTTCAATTTCTTTTTCAGCTTTTGCGACTACTTCTTCGATGCGTCCTGGGTGAATACGTCCATCCTTCATCAGCATTTCAAGCGACATACGCGCAACCTGTCGTCGAACTGGATCGAAGCTTGAAAGAATGATCATACCAGGGGTATCATCAACAAGAATGTCGACGCCGGTTGCACGTTGCAGCGCTTGGATATTACGACCTTCTTTGCCTATAATACGACCTTTCATTTCATCGTCAGTCAACTTAATAGCCGTGACGGTTCGCTCAGCAGTCACTTCACTGCTCATGCGTTCCATAGCGGTGACAAGAATAAGTTGCGCCTGCTCTTCAGCGGTGTCGCGTGCATCATTTTGGAGTTTTGAAACTAACCCAACGAGATCTTGCTTCATGTCTCGTTCTGTCATTTCCATCAACTTTTCAGCTGCTTCTTTTTTCTTAAGTCCCGCAATTTTTTCCAGCTTTTCTTGCTGACGTGTACGAATATCACGAATCTCATTTTTAAGTGCCTCAACGTCATCTTCCTGCGCGCGGAGATTTTCACTTCGCTTATCAAGTTCATCAAGTTTACGATCAAGACTCGTCTCACGTTCAGCCAATCGGCTTTCTGTTCGATCCCAGCCTTTGCGTCGATCTGTTTCTTCTTTTTTCGCATCTTCGGCAAACTTCATTGCTTCATCTTTTGCTTTGAGGACCACAGTACTCGCCTTTGTTTTTGCATCAGCTAATAATTGGTCCGCTTTATGCTTTCCGCCCGCGACCTTGGTGCGTGTGTAAACAGTTGTTCCGCCCACGCCAGCAAGAATCCCGATAATTGCGGCGATTATTCCTTCTACCATATTGTTTCCTTCCTCAGTGCTGCCCGCCAAGTGTTCATCTTGACTAAAAATGTATCAAAAGCCGCACTGAAAGTTTTCAAAAAGTTGTTCAGAGTCCAGTTCAGAATGTTTCGGACTCTTTCTATTGTAGCGCCGCGAAAGTACTGAAAGCAAGCTTATTTGCGTGGTGTCGTGATGTGCGCCTCGGCACCATATTCGGGCATCACGAGTTCGTCGTTCTCACCACTACTGAGTCGAGTGAGCCCAACCGCTTGCCAAGTCTGACCAGTCGTTCCCACAATCGGAACTGACTCGCTATCGGCAAATGTGTTGAGAACAGTCAGTCCAATACGAAGCCCTGTAAAGCTGCCGGGTCCCTTGAATGCAACAATGCCCGAAATGTCTGCCCAAGTCTTGTCATGCTTAGCAAGATTATCCTGCAAATAGCCCAAAAGACCTTTTGCTAGTGTTCGTCCAGATTCCCATTCGTCGTCAAAACGCCAGTCACCTTCAACAAAGCTTAATTTGCAGGTAGGGGTTGAAGTATCGAGTAATAAAATCATAAGTTCTCCAGCAATTCTGTGGGACCATTTAGGTTGAGGTTTCGCGTTGTTTCAGACGGTGCGGTAAACGTAATACGAAGTCGATGCTCGGGTAGCACACCTTCCACAATATCAGCCCATTCAATGACCGTGATAGACGCTGGGTCTTGCGTCGTTTCGGCAAGTTCATCAGCCATAATTCCCGCATCATTCAATCGGTAAAAGTCGTAGTGAGCAAGCTGCAAATTGTCACGGGCATCGTAGATGCGACTTATCGTAAAGCTTGGACTCTGGACGTCTTCATCAATACCCAAACCAAGTGCCAAACCCTTCACAAAGGTCGTTTTTCCCGCACCAACATCGCCAACAAGCTCAATAACCTCGCCACCCTTTAAAAGACGTCCTAGTCTTTCGCCTAAAACTCGAGTTTCTTGAACGCTTCCGACCTCTATTGTTTTTTCTATGCTCATCCGATACATTATACCACTCACGAACGCTGGTGCTTTTAGGGTCACTGCATTACAATTGAGCGTAAGCATTATGCGCATTTCCGATAGTATCCTGGAAACGTTGCTTGGGCGGGCAAGTCTTGCAACTCCTGAGCAAATCACGTCCCTGAAAGAAGAGGCGGCTCGTTCGAAACGCACTTTACAAGAGACAGTTATCGACCAGCGCGTCACGGACGTGAAAACACTGACGCAGCTATTTGCGGACTACACAAGCATCCCTTATGTTGAACTAGATGCACTAAATATTCCACCGGATGTCTTAAAACTTATTCCTGAACGTATTGCGCGTCAGTATAACGCCGTCCTCTTCCAAGTCGACGAGGACGGTGTTCGTCACCTTGCCATGGAAGACCCTGATGACGTGCAGGCCGTTAACTTCCTTCAAAAAGAAATCGGACTCAACTCCCGTATCCACATCGCAACTCGCGAAAATATTCTCTCAGCGCTTGAGGCGTACCGCGGCGACGTGAACAAAGAGCTCAATGAAGTTATCGACGTGCAACGCGAAGATAAGTCTGACATCGAGTTGGTCAGCGAACAGGACATTGCCGAAGATTCACCAATCGCACAAACCGTTAACCTCCTCCTTGAATATGCCATTCGTTCTCACGCCTCAGATGTACACATTGAGCCTCGTGAAGACTTCGTGCAAATTCGTTATCGGGTTGATGGTATTTTGAAAGAAGTAAACCGCCTTCCTCGTAATGTCCTTGGTGCGCTGATTAGTCGTATCAAAATCTTAGCGAACCTCAAGATCGACGAGCGTCGCGTTCCACAAGATGGTCGTTTCAAGATCAAGGTTGGTGGAAAACAGTATGCACTTCGTGTTAGCTCACTCCCGATTGCCGATGGTGAGAAGGTAGTCATGCGTATTCTTGATGAATCTAATGATGCGGTCAGTCTTGAATCACTCGGGTATTGGGGCAAAGCTCTAAAAGACCTCCAGCATGAAATGATTGAGCCAAACGGTATTGTTCTTATCACTGGTCCAACCGGTAGTGGTAAGTCAACCAGCCTCTTTAGCATGCTTTCAATCCTCAATCACCCAGAAGTGAACATCTCGACTATCGAAGATCCTGTCGAGTACAAAATTCCAGGCGTCAACCAAACGCAGACCAATCAAAAAGCCGGGATGACCTTCTCGACTGGTCTCCGCGCATTACTTCGTCAAGACCCGAACATCATCATGATCGGTGAGATCCGTGACGGTGAAACGGCGAACCTGGCGATTCAAGCCGCCCTCACAGGACACATGGTGTTTAGTACGCTTCACACCAATAACGCCGCGACTTCTCTGCCGCGTCTGCTTGATATGCAGATTGAGCCATTCCTTATTGCTAGCACCATTCGTGCTGTTGTTGGACAACGTCTTGTTCGAAGACTGCACCAAGCATCTCGTCAAAGCTTTGTTCCCAGTGCTGAAGAACAAACGCAAATCATCAAACTCTTCGGACTTCACGAGGGTCAAGATTTCCGCGTGATTCATGAACTTGAAAAACAAGCGGCAGCTGAAGGACTTGGCGGCGACACACCGCTCAGCACCAACGAGACCGGTTTCGTCTCACTCTGGCGTGCTAATAAAGATTTCAGCGAAGACGATGCACAAGAAGGCTACAAAGGTCGCATCGGTATCTACGAAGTACTGACGAATAGTCCTGAAGTAAAGAAATTCATCATGACCCGTGGAAGTAGCGACCAAATCCAAGCACAAGCTATCTCTGAAGGCATGATGACCATGCAAATTGATGGTCTTATCAAGGCACTTCGAGGTGAAACAACTATCGAAGAAGTCCTTAGGGTTAGTCGAGACTAATATGCCTAAATTTGCTTATGTTGCTGTCGATCTTCAACAAAAACCAGTGAACGGTGAGACAGAACAACCTGACCGCGCAGCCGTTATTGCTGCCCTCACAAAGCAGAATCTTCGACCAGTCAGTATCAAAGAAATGATTGTTAAAAAGGGTCTTGCCGGCATCGACTTTAATAACCTTTTTAAGGCAACGAAAGTAAAAAATGATCAACTTGTCATCTTTACCCGTCAGCTCAGCGCCATGGTTGGTGCGGGTGTGCCGCTCCTTCGTTCATTGTCATCGCTTGAGAAGCACGCCGAAGATCCAGTCCTCAAGGTAACGTTAGGACTTATCATTAAAGACGTTGAAGGTGGTAATTCTCTTGCTAACGCACTTTCGAAATTTCCTCTTATTTTTAACGACATTTACGTTAACATGGTGCGTGCCGGTGAGGCAGCTGGAATCCTGGACGACATCCTTAAGCGACTTGCTTACCAACAAGAAAAAAGCTCGGCAATCCGTAAAAAAATTAAAAGCGCCATGGCATACCCACTCGTCCTTATGAGTATTACCGTGCTCGCCTTCTTTGGATTGATGTTGTTTGTGATTCCACAAATTGGAAAGATTCTTAACGACCTTGGCGGACCTGATGCAAAACTTCCAGGTATTACCCTCTTTATGCTTGGTCTCAGCCATATTTTGACGTCATACTGGTTTATTATCATCCCAGTCATCGCTGGTACAGTCTATGGCATTATTCGTTATATTCGAACGGCTAAAGGTCGGCGTAATTTTGACCGATTAACCTTAAAGATTCCCGGCGTGAAGGGAATCATCCGAAAATCAGCCGTTGCACGTTTTGCACGTACCTTCTCAGCCCTCATGGGTGCCGGGGTTGCTGTCTTGGAATGCCTCGACGTCACCTCACGCGCTGTTGGTAATATTATGTTTCAGGAGGCACTCCAAGAAGCAGCCCGCGAAGTGAAAAACGGTAAGTCCCTCTCATCTGTCATTGAAGCGAATGAACTCTTCCCTGGCATCGTCAGTCAAATGCTTGCCGTTGGGGAGGAGACCGGACAAACAGATACCGTCCTCGTGAAAGTTGCCGACTTCTATGAAGAGGAAGTTGACCTTGCGATTGAAGGAATTAGCTCCATCATCGAGCCTGTCATGATCGTTATCATGGGTAGCATGGTTGGTCTTATCGCTGCGAGTGTCATGACCCCTATCGCTCAGCTTTCACAAAACGTCAAATAGGCGTTCTCACTGGCAACGTGCTCATGGTATAATACAGCATAGTTATCCATGTGGGCATCATGTCAAAATTATTCTACGAAGACAAACCGATTATAGGACTCGACATCAGTAACACTGGTGTAAAAATCATGTCTGTGGATCCTAAAAAATGGCTTGTCCATGGGTATGGATCAATCGACCTTGAACCATTGAAAGTAAAAGACTCAATGGAAAATGCAAACAGCACGTATCTTACCGATAACATTAAGGTGCTCCTCGCCGAAAAAGTCATCGGTGATACCTCTAGTAAACGTGTTGCAATCGCCATTCCAACTGCAAGAAGCTACTCGCGAACATTTACTCTGCCCGCAGCAACAGAAAAGGCATTACATGATGCCGTTATCCTTGAGGCTGACCAATATATCCCCATCCCTTCCGCTAATCTCTACATCGATTATCAGATCATCGAACGAACAAAAAAAGAAATCACCGTCCTGATGAGCGCAGTCGCAAAAGTGATCATCGATAACATCCTGACAAGTGTCATAGCCGCTGGTCTCGAACCAATCCTCATTGAACCAAGTATCTGTTCTGTTGGTCGCCTCCTTACAGCGACAGAACGAGGTGATCTACCAACCGTTATTGTCGATATAGGCCCAGCGACAACTGACATCGCTATTCTTGACCAGGGAACTATTCGTGTCACTGGTGGACTTGCAATTGGAGGCAATACCTTCACGCTCGATATCGCGAAAAAGTTAAACGTCGAACTTGAAAATGCACATCAGTTAAAGGTCCTCAACGGTTTGAACGCAGGTCCGCGCCAGCAAAAACTTGTAGGGGCTCTCGAGCCAAGCCTCCAGCGAATCCTCGCAGAAGTAAAAAAGGTCATGCGCTACTACGATGAACGAATTAGTACAACTCGTAAGCTCGAACAACTCCTTGTGGTTGGTAGCGGTAGTAACCTCCCTGGCATCGGTGAATATTTTACAAATGCACTCGTCATGCCAGCTCGCGTTGCCAGTCCGTGGCAAAAACTTGATTTCGAAAAACTGCAAGAACCGCCAAAGCAATTTCGCCCACGATATATCACTGTCGCTGGACTTGCGAGTGTTGATCCAGGAGATATTTGGAGATGATTAATTTAATGCCGGATGATGCAAAGAAAGAAATCCATTCAGCACGCTTGAACGTCATTCTTAGCCGTTACATTATCGTTATTCTCTTCGCTTTTGGCTTCCTTGTGCTCCTCCTCGCAGGATCATACGTTGTACTCACTCAAACAAAGCAGACTGCGCAGCGACTCATTGATGCGAACGGCACAAAAGCCGATGTTTATAGTTCAACAAAGGCTCAAGTTGAAGCACTTAGTTCAAGCCTATCTCAAACAAAAACAATTCTTGACCAAGAAGTCTTATACTCGAATGTTCTCATGCACATTGCCCAGCAAATGCCTGCTGGAACAGTCCTTAGCGGTATCACATTAAACGCCGCATCATTTACTGGCACACCTGTCACACTCAAGGCATACGCAAAGACAACCGATGACGCCGTTGCATTAAGGCAAAAATTCCAGAGCTCACCAATTTTCACAAACGTCAACTTTGATTCAGTCTCGGATTCGGCTGGTATTAAAGATTATCCTATCGGCGTTTCAATGACACTCACTGTAACAAAGGCGGCAGCACAATGAAAAAAGATAACAAAAAGACGCCAGCGACGACAACACGCAACATCTTAGCAACGACGCTAGTGATCGTTATTATTGGTGCGATCGTGGGATTCTACTTTGGTCTACAGCTCATTAAGGCATACGCACTTGAAGTCACGCATACAGTAACCGACTCACACGCGAGTGGTCAAAATATTGAAGAGTTAAGTAAACTTCAACAACAACTCGCTGCCGGTCAGAGTCTTGTTGCGAAAGCGGACGCACTCTTCTCTACACCTGCAACCTACCAGACACAAGCACTGAAGGACATTTCAAAGTATGCAAGCGATGCAGGTATATCAATCTCTAGTATTGATTCCGCAAAACCAGCTACGGGTGCAGCAGCAACGCCAGATTACTCAGAGATCATTACAATCCAAAGTCCAGTATCCTACGCAAAATTCCTGCAATTCCTTGATGCGATCGAGGGAAACCTTCCGAAGATGCAAATCACTGGCATTACCATTGGTCGCCCTACCATTCCTTCAGGAGATTTGATTACGACCGATACAATAACCGTTATGGTATCAACGAGGTAACTATGAAACACTTTACTCTATCGTCATTATTCAAACCCGTCATTTCACTATTTAGAAGGTATCATATAACGATATTTATCGTCTTTGTTGTCGCAGGGCTTGGATATGCTGTTTTTAGTTTCACTAACCTTCTTGGAGAGGCCTCAACGGATACAACGTATACCTCACCCATTAGCGCCGGAACAATCGACCAAGCAACACTTGATAGAATCACAGCACTCCACACAAGTGACGGAGCAGCCCCAGCGCTTGCCACGCCTCCAGGGCGCATCAATCCCTTCTCTGAGTAACCGGGAAATAGGTTATACTAATATTATGCTAGTGCTTGGTACACGACTCAAAGAAACACCCGTCATGAGCCTGCAAACAGGTACTCGATTAGCGATGACCGGCACGCCTCTTATTAACCCTGCAAACTTAAAGATTATTGCGTTTGAACTTGAAGGTCCACTGCTGACAGAGAAGCCGTCTTTCCTGCGAGTCGCTGATATTCGTGAGCTCAGCGGCGTTGGAATGATTATCGATAGTAGCGATGAGCTGCTTGCACTAGACGATGTCATTAAGATCAAGGAATTATACGAACTTAGATTTAAACTCATTGGCATGAACGTCATCGATGAACATAAGAAAAAACTAGGTAAAGTCGATAACTACACTGTCGAGACTGGTAGCTTTGTTATCGAGCAATTAAATGTAAAGCACGGTATACTACGTGGCTTAACTGACACAGGCATCCTTATTCACCGCTCACAAATCACAGAAATAAATGATGATGCCATTATTGTTAAAAGCACTGCAAAAAAGATTAGTGCTGAACCGATTATGGAAACGGCTCGACATACATACGTGAATCCTTTTAGGCATCCTGCCCCACAACCTGAGCAAACGGACGTTTAAAAATTAGATACTTTCTTCGTCGTCATTGTTTTGTAGTGCCGTCTTAATATCATCGTAACTAAATCCTTGGCGTGCTAAGTACGACATAAACTTCTGCTCATCATCGTAGCGGGGGCGTTTCTTATCAATCACCTTTTGAAGTTCAGTGATGTCATTTCGATCAGTTTCACCAAGGAGTCGCTCGATAATGGTTCGCTCGACACCTTTCGCACTTAACTCGGCTGAGAGTTTTCGTTTACTTGAACCTTTTCTTAGATTACGGTTCTCGATCCAATAGGCAGCGAACTTCTCATCATCAATATACCCTTTTGTTTGCAACCTATCAAAAACGCGCTCGGTCAAAGCAACCGAAACGCCTTTTTTGATAGTGCCCTCTTTTGTGCGCGTATCACGCGTCTTGCGGTACAAGTAGTCTTTCAATTCACGCTGACTATGCGGGCGCATAAGACAGTACTCTAATGCCCGCATGTACAGCTTGCCAAACTGGCTCTCTTCCTCAAGCGCAACCAGCTCTTCCTCGGTATATTCCTTGCCAATCTTTATTCCGAGATCGACAAGTTGAAATACATCGAGGCTCAACCGATACTTGCCATCAACCGACACATTGACTCGATCTTTATCTCGCTTTTGTGCAGAGATGGCAGTAATTTTCATATAACAACGTTTCCCAAGATTTGGTTAGCTTGGTTAGGCAGCTTCTTCGGCAACCTTAGCGCGTACCTTTGCTTCGATTTCAGCAAGGACTTTAGGGTTAGCAGCAAGGTAGGCCTTGCTTGCTTCACGACCTTGGCCGATCTTTGCATCTGCGTAGTCAAACCATGCACCACTTTTACCGACGATGTTATGAAGGACAGCAAGGTCAAGCACGTCGCCTGTCTTTGAAATACCTTCGTTGTACATGATGTCGAACTCAGCAACACGGAAAGGAGGAGCAATCTTATTCTTTACCACCTTCACCTTCGTGCGGTTTCCGATAATCTCTTCACCATTTTTAATTTGACCAGTACGACGAATATCCAGACGGACTGAAGCGTAGAACTTCAATGCATTACCACCGGTTGTTGTCTCAGGGTTACCAAACATCACACCAATCTTCATACGAATCTGGTTAATGAAGATAACAGTCGTGTGGCTTTTGCTGATGATACCAGTCAACTTACGAAGCGCTTGGCTCATCAAACGAGCCTGAAGTCCCATGTGGCTATCGCCCATTTCGCCTTCAATTTCAGCTTGTGGTACAAGTGCTGCAACTGAGTCAACAACAACAAGATCAACTGCGTTTGAACGAACAAGTGTCTCTGCAATTTCCAATGCCTGCTCACCATTATCTGGCTGTGACACAAGAAGGTTGTCAGTATCAACACCAAGCTTACGGGCGTAGGCTGGATCAAGTGCATGCTCTGCATCGATAAAGGCAGCTGTTCCACCTAGTTTTTGGACTTCAGCGATTGCGTGAAGTGTGAGTGTTGTCTTACCAGAACTCTCTGGACCATAAATCTCAAGGATACGACCCTTTGGATAGCCGCCACCTAGTGCGAGGTCGAGTGACAATGAGCCACTACTGACGAGTTCAACATCGACTGTTTTTGTATCACCCAGGCGACGAATCGCGCCGTCACCGAATTGCTTGTTAATTTGTTCCTGCGCAAGACCAAGTGCCTTCAGTTTTCCCTCATTTGCAGTAGGTTTTTCGGGCAGCTCAGTATTCTTGTCTGATTTCTTCGGCATATAGATTCCCTCTCTTTATTCACCATTTATTATACGCGGCGAAATCTTAATTTGCTATAAACTACGTTATAATCATAAGTAATGAAAACTACGCACACATCTAACGGCGGCTTCACAATTATCGAGCTCATTTTTATCATCGTCTTGCTCTCAGTAGCAAGCGTGCTGTTCTTTGTCCAAAAAAATAACCTAGAAGTTGCTGGTCGAGACGAAACTCGAAAGACCGCCATCAACGCAATGTACTACAGTATTGAAGAAGTGTACTTTAAGACCAACGGATATTACCCCCGAACTATCGATGCAACAGTCCTTCCTTCTGTCGATCCGTCACTTTTCACAGATCCTAACGGTGTAAAAATTGGTGAAGCAAACAGTAACTATCGCTATGAGCCATACAACTGTAACGGTGACCAATGCAAGAACTACACGCTACGAACCACACTTGAAAACGAAGCCGACTACGTCAAAACAAACCGAAGTAACTAAGTAAGATTACTCTTCGACGGGGCGACCGTTTTTAAACGCTTCAACGGCATTGTTGAGAGTCGCAATATGCTGCTTAGGATTTGAGGCGTAAGTAAATCGATACGTATTCTCGTCACCTTGCGTACTGAGTCGAATTGTCCCGTAATTAAGTATCTGCTGAAGTACCCCCTCTTGAAAGTAACTCGCATCTTCAATATTACTAAGGCTAATTGTTTGTTCGTGCTGAGAGAACAAGCTCAATTGAATTTCTTGAATAACACTTTCGTTTGTAAGGTAAAATCTATTATGTACGTAGACATAGTAGGAAACAAACATTCCCAGTCCAACAAGGACACAAAATAGTAATACCGGTATCACAATAGCGGAAGTGACTGATAGCTGCCCTTGGATTGAAAGTGCACTGACGATTGCAGGATAATTACCAAGAATGGTAAGTGCGATAGCAATCAGGAAAACACCAAGAATGAGTGGAATAATAAGACCGATTGGGTGGCGGCGAAGTGCGAGAATGATATATTCGTTCTCACTCAAATTAAGTGCTGGGTACAAACGAGTCGCTAGATCATGTCGTTTCTTCATATCCTCGCTCACCTCTTGCTTGATAGGATCCATTGACCTCGCAATATGGACAACTTGCTGGGCTGCAGGTTGCGTTAAAGTCGTAGGAGTAGAAGATATTGGAGGATGCGCGTACAGCGGTCGACCTTCGGCATCGTAGGCAACAGGCTGATCGTAATCATTTTTAACTTCTGCATCAACTGGGGCTGAGTTATCAGGCTTCATACAGTTATTATAGCAACTACGCTACAGGTTCCTCAGGTGTTTTACCAATATGTTTGTATGCCTTTAGTGTTGCACGACGACCGCGCGGTGTTCGCTCAATAAATCCAATCTGGAGCAGATACGGTTCGTAGAAATCTTCAATTGTGGTTGCTTCGTCACCCGTCAGCGCAGCAAGTGTATTCAGTCCGACTGGCTCATTCCCATAGTTATCAATCATGTGGGTTAAAAGATTTCGATCACCTGGATCAAGCCCTAGTTCGTCAATCTCAAGCAACTCAAGCGCCTTTTTGGTGATGCTTACATCAATGATACCGTCACCGTTCACGTCAGCATAGTCACGAACTCGCTTTAAAAGTCGGTTAGCGATACGCGGTGTCAAACGTGCACGAGTTGAAAGTGTATTCGCCGATGCCTCATCTATCTCATTACCAAGGATCGATGCAGCACGAAGGATAATCTGACTGATTTCGTTTGGCTCATAAAACTCAAGACGATAAATATGCCCAAAACGATCACGAAGTGGTGCAGCCAATGCACCAGCACGAGTTGTTGCGCCGATAATGGTAAACTTCGGCAAATCGAGGCGAACACTTCGTGCTGCTGGACCTTTACCGATCATAATATCGAGCTTGTAATCTTCCATTGCAGAATAAAGGACTTCTTCAACAGATCGACCAAGCCGGTGGATTTCATCGATAAACAGAATGTCACCGTCCTGAAGATTTGTCAGAATACTGGCAAGATCGCCTGCTTTTTCAATAGCAGGACCAGACGTCACACGGATACTTTTACCCATTTCATTGGCAATAACCGTTGCCATGGTTGTCTTGCCAAGTCCCGGTGGCCCATTCAAAAGAATGTGATCAAGTGGTTCGTCTCGTTTTTTCGCCGCATCAATCGCAAGTTTCAGATTTTTCTTCAAACGATCCTGTCCAACATAGTCATCAAATGATCGAGGGCGAAGGGTGACTTCAATGATCTGCTCATCAACATCTTCTTCATGGTCACTGGTATCAACAATACGTTCGATAGCCATTAGTTCTGCTCCTTCAATGCCAATGTGACACGCTGTGCAGTTGGAAGATCAGCGGGTACAGCCTCAAGTGCAATCATTGCATCATTCAAGCCGTAACCAAGTGCCATAAGTGCCTCAAGTGCTTCATCACCAGCTGGTGTCGAGATAGAACCACTGGCATGCGCAACATTCACTGCGAGTCCAACCTTGTCCGAAAGATCAACAACGACACGTTCGGCAGTTTTCTTACCAACACCGCTCGCTTTTGTAATAAATCCGCTGTCGCTACTTGCTATCGCGTTACGAACGATTTCACTACCACCAAGGCTAAGGATCGCAAGCGCAGCTTTTGGACCGACACCTTGTACCGTAATCAGCATTTCAAATAATTTCTTTGCGGCAAGTGATGAGAAACCAAACAGTTCCTGCGACTGTTCACGGATGTGATGATAGGTATAAAACTTTACCGGCTCACCCAAAAGAGTTCGGTCAAAATCACCGGTTGGCACTTGCACTTCATACCCAATGCCGCGTACATCAACGATCACCGAGTTCGCAAATTTTTCAGCCACTACTCCAGAAACATGCGCAATCATGTGTCTATTATGACACATCTGAAAGGAACTTGTGTCCTCCCGTAAAAAGTTAATTCTCACACAAGATTAGCGGCATATAGTCTGAAGTATGCAAAGCTTTCTTCACGGCGCATTATTACATGATAGTGGCTACTTCCACGTCTGGGTAAGTAGTGTTAATAACGTGGTATTTTTTAACGACAATGAGGATAAAGCATTTTTCATGACGTTGATTCAAGACAATCTTTCACCTCGGGAAAAGTTAGAGGAGCTGAAGGTACGTACGAGCGGACATTCATCAGAGATTGACCTATTAGCCTACTCACTCACCGAAACTGGTGTTCACCTTCTTGTGCATACAACAAGGAAAACAGCGATTGAAGAGTTCGGTCAGGTCCTGCTATTTTCTTATCAAATCCATGTACAACAAAGGTCTCTACTTCAGCAACTTCCGTTTGATACCATCTTTATTTTTGATAAACTCGCTGGCCGTCACGAAGCACTCCATGTTTCAAAAGAAATTCATCTCCTGCATGATGAGTGGCGCTATGATCGCTACTCAAGTATCGGATTTTATCTTGATGATCGACGTGGCGACTGGATGCGTCCGTATCGACTCACTTCACTATTTAACGCAAAACCAAAACAGTACCTCCAGTTCATGAAAAGTCAGGAAACTGAAAGTGATAGGGTGTTTGAATTCATAGAAACTTAGTCCGCTAATCGACTCATCAGTGAATGCGTTATTGCTGTGGCAAGCGCATCAGCACAATCATCTGGTTTCGGTATTTCTTTGAGACCAAGTTGAATACGAACCATTTCTTGGACTTGTTTTTTATCTGCCTTACCATAGCCAGTAAGCGACTGTTTGATTTGGGGTGGCGTATATTCCGAGATAGGAAGCTTCGCTTTTCTTGCAACGAGCATCGATACACCACGAGCTTCAGCAACTGTCATTGCTGTCGTCACGTTGTTCGTAAAGAAGAGTTTTTCGATCGAGAATTGGTCGGGTTTTGTCTCGGCGATGATCTCGGTCAGCCCATCAAAGATTTCTTCAAGTCGTTCATCATGGGGTGTATGTGGCGCGGTACGAATCACACCTGCAGTGACCATTTTGAATTTGTTATTAACCACGTCAATAACGCCAAATCCTAAAATACCCGTGCCTGGATCAATCCCAATGATTCTCATATACCACTAGTATATGTTACTTGCGAAGCCGAGCAAACCGAAGAACGCGCATGTACTGATTATGGAAGAACATTTTCATCTCAACGTGCCACTCCCAAACCGCATACCCCAGCGCGAGGAGCAGCACAGCGCCAACAGTCGCCCACACATACCAACTGCCTCCACTTTTCGTCTCGGCGCCCAAGATCCCATAATCAGCACTCGGCATTTTTGTAATAGTACGGCAACGATTTGTATCAGGGTTCCGCTCTTGTCCTTCTTTACATGGTGCCGGTGTTGAAGCGGCAACAATCTTACGACAACGATTGGTATCCGGATTTCTCTCTTCATCTTCATTACAAGGCGCCACAGTTTTCACATCACTCGCGATATTGCGACAGCGATTTGTCTCTTCACTACGGTATTGGCCGTCCTTGCACGGTGTCACCGTCCCAACATTCGTACTTATGAGGCGACAACGATTTGTCTCTAGACTACGATATTGATTCGCTGCACAGGCTTGCAAGGGGGACTCTGGATTAGGTTCAGAGACGCTCGCGTTATCGTCACTTGCGAGATTTGCCTGACCTGGTGTTGGTCGATTCGTATATTGCCATTCACCGCTAATTGATGCCCAACTTTGACCATCCTTTGGATCGGTATACGCGGAGACTTCGTTAATGACGGCTCCGTCATCGGCAAGTGCAAGTCCGACACGACTTGATGAATTAAGGAGTGTAAATGGAATATCTGCATTTGTGAAGCTGGCGTAACTATTCGGTTGGATGATCGATCCCTCGGGAAAATAATACGTGCCTTCATAGTTTGGACCAATGTATAACTTATAGTTTGTTAGTTTAACCGTTAGGTCATTAGGATTAAAAAGTTCAATAAATTCTTGGCCATCATCACTTCCGACTGCATTTGGAAGAACCTCACTAAGATAAAGTTGTATGATTTCGCGAGCAACGCACTGACCCGCTTCACTTAGCTCCTTTCCAGGAGGGAGCACTGTTTGAATACCGTCAATATTTGGACAGACATCAGCAATAGTTGTATCGATTTCTGTTTCATCAACCGGAAGCACACCCGGTACCGTTATCGACCAGTCTGCGCCCGTGTCAGTATCTTGGTAGACCAGTGGTACTCCAGAGCCGCGTCGCTCAAACTGCATTCCCGCGCTTATCGACGTTGTCCAAGCTTGACGATCAACAACAGCGCCTAAGTGATCAAGTAATAAAATCGTATCACTACTACCCGTAATACTACCGCTGCTTTGACTGGTAGGTACATATGTGACCGTTACAGCCCCTGCAGGAAGCGTAATAGCCAGCGCTGTCGATGCGAGTACCGCATGTCTGTGCGCAGGAAGGTAGATTTCATGTCCAATGCCGGGTGGGCTAAAGCAGGTGATAACTGCACCATTTTTATTTGTAAGGCACCACCCAGAAATATCTACCGCTTCGCTAGAGTTATTGTAGAGAACAATAAATTCCTGTGTTGCCGCACCGACACCACCTGCTTGAATCTGCGTCATAAGAACAGTTGCTGAAGTGGCGTATGCCCGAGAAATCATCAGCGGGACATACGCACTCGATAGGAGAACTACCACACTCACCACAAATCCGAGAAACACTTTCAGCATGTTTCTCAGTATAGAAAGTGAATATTAACTAGTTATGAGCTTTGCCAAGAAGAAAATAAGGTTATACGTCGACCGTAATATCAGCGTTCGTGTGTACGTTGGTGACATCATCGAGGTCATCAAGCGCGTCCATAAGCCTCAAGACTTTTTCAGCTTTTTCAACCTCATCAACAATAACCGAAGCGTTTGGAACATATTGTAACTCAGCTCCAGTCACCGCAAGACCTGCGTCCATAATCGCTGTGCGAACTTTTGCAAGGTCTTTCTGGTCTGTATAGACAATCATTTCACCATCTTCTTCAACGGCATCTTCCGCACCGGCATCAAGTACGGTAAGGAGCGCATCCTCACCAACGGCAGCGACATTAATCACACCTTTACGGGTGAACTGAAACATAACACTTCCAGCATCAGCAATCCGACCACCGTTTTTCGTCAGCGCATTTTTTACCTCAGGGAAGGTACGGTTCTTGTTGTCAGTCGCAGTCTCGATAATAATGCCAATGCCCCCAGGACCCATCGCCTCGTATGTTGTCTCTTCAAGGACTGCAGCATTCTTGTCAGATACTCGATCGATTGCACGTTGAATGTTTGCAACAGGCATATTTGCCTGCTTTGCTTTTTCAATCGCCATCTGTAACGATGCGTTCATTGAAGGATCAGCGCCACTGCGAGCTGCAATAGCAATTTGATTACCTAATTTAGTAAAGATAGCGCCACGCTTTGCGTCTTTTGCACCTTTTTCACGTTTAATTGTTGACCATTTGCTGTGTCCAGACATAAAGAATCTCCGTTAATTCTCGGTAAATTTATGTCTATTATACCAGATCTCTAAGGCTATTTAAAGGGGTGGGCTGGGCTTATTTGCCGTAGCTTGAGCTGCCGTAGCCGCTACCCTGAGACTTTGACGCGCCCTCGGAGGTAGAACCGGTTGATCCACGGTCTCCAACGAGCATGCGAACGAGTCCAGTGACACCAATAATACCAAGGGCGACGGTACCAGCGTACTTTAGGAAATCTTTACGATCCATTTTCTCCTGTAACAACGCGTCGATTTGACTCTTGATTGCCATGAACTCTTCCTTTTATTAATGTCCCTAGTTAATCAGAAACGTTTATGAAGCACAAGCCTTATAAATAACGGGTGCTCCCAAACGGAATTTTCTGCTTTACATAGATTCCCGTCCCCAGTGTATCGGCCGAATGGATCGTTCGTTCACCATACTTTTTATTGATACCATCGATAGCTTCCGTTACCTGTCTTTCTTGAATAATTTGATCATTGAAAAGGCTAATTTGTTGATCTTCGATGGGCTCTAATTCATAACAATGGATCCCTATCTCTTTAAGTTCATCTGGTGCATTGTCGAATAATTTGTGCGCCAACATGTAAATTGTTTGGTCAGAAGAGAAGGGGAGTTGTAATAGGGTAGAGGAGTGCCAATATCCTCTGGTCCTAGTTTTTGCATACACATATATCCCCCGCGCCGATTTGTTTTGTGAGCGCATTCTTGAACCGACCGACTCACACAAATGATGGAGTCGTTTTTCCACTTCATCGTGTGTCAAACTAAAACTTTCGAGTACATATTGTCGCCCTACCCGTTTTACGTCCGTCTCAACATCATCAACTTCCCAGCCACGCAACCGATCATGCCACCACCTGCCAATCACGCTTTTAAAGACAATCCGCTGTAACACTACTGGATCAGAATCTAAAAATTCTAGGGGAGTATAAATACCCACACTATTAAGGCGATGCTCGTTACGATGCGCAATCCCCGTCAGATCAGTAAGCTTCAAGGTCTCCAGTACCTCACGAATATTCGCAGGTGTGATGATATCCAAGCCATCCGGTTTGTGTAGCCCCGCTGCCTGCTTTGCCAAGAATCGATTCGTTGCAATCCCAATATTACATCGCATCCACACGCCAATTTCGTCTTTCAGTCGCTGCTTAATTTCATAGCCAATTTCGACTAGGTCACGACCTTGAATTTCTGCTGTCGTATTGTGAAAATCGATAACTCCTTCATCGATACTTTTCATCGTCACGTGTGCCGAATATTCTTTCATGATATCGAGGAGGCGATGATAGACATAGCGATATTTCGACGGATCACTTTCAATAACAACAAGCTCAGGACAGAGGATCTTTGCATCCCGTACTTTCATGCCTACCTTGACGCCCATCACCTTCGCCTCATAACTTGCCGTGACGAGTGCTGTTTTGTCGGTTCGTCGATTTGCGATACCGACTGGCTTGCCGCGAAGCATCGGTCGAGCCTGTTGCTCAACCGTTGCAAAACAGCTATTCAAATCGATGTGCATGATTAATGGTCGCTCATGATTAAACTCTGGCCTATTCATAGTGATCCGCTTCCATCGTGAGGTGCCAGGTGAGTCGTTCACTATCAAATTCTAATCGATAATCAGCACCCCCATCAGTCACATCAAACATGTGGACTGTTTTTCTGCCCTGATTCACCGGATGTCGCAGCCCTAATTCTTGAATCTCGACTTCCCGTCCATTCGGCCTCCTAAATTTGAGTGGCCTGCACGGTTGATGACCATTACTAAAGACTGCAATTACTTCAACCTGCTCATTCAAAAAAGTTTCGTCATTCATCTGAAAAATCCTCTAATACTTATACAGTTTTATAGAGAAACGATTTCTAAATTGTATTGCCCGTTCATTCACCCGTTTCATTAGTGAATAGCCGAAGACAATTGAATGACCGCTCGTGAGGGACGCTTAACCTTTACGATCAGTGAGTATCACGTGGTAATGGTATTATTATACGCCCGTGAGACTAGAAATAACACTGGTAATCTGATAGAATCATCTCTGTACCAGTCACAAAATACACGGCACCGTAGCTCAGTTGGTTAGAGCGCGAGACTCATAAGCTCGAGGTCACAAGTTCAATTCTTGTCGGTGCTACCATAGACTTCATATTAAAAAGACTCCTCTGAGAGGTCTTTTTTCTTATGCTTGCATGCCCTCATTTTTCGTAACATACTAGTTTTATCGTTTTTCACATCCCATCTATCAAAAGAAAGTGAGGTGAGGGGCGATGCCCTTTACACTTCTTGGCAACGGACCACGACTTAGCACTCCGCTTGAACGGGATGAGCTTTATAAGGTCGTCCTAAACAATGGTCTGGTCATCTTTATTGCCAGTGCGTCTATCCCCACGACCGAATACGGAACAACGGGTCGACTCAATTACGTCGACCCTGAGTTTCTCGACCTTGGGAGCACGCTCGCACCGAGCGAGCTCAAAGACCTGCGTGATCAGATGACGAGAAGTCGTCCGAGATGGAGCGACAGCTTCATCGACGAGGCGCTCAAATGCCTCGTTCTGGGGGCCGACTCATTTAAGGTCGGATCGGCGATCCATGGTCGCTGGCACCCACTTCTCGAACCAATTGAGGAGTTTTGTACAGTCACGATGCTCGCCAAACTCCGACCGATACGATCAATCGAGGAGATCTCACCCGAAGGCGCACGTCATCTACTGAAAGAGTCGCAGACTGTCTAAGCCCTATATCCCATCCGCATTGAGCGTTTAAAGTGCCCTGCGTCGATGAGATGTGGGGCACTTTTGCTTTTTATTAGAAGTTCTATTCTTGTATCGTAGTTACTAATCTATTGGCTATATTTACTCTGGATACAATGTCACTCATCTCAATCAGTTCACGCTTGATCTGGTTCCAGAGTATTCTCGGATTGTCTACCAAAGAAAGCTCCCCACTCTCTGTGGGGCTTTTTCTTTATAGCTGATTATTTTTATTTGAAGATAGGCTCGCAGAGCGACGGCGATTCCTCACAAGTAGCCCAAGCGCGACGAGGCTGACTAATACGATCCCAGTAATGACGACTATCGGAACGAGCCAACTGTCTTTGGCAGGTTGGGTCGTAGCAGCAATAGTGGTAGCTGGGGTCACGCTCGCTGGCGTCGTAATGGCAGCAAACGATAGATTGGCGATGCCGTTGGTAATGTCGACCAGAGTGGCGGTAATGTCGGGATAGCCGTCATCATTAACGTCGTAACGACCGGTTTCACCGACCCCTAGGCTGACAGTCTGAGGGGTGGAGCGAAGCGTGAAAGTTACATGGTCAGCGTCGATACTATCAAGAGTGACGGTGTGCTGGGAATGAGCAACAGTGAAGTAAATTGCCTGCCCGCTCGCCAGCTGCACTACTTCACCCTTACCCGACAAGTAGGCTGGTGCAGACGCGAGGTCGATCCATTGATCTGAGGGAGTCTGCGGTGGCGCAGCGGGTGCAACGGTGGTTGTTTGAGGTGACGATGCTGCTGGTTTAACAGATGTTGTTGCTGGTTTCGTCGGTGCAATTGCAGGGACAGTGGGTTCGCTCGGTGGCGTCCCGACGCTGGCTGGTCCGCCAAGGTAAAAATACTCCACCCAGGTACCAGCGGTTAGCTTGGTGCCATCAGCCGATGAAGCGACAACAGACCAGCTATGCACGCCAGTGCTGGTCTGTTCGATCCAGGTAGTACCGCTATCACTAGAGGTATAAATATAATTCTGGTTAGCAGTCGCGGCAAGCTTGGTACCATCAGCAGACGAGGCGACAGATGTCCAGTCACGAGCGCCAACACTCGTCTGTGTAGTCCACGTCACACCGCTGTCAGTCGAAGTATAAAGGTAGCCACCCCAGTTGCTAGCGGTAATCAGCTTGGTACCATCGGCAGACGAGGCGACAGACATCGAGTTCCCTACAGGAGCACTCGTTTGCGTGATCCACGTCATGCCGCTGTCGGTAGAGGTGTAGAGGTAGCCATTCGAGACTGCCGCAACTAGCTTGGTGCCGTCGGCAGACGAGGCAACGGATGTCGAGTTCCCTACAGCAGCACTCGTCTGTGTAGTCCACGTCACACCGCTATCAGCTGATGTGTAGATGTAGCCACCCCAGACAGCCGCAATCAGTTTGGTGCCATCAACCGAGGAGGCGACAGATGTCCAGTCACGAGCGCCAGCACCGGTCTGCGCAGTCCAGGTGGCACCACTATCAGCCGAGGTGTAAATATAGTCACCAGATGCAACGGCGGTCAGTTTCGTACCGTCGTCAGAGGAAGCGACATACCGCCAGTACCGTACACCGGCATTTGTTTGTTCAGTCCACGTTACACCGCTGTCGGTAGAGGCGTAAAGACGCCTAGCACTGGTGGCCGCAATCAGCTTCGTACCGTCAGCCGAGGAAGCGACGGAGTACAACCCCACAGGTGCCCATACTTGCTGTTGCTGGAATAGTGCGCCGCTGTCGGTAGAGGTATAGAGGTAGTCACCATATGCAGCGGCAGCCAGTTTCGTACCGTCGTCAGACGAGGCGACGGAGTACCAACTATGCGTACCAGCACCGGTCTGCGCAGTCCAGGTGATACCGCTGTCGAGAGAGGTGTAGAGGAAGCCATGATAATCTGCGGCGATTAGCTTACTGCCATCCGCCGAGGAGGCGACGGAGTACCAGTTATGTACACCAGCACCGATCTGCGCAGTCCAGGTGGCACCACTATCAATAGAAGTGTAGAGATAGCCGTGATAATTTACGGCGATTACCTTCGTACCGTCGGCAGACGAGGCGATGGAGTACCAGTCACGAGCGCCAGCATTTGTTTGTTCAGTCCAGGTGGCACCACTATCAGCTGATGTATAGATGTAGCCATTCGAGACAGCAGCAACTAGCTTGGTGCCATCAGCCGAGGAGGCGACATACTGCCAGTACCGTACACCAGCATTTGTTTGTTCAGTCCAGGTGGCACCGCTATCAGCTGATGTGTAGATGTAGCCATTCGAGACACTGGCAACTAGCTTGGTACCATCAGCAGACGAGGCGATGGAGTACCAGTCACGTACACCAGCACTGGTCTGCGCAGTCCAGGTGATGCCGCTGTCGGTAGAGGTATAAAGATAGTCATCCCAGAGACTGGCAACTAGCTTGGTGCCATCCGCAGACGAGGCGATGTACTGCCAACTATGTGTCCCAGCACCGGTTTGTTCAGTCCACGTCACGCCACTGTCAGTGGAGGTATAGAGAATGCCATCACTAGTGGCCGCGACAAGCTTGGTGCCATCCGCCGAGGAGGCAATAGCATTCCAGTTCTGGACATGAGAAGTTATCAAACCATTACGGGTCCACGTGTAGTCCGCTGGGTTTTCAGCCAAGGCATGGATAAATGGCAAGGTGATAGCAGCGAGCGTAATGACACTCGCCATAATTACGATATGGAACCATCTGAACGAACGATTCATGATATTGAGTGTTTTCACCGCTGCTACCTTCTTCGTAATGTATTAAATTACCGTGGTTACTAGTTTAAATATACCATAAACAGAATGGCGACTTTCGATCACCTCATCATTGCGATGGGTTATTTTATGACAAGAAATAATCAGGTGTATCATAAACACATGAGTACCCTAAAGAAAATCAACAGCTCCTCTACTATCCGCTTAATTGTCGCCCTTGCGGCGGGCATTGTCGCTACAATCATTGGTATAGTCAGTCACCTTGGCACCATTTCGACCCTTATCGGTTGGGAAGTTGCCGTCATCACCTTCATCGTTTGGATCTGGTTCATTATCTGGCCAATGGGTCACGAACGCACTTCTGACTTCGCGCAGCGTGAAGATCCAGGTAGGGTAGGGGTCGACATTCTTTTAATCCTTGCCAGTCTTGCCAGTCTTGGCGCAGTTGGCTATGCCCTATTTGAGGCTCACGTGACCAATGATACCGGACGTCAACTTTTACTCACCCTCATTAGCCTCTTTAGTGTCGTCGTTTCATGGATACTGGTTCATACCATTTACGCACTACGCTATGCTCGCTTTTACTATTCAAAAGAAGTCGACGGCACTATCGACTTTAATAAAGATCACAAACCCGCCTACTCTGATTTCATCTATGTTGCCTTCACTGTTGGTATGACCTATCAGATATCAGACACAAGTATTATTGGGACAGAATTTAGAAAAACCGTTCTTCGTCACGCAGTCTTGTCGTACGTGTTCGGGACGGTTATCGTTGCGACGACAATCAGTTTGATTGCCGGTCTCGGGAAGTAAATAGGGAACAGGGGACACAAAAAATAGGGTAGTGGTATACCCTATTCATACTTCCCTATCGCCTATTACTTATTCGCCTACTTATTTTCCAAAAACGATTGCTTCACGAGTAGAGATAAAATTACGGAGCTCATCGTTAGATCGTGGACGATCCCAGCTGGCGATTTCTAAAACTTCGCTTATTGTAACTGGTTCGATCTGGCTGTTTGTGGTGTCCATGTTGGTTGGTTTGCCTTTTGTTTGTTTTATTGTTTTATGTACTTATTTAAGCACAAACATCTTTAAAAGTCAATGCTCTTATGCTAATAACTTTGACTGAGGTGATACGCTTATGGTATAAATACTGCAGAGGAACTAAAAAAATAAACATATGGACATCGCCTCGTCTCTCGCAATCGTCACACTAGCGGCGCTCATTCATGCCAGTTTTCAGCTGAGCGTGAGTGTCTTGACGTTACTCTCTGGACACGCCATTGGCGCTAGAGCTTCTCAGGCGCGTGTCATGCGGTTAACCTTCGGATTCGTCAGTGGTGTAGGGGTGATGACCCTACTCGCCCTTTCATTTATTTCACTGATCTTCCTTCATCTTTTCGGACACGATGCACCTGAATTCGTCTGGGCAATCGCCTGTGGGCTCCTTATCGGTGTCGGTCTTGCGGTTTGGTTCTTTTACTACCGCCGTGAAAAAGGAACTTCCTTATGGATTCCCCGTTCATTTGCCCGCCATTTAAGTGATCGAAGCAAAGCAACCAAAACTGCTGCCGAGGCATTCAGCCTTGGTCTCACGAGTGTCATGAGCGAGCTATTATTTATAGCCGCACCGATGGTCATTAGCGCGCTCGTCCTTGTCGGACTCCCTGCTCATTGGCAACTGGTTGGTATCGCAATTTACGCTGTCATCTCCCTACTCACCCTCTTTAGTATCTGGGTCCTCATCGGTAGCGGGCACAAACTCAGTACGATTCAAAAATGGCGTGAAGACAACAAGGGCTTTTTGCAATTTGCAGCCGGTGGCGCACTAGCCGTCCTGGGATTCTTTGTGTACGTCTGTAAAATCCTTAGTGATGCTTCGGGAACACTACTCTAATGGCCGACAATGAAACGACCGTCATCATCAAGCGCAAAGGTCAGCGACCTACTGAAGCTTTTAATAGAGATAAACTTCACCAAAGTATTGTTGCCGCTAGCCTCAGTGCACGTGCGCCAGATGGTCAAGCAGATACGATCGCCCATGCTGTCACAAATTACGTCCTCGAATGGCTTGAATCCCGACCAGAGGTAACCAGTCACGATATCCGCCTTGTTGCTACCCGACATCTGCGCGCACATCATCCCGACGCCGCATACTTATACGAACAACACCGAAATATACTATAGAAATAAGGAGAATAACGATGGCCCAATCCTCACACACATTTGACTACGACCTTATCGTTATCGGCAGCGGCGCTGGCGGTAGTGCTGCAGCGACTATTGCCGCTCGAGCAGGGAAGCGCGTTGCCATTATTGAATCAGATACATTTGGTGGCGACTCACCTAACTGGAGCGACGTTCCGACAAAAGCGCTCCTTCATGTTGCCCGTCTGTACGACGAAGCTCGTCACGGTGACAGGTTTGGCCTTCGTACCTCTACGCTTGGCTACAACTACCCCTCAATTCGCGCCTGGAAAGAACTTGCTGTCCAGCGAACTGGTGCAGCTGGTAACCGTAAATTTTATGAGAGTCACGGCATCTCTGCTTTTAATGCTACCGCGCACTTCTTAACTCCGAATGAAATCAGTGTGAATCGTCGTCACTTATCTGCAAAGAACTTCCTCATCGCAACTGGATCATCATGGGCGACTCCGAACATCCAAGGTCTTACTGACCTCCCCTTCTTCACTCCACGTACTATCCTCGAAGCAATTCGTCCACCAAAGAGTTTATTCATTATTGGCGGTGGGAGTCACGGTGTCGAGATTGCCCAACTGATGGCGACGTTTGGGACGAAGGTCTATATCGCCGAACAAGCCGCTCGCATCCTACCAAAACAGGACAGTGAAGTAGGAGAATTATTGGAAAAAGTTCTCACCGAGCAAAAAGGTGTCTCAGTCCTCACCCACTCCCGCGTACTATCGGTCAGCAAAGAAGGACTGAGTAAAAAGATTCTCATCTCTCGTGGTGGCGTTGAAAAATATATCAAAGCCGATGAAATCCTCGTCGCCGCTGGTCGCACTCCTAACCTTGATCTTGGACTTGAAAATGCCTCTGTTTCGTACACGCCAAAGGGCATCGAAGTAAATGATTACCTCCAAACAAGTGTCAAGCACATCTTTGCTGCCGGTGATGTCCTTGGATTAGATAGCCACACCCACACCGCTATCCTTCAAAGTCGCATTGCTGCGCATAATATGTTCGAGAAAGTAAAAGTTGTTCCTAACTACACTGCTACCCCTAGTCTTATTTTCACGACACCAGAAATTGCCCACGTCGGACTATCCGAAGATGACTGCAAAAAACGTGACTTACCCATTAAAAAAGCAATTGCGCCGCTAAACATTATCGCTCGCTCCAACACCTCTGATTACCGAGACGGATTCGTGAAACTCATCACTGATAAGAAAGGGGTTGTCCTTGGTGGCACCATTGTCGCTCCTAGTGCCTCAGAAATGATCCACGAGATCGGTCTTGCTGTGAAACATAATCTTACAGCAGCACAACTTGCGGATACACCACACGCCTTCCTAAGCTGGTCAGAGGCGATTCGGGTTGCCGCTAGTAAATTAATCTAAAGTAAATTTTCGTCAGATTGACGCTGGATGTCTAAATAAGCTTTTTCAGCGTGTGCACGAGCCTCATCAACTGCAACGGCACGACGGTCATCGAATGAACCAAGTGTTTGCGGTATATCAGGTGATGTAAAATCACTGACATCCTCCCATTTATCATCCCGATATGGACCAAATTTTCGTACTTCAAAATCGTCTAGCAAACTCATAATTATCATCAATATACGCTTATGTTATTTCGTCGTCAATGGACTAAAGGAGCCTTGCTATATCTGTTCTGATCTGTTAATATTAGTTTTGTATCGCGGGGTGGAGCAGCCCGGTCAGCTCGTGTGGCTCATAACCACAAGGTCGTAGGTTCAAATCCTACCCCCGCAACCAAGTCATTATAAGAAGACTCTTCGGAGTCTTTTTTGTTTGGCTTATATCTGTAAAGCGGGCTAATCATTGTGGTTCCAAACCTACCTCGTTCGTAGTCATAGATAAGACCCTCTGGAAATAGCATGTTTTGGAACCTTTGTTGAGATTCAAGATTAGCACCGTCAGCTGACTATAGCTCTTACTACGACCCCGCAAACGTCAATAATGCCCTCATTCAGAATCTAGATACAAAAACTGCCGCTGATTCAACAAGCTGCTGAAGCGTATAATAGTAATATGAATAACAATTGCGTCGAGTGTCAAAGGGTTGAAGAAGAATATCGAGAAAACCATCCGACTCCAACAGGTGGTCAGATGGTAAGCCCACTTGATTTACTTTGTGCCACGCACAGGCAAGAAGCCATTGACTCAGGTAAATTCTCACCGATGCAAGTGCCTGCTCCTAAAAACTAACTATCACTTATAGCACTAGTCTGTTAAATCGCTCACGTAGTAAATTCAGACGTTCACCGACAGGCTTATTTTTGACAGCGTCTACAAGTGCTACGAGGTCATCATCATCTAAAGCAATAATGTAGCCTCTGCCTTCCTGTGCTGTGTCTCTGCAGCTGGCATCAATCTTGTCTCGGTCGTTAATCTGCCGTGAAACAGATATGCCCACTTGTCCTTTGCTCGTGCCAAACCTTCCAGACAGCTGGTCAAGTTCAGCGTTACCTATATCAGTAGTGTAATTCTTACACTCTATAAAAATATAAGGTGCAGTGTAATGGCTCTTAACCCAACCGAAGAAATCATCAGTCGCTACATTGTAGTAAGTAATGTCTACTCTTTTTCTGCCATCATTGAGCTTGGTTTGAGGCATAGGGTGAGAAAGCCAAGGATAGAACAGAGCCGTGAAGAGTGCTTGGACTGCTTTTTCAAACTGTGTAGCATCGTTCCGACCTGATGGAATATCAATCAAATCATTAAGCAGCTTATCCCAATCTGGTGGTGGTGTATCTGCCTCGTCGGCTATTTGTTGGTGGTCGAGAACTGGTTTCGGATTATCTGCCGTCTCTTGTTTAAATCGTTCCAAGACTTCTAGTCGGTCGGGTGTAAGTGAGCGGTTTTGTTTTTTCTGATTAATCTTGCCGTCTGCGTCAAGATGCTGCTCTTTGATTGATATTTTCGTAGGTGGCTTATGTTCGCCAGTAGATTTTATAATTCTGACAAAGCCTCTGTCCATCTCCTCTTCTTGAAGTTTCTCGACCAAGTACTGGTTATAGTAAACTCCTGCGTCGTAACTAATAGACTTCCTTACGATAGCTTTTGGCACAAGAAGAAGTCGCTCCTCACGGTTATCAATTATAGTGATGGCTTGGGGCATTTCTTTGACTACCCACTTTTTTGCCCGTATGTCCCACAATTTGCGTGTCATACGGGTCTGTAGTGGTATACCGTACTGATTAGCCATTTCTATCGTGTACTCAAGCAAGGGCTCTCTGATAAGGTTAGTTACAATATCCGAAATTACATCAGAGGCAATACCATCTATAAGAAGGGCTGTATCCTCTAGGTCTGTGATGATGCCCGTCCTAACAGCCGAGCTTTCGCTTAAAGCTTCCCACATCTTGTCAGCTAAAATCTCACCCATTCCATGCCCTCGTGAGCGTTTTTTGGATAAGCCTAGATGCGTCTCGTTTGGCTCGCCCAATTGTTTTAGTAAAGCCTTTGCCTTATCGTGCTCACCATTAGTAATAGACTCTAGTACTAAGCTGAAGTAATCATGAACTATGCTTCGACACCTAACTCCCCACTCGGTATCGAGTAAGTTTAAGGCAGTCGGGTCAATAAAGAGAGGCACGTCAGTATCAAGCCTGACATCTATAAAGTCAAGGGAAGGCTGTTCTAACCCCAATGAGTAATGCTCGGAAACTCTCATCTTATCTGTAATTCTATCAGCTTAGACAAAGGAATAATATAGCTAGACCATTTTGTAACGATGAACGCCATTCTTTAAGCTTGCTTAATTAAAACCGTAAGACTAAGATTACAGAATAATGGCAAGGACGAAATCGACGAAAAGTTTTTTCATGCATCTGCATAAGACGTTTAAAAAACTGTCTGTAGTTCGTCAAGCAGCACTAATAATTATCATATTGGCTGTCTTAGGCGTTGCGCCTACATACGCAGCGACCGACGGTTTTTGCACATCCCCAAATGTATCCGCTAAAAGCATTTCGAATGTTTCAGTCGAAACGATTAACATCAACATTAAGACCGATGCGCTCGATATAGGTCAAACAAAGTCAAAAGTTACTGGCAAAAATGGCATAACCAAAGAGACGTATAACGTCGTCACGCACTGTGGTGTAGTTAAATCAAAAACACTCATATCTTCTGATGTTATAATCCCCGTCATAAACGGAGAGACCCTTGTGGGTACAAGACATAATGTCACTGAGTCGAGCAGTGTACCCTTTAATACCGTCACCCAAGACGACCCTAATAGCTATGTTGGAACAAACAGTACTATCACTGAAGGAATAGACGGGACAGAGGAAACTATTTATACAGTAGCTCAAAACGAAGGTCAAGCTGAGACAAAGACACAAGTTAGGAGCCAGGTTACGATTCAACCTACTAACAAGGTCGTATCAATAGGAAGCAAGAAACACGAGTACGTTAACATTCTCACCTATCCTGTTGCTTATTCTGGGCAATATGCAACCTTAACAGCAAACACCTTACCAAGCTCAACGTGTAATATAGTAGTGAATTACTATTCAGGTCCAAGTACGGCTGCAGGACTCTATACAAAGACTTCGGATGGAAACGGTAATATCCAATGGAGCTGGATAGTTGGAACACGTACATCTTCTGGCTCTTGGCCAATTACAGTAACTTGTAGCTCGGGGCTTGATAACACAGCATCTGGCAAATCAATAATCCAAGTCAACTAAGCTAACGACAGCAGGTTCTAATAGCGGGAGGGTGAGTATACAACAGGGAATGCTATCCCTATTAATACTTTCCATCGTCTTAGTTCCTTACGGATAAGGTTCCAGTCTGAATGTACTTGGGCAACAAAAAGTTTATAACGGAGAGAGATTAACAATGACCCTAATCTCTCTCCGTGTATTTAACACCTCTAACAAGGTTCTAATCTACTAGGCATATAGTAACTAGATTGCTATGATAATAATATGCAAAACAAGCGAAGCAAAACCGGCAGTGCATTAGTAGTCATAATTGTAGTACTAATAGCCGTTATTTTGATAGCGTTAGGATTCTTATTCTGGCAACATTCCATGAAGGGTGCCACCAATTCAAATAGCGATAACTCTACCAAAAGCGACAATACTACCAGCCAGCAAACAACTCCACCAGCATCGAAGCCCGCACCTACTTACGTAGATCTAACTGATTGGAATATTAAATTGCAGGTTCCTAGTGGTCTCGATCAGTCTGATGTTAAATATGGTGAAAACCATATTGCAGAAGCACCTTCTTACTATTCATTTAACACATCCAAAATCATCACCCAAGGAGGAGAATGTGCTGGTGGATATCCGTTTGGAGATATCGTATCTCTTCAACGAACTACAGATCAACAAACGGCCAGTACTGAAGCTTCAAATGGCGGAGGCAAAGTTATTAATGCTTCCGCAATAAATAGTTATTACTATTACTACACTACCTCAATCGGATCAACCTCACCCGTTCCCGATTGTGCCACTACGACTTTGGCTAATAGTGAGCGATCACTCCTTATCAGCTTAGTCGAATCCCTAAGTTCTCTATAGTACAAATTTCGCAGCTTTAAACCAGACTATATCCTAATTAAAGTAAAATGGACCTAAAGGTTATAAATACCTTAAATAAACTTGTTTATTAAGCTAGTTTATTGTTATAGTTCCCTGAGCGTTTCTCTCGCAAAATGCGATTGAGATTTACCGAATCCTCGGGCGTTACCGAACACACCTTGAAAGGGTGAGTACTTTGAAAAACAACTATCGACTTAAGGCGTTCTTCGCCGCATTAACCATTGCAGCAGGAGTGGTCTTTGGATCACTTGTACTAACAGCACCAGCTCAGGCCTCATCGGTGGGAGATATGCTTTCTCCATTCGGATCAGGTCAATCTGCCTGTATATATCAAGGATATAGTAGTGGAACCCACACAGGGTCTTCCCAATACGGTCTAGACCTTGTGACGAGTAACTGCAGCTCAACGGATGCTGCAGGCGTCACGGTTTATGCTCCACTTGATGGAACGATATATTACTGGCAGCCATCATACGGCAACCTTTGCATTAACTTCTCTGGAGGAAGCTATACGCTCACCCATATCCACGCGTCCACAACAACTGGGTCGGTTACAGCCGGAGATGCATTGGGAACAATTGCAACGGCGGGTCAAGTTAACAATAATGGAGTGGCACATCTACACTTTCAGGTGTGGTCGTCCGCTGGCTGTTACAATAGCTCCGTCATTCCATTCGACAGTGCCGACAGTACTCGCATTTGTGGCGCGCCAGACCTCACGGCGACTGATTCCGGAAGTTACGACAATGGCGTCTGGAGTGGGACTACATTCACAGGCGATTCTTGCGGAGAACCACCCGCACCACCGCCAAGTGTGAACCACATCTTCACAGGTACATCGTCTGACTACATATATGAAAGCTATTGGGGTGTAGGGAATGTGTTTACATCGTACCTGATGTCCACATTAAACAGTCCCGTAACCTCGTTGCAACATGTTGTTGGCTCAGACAATGTGAATCACATATATGCGGGTACGTCTAACGGATCTGTGTATGAGAGTTATTGGGGAGCAGGCAACACCTTAACAACTTACGTGATGTCGACCGTTAGCGGATCTGTGACTGCACTCAGTCATGTGAAGAGTGCAGATGGGGTTAACCACCTCTACATAGGAACATCTAACGGCTACATTTACGAGAGTTATTGGGGAGCGGGCAATCCTCTCACGACATACGTGATGGCTACTCTGAACAGCTCAGTTGGAGTGCTGCAGTACGTGCTTAGCGCAGATGGGGTAAGTCACATCTACGCGGGTACTTCACTCGGCTCTGTGTACGAAAGCTACTGGGGAGCTGGGAATACGTTTACCACCTACGTCATGAGCACCGACAGTGGAGCCGTTAAGACTTTGTATTACGTCAAATCTTCGGATGACGTGAATCACATCTATAGCGGAACCGCGAGTGGATATATATACGGAAGTTATTGGGGAGCTGGGAATACGTTTACATCTTACCTGATGTCGACATTGAACAGCTCGGTCAATACTCTTGAATATGTTCATTCATCGGATGGTCTAAACCACATCTACGCGGGCACAACAAACGGGTCGGTGTACGAAAGTTATTGGGGCGGAGGCTACTCCCTAACAACGTACGTCATGACTACTGATGCAAGCTCAGTGACGAGTCTCGACTTCGTACAAACATCGGGTGGTGTAAATCACATCTTCTCTGGAACATCAGGTGGCGTTGTGTACGAAAGTTACTGGGGTGGAGGAAATGCGTTTACTTCCTACTCAATGTTCACAGTAAGTGGAGCGGTGAATGACCTACAATATAGCGTTACTTAAAAGAGGCGCTTAGTCCAAACTAATGGGGTGTACTGCAAGCCAGCAGTGCACCCCTCTTCAATTCTTGTTCCAATCCTATGTGCGTGTGTTAACTAACACATTACTCGCCCCTATAAGAGTCTTCCATCGTAGTATTTCAGAACAGATAAGGTTCCAATGTAGATGTACTTGGGCAACCAAGATTATTAAAAGAACCTCACATGAGGTTCTTTTTTATTATCGCATCCCTTTTAAGAATCTGCTTTCGGGACCTTTGCACCGGCTTTTCGAGCTTCGCTGAGACCAATGGCAATTGCCTGTTTTCGATTCGTGACTTTCCTGCCACTATTGCCACTTTTTAGCTTGCCCTCCTCCATCTCGTGAAGCGCCTTATGAACTTTTTTTTGAGATGTATCACTATACTTTGCCATAGCTTCTCCTCTCATTAAGGTTGTATCTTTAGTATAGAAAACAAACCTGAAGGAAACTTTAAATGATGGACTTTGAACCATCCCACCCACAAAAATACCGCCCCAGGGTAAGGCGGTATTTTGATGTGTGATCTGTCTATATCTGAATCTTTAAGGTGCGAGTGTGAGGACCACTGATCATTACTATAGACACACTGCTTGAAGATACGCTGTGGTAATTCTTAAACTTAGGAATTATTCAAAAATATTCCAAGAATAACAAACCCTACCCCTGTTACCCCAAATGAGATGTAGCCGATTTTCTTTGCAATTTGCTGTGACTTAATCGTCACAATGAATCCGATAATAATAGAAATGGTTGATAAGAGCGGCACAATGAAGAACTGCAAAAGATATAAGAATACCGCATTCATCGTCCCCTCACCTAAGCCTTGGTTCTGTTGTTTTATGACGCTTAATGTTACCCATAGAATAGTAACAAGAATCGGAAATGGAAGCGCCAGAATAAGTCCAACGACAGAGAGAATCGTTTGTTCTTTCGGAGCACCGGGAACGCCCGCCTGATCATTGCTATACTGATGATCACTCGTTGATTCGGTCACTTCTGACGTGTACTCGATTGGACCTAATGACTCCCTAGAATCTTGCGGATTTTTATCGTCGTTCATCTATTTACCACTCGATATACTTTTACTATACCCACCAAAAAGGAAGTTCACCCACTGTTCAAGATTCGAAGTGGCCAGCTGTGCTGTAGGAGTTGTCGTGGTTGCCGCATCCTCTTTTATGGCTGCTGCGCTGTTCGGCGGTAGCACTAATGCATGCTCACCAGGTCGTACGAGTCCCAGGGCATCACGAACCGCAAGCTCTTGATACTCAGTCGTCTGGTAGTAATTTTTTTGTAAGGACAAGTTGTCACGCTGCAGCTGGGTTAGTTGCAACTGCCGCTTCTTTAAATCAATGTCTTTTTGTAGTCCATAGTTACGTTGCATTGCCCCCAGTGATGCCCATACCCATCCGGCCGCAATGACAAAAGCCACTAAAATGACGATGTTATTAAGCGTCAAATACTTGTGGCGAATATGATAAATGATTTTTTGTATGTTTATATTACGCATGGCGTTTTCGCTATTTCTCATTCATTATAGCGCAGCCCTAGAAACGATGCCATAAAGAAGCTATAATGTCTCCTATTGGGGCTGTAGCTCATCGGTCAGAGCAGGCGGCTCATAACCACTTGGTAGATAGTTCAACTCTATCCAGCCCCACCAAGTATTTATTTCTTTTTATGCAAATACCTTGCAATCGAGAATACAACGAACCCTAAAATCAGTAGAAGAATGGCTGCTAGTATGATATCGTCCCCAGACTTGTATGTATAAGTGAGTCCTAGGACTGGAGCATGAATAATAGATACAGCGCGGAGTGCGTCATTAAGAGGAACTCCGCAAATCACTAAAACAATAGTCGGCACCGCAAACAAAACTGGGACGAAGACTAGCGGCCAATAACGTTTCATCCACGCAATGAATACCCTATACGTTGAACTCTCTCGTTTCATATTATTAGATTATAGCAGCTCTAACTTCGTTCATAATGCCCCACCAAATGAACCATCGATGACAGTCAGAACTATTCTGGCTGTTTTATTTATGCTTGCAGCTATTCGGAATCAGTATAGAATTATAGGAAATAGGAGTAATTATGGCGATCACTTATGAGAAATTTCCACCAACAGCTGACGATGTACGGCTAGAACCGAGCTTTGTATCTGCGATAACTAATGATTCTGAGGAGGATATGGTTGTATTTACTATTGCCCAAGAAGATGCATTTCAATTTTCTAAGGAGATAGAACGAAACGAAAACGGAAACATTAACCTAAATGAAGTCAGACGAGGACTTTCTAAAGCGGCCGAGGCACTCACTGATGGCATTACGAGATCGATGTACATCAAGGGAGTCGATAGCTTTATCGAACGCCAGCTATCACGAGCTTAGTTCTGACTTCGTTCATAACGCCCCACCAACCATAAGCACTTTGCGAAAGTAAGGTGTTTTTTGTTTATGCTTGCAAAATGAGGTCATTAATTCATAATCTTATTTACACATAGTTTCGTAAGGTTACTCGTATATTACATAGGATTGGAAACGACATGGAAATTCTTCTGTCCATACTTATTTATGGTTTTCTATACATGGTCGTGGGGGTGATTTGCTACTTCGTACTGCGCCTCGGCGGTGAGTGGTACCGTGGGGTACTGGACTTCGATCCAGTATCCGGCGTCCTCGAGAAAATCGAAGAGACGGAAGCCCGACGAACCCGAATCATTCTCAGGCTCACCGCAGTCGTCGTTGCTCCAGTAGTGTCCGTCATTGCATTCTGCGTGGGCCTGCCTCTTGCAGCCATTAAGGCATGCTACGTGGGGCTGAGGTTTATCTGGCGCTTCATAGTTACGTAATCCTTCCTCCAACCACCCGCTGCAAAGCAATGTCGAGCCTGCTCCATTGCATTAACGCAGCGGGTTCTTCATTTGTCGCACTACCTAAGAGCCAATAAAGTTCCGACTTCGCGCATAACGCCCCACCAATCGGGTCCTCACGGGCGTTATTTTTGATTAAGAATCACGGGACGTAGCTTATTCAGCTTTTCCAGACTCTGATCAACTTGGCCACGAATAGACGATCGCATTCGAGCTTCAGTCAAGCGATCCTTCCAATAGGAAAATCGACTATTCTGTTCATCAATAAGGCGTTCATTTAATTTCATGACACCGCTGAGTTGCATAGTATCGAGTAGTTCAAAAATACGATTATCTAATGCTTCGCCCTTTAAATCATCAATACCAGCATGAATACCAAGTGGATTTTCACCTTTTTCTTCAACGAAAAGATCAATTTCACGGAGTCGTGCTATCGAGGTAAGTGTTCGGCGAGTCGGCACATCATCCGAAATATCCGCAGATGAGATATTCTGCGATAGTTTCTGATTCATGTTAACTGGGCGATCACTGATTGTACGAGTGAATAAACGGCTAAATCCTACTTCCATATGAGCTTGTACAGCATAGTCTTCAAAGTGACGCGCGATTGAACGAAGGGCACGTATCGGATCATCGGTCTTAGCTTTTCGCTGACGGTATTCAACTTCGTCAAGGTAACGAAGTGTTGGAAACCCGCTTTCAGAACGTCCAACGATCGCTTGCATTGAATTCTTCTCATCATTATCTCGAGCATAGAAACCAGTTTCTTTATGCAACAACCTTAGCGCAGTTGCGACACCAAGAGTCTCGTCTTTAAGCTCTTCTTTTCCTGATCGGATTGCCTGCTCGGCGAGTGATTGACGAATCAAACGAATAGTAGGACCTTCTAGCTCACTATCGGGCACACGTACCATTGGGTATTCAGTCCTGTCTGGTCGTGGCTGTACAGGGTCAACCATAAGTTCAAGCGGCAAAATATCACCATCTTTAGACACGTAGCTACGAGAATCGGTCAAAAGAGGTTCATGGTACTCAGGCACTTCTATATCCTGCCCGCGTGTGGGCTAAAGGTGTGTTTTCGACTGTTATATAACGACATATTTATACAATAGCATAAACAGTATAGAAAGTCAATCTACGCTATAATTCCACTACCTGCGAAGCCGCATGACGCCCAATTGGACGTACCCTGACGCGTCTCCCATGAGCTATACTTTCCAAGTAAATCAAATACTCCGATAAGTAGCGGAGTGCCATCTTTTTTTCTGCATCGTTCATACCATCAAAGCTTGTGTGCCCGATAAACGTTTCGTCGTCCAACGGATCATAGTACTTGTCGCCGACCAAACGGGAGTCATTAAATCCTTGGTACATGATATCCATCAAATGTTTTAAGTTGTCGACAAAAAATCGCTTCTTTTCTTCAACTGGTAGTTGATTCATACTACTCAGAAAATTAACTGGGTCGGGTTTGTCGACAACAAGTTCACCGAGTCCCGAGGTGACCCCATTGCCGTGTATGTCATATTTATTTTGAAGACGCTCATTTTGAGCTGAGAGAAACGATTGTAGATCGGGTCTACTAGGGAGGGAGTCTTCAGATTGTGGGGGCGTTTTTTCAAACATCTTTATGACATAATAGTAACACAAAAACTGATATAAGTCAATCTACTCCCAGCGGAAGACTCGGAAAGCAATAATGTAAATAATAACCAGCCACGCACCAGTTAGACCGATTTGCGGAAGAATATCAACGAACTGCTTACCTTCTGTTGCGATCAAACGGATGCCGTCAATGATTGGGGTGAGCGGAAGGAATGCAGAGATGTGCTGGAGCCAATCTGGCATGAGATAGCGAGGGAAGAATGTTCCTGATAGAAACATCATCGGGAAGACGATGATATTTGATAGAGGCGCTGCCTGCCGCTCGTTCTTTGCCCAACCACCGAGCGCAAGACCGATACCGAGGATCGTGATCATACCGAGGAGGAGGAAACCGAGTAATTCGAGCCAATTCCCCACCACATCCAGATGGAAGACAAAAATGGCAACAATGAATAGTGCAGCGAAGCTAATAATACCGATCGCAGCTTGTCCAATCATCGTTGCAAGGAAATACTGCCAGACATGAAGCGGCGTTGTACTGAGTCGACGAAGGATACCCATCTTTTTCAGTTCCGGGAAGACATTCAATGGACCAAAGATACCCATACCAATCAGCGAGAATCCAAGGAGCCCTGCAAAGGTGTAGTCGAAGGCGCTGAGGCTATTTTCGTTGAGTTGTGTGCCCTTTACTGTGAACGGTGTCACTGTGGGGACGAGTGAATTGTTAATAGATTTGAACTGGGTATTGAGCACTGACGTGAGCGCAGAGGCAGACGCTTGGTTGTTCTGCGTGTAGATAACTTCTGCTTCCCCACTTGGGTAGTTCTGGCCAGTTTGTACGTCACCGAAGTTCTCTGGGAGCACAATCGTTGCATCGAGTTCAGACCTACCCATCTTATCTTTAGCCTGATCGAGGCTCGTGATGCTGTTATTCACTTTGAGAATTTTACTATCCTGTGACTGTTTGACGAAATCTGTCGCAAATTGAGACTTTGAGTGGTTGATGATTGCAACATTAAATGAAACGTTACCACCGCCACTGTTAAGGCTTCCAAAGACGAAAAGGAAGATGAGCGGGAAAACGAGCGTAAAGAATAGCGCGAGACGATCACGAAAAAAGCGCTTTGTGTTGATTCGAACAAATACACCAACAGTAAAGAGTTGTTTACGAAATGACAATTTGTTCATTATGATTCTTCCCTTAGTCCTTTTCCTGTCAGATCGATAAAGACATCTTCAAGGTTCGCCTGCTCTACTTCTTGAGTTTTCTTAAATCCACGCTTCAGTAGCTGCTTGATAAGATTTTTTGGTGTATCAAGTGCAATGATTTTGCCATTATCCATCACAGCGATACGATCACAGAGAATTTCTGCTTCATCCATGTAGTGAGTGGTCATAATCACGCTAATTCCTCTATCACGAACCTTTTCGATAAGCTCCCATAGGTTACGACGAGCTTGTGGGTCAAGACCAGTAGTTGGTTCATCAAGAAAGAATACCTTTGGACCGTGCACAAGCGCAGTAGTAATGCTCAGGCGTTGTTTTTGGCCACCTGAAAGACTTTCGACGTACGACTTCGCCTTATCTTGGAGGTCAACATCACGCAGGAATTGCATCGCATCAACTTTTTCACCATACGCCGCAGCAAACATCTGTACGACTTCGATAAGCTGTGTTTTGTCTTGGAAGGCTGGTGATTGTGGCTGGACACCAATGAGGTACTTGATTGCCTGTGGATTTGCTTTTACATCAATGCCGTCAATCACGACACTCCCCGAGTCAATCGGTCGGAGTGTTTCCATCATTTCTAGTGTCGTGGTTTTACCGGCACCATTTGGACCAAGAATGCCGAAGATTTCTCCCTTTTTTACCGAAAAGCTGACACCATTCACGGCCTGCTTGTCCCCGTAACGTTTCTTGAGGTCTTTGACCTCGATCATATTCTTCATTAGGTTTCATTTTACAACGACGAGACAGATAAAAACAATGACAAACAAAAAAGCCCCCGGGGAGGGGGCAGTTTTGAGCACCTGTTTGTTTGCCTTCAGTATAAGGTCAAACAGCTTATGGTGCAATACTATTTTTTCGGAACTATTTCTTCTTAGAAACAGTAAGGAAACCGTTGCGTGGGTTTTCTTTTACAATGCGGTCTTCTGGAAGATCGACTGGTTGACCCTTAGCATTCTTCTCTACTTTAGCGAAGAAGTAAATTGTTTGTGGTTTGCCACCACGAAGTGTTACTTCAGTGCTGTGCAAGTAATAAGTGACGCCCTTTGAGTTTGTGTGACTGTAAGCCATGGTAAATCTTATAACCTCCTATTAGTGCTATACGAGAGTAAGCGTACAGCGTGACTAGGGTGGCTGTCAACACTAAACACTTCGGTAGTGCTGTCGGAGCATCAATTTGAGCACTCCAAGACTGACTAATCGAACAATAATCATGAGCGTAATGACAACACAGGCAACCACTGACCACCCCGCAAAATCGGGTGACCAGACAGGTGAAATATACCCATGAACATAGCTTGCTGGCTTGGGCGCACTTGTATCAGTTCCTGGGTCAGCTGCCGCAGGGTATTTTGCCAATTCACTAGTGGTACATTGCAAATATGCCGTTGAATAATGACTGAATCTTGGTGCACAAACATCCTGAGCTTTCTTGTAAATATTGCCATTAGGATTGCTATCACCATAGACCGTTGTTTGCCACACTTGGTAGTCGCGATTATAAGAATCTTCGAGATAGACACCTTTTCCGAGGTCGGTGTTCATGTGTGCGGAGACGTACTGTTGTAGATCGTACAATCGTTTGATAGTGCTGTCTTCAATTCCTGCCTTGTCAGCGGCAATGACCGCCGCCCTTCTTTCGACCATTCCAATGTTATTCAGGCGCAGGAATGTTGCCGCAATAAAGACTGCGAGGATGAGTAATACTAAAAGTTGCCACGTTTTGATACGTTGCAGGTCTTTTATTGTTCTTCGGACTCGCCTTTTGTCTGCCACTTTTCTTTAGATTCCCACCTTACTACTTGCGCTTATTGTACCCTACGACCACTACTTTCGATAGAGAGGGAACTTGGCGGTTGCAATCAATAGCACAACTGCGGCTGCGATGAAGAAAAAGAGGTGTATCGATGGTTTATCCCCGATATGAGACGCGAGGAAAAAGAGCAGGAAGCCACCAACTGCAGCACCAAAGTTTGATTGCACTTCGACGATACCTAGATACGTGACCCTTTGACCTGAAAGATCTGCATTATCAAACAGACCTCTCGTATAAGCCATCGTGTATCCTGTCGTTGCCGCTTCGTTCGCAATGTTGAGTCCAGCCACTGCAATGGGAGTTCCAGTAAACGCACGCATAAGGTGCGTCAGTGAGTTACCGACTGATGCGATCCTCAGGAGCTCTTTCCCTCTTTTTTGATCAATGAGCTTGCCGTATGCATACGATGCGCCCAGCGCTGCGAACAATACGACCGAGAGAAGTATCCCGTTCGCGGCATACACCGCGTTTGTTGAACCGACGCCAATGATGAAGACTGCCGTAAACATCGTCCATACCGTACCAGACGTGAAAACATCAAAGCCAATCGCTATCTGCGATGCAATATTAGGACGAACGAGATGCCATGGAAAACCTTTAAAGTTAAGTTTTTGGCGCGGACGTTCTTGTTCACCTGTTTGTAGAAGCGGTGCAGCCGCAAAGCTAAATAGCACCGCCGCAATGATGAGCACTACTTGTGGACCAAAAGCAAAGGCCAAAAAACCCCCGATGAGTGGGCTCAGTCCAGTGGTAACCTTCTCAACGATGTTCATGTATGCGATTTCTTTGCCAGCATGGAGCACGCTTTTCACCTTAGAAAAGTCGGTACTGTAACTAATGGAATATAGTGCCGCCGACGCTCCCTGTAGTATCACCACCAAGATCAGCAAATACGGTCCGTAAATTGGAACAAGCGCAAAGATAATCATCGACGGGATATACATCAGATTTGAAAGTAATATGCCATGCTTCGCACCAATATGTGCAGTGATCGCAGCGGCAGGCAAAGCAATAAAGGACTTAAAGAGGAAGAATATCCCCCAAAATAGTGCGATAAACGAAATACTATAGCCATGTTGATACAAAAAGATCGACATAAATGACGCGGCGATATTAAGCGCCAACATACGAAGCATGCGGGACGCATAGAGCTCGGAAACCTCACTAAAAGTTGCGTAACGCCAGAAATGACGTTGCACGAGAATTCGATGGAGTATTTTTTGAAGCATGTTTCTTTTGGTTTGACTATTCTTTAACTTAAGTTGCCCACTTTTTTCTTTCCCTATTACAACACAGTTCTGCTCACAAGAGAAGATATGGGGCAAGTTGATATATACTAAGCATATGAACATCTACTTCTCGGGACTTGGCGGCGTTGGCATTGGACCACTCGTCGAGATCGCCAGAGACGCCGGTCATACGATCATGGGATCGGATCTTAACGAAAGTCTCATCACAGAAGAACTTCGCGAACAAGGTGTTATGGTCAATATCGGACAAGACGGCAGTTTCCTACGCGCGAGTCACGAGGCGACACCAATTGATTGGTTCGTGTACACGTCTGCCCTTCCCGATGATCACGCAGAACTGCTCCTCGCAGGCGAATTAGGCATCAGGACAAGCAAACGTGATGAATTTCTTGCGTACATCCTACAAGAAAAAGATTTAAAACTCATCGCGATTGCTGGAACGCACGGAAAAACAACAACGACCGGCATGATGGTCTGGTTGATGCGACAACTTGGCATTCCTGAAAGCTACTCTGTCGGGACAACGCTTGCCTTTGGACCGAGTGGCAAATTTGATCCAAAAAGTGAGTACTTCATTTACGAATGTGACGAGTACGACCGCAACTTCCTGAACTTTAAGCCCTATCTTTCGCTGATTACTTCAATTGATTACGATCACCCGGATACCTACCCTAACGAATCCGACTACACTGATGCATTCCGACAGTTCATCGATCAATCAGCACACACGATCATTTGGGAAGCAGATGCAGCATACGTCAAAGCTAACGAAGACAATGCGTGGGTTCTTCATGAGACGCTGAGCCTTCCCCTCGCAGGTGAACATAATCGTCGTAATGCGACACTCGTCACAAAAGCCGCTGAATACCTTGGTCTCGCGAAAGCTGAAGATGTTGCGATTGCACTCGGCGAGTTCCCTGGAACCGATCGACGATTTGAGAAAATTGATGATAATCTCTATTCTGACTACGGACACCATCCAAAAGAAATTGCCGCGACGTTACAACTTGCCCGTGAATTATCCGATCACGTCGTTCTTGTCTATCAACCTCATCAAAACAGACGCCAGACACGTATTCAAGCTATGTACGATGACCAGTTTGAATTGGCTGACGAAACCTATTGGCTACCGACCTATCTTTCAAGAGAAGATCCTAATGAACCAATCCTGACACCCGAGGAGCTTATCTCAAACCTTACAAACAAACAAACTGTGCACGTGGCAGAATTTGGTGACGACCTTTGGAATACTATTCAAAAAGCACGAAGCGAAGGTAAACTTGTCCTTTGCATGGGTGCTGGCACCATCGATAGCTGGGTACGCGAAAGAAACGCGTAATCTTTTAACGATTTCCTGGTAACGGCCAAGTAGCGTCGAACTCTTCAAAAAAGAATGGGTCATTGAAGAACCCTCGTGACACAATCTCCTCGACCGCCGGCGCAAGTGTATAGTCACGAAGCTTGTGTGGTCGTGCCCACATACTATCGTCGGATGTTTCTATATCGTCACGGTTGAACTTAAAAATATGCGCCAAGGTTGTTGAGAGGATTCCTTCATGTGACTTTACTCGTATATAACAATCACCCGCGTGTCGCATTTCTTGGTTCTCAAGCCCAAGCTTCTCTGTTGCTTCACGTTTTGCGGCAACCATGACAGATGGGTCATCGATATGGAGTTTTCCATATGGGAGCGTCCAGGCGTTGATATAGGGTTGTTTACTACGACGTTGCAAAAGAATGTCACCATCACTGTTTTGAATAAGTAACATCGTAATGATTTTTGGTTGTGTACGAATTGTTTTGTTTTCTGTACTGACCCTGTCGACATAGGAAAGACCAGTGAGGCTCAGTGCGTACCCACCCTCCACTTTTGTCACCATCCCGTTCTTCACAAGGCTATTTAAGTGATATGTAAAAAGATTCGTATCCGTTTTTGGCGGTCGCAAGTCACGAAAACGGGCCACTTGCGCGTACATAAGTACGTCAATAATGTATTTCTGAATGTGATGGCTTATAGATACAGACTCAATCATATTTGACTCAAATTAAACTTTCTATTCATTCGAATAATAGCACGTTATGATGACAATGTAATCAGTAAAATGTCAAAAGAGACTACAATCATGTCAGTCAACAAATTAAAGAACAGCAGTGAAGTTGAGCAAAGTCCTGAATTTGAAAAAATGGAGATCGAAAAACAATAGGTTACCGCGGATCCTCATTTCTTTGATTTCCTTAAACCTCATTTCGAAATGGAGAGGCAATTATTCGGTAGAGGCAGTCGGATCACTAAACTCTAGAACAGCAGGGTTAAGCGGATCGCCGTTAAATGCGTCGACCGCTTTTGCCTTTGCCGCCTGACTATCGTAAATAGTCGTAAAGTCATTCACCGTATTTTTATTCACCGGACCAAATGCACTGTAATCGGTTACTAGATTAGTGCGATCAACCTTATTGCTGACGGATTGATAACCAGGTCGACTGAGATCGAGTTGGGCAGATCCACTCACTTTGTAGATAATGATGCTTACACTCACGAGGACTAACGCTATCACCAGGGTTCCGATAATAAGAAGCATAAAGCGGTGCTCATCCCAGAAAGATAGTTGTTCTTCAGTTGCTGGTGTTGTTTCGTCGCTCATTAGTTCTTCCCTGTCACTCTTTCAAAATTGAGCATAAAATCGTTTACTGCAGATCGATAATCATCAATATATTGATTTAGGTGAGTAACATCGTCATGAACGGTTGACCTTTTTGTACGTGCATCTTCGAGGGCATTATGGAAAGTAGTAGGATCTTTCGTACAATCGATTCTTATTGTCGCCGATAGCTGCTGCTCGTAGGCTTGATAGTCCATTCGAAAGGTTGTCAGTGCAGCCTGATATTCATTAGCAACGGATACGAGTCCCTTATTATCGAGTCCGCTATTACTGAGTCGACTATTGAAACTATCCATGAGCTTCGTTCCTACGGATTCGTAAATCTGACCACGGTTCACGCGGAGCAGTGCGTCACTTGCGTGAAGCTGGTTGAGCGAACCTTTAATCGAAAGGCAGTTCGCTTGAATACGTGTTATTTGGTCGCTCGAAAGATCAGCGGCATAACTATTTTTTAATACAAAGACAGACAGCAGCGATGCGGCAATCATAGCGAATAAGACAAGACGGATTCGTATTTTCATGTCGTCTTATTATAGCATCCATGTCGTTACTTCGTCAGATGCAGACTATCACCAGTTTGAGCAATAAGCCCTTCAGCAAGCATCGCTTTCAAAGCGACATCAAACCGCTCGTCGGGAGGCATTTCATCGCGCAGCTCCTGCGCAAGGTAATCTTTTTTCGCAACTGCTTTCAATATAAGTCCACGCACCTCACGCACACTCCCTTGGAGCGGCGCCTGTTTTTTGTAATGACTACTTTTATCTATCCGAGAAGCGCCCTGCTTTTTTAAGTACGACCCATAATCCATCAGTCCCCAATACCACTCTCTTGGATGTTCTTTATCGATCGTCTGTTCGACCAATTCTTTTAGCTCTTTATCTGTTATAAGTGCCTGATCTTCAAAAAAGTGATGAAAATAGACCGTTCTGATATTCGTTTCAATAAATACAACCGGTTGATTAAAGCTATATGCCAGGATCGCACCGGCAGTATTTGGACCGATCCCCGAAAGGCTGACTAGTGCATCGTATGTATCAGGGATAGTTCCATCGAAGTCTGCGACAACCCTCTTTGCCGCTTCGTGTAGATACTTTGCCCGGCGATTGTAGCCAAGCCCACTCCAAACAGTCAGTACTTCGGACAAAGGTGCTTTCGCTAACGTTTCAACTGTCGGAAAAGTACTCATAAAAAGTTCAAACTTTGGAATTACCCGATCAACCTGGGTTTGTTGCAACATTAATTCACTGACAAGCACGTAGTACGGGTCAGTGTTATCACGCCACGGCATATCGCGATACAGTTCGCGCGCTTTTTCCCAGACTTCTTCATTAAACTTCAAAGCGTTCACTGATCTATTATACTGTAACGACCCGAAGCGTATAATAAGGGTATGAAGACATATGTTATCGCAGGTGGATGTTTCTGGTGTTTGGACGCTGTCTATCGCCGTCTCAAAGGCGTGACTGAAATCGTTAGCGGCTATGCCGGCGGTACAACGGCTAACCCGACGTACGAAGAAGTATCGACTGGTGAAACCGGACACGCTGAAGTAGTGCAGATTACATTTGATGAATCAATTATTCCCAGTGATGTGATCCTTGACTTATTCTTCCTTATTCACGACCCGACAACGCTGAATCGCCAAGGTGCAGATGTTGGGACACAATATCGTTCAGCGATGTACTACGTTGACGATGCACAAAAACGAACATTTGAAGCAGCTAAAGAACGTGCTCAAGCACATTGGGATGCACCACTCACTACCGAACTCGCCCAGTTAGACGTTTTCTATCCAGCTGAAGCTTACCACCAAGATTACTTCAATAAGAATCCCGGCAATGGGTACTGCTCTATCGTCATTGCGCCAAAAATTGTGAAGGCGCGTGCTGCTTACACGAAATGGTTCAAAGAAGCATAGCCGAACCAGTAATAATAAAGGAGGTTTTATGGAACTAACAAAGTATGAACACGCTTGTTTTACGGTTGAAAAAGACGGCAAGTCTATTATTGTTGACCCGGGGTCATTCACGACCGACCTCACAATTCCCAATAACGTTGTGGCGATTGTTGTGACTCACGATCACGGTGATCACTTTAATGAAGAGCTACTCGCCGAGATTATTGCCAAAAATGGGGCGGCGCTTGTGATTGGTCCACAAGCAGTCACTTCACAGTTAAGCGGGTACGAGACGAGGACTGTCCACGGTGGTGATAGCTTTGCCATTGAAGGCTTTGATCTGGATTTCTACGGTGATAACCACGCAGTCATTCACCCTAGCATACCAGTTGTGCAGAATGTTGGTGTGCTTATTGAAGATCGCCTTTACTACCCTGGTGACTCATTTACAATTCCGGAAAAATCAGTTGATACTTTAGCTCTTCCAGTTGCCGCACCTTGGTTAAAAATAGCCGAGACAATTGAGTTTATGAAATCAGTTGGCGCACGATTTACCTTTCCGACACATGATGCGATTCTTTCGACGGCCGGAAAATACATTGTCGACAACATAGTGAGTGGATTCGCTGAAGCAGTAGGTACTGAATATAAGCGAATTGACGGAGAGACAATCGAGATCGAATAATGCCACCCGTTGCAACACCTGAATCGCTGAGAGATGCGGCCAAATACCTTGCAAGGGTTGATGCAGACCTTGCTCCAATTATTGGAATTGCAGGGCTTCCTTCAATTACTCCAAATAAAAACTACTACCAGGCACTGGTTGGAAGTATCATCTCACAGCAATTGAGCGTGAAAGCAGCCGCAACCATTTTCAAGCGATTCCTCGCACTGTTTCCTGGTGATGAGTTCCCTACTCCTGGTCAAATCCTTGAGAAGGATAGTGAGGAACTACGAAGCGTTGGGTTGTCACGACAAAAGGGTACGTACATTCAAGACTTGGCGGTGAAAGTCCTAGAAGAAACTGTTCGATTTAATCACCTTGATGCACTTTCGAATGAAGACGTCATCTCCGAACTGACAACGATTAAAGGTGTTGGTGTCTGGACTGTCCATATGTTCTTGATATTTTGTATGGGTCGACTCGATGTGCTACCGACTGGTGATTTAGGTATTAAAAATGGCATGTATAGCCTCTACAATTTAAAAGAAAAACCAACTCCAGAAGAGATGGAAATCATCGCAAAACTTCACAAGTGGCACCCTTATGAGTCAGTTGCAAGTTGGTATATCTGGCACTCACTTGATAACAAACCGGCGATTAGTTAGTTTATTGTCCTAATAAGCTGTTGATCTGACTCTGAGTGCCCCCTGTAGCGCCCTGTAGCTGATCAAGTCCAGGAATACTTCCGTTCTGTAATGATGAAGTCAGCTGGAAGATCCCCAAGATAAGTAAGATTCCGTTCACGAGAATAACGACAGCGAGAATAATCGTAAACCACAAGATCGTTCGGCTTGCGAACTTTTTGTACTCATTAAACTGAAGGGTTACTCTCCCCTCTTTGTCTTTGAATGTACCTGTCATGATGACGATCATGTCAGTTAACGTCCATAGCCCAAGTCCACCAAGCGTTAAAAGCTTGAGGATTCCCGAGCCATAGAGCCCCATATACATTCGATCGACGCCGAAAGTTCCCCACATAAAGCTAAAGAAAAACAAAATCAGGAAATGTCGCTGACGCGGAATCTTCTTTGTATGAATTTCAAGTTCTATCTGCGCAGAGGGTGGAGCGGGTGGTTCTACCGGTGCTGAGACGCCAGGAACAGTCGTTTCTTGTGGTTGCATACCGCTTATTGTAACTCGCTATCGAGTCATGAGGCAAATTAAGGAGTTAAGCGGTTGATGTCGCGTGGGAACAACGATGCTTCTTTGACGTTGTTGAGTCCAATAATCTTTTGGGTAAGACGCTCGAGTCCCATACCGAAGCCACCATGTACGGGCAATCCGTATTTAAACGCTTGGAGATAGTACCTAAATCCATCGGTCTCAGGATCGCCACCTGCAATTGTTTTCAGCTGCTCAACAAGCACGTCGTAGCGATTCTCTCGCATACTAATGGTCGCAATTTCGACGCCGCGGAAGATAAGGTCAGCACGTTCCGCAAACTCAGGATTTTCAGCAGATTTTCGGTGATAGAACTTCATTTCACTCGCTGGCCACTGGGTGACAAAGACTGCTTCACTGCCGAGGTTTTTCTTGGCGTATTCAGTAATCCATTTTTCTTCATCAGGACGCATATCTTTTTCGCCACGGCTATCTTGGTTGGTCGCTTTAAAGTAAAGTTCATGAATTTCTTCGAGTGCAAGCTGAGGAATATCGTCCGCCAGCACAACTGGTTGCGCGTTCCAGCTCTTTAATTCTGGTCCATAGTTTTCCCATACATTTGAGGTGACCGAGTGAAGCAATCCACCGACCATTTTAAGTAGTTCCGGGAAGTCCACGAAGCCCATCTCGGCATCAATGTGAATGAATTCAGTCATGTGACGAGTGGTGGCAGATGGCTCCGCACGGTAGGTTGGGTTGATCTCGTACGCACGCTCAAAAACACCGACAAGCATCTGCTTGTAAAACTGCGCACTCTGCGCCAATGTCGCCTCTTTACCAAAGTAATCGAGTGTAAATACCTCTGCTCCACCTTCGGTTGCAGCTGGCAGTAACTTCGGTGAGTTAAACTCCGTAAATTCGTTCGCGTGGAAATACTGACGGGCAGCTTCTTTTACGCCGGCCTGAATCTTGAAGACGTTTGACTCACGTATGTTGCGAAGTCCAACAACTCGGTTTTCAAACAACGTGTCGAGATTCTCTGATTTGTGATCGAGTGGTTTGTCGATTTCGATTGGAGATTCGGCAGTAACTGGAACGAGTACTTCAACAGTAACATCGTGAAGTTCGGCACCGCCTGGAGCGCGTTCATCAGCAGTGACGACACCAGTTAAGGCAAGGACAGTTCCAATTTGCAGACCACGGAGCTTTTCTACTTCATCTTTATTATCAATAAGATTTTGCGCAAGACCAGAGCGGTCGCGAAGTGTAATAAAGTTAAGTCCACCAAGAAGTCGCTTCTTGTGAAGCCATCCCTCTATGGTAATAGTTTCGCCAACATGGGCGCTGAGTTCTTTAGTAAGTGTACGAGTCATGAGTAGTACTATACCACTCTGACCTCTATAAAACTAGAGATCGACATGGTTCTTGGGTGAATTGTTGTCACGTGCGATTTTCTGAGCAATAGAGCGAACGTCTTCATGATCATCGTCTTCGTCAATGATTTTGCGACCGATCAAAGCCTCAATCACATTTTCAAGTGTCAAAAGTCCAACTGTCTCACGAAAATCGTTGATCACAATAAATAGGTGGTGTCGTGATTCTATAAAAGCAGCGAGTGCATGTTCTAGCGTGTCGTCGTGACGAATGTAGAATACTTTTGGCTCCATCGCCTTTTCAGCAGTAACAGATTGCTTTATGTCGAGTGATAACAGGTCATTAAGGTGCAGCACGCCTACAACATGATCGATATCGGCGCCAGTAACCGGCAGGCGACTGTGTCCAAGCTCGTGAATCTCACTGAGCACTAAGGGACCAAGAAACTCTGACTTTTTAATACTTTTGATCATACTCTTTGGGGTCATGATGCTTTCGACAGTTCGATCAGCAAACGAGAGGCTGTGCACAATCAGTGTTTTTTCATCATCGGTCAAAACGCTCCCCGATTGATCGATGAGGCGCTGCAACTCTTCTCTTGAATCAAACCGATGATATGGCTCGACGTGTGGCACAGATACAGCCCGCACGACAGCAAAAAATGGTCTTAGCTTCTCAACAATATCGAGGTAGGGTGCTTCATAGCGGGCATAGATCCTTTGCGAGAGACGGTTCACTAGACCCCAGTTTGCAACGGTTGGATACAGGAGTGTTCCAACAATCGCAATGATAATACCAAGTGCCCAACCAAAGGTCACAATAGATAGCGCAATGAATGCGACTAGGAGTAGAGCGATCTTTGTCGCAATTGCCCCGTAGACGTCAGGGAGAAGAGTTTCTCGGCGGTGCTGCCACTTTGCCTCTTTGCTCGTATGTGACCTGCGATGTAATTCAAACTGGCTCACTAAATAGGGCGTAGGGTGGAGTCCTGCAACAATAACAAGCATAAAAAAGATGACAATAGTTACAATAAGTAGGAACGTAAACATTATGTCATTATTGTACAGTACTCGGGGGGCGCTGACAGCCAGCATTTGTCTGCTACAATAAGTATAGTTAATTTTGGAGGTCTTTTTGATGAATAAGGTTGCATGGATTATTTTTGGCGCAGTCATTGTGCTCGCTTTTGGCGGATTGGTTGTGTATTCACACGCCTCAAACCCGTCAATTGATGTCAGTAACGTCGATACAAACAGCACTATCAGTGCAAGCGCGCAAAACGGTCAAATCGCTGATCACGTCTTCGGTAAAGCTGATTCAAAAGTTGTCTTCATAGAGTATGGAGACTTCCAGTGTCCTAGCTGTGGCGGAGCATATGCACAGGTAAAGTCAGCAACAGACTCATATAAGGATAAGGTTGCCTTTATCTTCCGTAACTTCCCTCTTACGACGATCCATCCTAACGCACGTGCCGCAGCTGCAGCAGCTGAAGCAGCTGGATTGCAGGGAAAGTACTGGGAAATGCACAATATGCTCTACGAGAACCAGACTAGCTGGGAAACTCTCACTGGCGACCAGCGCACAAACATATTCGTTAGCTATGCTGGTCAACTCGGTCTCGATGAAGCAAAGTTCAAGACTGATCTTGCATCTAACGCGGTCAACAGTAAAATCACCTTTGATCAAGCCCTTGGCAAGAAGATTGGCGTCAGCGCGACTCCTACCTTTTACCTCGATGGTAAGCAACTATCTGCAACTGACTCAGGTCAGATCGTTCAGGGCAGCACAACAGTCCTTACAGGTCTCTTCGACAAAGCACTCGCTCAGTAGATGCAACCAAGAGTACTTTTCCTTTAAAAAGTGAAAACACCCCGGTGCCTTGGGGTGTTTTCTTTTTGTGTGATAGTTCTAAGACCTAGAACTAATTAGTGAGCGATAAATATTCGCCAATCGGCGGGCACCACATCCACTGCGATCTTTTTGCGCCGTGATGGCACAAATTCGATTGCTATAGGCATGTGACAGTTGTACTCCTTGTACTATGTACAGCTCCACGCACTCCGACCTTTAAAATTAAGTTTGGCGTGAAACACATCATTTATAATACCAATTCTCCGGGAATCAGTCAAGAATGCGTCTGTCATTACGCTATTGTTTTTATCATATTCTAATTCAAAAAAGAGCACAAGCTCTTTTTTGAATTTTATCTACGAAATGTAAATATCGCTACAGTTCGCCGGGGGTATCTGTTGGTTTCGCAGACTTGAGCGGACGCTCCTTCAAGAGGAAGATCAGTACCGTTGAGATAGCCATAAGGATAGCTGCGACAATAAAGATACGTTGAAGACTTTCCGAGAAAGCATGTGTCACAATTCCCGAGAAGGTCTTTTGATTACTAAGGAACGTATCCTGCGCAACCTTGGCGACGGGTGCTGGTAATGCCTGGAAGCTCGCGTTTGCACCATCGGTGATTTCTTGCTTCACACTTGGCATGTTAAGCGTCAAAATAGTGTTCGGATCGTTAATGCTACCAAGCTTAGAGACCTGAGGACTCGCGCTAATTGTCTGAACATATGGCGTTGTTTGAATGTTTCCAATGTGTGACAAGATACCGGCCGTGAGTACTGCACCGAAGATAGCCGTTCCAAGGGTTGAACCAAGGCTTCGGAAGAGTTGGTTCGAGCTGGTTGCAGCACCGAGCTGCTCTTGTTCAAACTCATTTTGTACCGCAAGGTTCAAAGTAGGCATTGCAACACCCATTCCAAGTCCCATGAAGAACATAATGATTGCTTCTTGCATGTAGACTGAATCAGGATTCAAAGTTGTCAGTGCGATCATACCAAGAGTAGCCATAACGAACCCAACTTGCATAAAGATCTTGTACTTACCAATTCGAGAAATGACCTGTCCTGATGCAATACTGGTGAGCATCAGCCCACCAATAAGTGGAAGCAGCATCAAACCAGATTGCGTTGGCGTTGCGCCAAACACCTGTTGGTTAAACTGTGTCAGGTACAAGATTGATCCCATAAAGGCAGCACCAAAGAGTGCAGCAACGGATACAAGTAGCACGTAGTTCTTTTTCTTGAAGAATGACAATGGAAGGATCGGCTCCTTCACTTTACGCTCAACAAGTATAAAGATTACTCCGGCAATAACTGACAGGCTATACATGGCAAACTGAAGCGCAAAGAGAGAAATACCTGTCGCATTCATGAACCCAGCGAAGATTTGCTGGGTGTTATCAACCGCAAGAATCAATGAAGCAAGTGATACCGCCAGCAGTCCAGCACCAAGAAAGTCGATCCTTACCTTCTTTGCGTGCTTCATCGCAGGTGCAAATAGGGCAATCAATGCGAAAGCAGCGATACCGATAGGAACGTTGATGAAAAAGGTCCAACGCCAGTTAGTCGTGAGCCCAAGGATGTGCTGGCTATCAGTCAGGAATCCACCAAGAAGTGGACCAATGACAGAGCTGAGAGCGAATACGGCACCAATAAGCCCCTGCCAACGTCCCCTCTCGCGTGCGGCAAACAAGTCACCGACAATCGTAAAGGCGTTGGCGGTAATAATACCTGCACCAATACCTTGGAAGGCGCGCCACAGGACAAGATCAACAACATTCGGACTCATACCACCAAATAATGAACCGATAACAAAGACACCAACACCAACAAGCAGAACGTTTCGTCGTCCAAAGATATCAGAAAGCTTACCAGCAATTGGGACAGTGATTGTTGTGGTTAATAGATATGCCGTGACGATCCAGCTGAGTGAGTCGTAGGCATTAAACTCTTCGACAATCTTGCCGAGAGCAGTTGAAATAATTGTTTGGTCTAATGATACGAGGAACAAACTGGCCATAACGGAAAGCATGATAATTATCTTGCTACGCAATGTTAAATGATGGTGCATATATCTTCCTTAGTGAATTGGTTTAGTTTACTTGTCTATGTTATCGATGGCTGAACGGTACTGTTCAATATTATCCGTCAAATGCTCTACCAGTACACGGAGTTGATCTTCTTTCAAGAATCCAATCCATCCCGCCTTACTTGATCCAACGACATACAAACGATCTCCGGTTTTAATATCAAACGCTTCACGAGCATCAGCTGGAATAACCACCTGACCTTTCGTTCCCACAGTTGCCGTACCGAATAGTTTTTTATCGTGCATGGTATCTATTGTATACTAAGTATGAAAAGTATGTCAAGTACTACTCTGCGACAGTTATTGGCTGATCGTAGCGAATCTTGTATTCATACACTGATAAACCAGGTGAAAAGTCATGACTTGCGATCCGTTGATAGTGCGCATCATAGTAATCTTTCAGTTTGGCGTTATATCCCTGGTCGTAACTCAACATCAGGAAGGCATGTTGATACGAATCAACGTTTTCGTTTGTTTCCTGCGCAACCTTTGCGGGATCGTACGCAGGAACTGATCCAGCATTAAATCGATCCCAGATCGGTTGTGTCGTCAATTTTGCTAAACCTTTGTAGTAATACTCAACTGGATAAATGGTAAACGGTGCCGCAAGAACAACCACGTCGCTTGAACCAGCATTTGCATCAATATATGCCACCGCATCTTTGTAATTTTCTTTTACCGGCGTATTCGGACTCACTGCTTGTACCGTAAATAATACCCCGATGACGAGGACAAGGATAATTCCCACTGTTCGCGCAATCCGTCGTCGATACCGTGTCAGTAGCCAAGCGATAAATATAAAAAGTGTTGGTAGCGCGACAATTAAATAACGGCTAAGGAAGAATGGCTTAATTGTCACACTAATCAAAAAGGCACAGAGCACTGGCAGTGTAGCAAGCAACACAAATGGTGTCATCGCGATAGGAATCTCTTTTTTGCTTCGCTGCAGCGCAAAGAATGCTAACAACACAGCAATTGGCCATAATGAAATGATGAGCGTGTTAACTGCCGATACCTGGAATCCAAAAACAAATTGCGCATAGGTATCAAACAAATCACCCGCCGATGGTTCCGCAAGTGCAGGCTGAGTGTTGCTCGCAAACCCTAGTGCGTAGACATAGATAAGCCACGGCAATAATGAAATACCAGCAATTACTCCACCTATAATAACGTTTCGAATTGCATGCTCACCGTGTAACTTTTTACGCAGAAGAATGACTGAGACAAACTCCGACAGGAGTACAAAAATAAAGAAGTAGTGCGTGTAAACGCCGAGAATCGCTGTGAGTGTCCAGAATATCCATCGTCCTCCCCCTTCCTGTTTCAGAATCCTTACGAAGAAGTACGTATGAAGCACAGTCATGAACGCCAGCATTGTATACATACGGGCTTCTGATCCATACCAATTCATAAATGGCGAGATCGTCACAAGGAGCGCTGCAAACAATCCGATACTTCGTCGACCTAACGCATAGGTTGCGAGTACGTAGGTCATGATGATTGTTCCAACAAAGAAGACAAGTGACATGATACGTGCAATATAAATATCTTGTCCGAATAGGAGCTGCCAGTAGTGGAGCAGTATGTGATATCCAGGAACATGAACGTCCTGTGCAACAAGATGCAGCATACCTGGAATATCACGTTGTGTCTGGAATAGACTCTGTGCTTCGTCGAGACGAAGACTCGTATTGCCAAAGACAATCAAGCCGAAGGAGACTGCAAATGCGAGCATTAAAAATAAGAGGCTGTAGACGCCGAAGAGTCGCCATTTGCTCACGCGGGTGCCTCCATCTTTTTCAGTTTTGTATTCTTTGACGACGAAACTTTTCGCGAACCTTCAAATGCCGCTGAAATGAATGGGGCAAATGCGGCAATATAAATAAATGCCCAAGCGATGTTTGAAAGCATCGACGCACTCCAGCCTTCACGTACCACACCCCAGGCAACTCCAGCAATGACTAATCCAATATATATAAGATGAGGTAAGACAAGTTTTCCGTAATTACCACTCACCTTTGTCTTTGATGTCACCGCAAAACCATTATTTTTTCGAATAATCGTATGCCATAACGCCTTCATATAAATCGTTGATGAACCAAGGCTAAACGATAATGCCCGGAATGTATACGTAAAGTTACTCGTCAGTTGCAGTGTGTAGAGAATCACGAAAATATACGGCAAGAATATGAGCGCTAGCGTCATCGTGTTAATCGTCAGCGGCTTGAGTGCAAAGAAGAAATACGCTAATGGCAGCAATGCATTAATCAGCACAATAATACCCGACACGTAGTAGCTTGAGGATGCCAGGTACTGCACCCTTTGTGCTGCGGTTAAACCTCTACGAAATAGTGGATTATGTGACAAAAGAATTTCAAGACTTCCCCTCGCCCATCTAAATTGTTGCTTGTAATACGAAAGGAAATCTTCTGGTGCCAATCCTTCAGCAAGGACTTTATCAACGTAGACAGACTTCCACTTTTTTTCATGAACAAGTAGTGAGGTTAAGAAATCCTCTGCAATGCTTTTTTCACTCATACCACCAACTTCTTCAAGTGCAACGCGACGAAGCACCATATTAGTCCCACACATAAAGGTCGCATTAACGGAATCTTTTCCTTTTAAAAGTGGACCAAAAAATAATGCCTGTTGTTCCCATGCTCCACCAGTAACTTGATTTACGTCAGCATTTTTATAAAATTGTGGTGACTGTACAAACGCTACCCTTTCATCCACAAAGTATCCCATCGTCTCTTGCAAGAATTCTGGCTTTGGTGTGTGATCAGCATCGAACACGACAATGTATGGTTCGTTTGTCAGTGCGCTGGCGTGATTAATATTACCCGCCTTGGCACCCCCTGGGATTGTGCGAGTAATACATGTCACGTTTTGTTTCGAGGCGATGATTTCTGCTTCCTTCCAGTTTGATCGATTCGCAACTTTTCCATCATTCAAAATATAGATCGAAAAATGTGGATAGTTCATAGCTTTCGCAGCAATAACTGTCGATTCGATAATGCCTTCAGGTTCCCCACAAACGGTAATAAAAATTGCCACGTGTGGCTGGAAGTGTGCGTCGAATTTCTTCTCTCGTTTGCGGTACCAAACAGTGTGAATAAAACCAAAGACTTGCCAGACATGAAATGCCTCTGACAACACGAGTACTGCGAAGAGCGACCAGTTACCAATTGGGAATACCGCGACAATACAGTAAAAATAAATGACTGATAGTACCACGTTCAATAGCAACAGAAACTTACTGACTTGAATTGATTTGAGGAACTCCATTATTTACTGACCCTTAAGTCGGCTGCTAAGTTCGGTAACTGATCTTCGTGCAATGCGATACCGAACCACACCCAGTTAGATGCGTAGTAGGTCAGGTCTTGCTTCCATGCGTTTGTATTTTGATCATAGAGTGTCTTTATCTTTTGATCGTATATCTGGTTGGCGGTATGAGAATCTACGACGTCAAAGTACGCGAGAGCAGTTCCATAACTTTCAGCAACCTCGTCCTTCGTCACGACGTTTCCATCATGACTATAGGTGGAATAGAGCGCGCCTCTACTGTTCCATTGATCACTCAAGAAACTCATCTTTTCTAAGAGGTCTTTCGACCTAATATCTTTATTCCATTTGTAATCGAGTGCAATTCGCCACGGCGTACGCATTGCATCGAAGCCATAGTTTGTCGTGAGACTGCTTACCGTTGGTGCAGACAGTGCACCAGTCGTACGGTCCATCAGTACCCAGTCTGGAGGCATGCCATCGGTCTTCGTTTTATCAAGATTCTCACTCATTGCTTTCGCAAGGAAGCTATATGTCGAATCGATCACAGCTGTCCAATTATGCTGCGTGTCAACCTTCGCAAACTCACGATACGCATACGGCGCAAGGTACGATGGATTCATCACAATTGGACTTGATGATCGTTTCTCAAGGTTATTCGAGGCAAGATATGGAACACCGGCAACAGTGACAACTTCGTTATTGTACATACTACTAATGATTGCTTTTGCTTCATTAAGATAGGTTGCATCTTGCCACCTATCGGCTGCCATCAGGAGTGATAGTGCGATATCACTATCAGCATCAGACGCAGCGTTCTGACCATTCACATCCGTAAGTACTCCGTACGTGCTATCAGTTTTTTTACCCCAACGCCATGAGAATAATTTATCTTGTCGTTGTAGCTGTTCTTTTGTCCAAGCCCATGACTTATCAAACGTCGGCTTGTCACTCTCCCATACTGCACGAAGCATGGTGTAACTTTGACCTTCTGACGTCGTAATATCATTCTGTTGTTTATCCAGCGTACGACCTGTTGATGCTTCCCAATATTCAGTTTTATATGAATTCCAAGTCCCAGCAAGAAGCGTATGTGGTGAGAAAACGATGTTCTGGTCAACTACTTTCTTATTACTCGCAAGTACGGCGTAAGCAGTAGCGCCCGCCGCTATAATGATGAGTAAAATAGCCAACAGTCGAAAAATAAATGGACGTGACATTAACTAGTAATAACCTCCCGCACAGGAACGATATATCGTATTGGAATTTCGCGCCTTGAAGTTGGTTCAGTTGCTCCGATGAAACTAATCGTATAAAGTAACGCACCAGTTACCGTGGCAACGCCAGCAAGTATCAATATACGATTACGCGTCTCGTCCGAAAGACGACCTGAAGTATAACTCACTGCTTGTGTATTCTTACCTGCTTGTGCCGCCGTCATGTTTGCAATTGCTGGCTCAGTATCAACTGTCGCTGGAGCTGGTGTCTCTGCAACAATTTGCGGTGTGACACTCGTTGCTACTGCAGGCGCTGGCTGAGATGCAGCTGCTGCAGGGGCAGGGGTTGCCTGAGGTGCGGGAGTCGTCGCATCAGGCTGAGGAGCAGGTGGTACCTCTGATGTAGTTGCGGGTGTTGTTGTATTTGCTGTCGTTGGAGTCGCCGGACTCGTTTGATTACTTGGATTCTGAGTATTCCCGCTAGGGCTACTCGGACTGCTATTCTGACCCGAATTTGGAGGATAATTATCACGAGCTGACGCTACTTGCAACATACCACCAACACTACTGGCAACCAATGTACCAATCAATAACACCGCTGTTATCATCGAAAAGACGTACCGTTTACGATCAGCTCTTCTATTCTTCACCGAAGAATTGCCTCGTAATTGACGGGACCAACTACTGGTAGAACTTTGTGCTCTTATCGGGATTGTGAAATTCATCAATCCTCCTTCCTGCTTTGATTTCTATCGTAGTTTCCTACCTACTTATTATACACCCGTTCTTTGGCTGGTAGAATTTTGAGGAATTGCTTTACAACTCGCCTAGGGAGATACAGTGACGATCTTCTCTGATGAACTATCGGATTTGGATGATAGAGCAATGTATCAATTTCGAAGGTCACCGCGACGTGATCAGAAAGTTTGTCACTAGAAGTCGAGAGACCCTTGAGGGTATAGGGTTTTGGCACCAAGACGTAATCATTGCGTTTGTTCTCTGCTGGAAAGGAGACATAAGGGATCTTTGTCGATGCTTCATATTCGTCTTCCCAGACGTGTGAAAGATCCTCAAGGCGATCAATATTGAAGTCTCCTGCAATAATTCGTTTTTCACCATGTCCACTCATAATGTCGAGTGTTTCAAGCAGATGAGCGGTGGCAAAATCTGTCGTATCAGTTAAAGAGAAGTGTACGTTTGCAATTTTCACGAGCTGTTCGTCAATCAGGACATCGACGAGTTGAAGAATGCGGTTATGCTCATCGCCTTCTTCCTGTTTGAGAACAATAGTATTACTCTTCATCACTGGATGTTTACTCAGCATACCCAGACCTTCTCTGTAGACGTCGTAGTGTGGGCTCGGCTGGAGTCTTGTGATGGCACTATGTTCATAAGGATAGCCCAACTCTTGATTGAGGATCTGGACTTGATTCAATGGAGACATGTCCGGTAAGAAAACAACTTCTTGGAATAAGATAATGTCTGGATCGGTCGTTTTTAGATATTCAACAATTTCGGGTTTACGCTGTTCCCAGTCGGTAAAACCCTGGAGATTTAGGGTTGTCAATTTCATCACTCCTCTAGTTTACAGGATTTTTTTGCGAATGGCATACTAATTATGCTTCGCATGGTTATCGACGATTTAGATAGGCTAGCAACTTTTCCGTGTAGAGTACATAACTGTTTCGAGAGTGCACCAGTAATTTTTTTAGTTCAAGCTTTTTTAGAACAATTCCGGCCGTCTCTCGGCTTAACCCAAGTGCATTGGCAATTTCCTGTTGCGTAATCGTGAGATTCAATCTTGTTTTATGAGAAAGAAAACGTCCGCCAATCTTATCTGCAATATATAAAAGTGTATACGCAACTTTATCGCTCGCCGTTGACTGCTCGAGCGCCTCTATTCTCGATAAGCTCGACAAAAGTAGCTTTGTAATTCGTACATGTCGCCTTAGCAGACTTTCATTATTCCCAGACAAGTGCTCTAAATATGCTTCACACGGAATAACTCTGAGAGTACAGTGGCGATACGCTTCATAAAAATATTGAGATTTTGTAATCAGACCAGCGGTAAAGCCAATGGGAATATCCTCACCTTTAGAATCAATCGAGATAAGTCGCTCTTCACCGCTTTGGTTTATGGTATAGGTTTTTACAAGACCGCTGGCAATAATATAAACACCTTTTGGAATCTCGTCCTTCAAAAGGATTATCTGACCTTTCTCAAATGCAACGAGAGGATATTTCTCTAAGAATTTATCGAAAGTGTTCATCGCCATGAGCACTCCCGGGGTCGACTCCGGGTGTTACCCCTTTGTTCTCTTAACCCACTATGCTCTTATTCTTGGTATACACCAATTTGCCTGCAGCTGCAATGCCCCTGTTTAGGATCTGCTAGATAATAGCCTTCTCAGCGCTACGCCCGAGACTCCAACAACGAATAGTGAACCGATAACAATTGGAAGACGGAAATCATTCTTTACCACAGCAGACGGATGTGGCGTTGTCGTAACACTACCACCCGAGTGGTCACTGCCCGAGGTAGCCCCCAGTACCGCAGCTTCTGTCGTTGCAGCCTGAGCTAATTGCTGGCTATCGATCAGGGTTACTTTGTGAACAGGCGAAGTAGAATCAGTGTGGGGAACGAAGGTTATCACGCCTGGCTGAGTTGTCTCTGATGCGCTTCCAATAGTACTGCCCGAAGGTGGGTCGCCATATGGCGTATTAATACCAAAGCTTCCGTACCAACTACCAAATACATTGATAAAGAGAACCCCAAACCAGTCGCTTATGCCAAGCGCACTTCTGGATATATTCGCAACGTTCGCTGAGGCAGTTGCATTGCCACTCGTCGCATTGCCGGCAAGCGTGTTACTCGTCACTAACGCATCCCCAGACCGTGCGGTCAGTGTCACATTATTTGTAATTGCATTCGTCGACTGAGCTGCCACCGTCAGGTCGGGATTCACGACACTATTAGACACAACACCATCTCCAATGAGTGCCGAAGTAGCACCAGTTGGTGCATCAACGATCACGCCAACCCACCTCCCAAGTACATTCACAAATACCAGCAAGCTGTCCTTCGCCACAATCGCATGACCTGATAGGTTGAATATCACGACATTCGTATTGGCCGAACCAGTGGTTGCGCTGCCTGCCGAAGTATTATCAAGTACAGCCGCGCTACCACTCTCCGCGGCGAGTGAAATGTTATTGACGATTGTTTGAGTGTCGGTCGTTTGCACCGTCGCCTGCTCAGAAGCCGATGCTTGACCACCTTGATTGCTTGCAATCATTTGTGGAATAAAATCAGGTGCGATCAGAACATCTCCTTGAAGATTTCCATAAATATTAATCGTTCCAGTAAAGGATCTGTTCGCAGAGATCATGGAATTGAGAATATTCATAATATTCGCGACCGTATTGGCCGAACCGGTGGTCGCATTACCCGCACTGGTATTTCCGCTCACGGTCGCATTACCACTTGCTGCCTGAAGATTAACATCATTAGTAAGCGCCGCCGTCTGTGTCGCCGAAACTGTACTGCTTGCATTAGTAGTACTGGCCGCATTAGATTCAAGCATACTCTTTAGTAATAAAGGATAGAGCATAATGTCACCATTAACATCGCCCATAACGTTATAGGTAAAGTTAGCTGCTTTCTGGTTATCGTCAGCTGTAATCACCGAGTTCACATTATTTAAAAGTGTCGTCGTTGAAGCTGCGTCACCTGTGGTCGCACTTCCGGCACTCGTATTAGCAGCTACCGTTGCGTCACCTGTCTTGGCGGTGGCTGCCGACTGATTATTAGCCCCAACACTTGAAGTTGCATTGGTTGAAGTCGTATCGGTCGTTGGCACCGGCGAAGTCGGCGTTGTTGAGGTAGTCGGAGCTATTTGATCGATTGCGGGCGCCGACGTCGTAGGGTCTACTTTGCTTGGTGCAGACGGCACAGCTTCATACGTACCAGTTACCGGATTGAATTGCCACGTGTTACTATCCCACATGCCCGTGGCTGCATTATAGGTGTAGATTGGTTTTGGAGGAGCGGGCTGCGTATCGGTACTCGTTGGTGTTGCCACTGGTGTATCGGCCATCGCTATAACTGGATAGCCGGTCACAAGTAGTAACGCTGCAAAGTAAAGGAATGCTGTCCGAATAAGTTTGAGTAATCTACGCATATCCCTCCTTCGTTGCTAGTATTTCTTCGCCCGATCGGAGAGTGGCGAGATGCCACTCTCCTGACACCTTACCTTTTCCAAGTACTACGTACTAGTTAGCAATGGTAAGGGTAAAGCTTGCTGAGTTGGTGTTTGTTGCGTTACCAGATGTAGCGCTTCCGCCAGTTGTATTGTGGCTTACTTCGGCACTACCCGTCTTTGCGGACTGCTCATTTGTATTGTAGATATGAACGTCGTTATCGTTATTAACCTCTACTTTACTGCTTGTTTCGTATGTCACCTGGTTGTTTGAGTCGGGACCTGTATTCGAAATACTGGCCGTATTGCTACCAGAACCGCTACCAGAACCACCTGATGGCATTGAGTTAGTGACGGCAACACTCGCGCTTAACGAGTTATTGTTTGCTGCATTACCACTTCCTGCATTACCGGCAGTTGTGTTGTCCTCTGCCTCGACCTTACCACTTGAGGCTTTTTGCTCATTCTTGTTCTTCAAGTTAAGGTCATTGTCATTATTGATATCTACCTTACTCTTATTTTCACTACTAATTTGGTTATTTGAGTCTGGACCTGTTGTTCCAATTGTACCCGAAGTTGCTCCCGCGAAACCCGCGAGGCCAGCTACTAGTCCAACTGAAAGTACACCAGCACCGACTGCTTTTTTAAATTTCATGTACTGTTCCTCCTTTAATTTATAGTTCTTTACCTCGGGTGTGTCCGCCCGACCAAGAGAATCCAGGGGGTCATCTTGGTCGACTGGCCACTGGATAGTTTATGTGTATGTCATTGCTGCACCTCACTAAGGGTGCTAGAAGATGAGCTGACGCTTAGATCGATTAACGAAGATGATGCAGTATTTGAGGATCCATTTGACTGAACGTTGACATCAATAGAGGCAGTACCACTTCCTGTAGAGATTTCTTTATGAACAGATCCATTACTGGGAACTGGGACACTATTGCCATTCACACGGACACTTGTTTGAGTAGCAGGTGTCGACGCCGTATCGTTATTGATACTTTCAAGGACGTTCGTATCTAATGATGTAGGAGTATTTTGCGACAGAGGAGTTGCATCATTCAGCATATTCAGACTAGCGCCATCGCCTACCATTTGCGCAGGTAGTCTTCCGCTTCCACTACCCCAAAGCCCGGAAAATATATACGCGTAGGATAAAGCAAAGAGAGCGAAAATTGTCACATAAAAGAGGATAATCACAAAGACAAGCAGTTTAGGCCATGCATCATTACGATGAGACAAAGCATTGAACTGATCGTTCATTCTGCTATGAGCACCCCTGAGTATATTTCCACGCATACAAACCTCGCTTTCGTACACATATGCAACTAACTCTAAGTTGAGCATACATCCACAAAATATCAGCTGTATATGAGAATTCTCTCATAAGACCACATTTCGCTATTCTTAGAGCGGTGCAGGTTGTGATGCGTAGAACAAAATGATGCCATGTACGATCAATCGTAAGCCTTTTATAAGCTGATCTACGCCACTGATAATGACTTCAATCGCTGTCATGAGATAGAGGAAAAAATATAACGACGGCAAGACAATACTAAATCTCAATTTATCGCCTATACGTGACGCCTCATCAGACCAAATTGCTGCGAAAAACCAGACAACAACAACGAGCCACCCAAACAACAGCAGAGCTGTATTTTGTAGCGTTGCTGCCATATACATACTGTACGATGCGTACAGTACCAGACCAATACCAGTGAGGTAAAATAGCGTTAACTCTTTTAAAGCTCTTTTCCTAAGTAGCAATAACTGAAAAGTAGGTATGACTCGGACAGATACCCGACTGTCGTATATGTAGCGCGTACGTACGGATACGCCTTTATTCATAAGCACGGGACTTTCGTACATAGCGTTGCAGACAGTATCGGGGCGGTTGTTTCCGGTTGGTAATCGTCCAATTTTCAAAAGTGAGGCTACTTTTCTCAGAAGCCGCCGACTTGTCTCTGGAAAATATCGTAATGTTGCCGTGAGGTTTTGTGAGGAAGAGAGACTCTCACCAAAAAGAAGTGCCGCTTTACTTTGTGAAGTACCCAGTGCCTTAAAGTGAGCGACAGCCTCCTTTATGAATGTCTTTGAAAGTATGCTGTCTGATCGAATCGTTAAAATAATATCCCCACGCTGACTTTTTCTATATGCCTGCTGAAGTGACACATGGACAGTGTCAGATTTTCGTTTGTTGTAGACATATAAACGAGCCGTCGGATGATCCTGATGAAACAGTGCCAGCATCGCCCTTGTCTGATCAGTTGACTTGTTATTTACGATAACAATATCGTACTGACGATATCGATTCTTAAGGATACTTGCTAAACAATCCGACACAACCGAAGCGCTATTTTTGGCATATACCAACACGGTGACGTGTGGACGGTTTCTTTGTAGTCGTCGTGTCTGAACCTCGATGACTTTCCGCTGCCTAGTCATCCATACGTCATAAAAGGACCCGGCAATAATGAGGAGAAGACACACGCCCAGCAGCACCAAAGTTCCTGTTTCAAGTAGTTTGCCTATGATATAGCCGTTCATGTTTTTTGCGCTCCAGTGAATCGGAATGATACTAAAGTACGATATGCGTCCCATGGTCCAGAGCACGTTTGCAGTACTAACGTAGGTGCTCCATCGACGCGGAGAATACTGATATCGGTAGGTGAAACGTCTTGCTTTGACTCATAGATATAATGGAAGGAATAGCCCGAATCGGTATAGATCGTCGCATCGCTACCACCTGTCACCTCGCCAAGTCGACCAAATACCGCACGCCGCGCATGTCCATAAATGAGCGTCACTCCATTGTTATCGTTAACTGGCACTGACGCATCGGCGTAAAATGCCCGCTCGTTATCAAGCGTCCAGGTACCATCAGATGGATTATATGACCCAACCCCAACGCTCACATCAACCCCGATACTCGGTATAACGATCCGTGTGGGTATACCAGATGTTGCAGCAATCGGCTTCATGACCTTCGCGACGATGGGGGTTGATATAGTAGTCATCGCCGCCGCTGGGGGCGCTATATGGAACATGTATAGTACATAAAAAGTCATGCCGACTACAAGATTGATAACCCCAAAGACGGAATAAAATACTCCCTTGCTTGCGACATGACTCATACCGTATATATTTCCGGTATATTACGAATTTAATCGACGGTAGATAGTTGCACCAAGATACGTTGCTGCAGCTCCAATACCTAGCGCTGCCAAGACAATCGCAAGGATAGGGCTAAAGGAATCGCCGCTCGTCTGTGGCAAAGCGGCAACAGCTGCACCACTGCCCGTCTGTGGCTGCACCGGTGTTACGGGCGTTACAGGTGTTGCAGGTGTTGCCGGAACAGTTGCGACTGCGACACATGTTTTTGTATAACCAGTATTGGTGATTGATACATCAAAGACCGTGCCATTACTATTGGTTACTTGACCAGAGATAGCGCCACCGCCCTGTGAATTGCCGCTATTCGTGACAGTACCAGATGTCGATGTTTGGTCGTTGTCATTAACGATCGTGACATCGTTTTCATTTTGCACCGTACAGGTGAATTTCGTTTGCGATATACATTGGTTATTCGAGTCCGGACCCGTATATCCTATCGCACACGTTCCAAGTGCCGCCGCTGGCAAGGCAAAAGCAAATGGCATTAGGGCTACAATTGCTGTTAGTATTATTCGCTTCATTCTTTTCATAACTCCTCCTTATGGTTAAGCTGTAGAACTTTTAGCGCGCAAGTTGTGTGTCTTTGTAAGCTCATCATAGATCCAGAAAAATAGTTTGTAAATAGATCGAATTATGGTATTGCTTAACACACTCTGTTAAGAGCGTGAAAAATCGATGAAGACAAAAGAGTGCGTAATGCGGGTATGCGCTATGGCAAAATAAATGATTTTAGCAGCAGCAATGCAAATATACCCATCACGGCAAATGCAGCCCAAAGCCCCAGCTTTGACCAGAATCCACTCTTGTAGTCGCCCATGATATCTTTACGACTTGATAGCTTCGCAATGAAGAAGATGAGTGGTACGGCAGCGATACCGTTGAGTACCGCGGTAAAGATCAGTGCCTTAATAGGATCAAGCCCAATGAAGTTAAATGATAATCCTACTAATGTACCAATAACGATAATGATGTAGAACTCGCGGGCTTGCTTGAATCGACGAAACAATCCCTCTTTCCAGTTGAAAGTTTCAGCAATTGCATATGATGAGGATCCCGCAAGGACAGGAACACTCAGCAGTCCGATACCAATCACACCAACTGCGAAGATTACCTTTGAGATGTAGCCTGCATTCGGGAAACCTTGGACAAGCGGCTCAATCGCCTTTGCAGCGTCTGCAGCACTGTTAATGTTCGTAAGACCGTGTGAACCAAGGACAACTGCACCGACGACAATAATGAACCATGCAGTCACATTCGAAAACAACATACCTACGACGGTATCAATGCGAAGGCGTCGAAGGTATCGTCGAGAGATCTTTGGGATGCCGCCCTTTTGTGCCAGGCGGTGCTCGGATATCTCGTCTTCAACCACATTACTTGCCTGCCAAAAGAACAAGTATGGTGAAATAGTCGTTCCAAAGATAGCAACAATCATATACAAGAATTCTTGGTTGAATTCGATGTGCGGCATCAGCGTTGCTTTCAACACATCAAGCCACGGCACATGGACAAGGAATGCAGTAATAAAGTACGAAAACAGCGCTAGGGCAAGCCACTTCAAAATACGCACATACATACGATATGGGACAAAGATCTCAAGAAGCAACATAATAAGCGCAAACCCTACAGCGAGTATTGGAAATGAGATCCAAGGAACAATGAGTTGCGTGCTAGCTGCCATCGCACCGATATCTGAACCGATATTAAAGGTGTTAGCTGCAACAACGAGCAAGACAACTGGGAAGAGGACTTTTTTAGAATAATTATCGCGAATAATGGCAGCGAGACCTTTACCAGTGACAGCTCCTACCCTTGCACAAGCCTCTTGAACGGCAGTCATCAAAGGATACGTAAATAACATCGTCCATGGCAGTTGTAGACCAAACTGAGCCCCTGCTTGCGTGTAGGTTGCAATACCAGAAGGATCATCGTCTGCGGCACCTGTGACAACGCCAGGACCTATAATGCGCATAAACCTGCCGAAGCCCTTTTTCTTTTTCGGTAAAGGTGGACTAAACGGAGGTTTTAATAGCTCATCTTCTACGTCGCGGATCTGTTCATCAGGAGTTTCAATTCGTAGAGCCATACTAGTAATCTATTAGCGTCGATAGCGGCTATTGCCGTTCATTCGGTTACGAAGACGACGTCGCATACGGCTACGGATGAAGAAGACAATGAAGATAATCAGACCAATGAGCACAACGAGCGCAATGATAGCGCCGATGATGTAGCTTTGTGGAATCACCCAGAAAGACTTAGAGATATCGATAGTTGTGTTCTTTTGTCCGTAGGTTAATGTTCCAGTCACGGTATAGTATCCAAATGTACCAATGCTCTTCAAAGGAACATCCCAACGACGTGCGCCATCGGGGAGAATCTGATCACGAGGATCAGTCACGTTGAAGTCTGTCTCATAGACGATTTTTTTGCCGTTCTTTACTGAGATCTTACCGAATGGACCTTCTTGGATGTTTCCCTTATTCTCGAAACGAACTAACACGCTGAGGTTATCGGGGTTTTGGAAGGTTGTTCCTGTGTGGCTATTCTGTTGCACGTCAAAGTTTGTCAGGTTAAGTAGTTCAGTTGTAGGACCAGGAACCGTCAAAAGGATAATTGATGCAACATTAGGACTCAAGTTGACCTGTCCACCATCGCTTGGAGAGGTTGGTGCAAAACGAACTGCGCCAAAGTATCCACCGGCTTGCGTGCCTGCTGGAACGGTAATAACAACATTAATAGTGACCGATTTGTTGGCAGGGATTGTTGTGTCGGGGATTTTTGTTAGAAAACGTTTTAGGCTGTGTGTTGGTGCATACGTATTCGCATCCAAGATAAGCGCAGGCGTGCCTTTCTCATCAGCTGAAATGAAGTCGTTCTCGATTGGACTAACGGTGATCGGTGCGTTAGTAAGGTTCGTTATTGTCATCTGTACAGTTTTAACGCTACCTGGCTCAATCTGAATATCGGTACGTACTGGTGATGCTTTAATAACGTTTGTTGATGTCGTGGCAGCTTGAGCAAATGTCTGAGAGCTGAAGAGTAGAGCAAATGCGAATGCGGCTACCGTCACCATCCCAACACTCTTTCGGATACGTTGTTTTGTTAACACACTATATTTCCCTTTTACGTAATTACTTTCCATCATAACAGGTGTGCTTATGTTTGGAAATGTTATTTATATAAAACAGCACCCCTATAAAAGGAGTGCTGTTATTGAGTGAGTTCAAGACTAGAACTTACCAGTTGCGATCATACTCAAACTTGTTGAGTAGTTACCCGCTGGAGTGCTGTTTGAAACACTCGCACCGAACGTAAGATCCATGTTTTGGTTATTTGCTGGAAGACTATTAGTATCGAGGAATGCATCTCCGATAGGGCTTGTTACACCAGTTGTGTTGTTTGCAAGATAGTTGAATGTATACGTTGATCCGTTGTAAGAACCAGCTGGACGAATTGTACCGTTTGGATTTGATCCAGTACCACTTGCTGTACCAGTCTTTACACCGAAGAGTGCATCACCGGCAGTGATACCAGCTGTGAGTGCAGGTGCAATGTCACAAGCAGCTGCGCCGACGCGCTTTAGTCCACCACAGTCGGTTGCACTCTTTAAGTAAACAACTGCACCCGTCGCAGCGTTCGTTGAGATCTGTGTGTAGAGGACACCCGTACTGACAGCTGTTGTTGTAAGGGCTTTTGTACTACCTACTGTCTCACCAAGTGTGAGTACCGGGAGGTGTGACGCTGCGTCACCACAGTTAGCAGTGATTGTCACGTTCGCGACACAGAAAGTCATGCTTTCTAGGACGGCACCCGAGACACCGATAGTAGGTGTGATTGAGATTGCCACGCCACCATTATCGACACCTGCAGTACCCGCTGTGTCAGCTGTTGCAGCAGATGCGTCTACATACGTTGCAATACGTGCATAGACTGGACCGGCTGCAGTTGGGTTGGTGATACCGTTGATATCGACAGAGATATTTGCACTCGCTGCAATTGTCCCAGCAACAACAACACTATTTGCCGTAGGGGTTGTTACAGTAGTAAAGCCACTTGTTGTCGACGCTGCGCCAGTTGTCACGAAGCCGGTTGGCGCCGTACAGGCTGTTGCAGTATCAGGACTGTTACTACAGAAGATAATGCCAAAAGCACCACCACCAACAGATGAACCTGGTACGGTAAATTTAACTTGATAGGTGACATTCGACGCACCCGCCGATGAACTACTTAACCCAATTGATCGTTGTGTTACTTGAGCGGCCGAAACCAACCCCGGTACTATAACAGCGACAGACAACACTACTGCAGCAATAAAGTATGCTGCTCGATCTCTTACCACTTTTAATATGCTCATTTTTTCCCTCACGCTCCTCACGTTCACTTTCCTAGGAATTAGTGTGCCTGATTTTGCTTATGTTTGTCAAGCGTTTTTAAGCAAGGTTATCCACGAATAAAATAAACTATTCTTCTTTGTATGCTGCTTGCTCTTTTGCCATCTTATTTCGAAGTGACACAAGTTGGCTACGTCGACCTAGCCAATAGGCTGGAAATAGCAGTACAACAGCAATAACAGCAGGTATCCACAATATCTTTGTTGTCGCTGTCGTTGGACCAGTAGCTGCAGGTGCTGTCGCGTCGACCTTTCCGTTGCTAAGCCCAATTACCTGTAAGAAAGCGCTGACACCGTTAACGTCGGTAACCTTGATGTTGATCTGATAAATACCCGCCTTTTTATAGGTATGCGCAATATCCACCAGTCCTGCGAGAGGCTGGCTCTTGAGTTCTGTTGCCGTACCGTCACCCCAGTCGATGCTGAAGGCGTATGGTCCCGTTCCACCAGAAAGTTGTAGCGGCCAGGTTAACTCATTACCAGCGTTAGCAGCACGTCGGCCGTATGAGCTTGTTAATGTAATCAATGCACCAAAGGCGCTAAACTGTGTATTCGTGTAATTAACAGTTGCAATATTTGAGACTGGACCAGCTTGATCGAGTTCGTCATATACAAGCGAACTCAATTCATTGGTGCCCGAGAATAGACTCACTTGTACACTAAAACTGCCGTTCGTACACATCACAGAGCCCACCATCACACTGTTGTCATAGACTTGTACGAGCAATCCGTTTGGACATATACCATTTACTGTTGTTGGCGACGACGAGAATGACGAACCGTTGCCAGGTGTGCTAATAGTTGCCCCCTGCGCAGGCGGTGCCTGTAGTTTTGTAGCCGCAATACCATACGAACCGGGCATTGGAGCAGGCGTAGGAATCTGCGTGATCGCCAATGCCCTATTAGTGTGTGCCAAGGAAACAAAGAGCGCCAGTAGACACGCCGCAATAATAATCGGGAGTGTCCACTGTGCGCTAAAACGAATCTTATTTACCATGCTTGTGTTTATTGTAGCGTGCTGACGCTATATTCAAAAGGATTAGGGGTTATCTTCGACGGCGAAGTGATCGTCGTGATTGCATACCAGTCAACTGACGACGGATACCCACATAGAGTCGCCAAACTACGATGATAATGATTGCAAGAAGGACGAGGAAGGTAATGACGAACCAAAGTGGCAAATACCAGAATGAAGCCGCACCCGTAATTTCCTGCGTTAAGTTACCGTTCTGACCATAGAAAAGATCAAGCGTTGCGTGATAGTACCCTGGCCATAGCCCCGGTGATACACAGCTTGATGCCGTTGTCTTTGTTCCACTAAAATCAACATTTTGTGATGCGAGTTTTATACAGGCAGTGTAGGTTCGAGTCTGACCAATTAACGCCAGTGACCCTGTAGGGTTCACCTCGGTAATTTTTGTTTCTCGTCCAAATAGATCCTTCAAGGTAATACTACCGGCTGGAGCTTCAGTCACATTACCAGTGTTCTCAAGTGTATAACCGATGGTCATTGGTTGTTTATCTAAAATAGATTGATAGCCCGAGATATCACCCTTTGCTGAGTCGTCATATGCACCGAATTTTTTCAATGCGAGATTCTCGGTTACCTGACCGGGAATTTGCGTAAAGACCAGCGTGACACCAGATGCGCTCAAACCAACGTTACCACCTCCAGACGGAGCACCTGCCGAATACACAATAGCACTATAGTAACTACCCGCACCGTGGTTAGCTGGGATCTTCACACTTATGTTCAATGTCTTGCTTGCACCCGCAGGCACTGAAACGGTTTCTGGCACAGTTAGGTAAGACTTTAGTGACCAGGTTGTTTGTGCCGTATTCGGATCCAAAAACAGCTTCGGCGTACCGCCATTGTCAGTAAACGTGAAGTCTACAACTCGTAAAGTTAGATCAAGTGAGTTTGTTGCATCAAGGTTTCGAATAACGAGCGTGTCATCCACTGATTTTCCTGGTTCAATGACGTATGACTTTTTCGGCGTAATACTGAGCGCTGCTGATGACTGGGCATTTGCAGGCACTGCAGGCAATAAATAAACGGCACCCAGCAATATAACGACAGCGACTAAGACGATGCTCTTAAGGTGTTTCATTTGTTTTCATTTCCCTCACGTTTTACTCTTTTTAAGTATAAGCCGTATTGTACCATCAAAAACGACCGCTGGCTATGTACGTAATTGTGGTGCTATACACGCCGGCGTGCAGATTAGCATTAGAATTCACGATGTAGCTAACAGTAAACTTTTTCATTAAACTCACATTCGTAGAAGATGCGACGACATCACCAGATACATACTTATACTCATTCGGGATAGAATAGTCTGCTGTAGGTGTTGCATTCGCAAACGTACCCTCTGGGTCACCCCCAATTGCTGGTGCGGTATTTTGAACGAGATTAATACCAAATTGATTCACCCCCGCTTGGCTCGCTGTTGGTGCTGTCAATCCATCAATCACATTCGTGCCGGCCGCCAAAGGTGTCCCGACAGCAGTGATGGCAAAGCCAGCAGTTGCGTTCGTTCCGACTGCCATTTGCGACTTTGCGACAAGTGTCAAAGCAGGGTCAAGCTGACCCATGTCTGTGTAGTACGTATCATTTGTTCCGGTACATCCTAGTTCAACTTCCTGCGCAAGACAGAATATAAGCTGTGGAGGTACCTGAGTTTCGATGTAAATACCAGGCTCTACCTGCCCTCTCACCGAACCAAAGTCAACTTGCGTACCAGTCGCATCGGATGATGTATGCGTCTGCAAACGTATAGAGAATGCTTGGCTCGTATCTGTAGGGTTCTTTATAGTATCGAACGTATACGACGATGGCGTACTTGCCGGAATTGCAATCTGCGAACGTGATAACACAATATGATTCACTGATTCGGATAGAATTGAGTACCCCGTCTCCCCCGTTTGATTACTAAGTACAGCTGCAGAGGCATCCAGTCCTGGAGGTGTCACACATGCTTCGTACGGGATTGGACTGACGCAGAATAGCATGTCGACTGAATTGATCGGTGTCGGAGTCATATAGCGGAACCCTACCGTGTAGGAAGTTGTCTTACCAGCCTCGCTACTTGTCATAAAAAGACTACGGTTTTCAAGGCGCGTTGACGCAGATGCTGGTGCGACAAAAACGAAGAGCGCCAAAAGCAAAGCCAGAAACTCCTCCGACCACACATGGCGCCATTTAATAAATGCGAATCCATGAAAACGTAACAACCGATGTTGCATAGCTGTTATTGTACTAGATCACAAGCATTATGCGTAGGATGACACCGCCAAATAGAAACCGACCCTACATGAGGGTCGGTTTTCTTTATGATAACTTATCGAGTCTGTTCTAAACCTATCGGTCTAGTACTGTGGAGCTGCGATGTAGTTAATCTTGGTAGTGTAGATACCAGCTGGAGTGGTCGCTGCAATGTTAGCAATGTAGCGAATCTTCGCTGTTACACAGTCGACAACACTTGAGCTTTCAGAAGCGATAGGTGTTGGAATAGTGTTTGACGTTGGGTCGAATGCGAACTTAGCAGTTGCAGCACTTCCACCATAATCAGCTCCACCAGGGTTTACGATACCAGCACCTTGATCGTATTGAGCATAAGGGGCTAGAGGAGCAAGCTTTGGAGCATGGTAACCAGTAAGAAGCGCTGTGTCAGTTGCGACACTTGCATCCACACCTTGCGTGTTAGCATTCTTGTCTGCGCCGTTTTCGTATACCTTACCAGCTGTTTCTTCAACGCTGTAGTTAACGGCATGACCAGTAGGAGTTGTTGATTCATCTGTAACCGAACCATTAGCGATGGCAAGACCAAATTGTGGCGTGCCACGCGATGGAAATGCTGCTGCTGTTCCGATTGGAGCGATTTCGTCACCTACGGTGTTCTTGAGTGTGACACCAGAGTAGTATACAGTTGCACCCGCACTAGAGTTTGAGCTCAGGCGCCAGTATGAGTGAGTACTGTAGGTCTTGTCTGTTCGTAGGGAGTTCTCAGCAACTTGGTCACCAAGGTCTAGCGAGTTGTCCGCGTTACCTACGCCAGGTGTCATCGTTTTGAGAATTGGGTCACATTGACCGTGTGTTGATCGAGAAGGGTCAGCTATTACTAACTGAGCATCACTCAGCGTGTACGGGTCAACCGTACCAACTGAGAAGTCCATGGTTTCCAGAACCTTCGTTTGGATTTGAATTGATTGATTCATCACGTTCGCAACGGTTACACCACCATCAACAAGCGTTGTGCTGTCAAGTGTTGTGTTGTCGTTGTAGTCATTGATCTTTACGAAGAAGGCACCTGCACCTGGGTTCGTAAGGTAGTTAGTGTTTGTACCAAAGAAGATAACTTTCACAGGAGTCGTTGTAGATAGGGATTGTCCAGTACTATTAACGAGTTTGATGAAGTTATTTTTACCAGTACCGGTTGCGTGAGCAACATCACCGGTTTCAACATTACTAGCCGTCATTGACCAGCCGGTACTTTGTGCCCATGCACTACCGTTCCAGTACATGACCAAGAAGTTACCTTGACTGTTATCGATATTTGGAATTCCAACAGGTGATCGTTTTGGAGTTCCATTTACGTCTGTCGTATTGATAACGTCACTAAAGATACTGTTATCAACCTCAGCAGGCACGTTTCCAGTACCCGTACCAGTAACGACGTTTAGATCGGCTGTTGTTGCTGTCGCTGCTGTTCGAGTTGCACTTGGTGAAGAACCAGTGAATCCCTGGTTACCAGGTGACAAACAATTACCGGCAGAAGTCGTACAATATTGGAATGTGAATCCCTTAATTGTCGCCGTGCTACTTACTTTAAATGCAAAAGTATTACCGGTTTGCTTACCGTTCGCACCGCTATTTGGCTGTGCATACGTCGTGTTCCCAGAACCGTCCTTATAGTCCCATCCTGGTGATGAGCTTGAGAGCGTCAAGCTACGATCAGTAAGAGGATTCAATGCGTCCGCGAACGTAAGAGATGCCGGTGCAAACGTTGCTGCTACAACAGCAAACACTGCTCCGAACATCGTCCCGCGTCGGACGATTGACTTGAGTTTATTGATACTCATATTTCTCCTTATGTTTGTTTTATTGGTGGCCTATTTCATTTCATAGGGGTACACGCGCATTTTACCACTAGCGGTATGGCGAATGCAATAGTGCATTCAGAGTTATCCACACCCTTCTATCAGAAATGTCTAATAGACGGGGATTACCACGGCCGAGAAGTCACCTGAATAATGACCAGCCGGCGTTCCATTTGAAATATTCACGATCATACTAATCGTGTAATCGGTCTCGCCTGATGAAGTAGTGCTATGCGCAACATTATCACCAGAGGTAAACATAAAGAGGTTCGGTGACTTATAGTTGTCATACACGGACCCAAAACTTGTCTTGTCATCAGGTACTTGCACTAGGTCAGCGCCAACTGTTGGGTTTGTATTAGCGACAGCATTGACGCCAAATTGCTCGGTACCTGGAACTGATTGTACAGGCATGTTCGATGTACTGAGGGTATGACCATTAAACTTTGGTGGATCACCGATGATCTGTAGGACATATCCCCCACTCAAATAATTACGAACCTTCACCATCGTCGTCTTTGTTGCGGTTGTTTCAGTCGTGAGCGTTCCAAGGTTTGACTGACCGACTACAACAATCACCTCTAATAGTGGGTCACTGTTTGTGATTGAACCAAACTTCGCCGTATTGTCGGTGTTCGAAGCATTTCCAACCGCAGCGTCACCAATTGATACTTTGGCACAATAGGACCCCGAGCAGCTTTGAACTGCTGTGCCGGAAGTAAATTGCGTTTCCGTGACCTGATAATGTGATGAGCTAGAGGTGACGGCCAGTGCTGTTCCGCCAATACCAACAGGAACAAGTACTGCAAGCAGTACAGGCAAAATATATCTCCACAATCTCCGTTTTTGCATAAGCTTAATACTAGTATATTACCATCTCTCATCCCCCAAAGACACCGCTAGCGCCACACTGTTAAATATAGTAAGCTATTACGTAAGCATAAACGTAAAAAATACAAGATTTACCTATACTCATGGAGCCCGAAAAAAAAGACGAACCTACTGCTGAGAACGAACCCTCAGAAGAAGAGAAGCAAGCACCGACTGACGCGCTCAGCCGGACTCCTGAAGACCTTGAAGAAGAAGCCGATAAAGCTTCTAACGAAATTGATGCGGCTTCATCGGCAGAAGAAGCGAATGCCAAAAAACTCTCGCCTATCAAACGCGTCCTTCGTAAAGTAAACGTTTATCTTTTGATCTTTATTCTGCTTGTTGTGGTTGGTGGTGCTATTGCCCTGGTGAACTATCTGAACAGCCAGAAAGCGCCAGTCGTTCCGGATGTTGCCAGTCAACAGCTCAGCGCCGATGCCTTGAAACAACTTGCGAATACCGATGCGACGGTTGGAAACTCGTCACAAACGTTGACCATTCAAGGTAACACCATTATTACCGGTCAAACACTGGCACGTGGAAACCTCAATGTTGCCGGAAACTTGCAAACTGGTGGCAGCATCACAGCTCCTACGATCACAGTCGCGGGTGCTGCAAACCTCGGCGCGACCCAAATTAACAGTCTACAAATCGCAACCACACTCGCCGTTCAAGGCAGCACGACGCTCGCCGACATTAATGTTGCCGGAACCTCTTCGTTTAGCGGTGCGATGACTGCTTCACAAATTACCGTCACTCGCCTTATCCTCAGCGGTAATGCGTCGCTCACGATTCCAAACCACATCTCATTCACTGGACCACCGCCAACGCGAACAGTGAACAGCGCCGTCCTTGGTAATGGTGGAACGATGTCAGTAAACGGTTCAGATACGTCTGGAACCATCAATATTAATACTGGTAGCAATACTGTTGCGGGGTGTTTCGCAAAAATTACGTTCCAGCAGGCATACACTAATCAACCCCACGTTATCGTTAGCCCAATCGGATCAGCTGCTGGTCAAACGCAGTATTATGTAGATCGTAACAATACTAGCTTTAGTATTTGTACCGCCAATGCAGCACCACCGAACCAAACCTTCGGCTTCGACTTCTTTGTAACGAATTAAGAAACGTCTGCTTAAACGTCGACGAACACAACAACACGATCAGCCTTAACGTGCATTAAGGCGTGTGCTATCTTAATTACCTTCCGACCTTCTGGTGCTTCGATAATTACATTGCCTGGCACAAGCATACAAAGGAAATTATGGTGATGCGGCAAGATATCAAACGGTCCCATTTCATTTACCGCACTAATGCTATAGCCTTTGCCTTCATAGTAAACCTTGAATGGTGCGTAGACTTTGATATCAATAGATGGTGTTTCAGTACCAGCCATTACTTATCCTTTTCCTCTATTTTACCAATAATCGCCTCAACACCATCAAGTGTTTTTTCGCGGGTCATGTGCTCACCTGGAACCCCAGTCACCTTTTCCATAACGTTAAAGCGCTGCTTAAAGAATTCAACTAACTCTTTCGCCTTGTTGTAGTCATCACGGTCGTCTGCTGAAAGCTCGGACTCGCCGATAATGGCAATGATACCTTTCAGTGATTCGTATTTCTGCAGGATCGCAGTCGCTCTGGTGGCAAGCCTATAATGTCGCTCACCGACAACTTCCGGCGTGAGGAGGCTGGATTTGGACGCCAAGATATCAACAGCCGGACGAATACCCAGAGCGGCGACGGCACGTGAGAGAACAATCGTACTGTCCAACTCGTGCTGAATCATTTGCACCGCTGGGTCTGAAAGGTCATCGGCAGGCACGTAAATCGTTTGAAGGGCGGTAATAGAACCATTCGCATTCGTCGACAAACGGTCCTGGAAGGTTTTGACGTCAGAGAAGACCGTTGGCTGGTACCCACCCTCAGCGGGCGTCTGATCGATAATAGTCGAAACTTCGTTTTTTGCCTGAATATAGCGGTACATATTGTCGGCAAACAGCAACACGTCCTTTTTCTGATCGTCCCGGAAATACTCAGCAAGTGTAATAGCACTAAGACCGATCAGACTACGCTGCACAGGGTTTTCATTCATCTGACCAAAGAACATAGCTGTTGTTTTCAGTAGGTCGTTATCAGCCAATGTTTTGAAGAGTTCGTGACCCTCGCGAATACGCTCACCAATACCGGCAAAGATAGACAGCGCGCCGGAACCAGTCGCCACATTATTAATAATCTCCATCGTGAGCACTGTCTTGCCCACACCAGCACCACCAACAATACCAATCTTGCGACCTTTGACGAACGGAGTAAAGAAATCGAGGACCTTCATCCCTGTCTCTAGTACATCGTCAGAGCGATTCTGAAGACTTGATTCTTGAAATGCTGGCGCGAAAATCGGACGCTTGATCATCTTGTCTAGTACCGCCTGGTCCAACTGCGGCTTGCCGTCAATCGGACGCCCCATAGCATCCCATACGCGACCAACCATTTCTTCACCGACAGGAATCTCGAGGCTGTGTCCGCTCCTGGTCACCGACTCACCTTTTTGGATGCTGTAGTCGCCACCAATATTCAAACAGATCGCTATGTCACCATGTTCCAAGCGACTGACGAGAAGTGGCGATTTTTTCTCGTTATCGATGTAAAGCATTTCGTTGAGGTCCGGTATATCTTCATCGAACTGTACCTTAATAACCAGACCCTTCAGGGTACGGACAATGCCTTTTTTGTACACTGTTTGATCACTCATTATTCTGCTCCTCCGGCTCGTAACTTTTTGAGGCCCGCCATAGATTCTTTCAACCTGGTGTCAACTTGATTGCGCTTGGCACGGTTGTATTCAGTATGTAGTCCTGCGGCATTAGCAATTGAGCGTTCTTTGGCGGCGGACATAGCTTTGAAACGACTCGCGACCTGCGCGAGGCGACTATCGTAGATGAACTGCGAAATCGTCAGACGTAGGATCGAATTTTCGAGGTGCGCTGCGACAGAATACGAATTCGGTTCGAAAATATATGTCTTTTCCGTTACCATATCATCACTCACTGTAGCCAAATCAGCCACACGACCTCTGCTGGATACAACTTCGCTGAGGTCGACATCTTTTATTTCCTGTTGGGAAAGTGAGATGTAATTCTGGTAATAAATACGGCTCTTGGTGTACTTCTTGATGATATCCATCAGCGGGTCGACGTTGATATAATCATGCTCAGGCAAGTCAAAGTAATACATATAGTCGACATGCGATTGCTTAAGTTTGGTTGTACCGTGATGACCGATCACTAGCACATCGTTCTTGGTCTCATCATAATGTTCCATAAACTTGCGGATAAGGCGATTGTCAATATCACCACTGAGACCGCCCTTGGCAGTGATGAGGATGAGTAGTTCTTTTTTGCTTGGTGTTTCGCCGACGACGCGACCATAGTTGAACATAACGTCAACGCGAATCTGTTTGTAGATATTCCAGACCTCGTCAAAGAATTGATTGCTAATCAGCACCTTGTTCTTGGTCTTAGCGATCTGCATACTGCTGATGCTTTCAAGTGCTGATGTAAGGCTGACAACAGATCGGGCTGCTGCTTCTTCGGCTTTGATTTCAAGAGGACGGCGCATCTACTCTTTCTCCCCGTTAGGATTGTCTTTAGTGGTGTCGTCACCTTTGTCATCTGCGGGCGGTCCAGCTGGAGTATTAGTAGCGGCATTAGCCTGAGCGGCATCGTCGGTCTGACGCTTCTTTTCTTCCTCGACCTTCGCCGCTTTATCGATAGCTGCTTTCTTTACTTCATCAATCGTCATCACTTCTGCCTTGAGCGCTGCTTCAAGCTCGTCGTAGTTACCCTTCATATCCTTGTCTTCTTGTAGCTTCGGCGCATACCCGTGTACCTTTTCCTTCAGCAGTTCGACATTGATGATCTCCTCGGGAGTACTACCGAGTACGATACTCATCACGAACTGCTGCTCAGCAAAACTGTAGATTTCACCGATGCCCTGATTCATAAGTTTAAACAAGACCTTACCCTTTTCGTAATCGGCCTGCGCCTGTGGGCTTAGCTCGGTACCAAAGTGAGCATATTCCTCGGCCGTTCGGTAACCAGCTAGTGTCAGGTTGAGTTTGTCGGCGAATCCCTTTTGCCGCTTGTTCTGACCAACACCACCAACACGCGTCACTGACAGAGCCGTACTGACTGCTGGACGCATGGTATCTTTGAAAATCTGACCATCTAAAATCCATTGACCATCTGTAATCGACATGACATTGGTCGGTAGGTAGGCAGTAATGTCACCCCCTGGCGCGTAGATAATTGGGATAAGGGTTTGGCTGGCATGGTTTGATTCCGTTTTGCCGCCGCGTTCGAGCAGGCTGGAGTGCGTATAGAACATGTCACCAGGGTACGAATCGCGACCTGGCGAAACGCCTGCGATCAGCGAGATTTCACGGTACGCTTGAGCGTGCGCCGTTAGGTCATCGTAGATCACCAATGTGTCCATATTGAGCTGATGCCAAAAGTACTCACCATGCGCTGCACCAACATAGGGCACCAGATAGGTGAGGATCAACGATTCAAACGAGTTACTGACGACAACGATAGCTTTTTTGAGGGCGTCATTTTTTTTCAGAGTGGTGACGAGTTCTGCCACGTCGTGGTTACGTTTAGCGATTAGCACATAGATAACAGTAATATCGGTATTTTTCTGGTTGATAGCAACCTGTGCTGCTAGTGCTGTCTTACCCACCTTGCTATCACCAAGCATCGCCATACGCTGTCCACGCGCTAATGAATATTCAAGATCAAGAATTATCACGCCCGTCTCGACCGGAGTATCGAGCAGTTCGCGTTCATAAAGCATCGGCGCGGAATGGAAAACGTCCCATTCTTGGTCGGCAACGATTTCGCCCTCGCCGTCGATCGGCTCGCCAAATACGTTGATGACACGACCGATGAAGTTCTTACCAACTGGGATCATAATATCGCGCGCCTCGATGACACATACCATGCCGATACGGAGTGGCGAAGGATCGAGCTTCATGACAATGACGTGATCTTCAAGAACCTGATGAACATAGCCGCGAGTATCGTCTTCAAATCGTACCGTCGCGTGAACGTTCGTCGGTAGCAACCCCCGCACGCTCACCATGAATGAATCGATACCAATGATCTCCCCAACGGGATTACCAGTACTGACTAACTTTTCGTACACCTTAGTTGACGCCACGAAGCGCCCCCAACTCTTTTACGAGCAGTCCATGTTTTTCCGCCAGGAGTCCTCGCAAGCTAAAATCGTGCACATGATTTGGCGTCCGTAGGTACACACCTGCGACAAGTCCAGGTTGCAATCCAACCGCAATCACCGCATGTGGATCAATTGTGGTTCGCGCCCACTGCGCAAGTTGTTGCAAGCTTTCAGGATCGGCTGCGACAGCAAATGTCATATGCAAAACTGGTACCTTATCTTTTAAAAGACGTAGTTCTTGAATGAGTGTCACTCGCGCTTTTTCGTCATCAAGCTCTACCTCGTTCTGAATCAAAAAATCGGTGAGTTGCCCTGATAAAACTGGGGTTGCAGGTGCGGCGCCTTCACCAGTGCGAATTGCTACTGAGGTCATTTCTGCATCGACTCGCTCAACTTCATCAACAAGTCGGGCAACATCAACACGACTGACCAGACTCGCTGGCAACACAAAATTCTCGTGTGTTTTTGTTACTACATCGGTCATAATTTCATGTCGCCTATAATCGCATCTTTGTTTGCTTCCATCTGCTTGATGATAGATGGTAGTTGTGACTTTAAATCATACTGGTCACCCAAAGCACCGAGGAGATAATGCTCAACTATCTGCGCCATGTTATCTTGGAACGCCGTCAATACAACATTCTCTTGCTCTTCAACATTCTTTCGAAGCGTTTCCCCAAGACTCGATGCCTGTTCCTCGAGTGCCTTCGCGCTGTCTTTAATTGTCTGCATAGCCGAAGCTTGCTCGTCCTTCATCGCCGTCATACGATTCATGTTTTCTTCAAACACACCGTTAATCATGACACCTTGGTTTGCGATACTCTTTTGGATCATGGTCGTCAGTTCTTGATACTGACCTTCTAATGTCTCTGCACTCTTGTTGAGATTAGCGAGGGTTGCGTCCTGTGCATCTTTCATCTCTTTGCCGTAGGCGACAAACTTCTCATCAAGTTCCCTTAACACATGCTCTTTCAGTGCTGTATTTACTTTGGCAATCGCGCCATCAAGCTCTACCAGTGTGTGCGTCTTTAGATCTGCGCTGATTCCAGCAACAGCTTCGTTGAGGTCTTGTTTAAAGAGAATGACATTTTCTTTAATGACCGTATCAAAGTATTCACGGGCGTGGTCACGAATCTCTTTGCGAAAGCCTTCGTCAAAGAAATTCTTCTCATTCTCAAACACATCAACGATCGGCGATCGTGACTTCTTATCAGAATGCTGTTTGTGTTGGAATAATCCCACTTACTTGACCCACCTTTTTTGCATCATAGCTTTAGTAATAAATATACCGCAAATAGACCAATAACTAAAATCAATAGACTCGTGACGATCACCTGTAATAATGCCCTGAATATTGACTTCTTTGACATTGGGTTACGACCGATTGAGATGACACCATTACGGATACCCGAGTACAGCATTGCGATCGCAGTAATGATACTGAGTCCTGTAATTATCATGCTGAGGTAGAGACGAATCTGACTGACTGGTTTTTCGGCAATCGCTACACCTATCCGCTCAAGGAAGTCAGGCACATTCACCTTGGTCGTCTTGTCGTTTGGGTTGTGCTTAATATCAACGGTCACCGGAATTGATCCCAGTGTCACCGTCTTATTATCCTTGCCAGTTGTGTCTTTTAGTGTCGTAGTACCGAGTGTGATACCCTTGCCATCAAACGCCTCGGTTGCACGTCCGAACACGGTTGTTTCATCCGTTCCAGCCTTCATAAGGACACCGTTCACCGATGACATAGTGAGGTAATCACCAACAGCTATCGAACCGCTCTGATTACTCACAAGAACACCATACGTACCAGAGACAGCAACGAATACTTCGTTCTTCAAAGCATCGTTGGAGGAGGCTACTAACAGCTGACTACGATCGACGGTCACCCCAAACATGTCTTGCAGGTTCGCTTGGACTCCGATCTTTACCTTACTGGGGTCAGTGCCAGATAATTGAACAACGGTTCCGTTATCAAGTGGCGTATCAGCTGCGTATCCTTGGACGCTTCCACCCCCGTAACTAGCTGCAGCAAATGCAGGGGGAATAGCAATAGCAGCTACACTGACGATCGCTGCCATGCTAAGAATAATCCGTGATAGTTTCACTGTTTGTTTAGACTCCTGTGCCTCTGTTATGCGCTCGAGTTCATTATACCATAACCAATATGCTCATCTTATTGTCCAAAAGTAACGCTTATGTTAGAATAAATCCAAGCTCCAGATGGCACCACACGTCTCTAGTGAAATAAAAATTTTCCATTACCTCAACAGAGGTAGAAAAACAAATACAAAGAATGTGGTGCCACCTCCCCACCGTTATTAGACGTAGTCTAGTGCTATTAATTTTAGTGCTGACTACACTGACCGTTGCGTTTACTACAACGCTAATATTCGCGCATGCGTCACACGCAGTCGCGGGTACAACTAAAACGATCAACTTCCAAGGCCGCTTGCTGACAGCAGGAGGGGCCGTAGTTCCTGATGGTAACTACAACATCCAATTTAAGATTTACCAAGGTGGGTCTGGCGCTGCTGCTGGCAACCCTGACGGAACCCTCAAGTGGACTGAAACCTACGTGAATGGCAGCAGTACCGGAGTCGAAGTCAAAGATGGCTTCCTCTCGGTCAATCTTGGCTCAAAGAATCCGTTCGGAACCAGCGTGGACTGGAACCAAGACAACCTTTGGCTTTCCATGAACATCGCTGGCTCTGCAGCCGGCTGTTCGACGTTTGGAACCTCACCTTGTGGGGCTGACGGCGAAATGCTTCCGATGAAGCAGATCACAGCGACACCATACGCCATCAACTCCGGTCAACTGAACGGCATTACCTCCGACGGCTTCTTGCAAAACACTACTACCCCTCAAACCGCAGATTTCAATATTACCGGTGCAGGTACAGCCGACTTATTACAAGCTACGACCAAATTAGCTACTGCGGCAATTGATACGGTTAGCGCAAATGGCACACTCACTATCGGAGCAGCCTATGCAAATACTATCAATATCGGTCGGGCTGATGATGCAAACAGCACTATCAATATTGGAGTGGGCTCTGGATCAAGAACAGTAACAGTTGGCACTACCGACAGTAACTCATACGTCAACGTCCAAGGTGGAACACAAGGTGTTCGTGTTAACACAAATGGTGGCTTTGCTGTTCACACAATCACAAGTAATACCGACAATCTCCTCGTTGATTCTTACGGTAACACAACTGTTAAGCTGTCTACTGATGCCAGGTTTGAAATTCACGGCTCAAGTAACAACACACTGCTGAGTGTCGTAGATAATAATCAAATTATTACTGCGTACAACTCATCGCTTATCGCTAATGGATCGGCTCAGTTCAATCAAGGTATTACCATCCAAGGAACTGGCACCTACCTCACCCCAGGTGGTGCATCCCTTTCAACAGCTATTAATATTCCAAATTACACAGTGCCAGCATACGGGTCGGTCGTTTCATTCGGTCTTCCGTCAACATCTGCGGCAACTGCTCGTGGCCTGCTTGTCGCTGACGGTCGAACGAGCAGCCACCAAGCAACCATCGGCGTCTTATCACCTGATGAGAATGCAATCATGGGACTTAGCTGGAATGGTAGTAACTCGACAGGTACACTTTCAAACACAGCAAGTTCACTCGCCCTTCAAGGCAACGGTCTCAACCTCCTTACTGCAACAAATAATAGCGGTCAATCAAATGTAGGTATCGGCAATAGCGCCTCAGCTGGATATGCGCTTGACGTTACTGGTGACATCAACTCATCAACTCAGTACCGAATCGGCGGCGTGACAGCCCTGACTGGCTCATCACTCACCTTCGCTGGTACAACAAGCTCTACCGTCACATCTGCAACCAGCCAATCCTTGGATCTTAATGGTATGGCTGGTGTTAACATCAAGAATAACGGCACAACAAGTGCAAGCTTCGGTGCATCAAACGTTCAAATTGGTAGTGGCTCGGGAACTGGAACACCAACGCTTCTTACCCTGGATAAATCAGGCAGCGCTCCGAGCGTTTCAGGTGACGCGATGCTTGGAAGTATGTACTACGACACAACCCTTGGACAAGTGCAGTGTTTTGAGGCAAACGGATGGGGCAACTGTACAAACAGCCCTGACGACTTCGTGTCACTCAGCCCAGAATACAGCAACGCCGTTATTCACAGCACCGGCACTGGCACGATGACTTCAGATCTATGTTCGGACGCCCTTAATATTAATGATGGAAGCTCGTCACAACCGACAATTTGTGGCACTAATGAAACATATAACTACTACAACTGGACATCTTCACAGGTAACAGCTCAAACTCGAAGCATCTACGTCACCTACCAGCTTCCAAGTAGCTTTAAGGAATTCGTGGCAGGTTCAACATCGCTAACAGGTCGCACGGACAGTAGTGACTCTACGGTTAGTTACCAGGTATATCGCAATACAACAACTGGACTCGTCGCTTGTGGATCAGTTACCTCAGCCTCAACCGGAACACAAACAAGCTGGCAAAAAGCCACTGCAACGAGTACCGCAGACCCATCAACCTGTAGCTTCGCAGCCGGAGATAGCATCGTCTTCAAGATCAACCTCACTGCAGCGAATGATGCCAATGCGTATGCAAGCACCCTTAACTTTGCCTTTAGCAACCACTAGAGATCATCGCTTATGTTAAAATGACACCAATAGTAGAAGGGTAGCGTGCAATGATACAAATGGAGAAACGGCTCAAAAAACGAACCATCATCGTTGGGAGTATCTTTGCTATCGTCCTCATTATTGCCATCATTACAGCCGTGGCGATTAACCGCCAAGCAAACCATAAGACTGGGCAGACTATCATTCAAAACCCGGGATATACTACCATTTTGCCGACCGGTAAATCGATCGTTCAGCTCGGTGGATGGGTACGAGTCAGCCCAACAGGGAGTGACCCAGTCTACGCATATGCCGATACGGTCAGCGGTGTCCCAATAAGCGTCAGCCAGCAACCCCTTCCTGCATCATTCAAGAATAATAGCGACAGTAAAGTTGCGGAGCTTGCGAAAAGCTATAATGCAACTGCGACCATAACAATCGGTGATACGACTGTATATATTGGAACTTCTGCCAAGGGACCACAGTCGGTCATCTTTACGAAATCAAACCTGTTGATTCTCATTAAATCAGAAAAGAAAATAGAAAATGCGGCGTGGTCAACCTACGCCGCATCCTTGCAGTAATATACGAGCTTATTATTTAGCGCCAGCGTATTTGTCAATTGACTGTGCAACCTTACCATCAGGTTTAAGATTTTCATAAAAGAGTACTTGGGTCTTCGCGATAATCATCGCATCTTCCGGACCATGGACTTCGCTTCCTAACTTGATAAGCTGCACACTACTTGAATCAGTTGAGCTATTTTGCGGGTTTGTTGAGCCGGTTGTTGACGTACCTGATTGGGTCTGCAGATAGAAAATATCCGTCAGTTTTAAGTAATCATTATTAAAGACCTGAAGCTTTCCGAAATACACCTGCCCGTTCGTAAAGAATACAGCTTGGTACTTCTTGCTATCAATCGCACTGCCGGCAGTTTGCATATTTGACCATGCATTCCAGCCCAAAACACCAAGAATAGCGATAACGATAATCACGATAACAGGCAAAATAAAACGTTTTTTAAACGACTTCTTCTGTTTTGTAGTGTGGTCTGATACAGCCGCTCGATATGCAGTCCTTGGTTCCTCTTTCGCCGGTTGTACCTCTTCAGATTGTCGAGATGTCGACTCCGGCCTACTCGGAACTCTTCTGTCTACCGGTTGTGGCGCACGAAACGGTCCCCCATCCATGTCTGTTTTTCTCCAATTCCCTATGCTTGTTTGGTCTATCATAGCATAAGGAATATACCCCTTTCAATCAAAGTGCCGAACGACTGGTGTTGCATTAACGTAAGGGGTTTGCTTTACTGATGTCAGATGAGACTGTCACGAATCGCTATTATTAAGCTCAGTTCCGTTGTTGTCTTTGCCTTCATCGTTGGCATATCTTTTTTTGGCACAAGTACTGCGCACGCTGAGTTCGAGTGTGGCACATACGGGGCAGGCGGTGGCTATGGTCTCGATAATTATAATTCACCAAATTGCGACACTACAGGTGGCGGGACGACGACCAGCCCAATAGATTCCACGCAGCCAACGACCCCTGAGAATGTCACAACCCAAAATACTATCACTTTAAATGATTACAGTGAGTATCTCTCTGGTGCCGGCAAATCACTGGAGCTTATCCAAGGGCAGATCCTTCACTTCACATTTAATGGTGAACAACACACAATCACCATAAAAGTGATTACCGATACCTATATCATTGTGACTATTGCTTCAACGCCACATGATGTCACCATTCAAAAGGGCGAGACGGTAAAGTACGATGTCGACGGTGATGGAACAACTGACATATCCCTATCTTACATATCATCAACTGCGGGCGTGGGAACACTTAGCTTCACTCAATTAGCAAAGCAGGGCTCAAGTCCAGCGCCTTCCGGACAAAACAATTGGTGGATTTTGTGGACTGCTCTAGGTATCGTCGTTATTATCAGTGTATTAGTGACTTTGAAAATAAAAGCACGAAAAAAGAACACAACGTAGCAAAGACTTAAGGGTATTGCCTTACCCACTGCTTTAAAGAGCTTAAGAATCCCTGACAGGCAATCGGATCGGTGTTAATTGGGTAATTACCTGAGCCAGTATTATTAAAGTAGGAAACGCCAATTACTGAATAAGTATGCATCGTATCGAACATTCCACTAAACCACGCTGCTCTGGCTGTCGAGCCAATACTTACGTCCGTTCCCGTTTCGCAAATAATGAATGGCTTGGTCGTCGTGACACTGGTCTGCATCCACTGGATATCAGCAGCGAATAAAGCAGCGAATGGCGCATTTGCCCCTGCTACTGAAGAAGGGTTGCTGTAGCCGTCCAACCCAATGTATTCACAATTGGCATCACCTGGATACGTGCTATTTCCCGTTCCTACCGCACCGACAGTCGCCGGCGCATAAATAGGAAAGCCTGATCCATTAGTCGGACCAGTGCTTAATACGCCTGAATCAGCCACGACACCTGTTCTATTATTTGCAATATTTGGACACCATACCCAAGGCACGTTAGGTGCACTGATAGAAGTTTCTTGCGCTCGCCATACGGCTCGAACGTGATTCCACAAAGCAACATATTGCGATGCCGAGTACGTATACGTACTCGTTGGATAAACACCCCAAGGATACCAATTGCCATTCATTTCATGCGCAAATCGTAGTATCAAATTATTACCGACAGCACTCGAGGCAAATGTCTGAATGACACTATCGTAATTACCGGCGGTTATTCCGACTAAATCAAAAATTAATGCCGTTACGTAGTTCTTTGTAGGCGTAAAAGGCGTCGTCGTAATGTGTGTTCCTGAAGTTACTGTATACGGAACATCCATCGTGAGTTGTATTCCACCAGGTCCACCCGATGCCCCACCAAGCACGACGTATGTGCCATTAGGCTGAGTAACGTGTGCCGCCAACAAACTACCGGTAATGACAAACCCACTGTATGAGGTTCCCGAGATCATTGGATTATCAACAACCCCATCGCTTGTGCGAATACCCCCTGCGACGTTGAAACTCGCTGTCACAGGCTCCAAAGTCATCATTTGACTACGACCAGTTGCAGTAATCGCGTTAATATTTGTCGTCGGCCAAGGATTATTAAAATTCTGATAGTATTGAATGTTATTCACTGAAGCATGTAGTGACTGCTCAAAGACTGTTGTCAGACTCAGCGCGACACTCGACCCCCCTGTTGCAACAGAGAAAAACGGACGTGGAACACCGCCGGTTACCGTGCTCGGAAACTTGTACAGTTCAACGCCGATTGACCCGCGAATACCTCTATAAAGGCGTCGCCTGACCACCTACGAAATTCCTGCCCAAGGGATGGCGCTAGAAGTTGAGGAGCTTGCCAAGCTAAGTGTTGCGGGAAGTGCCGTATAACTGCCACCATAAATACATTGCCGATAAGTTCCTGCCGCCGTTCCAATATTGACACCAGTTGCACCAATACCAAGCGCAGCGGTTCGAATAAAGGTCGGTGAAGTCGTTCCTACAACCAAAAAGCCGACATAATAATGTCCAGCACTTAAACTTTGGCTTGCCGTAAGCGCCATGGTCTTCATACCGACTGAGGTCCAGTTGGTCGACTGATCCGAAGTTTGAGCAATCAAGGTTGCAGTCATACCGGAGATACTATACAACCCGCAGAGATTTTGACCAGCCGTAAGCGTCGCACCCACCACACTGACGCCACAAATAATATTCGTTGCCGTACTGGCGGTTGATACGGTGAGCTTCTGTAGAAAAAGCACACCTGTACTGACCGTTCCGCTGCTTCCTGCAAAAGCAACGTCATACGACCACGAGACGAGGCTTTGATCAGCAGGCGCGGGGTTACTATTTCCTCCGCCACCGCCAGCTCCAGCTGAAGCAACCGTCAGCACACCGTGCCCGTTACTATCACCGCCTGTAATTGTCACGTTCGCGCCTGCGATAAGCTGCGTGACACCTTGATGGGTGTGCCCCGCGTCAGCCGCAAGTCCTGTCGAGCCAGTAGTTGTCGCGACACCAACCGCTTGATAATCACCAAGCGTTATATCGAGTTTCGGCGTTGCACCCTGAGCAAGCAGCGTTGCTCCAGCGTCCGTTGTCATAATATTCAAGACAGTCGTTGTATTGGCCGCTGGGGCAACAGGAGTTGCCGTTCCTGTGTCGTAGGTAGGTGTGACCGAAGAACCATTCACAGTCCATCCAGTGAAGCTGCGTGATCCCGTACTATCCTGCGTTACTTTAACCAATAACTCGACAACAGTCCCCGTAACGGGAAGATTGATAAGATTAAAACTGAAACTACCAGTAACCGTACCACTCCAGACATAGGCTAATGAACAATCAAGTGCAATAACACCGCTCGTCGAAGGGAACGCTCTGGCTGTTTGCGCATCCGCTGCATTGATGATTCTACTATCATTGCCTGCCGCAGCTGTTGTACTCGTCGTCCCGATTGCAAGATTGCTTGTCCCTGCGCCGATAGCCGTCCGAGCCGAGGCTTGATCTGCGCCAGATGCAATGACCGCTGGCTTGTTAGCAATAGTGCTCCAATCAGGAGCAGCAGCAGTTGCGTTTAATTTCGTTTGCACCGCACTAGAAAGTTTTGTCTCAAGTACTGTGCCGTCAGCTATGTGGGTAGAATTGATCACCCCGTCCTTAATCGAACCGTCTGTTTTTAGACTTTGAGAAAGGTAGTCATTGAGGACACCACCCCAGGTCCCTTTATCAGCGCCTGGTGTCGGTAATCTTGCCATTTCTACTCCCTGTTAGTAATCCGTTGATTATACCATACCGGATATGCTTTGCAACTCAATACCTTGAAAAATGATCGGTCTTAATAAATCGACGTCGAACTCCAAGCCTCTTTTTAAACTACTCCGTTAGAAATCTGCGATAACAAGTTTCTTCATTTGCATCATATGCGCGTACGCATCTGGACGCTGCATCAATTCACCCATATTCTTTGGGACAATCTGCCAGCTAAGTCCGTATTGGTCTTTACACCATCCACATTGCTCAACTTCTGGAACAGTTGATAGTTTTGACCAAAAATAATCGATTTCTTCTTGGTCGTCACACTCGACTGCAAAAGAAACTGCTTCAGTAAACCGAAACGTATCATCGGCATTGATCGCCATGAATCGATTACCATTTAGTTCAAAATCTATCATTAACTCTTTGCCTGCCATATCCTTTTGGAAATCGGCAAGTCCCTCATGCGGATAATACTCGGTCGAATTAACCTTGCTATCTGGAAAGACCGACACGTAAAATTCGACTGCTTCTTTTGCGTTCCCATTAAACCATAGATTTGGTACAATAATCTTCTGCACTTTAGCACCTCCCTTACTCACGCGTTTACCTGTATCTAGTATATACGGTTCTTATTCAACTCTGCGGGCAAAATATTCCTCAGTTTCACGCATAAAGATCTCCGCTGTTTTTGGACCAACCCCGTACAGTATCTGGAGTCGTTTCGATAACTGCGCTTCGTCTGCGCTATCCTCCAACATGATATAGAGAGACCCTTCATACATACTAATAAGCTGTTGCATTGATGTTTTTAACGCATGTGTCATGACGTGTTGATAACGTGTATACCCACCTTGGTGGAGCAGCATTGTTAATTGGCGATCGGGCATCTGGAGAATTCCCCAAGGCGTGTCTAGTTTTCGATCAATAAATAATTTCCACGTCTTTACCGCCACTGTTGATTGGATTGGTTTACCCAGTAAGTACGTCAGCAAAAACCAACGAAACATATCGTCGTCACCAGATAACACGTCAAGGTCAAAGTCCGCTGCGTGATGGACTGGTCTTGGTCGTTTCGTTCGTGGCTTCTTTTCGGGTCCTGGTTTCGTCATTGTATGAGCTATCACACTCCTCTTTAGACCAATTATACCTTCTTCATAATTTTTAAGATGATGAGGAACAATCCCCACAGAAGCGCAAGAATACCGACACCCATGCCAATATTCATCACCGCTCCACCAATCAATATATCTTTATCAAGCCAGCCAAGTTGCCCGAACACGAAATGCCAGTCATGTTGAACTGTTTCACCAGGACCAATCAGTGGAAGCAGTTGGCTTCGCGCATCTGCCATATAGATACCCGCGTTGTGCATCGCAAGCATGACCCATAATCCCGCAAAGACCGCGGCAAAGTATGCCCGGCCTTTGATCGTTGCGACCAAAATAAGCACAGTAAATAACACCTCACCAATAGAACCCGCGGCGGCTGTTGCTATTGAAGGTAAGAAAGCCGTCACAATATGGGACGCTTCATGGACGCCAAACTCTACAAAATATAAACCTGTCAAAAAGATATTATGTGAATCATCGGCTCGAAATCCAAGGATTTGGGAGAATAGGTAGACGAAGAAGATGAGCCCAAGGATATATAGCCAAAGAGGATATTTTAGTTTTAACTTTGACTGCACTGTAGGCTTTGCCATAGCTTAAGCATATCAAAAAGTAATATATCCTGCTTGGGAAAGCGACGTACTGCGCCACTCAATACCCTGAAAAATGATCTGTCTTTATAAATCGACGATGTACCCCAAGCCTCTTAAGATAGTGTTTGGTCGAATCAACCATCACATTCGGTCCTGATATATAAAAAGTACGTTCAAGATTATCCGAAATAAGCTCACTCAAAAGTTTTTCATCCAGCTGGGCGTGTCGGTAATTGTCACCCGTATTTACAGTGGTGACAATCGGCACAAACCTCACCCCAAATTGAGCCGCTTCATGAAACAATGCTTCATAGGCAATCTCGTTCGCAGACCCAACGACATAGATAAGTGTTATATCAACCTGCTGCTTTGAATCAATAATATATTTCACCATACTTCGAAACGGTGTAATGCCAATGCCCCCGGCAATAAATGCAAGTTTCTTATTTTCTCGACCATTAAGCGTAAAGTTACCGGCAAGCTGACTGACATATATTTCATCCCCAATCCGCATCTGACTCAATCCGTATTTATAAGCGCTACTGGGATTATAGAACTTCACACCAAGTTGAACCGTCTCCTCGGTTGGCGATGAAGCGATAGTGAATGACCGTCGATTACCACGTGCATCAAATCCGATGTGAGGTAATGTCCATTCCATATATTGACCAGCTTTAAACGTGAACCCATTACCTGGTGAAAATACATAGTTGTATACACGATCCGATATTTTCTGGATCCCTTGCAACCTAAGGCTTGTTTTAAATTTTGGTGACACAATAAATGCAAACACATTGCCAATCAGCAAGGCAATCTCAGCATATATCACCACCGGTCCCACCTTCCACGCTTCAGCATAGAAAATTGCGACGACGACCGCAAAGACCACCTGCAAGCTCCTTCGTGGAGGCATTGTTGCTGGCTCCGTCAGCATGATTGTTCCCAGAAAAATCAGTGGTGATGCAATCAATACACTCTGTATGTTTGCAAGCACCGGAACACCCGTCGCTACAAATGTAATAACTTGCAGTGCTATTGCGGTGGTCGCAAATGCAATAAGCATCGAGAACCGTCGTATCTTACGAACTACCAATAATCCAAACACGAGGGTAAAAGGCCATAGCGCACTATTCCCTACCCACCACGAGGCTGTTTCGATATTCAGTATTCCAACAAGTCCAACGGCAAACGCAGCAGGGTTAAAAATGTGTTTCCCACGCCACGCAATTAAATATTTTGAAGCACTTGATACGATACCGACTACCCCTAGCGTTACTGCCCCAAGCACCGAATTCGCCATTGGAAAAATAAGAAAGATAATGAGTGCCGTAATCAACCATGACTCCGCATTGAACGGACGTCTCCAAATTTTTGCCATCACAAATTCAGTCACTAAACAGGCTGCACCCAATACGCCGATTGAAAAAATCATGTGCAAAGGATCCATTGGAAGTCTGCCAATGACAGCAAGAAAAATAGCTATAAAACTAATGACACCAAGTCCATATACCAACAGGCGATACATCGTAACTCTATTTAAGAGCGAATCAATACTATTCATGACCGTTTACTCGCCCCGAGGCTAAGCCTTAGCCTCAGCTTGAATCTTTGCAACCGCATCGTCAAAACCCTGTGTCGTGTCTGATGCACCAGCAATATAGGACAGCGAGAGACTCGAAATACTCTTACCGGTTACATGCGATTTATAACTCGATGTGAACGCCTGTTGATACTGTGCAGACTCACCGTTACCTTCACTATTTTTAACATTCGAGTCCGTAATAATACCATTCTGCAAGGTGAGGCTCACTTGAATATCTTCACTACCGTGCGGAACGTAGTAGCTACTCGTTGCAGTGTAGGTTCCATCTTTATAGGTTGTGCTCGTCGCTGTATTCGTGGAAGGCTGAGCTGTTGTTGTGGCGCTCGTAGATACATTTGAACTTGTTGCCATTGGCGTCACTATACTAGCCGATCCAGCCGCTTGCTGAGCCTTTGTCACATTACTCGCAATCAATAACATTACCACAGCAAAAGTCACCACAACCGCTGAGGTTACTTTTAATTTAGTATTTTTTGGTTTTTCTGGAGGCATACTTGTTCCTAATAATGATGTAATTGTTCTTATAGTAATAGTAAATGCTTAAATTTAGTTGAGCTTTCTGCAGGTATATCGTCAAATAAAAAGATCTTCAGTTCAAAGATCTTTAAGTATAATCATCTCGGCTCACCACAATCGAGGAGGTTATAACTACAATTAAGCAGGATTTTGCAGTTATCTAAGTTATCCGATAAGTCAACGACTTGCCGTCGCATGTGAAGAACGACTAGTGTTTGTCGTATCCGTACTGTGCCCAGTGGCAACTTGTATAGTGGCGATCGTAAATATACCCCACCAAAACAGCCATAAAATAGAAACTATTATTTTGATGGAGATGTGTGGGTGTCTAAAGTACTTAAACCACAAAAACACACCGACTGGCGTAATGACAACAAACATCAAAATCAAAAACCATGCTCTTTGATAGAAAGGTCTAAGTTGCTTAGGTTCTTTTGCTACCGGTTCGACAATAGCTTTGGCTACACTAGCCGGCTTAACAGCTTCTAACACCTGGTAGTTCTGCTTTTTAACTTCTACTATTTTTTGAGACTCTAAAGATTTTGCACCTATACGTTCTAGCCTCTCTTGTTTCTTAACCCCTGCTGATTGCTTGGCTTTTTCTATCCTCGCAGCTCGTTGGTCCTTTATTCGCTGTGATCTTTTTTTGTAGTACTCGCCTTTTTGCTCTTTCCAGTCTTTTTCCAAAGTAGACTTCTGACTCTGTAATTCTTGTAGTTCTTCGGCCGTCTTTGTCAAACCTATGCTGTCATCCGCACTAGCAAGCCGTGCCAATAAGTCAGTCATGTACTTCTCGTTGCTTATCGCGTGTTTCTGATAATCGTGAGATGTATTCATTACGGTTTCTACGAAATTGCGCACAAGTTGCTCATTAGTAATCGGAAACGTTGCTGCTATATAACCACCGTCACCGCTGACACTAATCTCTACTTTTCTATCATCATGCACCTTTGTGTTCGTTTGTTGATGCTTTTGAGCGGCACCGCCTATGACAGCACCGAGTGGTCCCGCTATAAGCCCGCCAGCTACGACCCTCGTAAGTGTTGGACGCGATCCTCCACCAGTAGTAGTTGTATAGACGTCACCACTTATACTAAATTGAACGTCTATCGATGACGTAAAGGATATTGCTCTACTGCCAGACTTTGTTATATGGTCACGATACAGATCTATGTAACCTAGCTTGGCTATATGACCTTTTTTATCAATGAGGGATTTAAGCTCAACGACACGGCTATTTTCCTGTAGCTTCATCGTGGCTTTTTTCAGCACTTTAATGCCACGCTTATATTCTTTACGCATTGTTTTATAAGTTTGCTTGTCTAGCATCTCTTGTTCGCCGCTCATTATGACTTAGCCTCCTGGCAGTTAGTAATGATTGTGACCAACACCAAGGCTCGCCACACGCGACAGGTCGCTTGGTGAATATTATACAATAGTAGTCTGCAAGTTGCGAAGTTCAGCCAGTTCTCCCAACGTATAGAAAAAGTCCCAGACCAAAAGGTCTAAGGCTTTTTCTATGGCTCACGGTCATGAACGTACTGCGAACAAAAGTTGCAGCATAATATCTTGCTTGAGTCCTGACACAAGCTCTAGGTACTCTCTTCTAGTCCAATCGCTATACGTTCGTCGGTCCAATCTATCGCTTGAGACTCTGCTAAAAACAACTTTGATGGAAAATCGCTATAAGCAACTTTGAAGCGTAATTTTCCGTCAGAACCCTTAATGGTATATTTTTCTCTAGGCCTACGGGACACTCTGATCCACTCGCTATCGCCATGAATATCATCTAAGACATACTTCAGCTCCCTAAAACTGAGGCAAGCAATACCATCTTTATCGCATACAAGAGCAACGTATACACGTCCAAACTCATTTTCCATTTTTTTAATTTCATCTTGGTGTTCTTTTGTAAAACTAAACGTCCACGGTGTAAGACGACTCGTTGAATGTTTAATGTATAGACCTATCTTGCCGTCAATTACGTAGGACGATCTACTAGGAGATTCGTAGGACCGTATGCTAGCATCCCTTCCGTCAAGGGCGATTTTCGTAAGAACTGCGCCATGATAGAACTCAAATTCGTGAATCATATGTTTACGCTTTTGTGCCTATATTCTTAATGAATCGAATATTACCGATAGTTGGCGTGTATTTATAGAAAACCCTAGCTTTACCATCTTGGTTCTTAAAGACTTTAATGTGGTGAATTGCTTCCGGGAATCGTTCTTTCTCGATCTCACCGGTACCGATAAAGCCCCTTGCCCTGATAATTTGCTCAGTATCCGCACTAGAATAATTGTCACCTAATAGCGTGGTCTTATGGATAGCTATTGAATTAGATCCGAATGGACTAAATTGTTCAATAAACTGTAGGACATACTCGGGTAAACTATTATCACCGACAACACGCGCTATATCACGAAGCTTAGACATACTAGCACCCGTGCCTTCAATAACATCATCAACGTCTGTTGTGTAATCAAACATACTCCAGCTCATTTCACCACTATCGAGAGCAACAGTAGCCTTATCTATACTGTTTGATGCCGCAGCTGAAACGCGTCGATCCTCGAGCCATATAGGACTACCCTTTCCCGCCCTAATAAAGCTGAGTGAAAGTTTGTGAAATACAAAACACTTTTGCCAATCAAAATATAAGTGCTCTGGGATATGAAGCTCAAAGTACTTCAAGTAATCACCTCGATTTCCAAACATCCTAGCTCTCTGGATATATGTATCTTGCTGAAGTTTGTGCTTAACGTCTCTAGTGAAAAACATAGACAGTAAGTTATCGAAGGTTATACCACGCGACACAATATTTCCGCCGATCGCTATAGTGAATAGCGTAGAAGGTTCCGTTGCACGTCCATAATCTACAGTCTTTTTATCAGCGTTACTGTTCATTACGATAATATCGTTTTGATCAATATGGCCTATGATATACTTCGTTATTTCTTCTTCACTACCTGCATAGTTCTTTGCGGCAATATCGTATATCTGTTTCACGTAACTTTCAAAGTTATTGTGCTCAGTATCTCTCAAAACACTAAACATTTTAACGACTTGCTTATAGTCCTGTTCGTGTGCAACCTTAATACCACTAGTATGGATCAACATACTGTAATTTTCAGGCTTATCATTAATATAAAGATTTAGATATGCAACATTCACCAGAAAACCGAAAAATGCATTTCTTAAATACTTTGGGTCATCACCCTCATCGGGCATAAGCGCTAGCTTATATTCCAAGTCACTTAACCCCATGTCAGTTGTAGGAAAGAATACGTCTTGTCCTTTGTACTTAGGATGAGGCGGGAAATCGATCCACTTCTCGTTATCATTACCAAAAGTATTGTTAAGATCCAGCCTTGCGGGTGTAGCCGTTACGCCAATGTAGATACCTTCCTTGCCGAGCAACTTTCCTACAAGTTCATTAATTTTTGTTTTCTCGTCATTTGGCTTATTAACCTTGGCGTTTGGTGTTGCATAATCAGCCTCGTCGTCAATAATAAGCTTATCTTTAACATTGTCGATTTTAGCCAGAAGCTTTTTTAGATCTCCTGAATTCTTTTTACAAAATATAATCCACTTACTGTTACCGATTTTCACAGCGGGGTCTAAAATATCACTGAACTTCTTCGGAGCAGGATCAAGCCCTGACCTAAGAAATCGAGAAAGGTTTTGTTCGAGTAGCTGTACATTATCATTCAGGAGAAGAATGATGATTTTATGTCCCTCATCAAGTAGCCTTGCAGTTAAGGCAATCATCATACCAGTTTTCCCACTTTGTGGCTCACCATATATAACAAAAGATTGTGTTTGATGAGTGTGGATATTTTCAACAGCACCTTCTACGGCCTGCTTGATACTATCTGTATACATGCCCTGATCTTGTAACTCTTTGATACGTTTCTCGTATCGCGTTCCCCGGTCTAACAAAGCTTCGTCCTTGAAGTCTTCGATATTAAAACCGGTTGTCATTTAGATAGGCTTTCTCATAATAATTACGTATTCGTATTCATAGACTCTATGTCTATTTGGGTTCTTTAGTCCCGTAAACTTTCCTGTACTAGAATCTCTCCAGGGCGCAATGACCTTACTCGAGATGTCTCTTTTGATGAAATCAACTGTTTCGAATCCTGCTTTAAGCATTTGCTCAACAGCAACCTCTGCATTTGTAATATTAACACCTTTTAGTGCGGTATTGCCAATTATTACGCCCGCTGTTCCTCCATCTTTCAAGCCTTTATACATTCGGTTGAAGACTTTCTTCATATCGATAAAATAATTAGCCACATCCCGAGCGAGTGATTTATTGATTTGCATCAAATCACCAACGATCTTTTCGGCAATCTCGCTATTCAAATCACCGATCTTTTTAGGTTTAGAACTAGTACCTATGAAGTCTCTTCTAAAATCAATAAACTCTTTAGTGAATTTATTATGCCAACTCTTGAACTGACTTGAGTCACTACCAAACCAGAGCAAAGAGAGTTGGTGAAGATCAGCGTACTCATATGAGGTAACGTAAGGTGGCGAGGTAACAATCAGGTCAATAGTACCATCTTCAACTGGCCACTTCTTTGTAGAATCCGCTTGGTAAACTTTCGAGATATTGTTTATATTACCTGCTTGGTTTAAGGTTTCGTAGAAGAGCTCATTTTTTCTGATCATCTGCTTTAAATGCCTATTAATAGAGAGAAAAGGATCACTAATTTTCTTATTTTTATCAATAGTCGGTTTAATACTCTTCATCAGCCATCTTGATGAGTTCTTCAGGTTATGAGAGAAGGCACAAAGGTAAAAACGTTTTGCGTCTGAGCTGGTGATTGAACTAATAGCTCCGTAGATTCGATCAAGCTTTCCTAAAGTCTCATCATCAAACCAGTAATGAAGCCTGTCGTTGTGAGTAATAGTCTCTTTAAAATCAATGTTCTCGTATGCATCTAAAAATTGTTGATGAGATTTTTCTAGAATCTCAGGGTCAACGGGCGTTATCTTTGTTTGCGTAATCAACTTGGCAATAGGATTAATGTCAAAACCAATACCGCGTCTGCCATTAAGCTTTGACTCCACAAGTGTCGTACCGCAGCCCCCGAATGGATCAACGACTAGGTCACCTTCAACTGTATATTGCTGAATTAACTTATCAACAAGTTGAGGTATGAACTTAGCGGGGTAACGATGATAGCTATGCGTTAAGGTCGATGTATTCGCCCTGCTCTCGTCGCTAAAAGACCATTCGTCACTTGCGACCAATTTACTAAAATCCGGTGAAACATTCTTCATACTAACCATACCCACGATAGCCGTAGTTTAGCATGATTTATATCTTGTATCCTACGGTTTTGACGACATATCATAAGCATTGTATGTCTCACCGGATATAAACCGTAGTTGTAATAATTGCTACGTATCCTGTACGTCAGGTTTCTCGATCAACTTAGCTCTTTTAGAACAAAGTTCTTCTATGATTTCCTTGCAATAAGCCTCATCATCTAGCCCCAGTGATTGGTACTCTCAGAGGCTTCTTGTTCATCCCGGCTCCGACGGCTGGACTATCCAGATATAACATCGTCACGTTCAGAAAAGTAAACTTTCCCGCCCTGCTCCTCGTTATCGAACCGTAACCAAGCATCGCTTCGCGCTGCGGTTGCTGGTCGGGACTAGCGTGGGGAAATAGAAAAAGCCCCAGACCATAAGGTCTAAGGCTTTTTCTATGGCTCCGACGGCTGGACTCGAACCAGCAACCTCGAAGTTAACAGCTTCTTGCTCCACCATTGAGCTACGTCGGAATACAAAGGGTATTATACCTTTACCCCTGTCTGATAGTCAATATGGCGAGAGGACTATCTTAGTTTTACGAGTTTCGCCTTGGACGCCTCGTGGGCACCATCAAGACCAAGGATTTTCAGTGCGCCGATCAACACATACAGCTCATCTAAGGTCATTTGATTTGGTGAGTGGTGATACAAGTTAAACCTATCGTTAATCGCATCAACCAGCCACTTCTCTTTGGCGGGGCTGACAGATTTTGAACTCGCAGCAGTTATTGCATTGGTCGTCACCACTTCTAACGAACGAGCCGAATTATCTGTTTTACGAAGGAATCCTTTTTGAATAAGTCCATCAATATGAATCGCCACCGTAGAAACAGATTTATAGCCAATCGCATTCATAATTTCACGGTAACTAGGACCGTAGCCATGCTCTTGAATAAACGCGTCGACGTAATCAAGCAGCTCTTTTTGTCGCTTTGTTGATCGTTCTGCCATTGCTATCCTTTCCGCTCATTGGATTAAGGGCTACCGCAGCGAGTCCCCACCATATAATTGCTACTGTATCATCAACCCAAACTGGGAGCAAAAGACCGATCAGAATAAGCCCAATACCACTCGCGAATACACTTAACGCCAACCAATCAGCTCGTCGTCGCCACAGTCCACGTTGTACCAAGAAAGTGATGTAGACGAATAAGATTAAACCAAGCCAACCAGCTTCATGCGCGATAAACAGGAATTGATTCTCGACAATTAACGGCTGCGTACCGTATAACGATGCCGATCCGGTACTTCCAATTCCTCCACCAAGTGGTTGGAGCACCATGCGATCAACACCTTCTTGCAAAGATTCGACATGCCCTTGGTTCGAGTTCACCGAAGCACCAGTTGAAGCATTTTGGTGGAGCAATACATTAGAGACAAAGTTTGTGTCACGACCGGCAATTAGTGCACCGGCTGCAGCAAAAATAATAATCATTAAAATGATCCAGAACTTACGTGATACCTTGCGACCAACTGTCGCCAACACAATAATGCCGATTGCGGCAACTGCGGCAAATACTGCACTCCGCGAATAGCTTGCCCACAGTGCCACAAAACTTCCGATAACAATCACGCTCATCGCAAGCCTTTGACGCTGTGGTTTAGTTTGTTTTAGTCGAAGCCATGCGGCAAATACAAGTGCAAGGACGATACCCGCATACGCGCCAAGCGGATTTGGACCACGAAGCGTGCTATTAATACGAATATACTGCGGATTCTGATCTACTGTCAGGTATGGAGCAATCGTCGAAGTGTTATAGCCGATGTATTTTAAAATGTCGTGCGGCAATACAAACACCTGTAGCAATGCAAACGCGGCCACAATGAACGCTCCCACAAAGAACGTCGTCATGAATGGTCGACGAAGTGTCGGAAAGAGGTAGATCGCCACATAGACAAGCACGAAGAAAATAAGATACCGAAGGTCAATGAACAATCCTGCAATTACAGCCGTTAAGCCCTGCGGGAAAACCAGGAGGAGGAGCAGGTGAAGCAACCCATATCCCGCAATCACCAGAATCAAAGGCGATTTTAACACTTTCCACTCTTTCTTCTGATACAAAATGACCAACATCAAAAGTCCCGCCAGTAGCATCAAAACTTCTTTCCAAGATTTAATTAACACGTCAGCGGAGGGGAAAAGTGTACCAAGTCCGACACTTAACGGTGCATGAAGAATGATTCCGCCAAAAATAACCAACAATATACCAACAAACAATTTGTCGAGTACGGTGAGTTTCGAAGGCTTTACTACCATAGAGTACCTCTTAGTGTACCGTAAAGAATGCTATAATAGCAGCACTTATGTCACGCCGAAACAGCAAGCTCTATAGCTTTATCCTGATTCTCATCGATGCACTCGTCTTGATCACTACTTTTGTGTTAGCATACGTTGCCCGCGTCCGATACGATCCTCGACCACTACTTCACAATATATATGCCTTCGATTACCTGTTCGCCTTCCTGCTAATTGTTCCGTTTTGGATCTTTATTTTTGCTATCCTTGGACTCTATCAACCTCGCACCTACAATCGACGACTTGTCGAATGGGCGAAGATCGCCATAGGATCATTTATTGGTATACTCCTGGTCATTGGCTGGGAATACGTGAGTGACAAAACAATCTTCCCTGCTCGTCTTGTCGCTTTGTACGCGCTTATCGGTGCATTCGTCCTGATCGTCGTCGAACGAGAGCTCCTTCGTCTTATTCGAACCCTCATGTTCCGTTACGGACGTGGCACAAAACGAGTCCTCCTGATCGGTTCATCTTCAGCAACAAGTGACATTGCGAAAAGTATTGCCGATACCGCACGCAGCGGCTATGAAGTTGTCGCCTTTGCTGGTCCAAAAAAGAATCTTCCTGAAGACTTCACTGCACATCACTATTCTTACGTCGAAGAAGCCTTAAAAGATCTCGAACTCAACGAGATTACCGCTATTATCCAAACCGACCTCTACGAAAATGCCGAGCGTAACCAAAAGATTCTTTCGATGGCTCAGGAAGCACATATCGATTACAGCTTTATTCCAGGTGAAGCAGAATTCTATTCTGGCAAAAATACTGTCGACGTCTTCCTGGGCTATCCAATGATTAGCGTCTATCAGACTCCGCTTGTTGGTTGGGGAGCGATTGTGAAGCGAATCTTTGATTTCATCATGAGCGTACTGCTTATCATTGTTGCGTCACCATTCCTCCTCATTTTTATCATCATCAAAAAAATCGTCGACCGTGGTCCAGTCTTTTATATCAGCCAACGCCTCAGTCGTTTCTCTGAACCAATTGGGCTTATTAAATTTCGCAGCATGGGCGCCCAGTACGGTGGAAAAGACGCTGCCGATGAATTCCGTGAAATGGGTCGTGAAGACCTCGCAAAAGAATATGAAAAGTACCGCAAAGTCGAAAACGATCCACGTATTACTCCATTTGGTCGCTGGCTCCGGGCAACTTCGATTGATGAACTTCCTCAAGTATTCAATGTACTAAAAGGTGACCTCAGCCTCGTTGGACCCCGACCAATTCTGCCCCAGGAAACAAAGTTAGCACATGGACGAACAGCGCTTCTGCATAGCGTAAAATCTGGTGTCACAGGGCTATGGCAAGTCTCTGGACGAAGCGAACTAGACTTCGATGAGCGTATTGAGCTTGAACTGTTTTATGCACAAAACTGGACCTTCTGGCTCGATCTCAAGATCCTATTCAAGACCGTCCTTGTTGTCCTTCGTGGCCGCGGAGCAAAATAGTGGCTGCGCCTAAGATTGCCCCAAAGATAGCTATCGTTCATGACTGGCTGACCGTTTCCGGTGGTGCCGAAGTGGTCATCGCCGAACTCCACAAACTTTTTCCAAAAGCCCCTATTTACACATCCGTCTATAACCCTGCTGCATTCGCAGGACTAAAAGGTGTCGATATTCGTACGACCTATTTGCAGGAGAAGTTGCCAGCGAAACTTCGCTACAAACACGTCCTATGGCCAACGCTTCGTGCGAAAGCCTTTCGTCAATTAGATCTCTCTGAATTCGACGTTATTATTAGTAGCTCCAGCGCCGAGGCAAAAGCTGTCCGTAAAACTCGTCCAGACCAAGTACACATTGCCTACATCCACACGCCAATTCGCTACTATTGGAGCCACTACGAGGAATTCCGTAAAGAATTTAAGTTCGGAGCATTCACGCCATTCATCCGTCCAGTCATCCCTTATTTCGTCAAACGAATGCGCAAACTTGATCTCGAATCAATCAAAGGTATTGATGTTTTAATCGCCAACTCTGAAGTCACGAAAGAGCGCATCAAAAAATATTACAAACGATCCTCAACCGTCATCCACCCCCCTGTTGACGTCGAAAGATTCACTCCGCCACCAAAAGGCGAACGAAGCGGCTATGTCTTGTGGGGCAGACATGTCCCTTACAAGCGTTTTGACCTTGCTGTCGAAGCTGCGAATCAATTAGGCGCGCAGTTAACCATCATTGGATCTGGACCTGATACAAACCGGTTAAAGAAGCTTACAGGACCAACCGTAAAGTTTGCTGGACATGTCAGTGATAAAGAATTGGTTCGCCTCGCGCAATCCGCCAAAGGGTTCTTGTTTCCTAATGAAGAAGACTTCGGTATTTCTGCCGTTGAAGCTTTGGCTGCTGGGACACCTGTCATTGCGTATGCAAAAGGTGGCGCCCTGGATATTGTTCAAGAGGGCGAGACCGGCGTGTTATTCAAAGACCAGACTGTCGAGAGTCTCGTTGCTGCGATGAAGCGATTCGAAACTTTGTCTTTCCTGCCCGCGACGCTTCACCGAAAGGCAAAGCGGTTTAATAAAGGGCTTTTTGATACAAAGATTTTAAAGATCGTTCAAGATTCAACGCAGAACTAGAGTCCGCCATAGCCTGAGCCATAACCTATGTAACTCGTGCCCTTATGATAGTCAGTTATCTTTAACGATGTCGTCATTGCCCCGTCGACTGATGCAATGTATAGCTCACTATTATTCTTTGAAAGCAGAATATACTGGTCACTGTCCCCGTACCATCCGTACGGTGTGTAGTCAGAAAGATTGGCGATATTTTGTGCATTTTTACCGTTTTCGTCGCCAATAAATAGTGTGTTTTTGCCATCTCGTGGTTCGTACCACAGTGTCTTCTTGCCACTTGGTGATACCAGGAAGGTTGTGTATGCCTCATTGAATTTAGCATCGCTGGTATCACTGACCATCTTTACCGTCCCGCCTTCATACTCGTAAAATACAGAGGGATCATTCCCTGTCGTCGTTACTCGTAGATAGAGAGCCGTCGGCTCATAAAGTTTTAACGAGACCGAAAGATTTACCGCAAAACTCTTTACCGTCCTTTTGGTGCCACCGTTTGGATCTGCAGAGATAAGCAGGGTTGTCTTGTCTTCACCCAAGTTATTGTAATAGCCATACGACCATGACTTGGCGTAGACGACTTCATTCCCAAGAATATAGACATTACTGAAACTCTGATACTGAGCGTCATACGTACTTGTTCCGCTACCACTCGTTTCGTCAATCGTTGTAATCTTACGAGTATCAGCATTAAAGCTCTTTATGGCTTGTCGCTTATCATCCCAATAGTTGCCTGCATTGCGGTAAACGATGTAAACAAAGTTATGACCAGACCACCCAATAGAACTGAACGTTGCATTACCTTGATCAATGATCGTAAAATCGCCCTTTGTGCCATCAACCAGATAAAGTCCCTGTTGATCATTTTCACGAGTTGTAAGCAACGCAGCGTACTTCCAGTCGCGCGCTGCGAGAAGTGAAGTCGTATTGTTATCTTCCTGTCCGGTTCCTGCAGCGAACACAACAGGATTTGTACCATCTAGATTAGACTTCATGACATTAATCGTGCCTGTTGCTTTGCTAAGGTAAAAGATAGTGCCATATGGCGTCAGCATGTAGGTATTTACCGCACCGTCAGTTACCATAACCTTTACGTCCTGTGAGTTGTAGCCAGACTTTGTCAGCGTTGCATCTTGGAGCTCATTCTTAGGTGACAGAATAAGGTCTGTCTTTCCGTCAGCGTTGGTCGTCGCTTTTGTTTGACTGGATGAGATCACAGCGTCCTCGAGTGGCTTGCCGGTGATCTTATCAACAATGTTAATGGCGACCCGTCGTCCAGTTGCAACCACTTCATAGGTTGGTGACTCGGGGTTAGCGAGAACAGGAATAGTATATGAGTGATCATACGTCTGGTAGTACTGCTTCGTTACTTCCACACCAGGCTGACCGACCGACACAGTATCAAACTTCACCACGCCGTTCTTATCTGTTTGCTTCGAAGTGGAACCGATCTTAACCAATGCATTGCTCACCGGTTTCTTTGACTTTGAATCAACGACAGTTATAGTAACCTCTTTCTTCACAACCAATCCCAGTAAGCCATAACGCGTAAATGGAATAGCAAACAAGATGACGAAGATCAAGATAACCGCAATAATAATGGCGATTACTTTTCGCTTTTTTGTTTTTAAAAGATGCGCAAAACCAGATTTCTTTCTAGACTCTGCTTCAGGAATTGCAGCAGGCGAACTCCCAGTAATCTCTGCAGGATTTTCTACTTCTTCAGGTACATGCGTCACCTGTTCTTCTACAATTTCCGCCGGAGCTTCTTCGTGCTTTTCTTCGTCACCGTCAAACTTTATATCCATATAAAATAATCATAGCATAGGGATAGGGGATTGTGCTTTAGCCTATAAAACTACCTTATAGCATCGATAATTGCTTCGAGACGACTTGCAGTATCTTCCCAATGACTAACTTCAACGCTATCGATACCGAAAAGTTTGACAGGAAAATCATTGCCACCCTCTTGTAGCCTGTCGCCGAAAAAGAGAATGTCTTCTTTTGAAATCTTAAGCATATCCATGAGCTTTTGCATGCCATATGCCTTATCGATACCCGGCTTTGTAATATCGATCGATGTGCCACCTCCAACACGTACTTCAAATTCCGGAATAGTATTTGCGACGTAATCACGAATGGCATTCTTCTTTACGGTATCAGGATCCCATTCCTCTTTTAAGCGGACGCCTTCGTCGCCCAGTTCCGCAACAATATCTTGCCCAAGTGCAGAGAAGGTAATTTGACTTCCTCGATCTTCAATAACTTCACCGTATACCTTCGACTCTCGATATCCAAGTGAATCGATCCCCTCATTTAATGCAGCGATAATTTTTGCTTTTTCGTCTTCCGTAAAGTTTTCTGCATATACTTGATACCACTGACTACCATTAAACTTGTAGTACTGAGTCCCACACGTCGGCATAAGGTGGAGTTTTTGCAGTTTAGCACTGCCCGTATTCAGACCATCAAGCAACTGAGTTTGAAACTGCCCAAATTTGCCGCCAGAGATAACGCAAATCTCAAAATAGCCCAAGAGTTGATCGATGAGTTCACCTATACGCGGTGGGAGAGTTGATTTGCTTGGCGCAAGTGTACCGTCGAGGTCAAAGGCGAGTACTTTTTTCACGACACTTGATCTTCCTTGATCCGCGCAACAGCTTCTTTTACGCGTTGGCTCAGATCCTTACGCGCAACCAAAATACCGTTAGGCGTATTGATCACAACGATGTTATCCAGACCAATAACAACGACTGGCTTCTCTTCTTCATTGTGAATATATGCATTCTGTAGCTCGTCATCATAGATAGAAGAGCCTCTAAAAAAGTTACCCTGTTCGTTAGAATCATTTGCTTCGTGCAGGTCTTTAAATGAACCGATATCCATCCAGTCGAATGTCGCAGGCACTACAGCAAGATTGTCAGACTTCTCAGCTAATGCATAGTCAATCACCAAATCAGGAAAAGAAAGATAAGTATCCTTGTAATCTTGGTTAAGAACTTCATCAATTCCAGCAAGTTTATCGTAGCTTTCTTCAAGCTCTGGAGATACTCGACGAATCTCGGACATAAATGTATCAACTGATCCTACAAAGTAGCCACAGTTCCAAAGATAGTTACCTGCTCGGAGGTATGCTTGCGCTGTCTCGAAATCAGGCTTCTCTTTGAATGACTCAATGTTGTAAGTATCAACTGTGCCTTCAACCTCACCATCACGCTCAATATAGCCAAAGCCAGTTGACGGGAAAGTAGGCTCGATTCCGATGAGTGTCACCTTATTCGCAATCTTTGAAGCCTCTGCCGCAGTCCGAAGTGATTTCACATACCCTTCGACGTCACGAATGTGGTGATCTGAGTGAACAAAAGCAATAGGCTCATCGTGATCATGGCGACGACTAATAACGTCGAGTGCAAACACGATACAGTTTCCCGTTCCGCGACGACCCGGTTCAATTAAGAAGTTCTCTTCAGGTAGTTCCGAAAGTTGATCTTTAACATGGTGTGCATGACTTGCTTCGGTCACGACGTATACGGTATCGCCAACTTCTTTCGCCCTATCGTAGGCAGATTGCAGGAGGCTTCGTTCACCAGTTAATTTAAGTAAATGTTTCGGATAGTCACTTGTTGAGAGGGGCCACAGTCGTGTACCAGACCCTCCGGCAATTATTACGGTAATCATTTCACTATTTTAACATTTCGCTGGTATTTAATCTAAAAGTAATCATTTGCGAACCCAGAAGCTGGTTACTCTTTTACGACAATAATATTAGAGCCTTGATCTTCGATAATACTGAGGTTTGAAGCGTTCGCAGCATAGTCTAGGACCGTCTGGTCTTTGGTTATATAAATAGTATCTGAACGGGCATGACCTGAAAGAATATCACCTTTTGCCTGGAGTGAAGCTTTATCGATAGCCTTCTGTGGAGACCTAGCATAATACCCATCGCTCATTGTGAGACCATGATCAGTTGCAAAATATGCAATAGAGAAGAACGCTTTCGTATCAACGCCACCAATGTACTGAATATGGTTTTTATTCTTAGCAAGACTCGCCCACTTTGCTTCATCAACGTGTGTTTCATAGGTGACCTTCTCGTCAATAAAACGAACATGCTTCGCTTGAGTGTTAGGTGACTCATAAATGTCCCACGTCTGTACACCAATAAAGAGTACGAAAAATACCAGTAACACTGCCAGCGACACTTTCGGCCTTAGCTTCTTGTAAATAACGTACAGAAGTCCGACAACCAATAGGTAGTAAAGCGGCCAGAACAAACGGCCTGTCGCTCGGAAGATTGACCATATTCTTTCGATATGATTGGGTAGATAAAACGCAAATTGATAAGTTCCGATATTAAGCGTAGGGCTGACCGCAGCGATCAAGACAGCAAGTCCAATGAGGCAAACTATCAACATTCGTGAGTGAATAAACGATTTTATTCTCGTCACCACTTTCTTCTTACTAAATTTTGGTGCAGTACTAATGAGTGTATATAACGCAACTCCAGCAAGCAATATCATGCCGAGTCCAAGGTATGCAAATGCTTCGTAGCCATTCTTCAGTTCCTTCGGACTCTGTAGGAAATCTGACCAGCCCATCGAGTTAATGAGCGTGTTCACATTAAGTCCGAAGTCTCTTGCTCCATCCGTCACAACATCAGTCACCACAAAGCCACCAATCCACGCAAAGACACAGACTGCAGCAAAGAAAGGTATTACCACCCTCAGTATCAAATCCTTTGGTTTCTTAAACGTAAGTACCGCCGACATCAACAAAAGCGCAAAAGCCATCGGGAGGAAGTATGGATGAACGCAAGTCGCTAAGATAAGGACAACCGACCACCACGTGATGAAGATTGGTAGCCTGGAAGCTTTACTGAAACGAACAAGCAGGAAGATGCCTGCCAGAATAACCCAGTGTCCAGCCAATGCGGTATGAGAGAACATGCGCTGTATGACAATCGGACTCATAGAGAACACGAGTGAACCAAGAATCGCAAACGGAACATTCTTCGTGAGTTGTCGTAGGATCAATCCTCCTATTCCGCCCATCATCGCATAGCTAAAGACGCCCCATAATCCAAAGTACTGGAAAGTACTGGGAAGAAGTGGCGATAACAGCTTGAAAGGAATAGCAAATAGAGGAATAGAGTCTGTGAATGTCAAAGCTAACCCATGGGGGTACGCAAGACTGCTAATAGATCCTAGAGTTGGAGACCAGGGTGAGTTCCTATAAAACAGCCATCCTATATAATGCTGGCTAAGGTCACCATTATCAGCTTGAATCCATTGAACATAAGTAGGATTAATAACGCCAACGCCAAATATAGCTATGAAAATAAGGGCGCCCAATGAGCCAGCGACAAAGAACACAATCAGCGGTGCTTTGTAGATTTTAAAGAAGTTTAGGATACTATTTTTCACGAAATATCTCGAATCATATCATGCATAAAGTAAAGGTCAAGAAGAACATCCAAGATTGTTGAGTCTCAAATCATTACCGCTGGAATTGGTTAGTTTTAACGTGTCACCGGTCTTAGCCTGCAGCCGTATGGATGTATAATTTTCGTTTATACTTTGGGTCATCACCTCTTTATCACCAATCGTGATAGATAATTCAGTATCGGTCAATAGTCCCTTAACGTCAAAACAAATATCAACAGTGCGAGGCTCACTTTTAGCTACAGAGTTAACCCCCAAAGTTCCTCCATTTGAAAGCTCGTATTCCATATTATCCGGTGACTTCAAAAGCGGGAGATTTATAACATTACCTGTATTTATCGTTAATACATTATCAGCTTTTGGACCATCCTTTATTTTAGCCAGGACTATGCTGCGATCATCACCTGGTCTTACAATCTGTAAAGAGAAGTTCTGTGAAGTACCCTGATCAATGATTTCAAGCCCAGGCAATGCATTTCGAATCTGATTGGGGTCTTCTCCGTGAATGACAACATACCCGATACCTAATGCCCTCAATACGGGGAGTGTTTGAGGATCGCTAAGGTCCTTGATTGAATTGTGTATTTTGTCACTCGCATTACCAATGGCAGCACTGTTAAGAATCTGTTTTCCGTGTACCGCCTGCATCGTAAGATAATAAACAATCGAATCATATTCCACACCGGTTCTATCAATAGGATATTCTGCAATTGTCTTTATACTGCTATCGTCTCTTATGTGCTTATACACTTCAGGTACATCACGAGAATAACTGAAAACGGGCGGATTAAACGGATGAGTCACTTGATACTCCGCTATAATCCCCAAAGCTATCACAATGAATAAAATAGTTAGAAGAATCTTTTTGTTCTTAAAAGCCCGCGAAGTACTAAAGTATTTTAGAACTACTGCAAAAAGCACCACTAAGGCAACCTCCAAAACAAGATATTCACGGGCAAATATTCGCCAGGTTTCAGTTATTTTTAGAATGATCCCAGACGGAGTTATCATTCCGTTTATATATGGTGGTAGCCCTATAGCAAAAGCTGCAAGAACGACAAGAAGTACTCCGACAACTACATACCTGCTATCGTAACCTGATACTATCCCTAGTTTTATTTTTCGAGCACTCAGTCTTTCCCACAAGAGTACTATGCCACCAATAACGATTACAAAAAGCATTACTACGCTAATCGAAACATGGCTTTCGGCATAACCACACCAATTTCGAATACTAATATTATTTGCTGTGTATTCAGGTCCAAATATCTTTTTTAGAAAAATGTTATTAGGGTCAGGCAATAAATAGTCGAGGGGCTTATTACTACACTGCATCGCAGCTGCCTCTACACTGCCCCTAACCGACGCTACACTAGAGCTAATAAGGTTTGCATTAACAACCCTCACCACTAGAAGTGGCGAGACTACTACTGCGAATACTGCCAAGGACAGAAGAAATGGTCGCGCCCAGATAATAATTTTTTTAACACTCAAGGTCTTCTTTACCTTTTGGTGTTTAAGACTTATAAGCCCCCAAGCAACAATGACGGGTAGTATGATAGTTATTGCCAGCAATATAAAGTAAGGGTCAAAGTATGCACAAATTCCAAGAACAATCGCAAGAAGAACCGCATGAAGCCTTTTTCGATACGAAATCAGATGAATCAAAAGCCAGAGTGCAGCAATCAGCAGCGATGCATAGCCGTAACTAGGATGATCACCAATTTTATTCTGTATATAGGGAGTAAATGCCGCAGTATAACCCGCCAAGAGCGCAATCCAACGGTTTTTTGTTAGATATAGAATAAAAGCAAACATAATCACAGATGTCGTAATATAGCCAAAAATATTATGGAGATTGTATGAACAAACCGGTCCAACCACCCGAGAGGTTTCTTTCATAACTACGGACTGAACAAGCGAAGCATAACCCACGGGTGAATACAGAGATTCTCCACTTGGATAGTTCGTCACATCTTCATAACCACCGAGCACCGGCTGTACTGGCATTAATGAATTACGCCATATCGGACCAGCCGTACTATCCCCAAAGCCATAAATTGAATCGCTACAATTATAAAAGGCGGGACCCATATAAAACGCCGTAAAGAAGATATATACAGCAACAGCAAAGCCAATGAACCAGTTCTTCCTCGCAAAACTTAAGAACCGCTTTAATCGCACCGGAGGGCTTATCATACCTTTCATTTTACACTAAGCCGAGGCTTCTAATGTTATAATACGAACCAATGTCACAACCGTTAGTATCCGTTATAGTTCCTACAAAAAACTCGAGCAGAACACTAGCCGATTGCCTTGCCTCTATAAAGGACCAATCGTATAAGCCTCTCGAGTTAATCGTCGTAGATAACTTCTCTAGCGACAACACTCCAGAGATAGCGAAAAAATACACCAAGCAATTCTATACACAGGGTCCCGAAAGAAGCCCGCAGAGAAACTTTGGAGTGAATCAAGCATCTGGCAAATACGTTATCATTATTGATAGCGATATGAATTTATCAAAGGACGTTATTAATGAATGCGTCGATTTAGTGGAATCAAACAATAGCATATCGGGCGTTATTATACCGGAAGAATCATTCGGTGAAGGCTTCTGGGCGCAATGCAAGAAACTTGAGCGAAGCTTCTATGTTGGCGTTTCATATATGGAAGCAGCTCGATTCTTCAAAAGAAAAGACTACTTAAAGCTTAAAGGCTATAACGAAAGCCTCGTAAGTGGTGAGGATTGGGATCTATCACAAAGAATAGGTTCACTCGGCAAGATAGGGTCGATAAAAAGCTATATCTATCACGATGAAGGCAAAATATCCCTCTCTAGCACCATTCGAAAAAAGTTTTACTACGCAAAGAAGTTTAGCCAATATAAAGATCTAAGTAGTAATCAATCTTCCGTCTCTAAGCAGACTAGTATCATTGGACGCTATCGACTATTCCTCCTACACCCTAGAAAGCTTTTCGCAAACCCTATAATAGGATTAGGTATGCTGTTTATGAAGACGTGTGAGTTTGGGTTTGGCGGAGCTGGCTATATAGTCGCAAGGATTCAGAACAAATGATAAAGAAATCATTACTTATTTTTGTCTCTCTTAGTGTCATAGCTTCAGGTCTAAATTATCTCATATACCCCATATTTAGTCGCGTCCTAGTGCCGAATGAGTATATCAACATCACCGTTGCACTATCTTTATTCACTCAGGTATCTACATTCTTATCCTCAATCCTAGCAATAACTATTGGACTTTCCAAGGATACTAAGACCAAAGACTCACAAAGGGTAATCGAGCTTTTGCAAGCGTTCCTCTTTAAGCTCTTCCTGGTATTAGCTGTAATATTCTTGATTTTGTCACCAATAATAATGAAGGGTCTGCAAACTCCGGTTCTCTTCGCAATTCCTATCACAATTATGATGTTGCTTTCGATCCCCGTCCTCATCATTTCCGGTTACCTCAACGGTAAAAATCAAATGATAGGGCTTGGCGTAGTGACTGTCATATCTGCCACTAGCCAATTCGTAATAGGATTAGCCACCTCACTGCTTACGCATAACGGACTACTGACGATGTTTTCAATGGTAGTTGCTCAATTTATTACAATCGCTCTCGTCTATAGTATTTTTTCGAAGGATAAGCTTCCCAGAATTATAAATTCACTAAAGACACCTATCCGCGCCACCCACACAAAAGAAATGAATAGTTTAATATTTTATACAGCAGTGACATCTTTGGCTATTATGGCCATCAGCCTTGTTCAAGTTGTGGATCTATTCGTATCACAAAACCTCAGACAGGTTGATACTAAATTCTATGCCGATATTTACGTCATCAGTCGCATAGTATTTTTTGCGGGCATGATATTTGTTTGGCCATTCCTTGGCGAGATCAGTACAGATCATCATCACCTTAACCGCAAACCTTTCTATAAACTTATGGGGTACTTTACCGTCATCACACTTGTCGCGGGTGTGGGGCTATATCTATTTGGTGATAAGTTAGCTCATGTACTATTCGGAGTGGACTATAGCCTCATATCAGTTCAAAGTGTTGGTTTACTATCAATATCATATAAGTTCTTCTTGCTCATAATTACGGCGACAATCCTATACTTTGTTGTACTGAGAAGCCTCAAAGCGATATGGTTAGCGTTGGGAATCACCCTTGCTATTTTTTTATTTACGCAGCTCTTGGACAAGGATGCAAATATATCTACCGCACTAATAGGTCTCAACGTCATTGCGGGAATTTCGGCAATTATTGCAAGCAGTCTGTTACTTACTAGTCGCCTTGCAAATAAGTCATAATATCGAGGTTTTTATCCATGACCAGTTTTACTTTTTCTAAGGGGTACTATATAATTTTTTAAGATGATTAAATTGATTAAGTCGACTTTCTACAATGAAGCAGACACAAAACAAAAGCTAGTATCCTTTATTTCTAACGCTGAAATGCTCAGCTTCGGACCGCAATGCAGCGAGTTTGAGCAACGATTCGCAGCGTGGCAAGGGCGTAAATATTGCATCTTTGTAAATAGCGGTAGCTCGGCAAATCTTGCTATTATTCAAGCTCTCCTTAATTTAGGAAGAATAAACAAGGGTGACAAAGTTGGGGTCTCAACTCTTACTTGGTCCACAAATATAATGCCTCTCATCCAACTTGGTCTACAGGTTGTGCCTATCGACGTAGAACTTGATACATTAAATGTTTCTAGTGCACAATTACGTAAAAGTATTAAACAGCAAAAGCTTAAAATGCTCTTCCTCACTAATCTGTTGGGGTTCTGTGACGACATAGATATGATCCGCTCAATTTGCGAAGAAGAAGGTATTCTTTTAATTGAAGATAACTGCGAATCTCTTGGGACAGTCTATAAAGGCGAAAAACTTGGCAACTTCGGGCTTGCAAGTACTTTCTCATTCTACGTTGGACACCATATGTCCACTATCGAAGGTGGTGCTATCTGTACTGATGACGAAGATGTTGCCAATATGCTCAGTCTTGTTCGTGCCCACGGCTGGGATCGTAACCTTGCAGAGAAGTCCCAAGAAAAGATTCGCACTGAACACAATGTAAACAGTTCATTCTACTCACGCTACACATTCTACGATTTAGGCTACAACCTCCGACCAACTGAAATCAACGGATTTATCGGAAACACACAAATTCCTTACCTTGATGAAATCGTAGAAACTCGAAAAAATACCTTCCTAGAGATTGCTGATAAGATCTATTCACAACCTGACCGTTTTTACCCCGTTAGGTATGACCATATCGACCTGATTTCTAACTTCGCGTTCCCCGTTATCTGTAAAACAAAAGAGATTCGTGATGAATTAGTTGAAAAATGTAACGGCATACTAGAATTACGACCAATCGTTGGTGGTGATATGACAATGCAGCCGTTCTTTGGCAAGTACGAAAAAGGTGAATTCCTCAAAAATTCAAACGCCAGTCTTATTCATGAGCAAGGTCTATACTTTGGCAATAACCCTGAACTGACGGCAGACGAAAAGCGACAAATTATTGCTATTTTTACTCAATAGGTTTTTATGAAAATTGGAATACTTATCGACAGGCTCAATGTAGGCGGAGTCGAGAAGATTGCTATCGAGCAAGTTCTGTCACTGCGACAGGCAGGTCAAGATGCATATCTTGTTGTATTGCGAAAGAAGGCAGTTGTAGCTAATGCATTTCCAGACTTGCTCAAAGACGTCCCGATAATTTATTTAGACGAGAGACTACCAAAATTATTAAAGGGGTCTTTTACATTCCCAGGTTTTCACTTTTTTTCACTTTTCCACCTAACATATGCCCTCTTTCTGCCTTTTGTAATAAAAAGGCATGAATTCGAATATATCATTGCTCACGGAACGTACACATCTCTCTCAGCGGCCACAATAAGCTCTCGAAAGAAAATTCAATTCTCATCGTTTATATGGGATCCCGCTTCCTATATCTTAAGCAGGGTTTATACAGGAAAATTCCTATCACCAATTCTCTCGTTACTCAAGAGAGTTGCAACTGCTTTCGATACATACTTAATTAAGAAAATGGACCATGTGCTGGTGGGTGGAAAGGCACACAACGCCTTCATAGAGAGTGTAGTGCCGGGCAAATCAATAGAAGTAATTTATCCATCTGTTCATCCCGCTAATAAGCAGTCGAGGAAAAAGGATTACATACTAATGGTTACTGCGTGGAAAGATGGGAAACACCCAGAATATATCCTTGATATCGTACAACGTATCCCCAATGTACATATAAAAATGGTAGGAAAATGGATAGACCCACAATATAGAAAGGGCTTTGAAAGGCTTATCAAACAACATAAACTTGAAAAGCAAATAGACGTTGTTGGTGAGGTAAATGAAAAGCAACTATCTAAGTTTTATGCAGACGCCCGCGTGCTCCTACAAACAAATGATGATCGCGGCTTCGGTATGCCTGCTATGGAGGCGGCGGCTCATGGAACAACTTTCGTCATCCCTAAAGGCCAGGGAGTTGGTGAATTATTTACCAATGAAATCCATGGTTTTTACACAAAGGAAAACGATACAGAAAAAATAGTACAGCTCCTTGAAAAACTTATCAATGACAAGGAATTAGCGACCAACCTTGGACAAAGTGCTATGGGGGTGGTAAAGGACAATTATTCCTGGCAAAAACACGCAGACAAGCTCATCTCTGTTATAAAAGAGAGTCTCGGACAACAAAACAAAACGCTTCATGTCCTATTTACAGGTCTTGTCTCACCGACCATGTTAAGTGGTGGGGATCAATTGTTTCTTGATATAGCCCCTCGCCTTCCAAAGGACTTATACATAACCATCATTACACCTCACTTCGCTAAAAGTCATTGGGATAAAATTGATCAATCAAATATCACCCTAAAATACCTTAGGAGAAACGTTTTTGAGTTTAGCGATAATCCACTATTCACCTTCTGTTCGTATGTCATACGCTCCCTACAGACTTATAAGATCTTAAGAAAAGAAAATATTCAGTCAATTTATTCTTGTTCAGATGTTGCCTACGCAGATGTTTGGCCGGCATATTTTGTTACAGGGAATAATCCGAATATTAAATGGCTCACGAGGATATACCACGTTTTGCTACCGCCAGATAGCCGTCAGGGAAATCATCTTGTAAACCTTATTGTTTTTAAACTCCAGAGACTTAGTTTTTGGATGATGAAGAGAAGAAGCTCAAGAATTCTCGCACTAAATCAAAAGCTCTACGACGAAGTATTATTTCTGGGATTTCCTAAAGATAAGCTTGGAATATTGGGCGCTGGCATTGACTTTAAGGCAATAAATTCATTTAAAGCAGAGAAGAAGTATCCATATGACGTTGCTGTTCTAGGAAGGATTGCACCAGTTAAAGGTATTTTTGACATGGTTAAGATATGGAAAAAAGTACATGCCGAACTACCAGACGTACGACTTGCATGGATTGGTGGTGGTGGTGATACATACAAAAATCAATTAACCAGTATGCTTATCGAAAACAGTCTCACGGATAGTTTTAGTCTTACGGGGTTTGTAGATAAAGATATCGCGTATAGTATACTCAAAAGTGCTGAGTTATTCTTGTGTCCAGATCATGAAAATGGCTGGGGATTAGCTGTTTGCGAAGCGATGGCCTCTGGTCTGCCTGTTGTTTCATACGATCTCGATATATTCGGAAGTGTATACAAAAAAGGGTTCCGTACAGCCCCCCTTTACGATACCGAGGGTTTCGCTAATATCATTATTGAACTCCTAAAATCAGAGGGCAAACGCAAGCAACTGGCAAGTGAAGCAACAAAGCAAGCTGAACAGTTTGATCATCAACAAGTTATTACGGATTTAGTGGGTTATCTCTACTAAGGCAAAGACTAGTTTAAAATAACCCCATAAATTGATACAATAGCCTAAACTAATGCGAACCAAGAAATCCCTTATAACCATAGTCATTCCAATCCACAACGAAACTGGAAGTATTAACTGGCACCATAAGAAGATCATCAAGCACGTTAATTCTCTTAGTTTAAATTATGAAATACTCTACATCGACGACGGGAGTACAGATAATTCGCTCGAACTTGTTAAATTACTAGCCTCTACAGATGATCGCGTAAAATACATTTCATTCTCAAGAAATTTTGGTAAAGAAGCTGCTATCAGTGCAGGGCTTAAAAAAGCGCTAGGTGATGCAGTACTTATCATTGACGCAGACGGTCAACACCCCATCGAACTTATTGGTAAGTTTATAGAAAAATGGCACGAGGGGTTCGACATAGTTGTTGGCGTCCGCCGAAGCAATCAAGGTGAAGGTTTTATTAAATCGGCTGGATCACGCTTGTTTTACTTCCTATTAAAATCAATCGACAACGGCTATGATGTTACGCCAGCTTCAACCGACTTTAGGCTAGTGGATCGACTTGTCATTGATCAATATAATAAGCTGACTGAGCGAAACCGTATCTCTAGAAATCTCATGGATTGGCTCGGGTTTAAGAAAACAACCTTACCTTTTGATGCACTAGCACGCCATGCCGGCAAAGCATCTTATTCATACTCAAAGCTCGTCAAACTAGCAATCGATGGAGCTATTAAACATTCTACGCGACCACTAAAGTTTATTGGTGTACTTGGATTATTAATATCTTTCGTAACCATTATTGCAATGATCTTCCTATTCGTAGAAAAGTACATTCTCCTTGATCCTCTGCACCTTGCAGTAACAGGGACCGCTCTGCTTGCACTATTCCTCAGCTTCTTAGTTGGAATCGTCCTTACCTGCCAAGGCCTTCTTGCTCTATATCTTGAGAATGTATTTTACGAGACACAAAACCGTCCGCTATACGTTGTACGTGAGGAAAAATAGTTGAAAATCCTCTGGCTCACCTGGAAGGACCGCGGCAACCCTGCTGCCGGGGGCGCCGAGACTGTTTCCGGCGAAATCATGGATCGGCTTATTCGTGATGGGCATAAAGTAAAAATAATTACTGCCAGATACCCTGGCGCGACTGGCTACGAATTATGCGATGGTGCAGAATATTATCGAATCGGTAACCGATATACTGTGTACCTCAAAGCACGACAGTTATTTAAATCGAAACTCAAAAACTGGGCAGATGTCATTATTGACGAGATGAATACGCTTCCTTTCGGAGTTGCCTACTACACCTCAACTCGAACAATACTGTTGAACTACCAGCTAGCGAGAGAGGTTTGGTTTTATCAAATGCCTTTCCCTATCTCACTCGTAGGCTATCTTTTCGAACCTTTTATGCTTCGATCAATGGCAAAGAAATATCCTTTGGTTGCAACGGAATCACTCAGTACAAAGAAGGATTTGAATAAATATAGTTTCAAAGACGTGCGCACATTTCGTGTCGGTATAGCCCTGAATCCGTTGGAAGAGCTTCCTATAAAATTAAACCCCTCTACTGTCCTCTCGCTCGGTGCAATACGCCCAATGAAGCGGACACTTGATGCTGTAAAGAGTTTTGAAGTGGCAAAAAGTAAAATGCCCGCTCTACAAATGATCATTGCAGGAAGCGATGGCGGTAAGTACGCAACAGAAGTAAAAAAGTATATAGCTCAATCACCATATTCTGATTCTATAATAGTTATGGGTCGAGTTACCCCCGAAAAAAGAATTGAGCTTATGAAAGATGCCGCAGTGATACTGGTAACTTCAATAAAAGAAGGCTGGGGACTTATTGTCACAGAAGCAGCAAGTCAAGGAACGCCAGCAATCGTTTATGATACGGACGGTCTGCGCGATAGTGTGAGACATAATATTACAGGTATCGTTTCAAAAAATAATGATTATAAAGTCATGGGGAACGAAATTTTCAACCTTCTCAAAGACAACACTAAGTATAACCTTATGCGACTAAATGGCTGGCAGTGGAGCAAAGAGTTTACTTTTGAAAACTCTTATGGTGATTTTCTGAAAGTTATCAATAATAAGTAATCAACCTCTTATGAGACCTTGGCAAATGATACCATTTATGGTTAAATTGGAGCAGAGCCTTAAGGTATTGGAATATCCATATGCAAATAAGAGTAAAAAACAAAAAAACTAGGAAAAAATTACTTCTCACGACATTGATTGTCGTTATTATTCTCGTGTTGGGGTATGGTGTTTTTGCCTCTCAAGCGAAAATCTGGCCATTCCTTTCAGCCAATACAGTTAATCTGAGTCCTGCATCTGATACAGAAAAGTCTACCGGTGAGCAAATTAAATCTGACTCAGTAAACAGCAGCCCTCAACCCAGTAAACAGTCGCCAAGCAATGATGCGAATCCCTCGACCACGACTACTTCTGTTCTATTCTCTTCTACAACTCAAGACACGACGACCTATCATGTTCGAGTATTGATTGAATCAGTGCTTAATACCGGAACGTGTTCATTAACACTCGTAAAATCAGGTCAACAAACATACACAGCAACCGCCGACATACAACCGGGACCAAGTAGCTCGACCTGTAAGGGATTTGACATTCCATTAAGTAGTATCGCCACCGGAAACTGGAATGCAACAGTAACAGTCACGAGCAGTGGCACTTCAGGTGCGGCATCTCAGGAGATTTTAGTTAAATGAAAATGATAAAGTTCGCACTGCCTCTTTTCATTTTCTTTGCAGTCGCTATCGGTCTGTTACATGCGCAACCAGCATCTGCTGCAGGATTTGAAGCTGGGAGAATTATTGACGACGGAGTATTCACCGATGCGTCATCAATGGGAGTAGGTGATATTCAACAATTCTTAAATAGCAAGGTTCCTATTTGTGACACAAACGGGACTCAGACATCCGAATACGGTGGAGGCACACGGGCACAATGGGGACAAACCAACTATGGGCAAAGTACTTTTACCTGTCTTAAGGATTATAGCGAGAATGGACGAAGTTCAGCACAAATCATCTACGATACAGCCCAGCAATATGGCATAAATCCAAAAGTAATATTAGTGCTTCTCCAGAAAGAACAGAGCCTTGTTACAGACACTTGGCCACTCAACATCCAGTATCGTTCAGCGACGGGCTATGGTTGCCCTGATACATCTGTTTGTGACTCGCAATATTATGGTTTAACAAATCAGGTTACTTGGGCGGCAAAAATGTTTCGGGCTATCATTAACGATAGCCCTACTTGGTACACACCTTACGTCCTAGGCGATAACTACATTCAATACAGTCCAGACGCATCTTGTGGTGGTAGTACTGTCACAATAGTAAACCGCGCAACTCAAGCTCTATACAATTACACCCCCTACCAGCCGAACGCAGCGGCAATTGCAGCGGGATGGGGATCGGCACCGTGTGGAGCATACGGGAACAGAAATTTCTACCTCTACTACACGAATTGGTTTGGTAGTACGACTGCTACCCCCTCCTATGGTTATAGCGTCGTTTCAAGGAACATCTATTCAGACTCGACATACCAGACAAAGATATCTGATACACCTACCGTAGAACCTAATAGCAGCTTTTATGTAAAATTAGTTATTAAGAACACAGGCAACCAGGTTTGGTATAAGAATAGTCTCAATCTTGGTGGTGATGGACCACAGAACCGTGCGTCAGCGTTTGCTTCAAACACCTGGTTTAATGCAGCACGTCCAGCAACTATTAACGAAGCTAGCGTTGGGGAAGGTGGAACAGCAACCTTTAACTTCAAGATGACCGCTCCGACATATTTAGATACTTATTCGGAGCAATTTGGCGTACTTATTGAAGGGAATAGATGGCTCAGCGGAATCCTTACGATCCCCGTGACCGTTGCATCATCAAGTCCATATTATTCAATCAAACCAGTCTCATTTGACGCATATAGTGATGCAGCCCTTAAAACAAAGCTAAACCCGTCGGGAGTATCTAAATATACTGGAGATAAGATTTATATAAAAGCCGTTCTAAAAAATACCGGAAATCAAACATACCCAATAAGTCTTACAAAAATAGCACCTACAAATCCGCTTAACCGATCGAGTATATACGCGGACAGTTCCTGGGCCAATTCAAGTAGAGTTGTGGGAGCGCAGGAAGGTAATATCGCACCAGGCGAAAACGGTACATATGTATTCTCAATGACCGCCCCCAGCACACCTCAAACTATATCTCAGGAACAATTTGGAGTGGTAATTGAAGGTCAGCAATGGCTCACCGACAATATCGGCACGGTCTCAATCCAAACCGTGCAGCGACCGCCATCTGAGCTAAACGAGAACCAAACACTACAAATAGGCGACTCACTCCTGTCTTATGACGAACGGTACTGGCTTGTCTTTCAGGGTGACGGTAACTTAGTGCTCTACTCACCCAATCGTGCCGTATGGTCTACTCAGACACAAGGAAAAGGTGGCGTAAGAGTTGTGATGCAGAATGACGGCAACTTGGTTATGTACCGAGCAGACTGGACGGCGATCTGGAACAACAACTCGGCAGGAAAAGGTACTGGCTCAAGATTGATTCCACAGACAGATGGTAACCTGGTTACGTATACCTCAGCCATGAAGCCTACATGGTGGTCAGGAACTAACGGTCAACAGTAGTTCTTAACCCTCCAAACTGATATAATAACCTTCAGTTGTTATGAAAAAAGTTTATATTGAGGGCTTAGCGCTCGTTGAAACACATTTTAGCGGTATCGGCCAATACGTACTTGGCATACTAAAAGGACTCGATGATCTAATAGGTCTCGAGCAGTCAAGTAATCAAAAAACTCCTATTATTAAGGTCATTATTCCTTACGACAAGGTAAAGAAGTTTAAATCATTTGGATTCAGACACATTGGCTACAAAACGATGCCACTATCACTTCGGTACTTCGCAGGTCTCGATCATAGAGGTAAATTATTCCCTATCGACTTATGGTGCGGGCGAGGCTTTTACGTCTTCACTCGTTTCGCCGCTATGCCCCTAGCATTCAGCAAATACACGGCAGTTATCTACGATATATCATTTGAACTTTTCAGTCAGTTCTCTGACGAATCAAATGCTAAGTTTCTTTCTCCTCGGACCAAATCGACAGTTGCATCCACGAATACTATTTTCACTATCTCACAGAATGCAAAAAAAGAAATTATCAACTTCTATAAAGTTGACCCGTCTTCGGTCATCGTTGCCACACCAGCATCGGATCAAAAATACCTATACCGTCGAAGTGAAGAAGAGATCGAAAGAGTAAAACAAAAATACGGCATCAAGGGTCGCTACATTCTTTCTCTTTCAAACCTCGAGCCCCGAAAGAACCTCGATGGACTTGTCGACGCGTACTGTGCACTTCCGGATTCAGTTACTAATGAGGTTAGCCTGCTACTTGTTGGCGTTAATGGCTGGAAAACTGAGGCACTTTTCCAAAAGATCATCGGTAAAGTTGATGAGGGGAAACGCATCATACGTCCTTCGGAATATATTGATGACATAGACAAGCCCGCGATACTCTCAGGTGCTGAAATGCTTGTATACCCAAGCCACTACGAGGGGTTTGGTATGCCCCCACTTGAGGCTCTCGCTTGTGGCACACCGGTTGTTACTGCAAACAATTCCTCATTACCAGAAGTAGTTGATGAAAATACGATCCAGGTAGACAGTAGGGATACAAAAGCCATAACTGCTGCCATAATCGAGACAATGAACGACAAGACTCGACGCGAAATAGCTATTAAGTCGGGACCTGCACAAGCAGAGAAATTTAGCTGGTTAGAGTCGGCTAAAAAGTATTATAACGTTATTATGGAGAATGTTTGATGAATATAGGTATAGACCTGACACCACTACAGACACACCATAAATTCCGTGGTATTGGTGCAGTTATCATAAACTTCATTAATAATCTTAGCGATGAAGACAAATCGACAAATCACTTCGTATTGTTTCTTTTCGAAAGATATGAAGACGAGGCTTTGAATCTTCTAAACTTTTCAGGAGTCTCCCACGAAATACGTTACACCAGGGAGCCAAAATACATCATGCTACCCGGCAGGCTAAGACTTCTGAGTAAGGTATTCTATAAATTAAGAGGATTATTTGAGTATGCGTTTGGTGATCCTCGGATTAAAGGCTCTCAGCTTAAGGGGGTCAACCGCTATATTCAGTTCGATCAAAACCAAAAACTTCCTCGTGGAGCAAAGAGGATCGCAGTCCTTTTCTTACACGACCTCATCCCGTACATACTCGAGAGCGACTATCTCAAGAAGTATTCGACCGCGCGCGCCGGTGGCGCTTCAAGAAAGTCAGCGCTCAAGTCAGCCGTTAAACGATACCAGTATTTTTATAAAGTTAAGATTAACACTATGCGTGCAAGGCATATGATCGCAAACTCCGAATACACAAAAAAGGATTTTATCAAATATACACATGCTTCTGCGAAGAGAGTCTTTGTAGCCTATCTGGGCGTTACAGTATCTGAAGATAAGATAACCTCAAACCCGGGTTTTACGGACCACCAGACAACACTTTGGGGCACAGTAAAGCGCCCGTTAGACCTCACTAGAAAACCTTTCATCCTTTATATAGGCGGGACAGACAGCCGACGAAGGATGGTTGACCTCATTGCTGCGTTTTATAATTTGCGAGCTCGCGGTGAAGAAATTTCACTTGTCATGGCGGGTGATGAGATGGCTGGCATCGCCTCAATTAAAAATCCCGAGCTGCAAAGCTACCTGAAGAATAATCCATCGTATTTAGATGACATGCACCAGCTTGGATTTGTAGACGAGACACAGAAGAGATGGTTATATGAACACAGCCTAGCCTTTGTATTTCCGAGCTCTTACGAGGGCTTTGGACTACCAATCATAGAGGCTATGGCTTATGGATCTCCTGTTATAACGTATAAGAATACGGCCATCGAAGAAATCGCGAAAGATAAAGTACTTTATGCAAGAGATTTCCTCGGGATCTCACACGAAGTCGAGAGGCTCTTTAGTGATAGGAAACTGGCCAACGAGTTGTCGCGCGAAGGAATCCCTTATGCACGCAAGTTCACCTGGGACCAAACCGTTAAAGACGTATTTAAAGTCTTACATAAAAAATAGCTAAGTTAATTACTTAGCTATTTTTATTGAGAAGCCAGGGTCGGCTGGATATGGAAGCGATCTTTCTTTTTTTACCTTGAACATAGATGCTTCGTCCCACCAGTCATATACATGTGAGTTTACATCAATAATAGAAGGGTCCAAGAAATATTCTCCATCCGAAAGTATGTTAGGGAAAGTCCAAGTAACTAGTCTGGTTACTCCCACATCCCACGTACCGGACTTGATGCCCTCGATTCGACTATTCGTACCCAACACCTCAGAACCGGAAGCCGAACGAACCCTTATTCCAATAATTGGATCCTCAACAACTTCGTTTGCCCTAATTGTTTGTTCAATTGTAATGAGTTTATCTGTAGTAGAAAGTTTCACAGATTTCGTTTGTATCTTTGTATCGCCCCAACGTTTACCTTGATGTGTGGCAATAGCGAGCTCTTCTTCGTTCAAAAAGAGTTGTGTATATGCCCGTGCAACCTCTTGTGTATCACCAGAAGTCTTCACTTTCCCGTCATCAATAAGAACAACCCGGTCACAATACTCCCTGATCGCACCCATGTCGTGACTCACAAAAATGACCGTCTTCTTTTCTTTCTTTAACTTCTTAAAGTAGTTAAAACATTTCCTTTGGAAATCAGCATCGCCAACAGCAAGCACCTCATCGATTAAAAGAACGTCAGATTCTGCAAGGATTGTTGCGACCGAAAAAGCTAGTCGAACCTGCATACCTGATGAATAGTTTTTAAGCTTTTGATCCATGAAGCGTTCGAGTTCGGCAAAATCAACAATCGCATCATACTTTGCTTTTATTTCATTATTAGAAAAGCCCATCAACGCACCGTTCAGGAATACGTTTTCGCGACCCGTTAACTCTGGGTTAAACCCGACACCAAGTTCGATAAAAGGCACTAGTCGTCCATTTACGTGCACGCTACCCTCAGTCGGTTGATAGATACCCGCAATCAGCTTAAGAAGTGTGCTCTTTCCACTTCCGTTGCGCCCCACAATACCAAAAAACTCTCCCTTTTTGATCTCAAAGGAAATGTCCTCTAGCGCATGCTGAGTCTCGGCATTACCCCTCTTCTTAAAAGGGTGCGCAAATATACTTTTTACAGAATCTACCTTCTCATGTGGCAAACGAAAGTTCTTGTAAACATTCTTTACTGATACTGCTATCTCGTCATTCATAATCTATATATCCTCCGCGAATCCGGCAGACTTTTTTCTGAAATACGTTATTGATACTACTGCTAATAAAACAACGACCGCAATAGGCACAAGATGTATATATGGATTGCCAAATATTGAGGTTATGGTTGGTGTGCCAACGGGAACTATCGACGCACGAACATCCTGCATTATCTGAGCAGCCGGATTAAGGATCATTAGTTTAGCGGCAGTTGGCGATGCTTTAATCACCAGTGCTATCGGATAAAGGATCGGCGTTGCATAGAATCCCGCTTGTAAGAGAAGCTCCCAAATATAGGTGACGTCCCTGAACTTCACATAGAGTGCGCTTAGTAGGAATGCTATTGAAAGTCCTAGAATAAATAATTCAACAATCAGCGGAATAATCCAAAAAATGCTCCATGACAAATCAACACCATTAAGAACGAGGAAGAAACCAACAACCACTAAATTGATTGCGAGATTAATGAGTGCTGAGAATGAGCCCGCAACAACTATAACGTACCGTGGAAAAGATAGCTTCCTCATAAGATCGCCCTTACTAACAATGGCAGACAAACCGTTTGAAGTAACTTCTGTAAAGTAGTTCCATAGGACTACACCGACTAATAGCAGTACCGCAGAATGGGGGGAATCAGCACCAAACTTTAAGAAATGTATGAACACAACGTAAAGAACAGCGAAGAGAGCAAGAGGCTTTAAGAGACTCCATACATAGCCAAGGACTGAGCCCTTATATCTAAGTTTGAAATCTGTTATTACAAGTTGTCTTAGGAGGATAATTGAGTAGCGATATCTACTCATTGCTTTTGTAATGAAATTCACAATACTATCCATTATAGAGATCAGACTAGAGGTAAGCAATGATATACTTGTAATAAGTATGAGCAACACTGAGCATGAAATTGTAATTACCGGTATTAATGGTTTTGTTGGCGAGCATCTCGCAAGACAATTGAAGAATACCGGTCATACAGTACATGGTGTTGGACGCGAACAAAAACCGAAAGAAACAGTTGCTCACCTCTTAGATAAATACACACAGTGCGATCTCATGGATCGTAAAGCCACTCGGTCCCTTTCGGTTCACAATACCTCTGCAATAATCCACCTCGCAGGATTAGCATCTGTCGCGGATTCATTTAAATTTCCTGATCGGTACAAAAAAGATAACAGTACAATGACAGACAACTTACTATCATCAGCCAAAGAACAAGGGTTTACGGGAAGGACGGTCGTAATCAGCACTGGAGCTATTTACGACCCTAATCAGTCAATGCCTCTAAAAGAAGATGCCCTAAAAACCCAGGGGTCGCCTTACAGTGCAGGCAAGATTGCCGCAGAAGAGACCGCAAAGACCTACAAAGGAAAGGGGCTAGATATAGTAATAGCTCGTCCGTTTAATCACATCGGACCAGGTCAGGCGTCTGGTTTTCTTGTCTCAGATCTGTATGACCAAATACTTGGAACTAAAGACAGCCGTAACTCGGTTATCTCGGTAGGAAACATCAACACTCGTAGGGATTTCACTGATGTAAGGGATATCGTGAAGGCGTATGGTTTATTAGCAGATGCACCATCACTCCAATACGACACCTATAATATATCTTCCGGAAATAGCTACTCTGGAAAAGATATATTAGACCAACTCAGTAAAGAAATGCGAATTGCTGTTACGGCAGAGATTGATCCCGCAAGAGTACGTCCAACGGATGCACCAGAAATCGTAGGTGATTCGACAAGAATTCGCGAAGAACTTCACTGGTCACCTTCTATATCACTCGAGCAAACGATCTCAGACTTTGTAACCTGGAAAAGGGACTCAGTTTCTTAAAAATTTGGGGAGAGTTACTGCAAGTGCAGCAATGACATAGGTTGCATTAAATTCACCACCAAAATCTGGCATGTCGGCAGATAGTAGGTTTACTTCACTAATAGACTCCGTCGCTTCATGAGAGACTTGCTGTATTTTTTTGGCGTTCTTTATGCGAACAATGTAAAGAACATGGTCAAGTTTTGAAGGATATTCGTACAATGTTTTAACTAATTCAACTTCATCCGAGGCATAGCCAGTTTCTTCAAGTAGCTCCTTTTTCGCTGCTTGAATTGGTGTTTCATTCTTCCCTACACCACCCGAAGGAAGATTCAGGATAACTTTATCGATTGCATATTTATATTCGAATTGAGTGATCAACTTGTTATCTGCATCAGTTGCCACAATAATTACTCCATTAGGGAGTGAAACAATACTATAATCATCAAAAATATCACCGGAGGGTAGCTGTATAGTATCTTGATATACCTTTAGGAACTTTGTATCAATTAGGTTTTCCCTAGAAATTCTACGCCATGGATCAGGTTTTTTTATCATCTATTACAGTTTTGTTGATTCGATAGCGAGATCGTGATCAACCATTAGTTTAACCAACCCAGGGAAGTCAACTTGTCGCTTCCAACCAAGTTCTTTTTCGGCTTTTGATGGATCACCGAGTAGCACGTCTACTTCAGCTGGGCGCATAAATGCAGGATTTTGCTTAACGTAAGGCTTCCAATCTTCGATACCAACATGTTTAAAGGCGATGTCTAGGAATTCTTCAATTGAGTGAGTTTCACCTGTCGCAAGGACGTAGTCTTTTGGCTCGTCTTGCTGAAGCATACGCCACATACCTTCTACATAGTCACCAGCATAACCCCAGTCTCGCTTTGGCCATAAGTCACCAAGCTCAATGTGGTCTTGAAGACCAAGCTTGATTCGTGCAACTGCGTGAGTAATCTTTCGAGTCACAAATTCAACACCACGTCGGTCACCTTCGTGGTTGAAAAGAATACCAGATACAGCAAACATCTTATAACTCTCTCGGTAGTTCTTTGTGATCCAGTAACCGTAGAGCTTCGCAACACCGTATGGGCTGCGTGGATGGAAGGTGGAATCCTCTGTATAACCCTTTTCTGGGCGGTTATAATCAAGCCCACCGAACATTTCAGAGGTCGAAGCTTGGTAAAAACGAACTTTATTTTCAGTATCCGTTAAACGAATCGCTTCAAGCATATTCAATACACCCTTTGCGGTAACGTCGTTTGTTAACATTGGATCTTTAAATGAGTATCCAACGTGGCTAATTGCACCCAGGTTGTATACTTCATCGGGCTTTGCGGTTTGCATTGCACGGACTAAAGACGAAGCATCTGTGAGATCAGCCTCAACAAGTGTCACATAAGGGAACTCAGCTTCCATAGCTTCACGCTTGGGGTTGTGTTGACCCCTTATAATTCCAAAAACTTCGTATCCTTTTTCATTCAATAATTCAGCAAGGTGACCACCATCTTGTCCGGTGATTCCAGTAATTAAAGCACGTTTTTTAGCCTCGGCCATTCAATTTCCCTCGTAGCATTATGTAGTTCGTTATTTTATTATACATGACGCTTCCCCGAGCTTATATACTATAGAGATGAAACTTCTCGAATACGAAGCCAAACGCCTCTTGGAATCAGCAGGCATCCCCGTACCAACCTCTTTGCTCACAGAACCTAGTGACATCCTCCCGACGCCCCTTCTTCTGAAATCCCAAGTCCCTGCTGGCGGTCGAGGTAAAGCTGGTGGTATTATCGTCGTCAACACACCAGAAGAATTAAAACCTGCAATCGACAAGCTCTTAAACCTTGCGATCAAAGGCTTCACGCCAAAAACACTTCTTGCCGAAGAAAAACTCAACATTAAAAAAGAGTTCTACCTCTCCATCCTCATCGATCGTCAGTCAGCCGGGATAAAAATCTTTGCTCACAAAAATGGCGGCGTTGAAGTTGAAGAAAATACCAATTTTAAGTCTTGGTCTATCAACGACAAGAAACGGGCAGAACAGATCGGTCAAGAACTCGCCGATTACTATGAAGTTCCCGACCAAACGTTTGTGTTACAGGACCTCATCGAAAATCTCTACGACTGTTTTATAAAAAACGATGCAACCTTAATAGAGATAAACCCCCTCATCCTCACCGAAGAAAACAATCTTATTGCTGGTGACTGCAAGATGACGCTCGATGATGCTGCGGCATTCCGTCATGACTGGAATTTCGAAGAGAAACCAGCCGAAGCAAACTTTGTCACGATAGACCCAGACGGAAACACAGCAACTATCGCAAACGGTGCAGGACTCGCCATGGCAACTGTTGATGCCGCCTATGAAGCAGGGCTAAAACCGGCAAACTTCCTTGATATCGGTGGTGGCGCAAACGAAGCAACGCTCCTAAAGGCATTTAAAAGAATTGTTGAATACAAAAATCTACAAGCGATCATCATCAATATCTTCGCCGGCATCACTAGGGCAGATGAAGTCGCAAAAGCAATCGTCTCAGCCAAAAAACAAATTAAAGATCTTCCCCCGCTATTTATCCGTTTAGCCGGTACAAACTACGAGGCTGCAGAAAAAATCCTGACCGAAAACAACGTCGCGCTCCTTCCAGACCTTGAAGCGACATTACTTGCAGCCAAGGAGGTCATCCATGACTAATCTCTTCGAAGGCAAAAACGTCATCGTTCAAGGTATCACTGGCGCACACGGGAGATTCCAAACCAAGGCAATGCTCGCAGCAGGAACAAACATCATTGCAGGCACTACTCCAGGCAAAGCAGGTCAAGAAGTTGAAGGTGTAAAAGTCTATGACTCAATTAAAGACATCCAAGAAACCCAGCAAATAGAAATCTCTGTCATCTTTGTTCCCGCCCCCTATGCCAAAGGCGCGATCCTCGAAGCCATAGCAGCCAATGTACCGCTTATCATCTGTATTACCGAAGGTATTCCTATCCACGATATGCTCGTTGTTAATAACGCCCTAAAAGCCTCAAACAGCGTACTACTTGGACCAAATTCGCCTGGTGCACTCCTACCCGGTATCAATAAGCTTGGTATCATCCCCGCCAGCATGTCATTAAAGGGGAATGCCGCAATCGTCAGCCGTTCAGGGACGCTTACCTACGAAACAATGGCCGGATTAACAGATAGAGGAATCGGTCAAAAGTATGTCATCGGTATCGGTGGTGATATTATCCACGGCATGGGCTACAAAGAATGCCTTGAACTCTTTGAAAACGATCCTGAAGTAAACCAAATTGTCCTCATAGGTGAAATCGGCGGCCAAGACGAAATCGAAGCTGCAGCCTACATCAAACAAAGCGTTACTACACCTGTTTACGCATATATTACTGGTCACCATGCACCAGCTGGCGTCCAACTAGGACATGCCGGAGCAATCCTAGGAAATGATAATGAATCTGCTGCAGCAAAATCTCAAGCCCTCGGCGAAGCAGGCGCACATGTTGCCTCAACAATGAGCGAACTTGTTCAGATTGTTGCTAATACAACAACCCCCTAAGCAAATCTAAAGTTTTCCTATATAATAACGACAACGATTATGACAATCTTTCATCCTATACTTCAATCAATTATTATCCCCTTATTAACATGATTCAAAAACTTGCCCAGCACCAAATTATTCGTTACTTATTTATTGGTGGACTTTCCTATGCCATCGAAATCTCGGTACTATTCAGCTTGAATCAAATACTTCACATCCAGCCAACCATCTCTGTTGCGATTAGTTTTTGGGTTGGATTTATTGTAGCGTACACATTACAAAAAATTATCACCTTTCAGAACAAAGAAAAGTCTCGACGTGCAATCGCCAAACAACTTATAGGCTATAGTCTGTTAGTGCTATGGAACTATACATTTACTCTTTTGGTTGTTGAATTTTTTCACAACAACATACCCGTTGTTATACTACGGACAATGGTTATTATCATAACGACACTCTGGAACTACGCACTCTACAAAGTATTATTTAAAGCGACCACAAAATGAATCGTAGAAAAAAAGTAATCCAGTTCATAAAGACGCCTCGCTTTGCAAAGTATTATTTTATTGGCGCAGTCATAATTCTCGCACTCAGCACACTCAGCTGGGCGATTGTTGGCTCTATTATTCAACTCGGAAATGCCGACCAGCTCGTCAATGCTGCACTTTTGAAAGATCCTGCGACGTTCAACGGTGCTTTATTTCCAGATCAACACACATTTCTGCTTAAATTACCCTTCTTTTTGTTAATCCAGTTACTTCATGCAAGCCCATTCGCTTATGGGTTCGTCACCGTCCTTGCCGTTCTCATTACCGTTGGGGCACTGGCATTTATTCTCTATAAAATAGATCGCCGCCCACTCTATAGCGGAACACTTTTCTTGATGCTTGCCGCTTGTTTGATCCTTATTCCAACCGAGCCCTACGCCGGATCGTTACTTCCAACAAGTTTCGCAATGATCACTACTCGTAATATCGAATATATTGTTTTCATCTTGGCGCTTGTTGGTATCATCCGAGCAAAAGGATTCAAGAGTTGGTACTTTATCGGCGCCAGTCTTGTTATGATCCTACTAATTGCAAGTGATAAATTATTCCTTTCGCTGAGCATCGGTGGCGCAGTGCTTTCAGCCGCAACGTACTTCATCGCAAAACGCCGTAATCTATTGTTAGTCTCACTCCGCTGGCTGCTTGCATCCATTCTTGGAGCGGTTGGGGCAACCATTCTCCTTTGGGCAATAACTGCGATAGGGTTTATTCACACCAGTACAGCTAGTGGCACTGGTCCTTACGCTATCGTTCATAACGTTAAGGATTTCCTATTAGGAATAGTGTATGGAATTGCCGGCATCTTTACAAACTTTGGTGCTAACCCAGCCTATGACACGCGGCTTGCAAAAGATATGCCAGCCCAGTTAATTGTGGGTATATTTAGACCTGGCGGTATTGGTTTCCTCGTCACAATCGCGGTTACAATCTACATCCTAACGGTTGTCTATAGATTGTTCATTAAAAGCATTACAACAAAAACGCTCATTCGAAAAAACCACCTACAACGCCCACTACTACTGTCATTAATGCTCATCTGGACGTCGGTTGCGGCCATCGGTGTATTTGTCGCCAGTAACCACTATTACCCTGTCGATTCTCGCTACGAAACCATAGTATTGTTTGCGGGATTTGTATCACTAGCCACCTTCGTAAAGCAACAAAAAATAAACCTTCAAACCTTGATCATTACGGGTGGTCTTTGTCTGATTGCTATCCTTATCGCTCTCTTTTTCGTCGCCAATACGTTCTCTGCTCACAAGCAGGCGACGAATGATATCAGTACCCGAAATACATACATTACCCAGATACTGAAGCATCACTCCGTAGACACGTTAGTTGGGGATTATTGGAGAGTGCTTCCTATTGCCTCATCATCTGGCAACTCACTTCACGTGACCCCTACAGGAGCATGTACGACCTTCCGAGATGTGCTATCAAGTAAGACCTGGCAACCTGATTTAAAAACGCATAGCTTCGCCTATCTTCTCACTTTTGATGCAAGCGTGACGGGCTATCCTTCATGTTCACTTGATCAAATAACGTCGGTCTACGGGAAACCAAACGCCAGCACACTCATAAAGGGAACATTAAAAAATCCAACCGAACTTTTGCTCTTTTATGATCACGGTACTAATATATCAATGCAGCAAACGATTCCGATCATACAAGATACGGTTATTCCGCGCTCTCTTTCTTCACTCCAAAATACAACCTGCCCAAAGACAATTATGAATTTTGTTGCCCACGAAGATGACGATATATTATTCATGAACCCAGACCTTATTCACACCATTCAGGCGGGTGATTGCGTCCGCACCGTCTTCCTCACCGCCGGTGACGCCGGTTTTGGCGAATCGTACTGGATTGATCGCCAACGGGGTGCCGAAGCAGCCTACGATACGATGATGAATAAAACCGATCAGGTATGGGTGGAGCGAATTATCGAGATTAATAAAAATCAATTTGCTATTGTTGCAAATCCAAAAAGCAACAAGTCGGTTTCATTAGTATTCTTACATCTCCCTGATGGGAATGTAGACGGAAGTGGCTTTGCAGCCGATGGATATGAAAGTCTCAGTAAACTCGCGACAAATAGGATTAGTGCGATTCATGCGATTGACAAGAGCTCAAGCTACACCTCCAGCCAACTTATCGACGCATTGACGAATATCATGCATGTCTACCAGCCGACCGACATACGAACACAAAGCAGCTATCAAGGGGTTCGCTATGTAGATCATAGTGATCACACTGCTGTTTCATCATTTGTCACACGAAGTGACGAGCAGTACAAGGCGACGTACCCAGATCAACCCACGCCTTCTATGACGTACTATGTTGGATATCCTATTCACGCTATGCCCCCAAATGTTAGTGGCGCAGACCTTGATAAAAAAACTGCAACATTCCTCGCCTTTGGTAAATACGACGGCGCCGTCTGTCATTCAATATATGAATGTAATACACACGCCGTCTACGGCACCTATCTCACAAGACAATACACATATTCTTACTAGTACCGAACCCCTGTTAGCATGCTATACTGATGACAATGAAAAAGATCAGTATTTTGATTCCCACATACAATGAACAGGCTGTACTTGAAAAGCTTTTTGCGCGCCTCACCACACTTGCAGACAGTGCAAAAGAGTACGAATTTGAATTCTTTTTTGTCAACGATGGCAGTCGCGACAATACACTCGAAATTATTAAAGATCATGCCGAAATAGATACCCGAGTGTCCTATCTCAATCTCTCTCGTAACTTTGGAAAAGAGATTGCGATGATAGCGGCGCTTGATCATGTATCCGGCGATGCAACGGTCATCATCGATGCCGATCTGCAAGATCCGCCAGAACTCATCCCCGAGATGATCATATGGTGGGAAAGGGGATACGATGATGTATACGCACGTCGTAATGGTCGCCTTGGTGAATCATGGCTCAAGAAGTTCACTTCAAAAATGTTCTACAAAACCCTTCAGTCTGTCACTCGCATTCCTATTCAAAAAGACACTGGTGACTTCCGTCTTCTCGACCGACGTGCTGTTGAAGCACTGAAACAAATTCGCGAAAGCCAGCGCTACACCAAGGGTTATTTTAGTTGGATCGGGTTCAATAAAAAGGAAATTACTTACAAACGTGATGCCCGTGCTGCCGGTGAAACCCACTGGAACTATTTCAAACTCATCGATCTCGCTATTGAAGGCATCGTCTCGTTTAGTATCGCTCCGCTCCGGATTGCGACCGGTCTTGGGACTATCGTTGCAGTCGCAACCTTTATCTACCTGGTCGTCATCGTTGTTAAAACGATTATCTTTGGTACCGACCTTGCAGGCTATCCATCGACGATGGCCGTCATCTTATTCCTAGGTGGAGCCCAGCTGCTTTCACTTGGTATTATTGGTGAATACGTCGGTAGAATCTTTAACGAGACGAAAAACCGACCACTGTATTTAATTGAGGAACTACACATTGGAACTCGCAAAAAAACACGCTGAAAAAATTAGATTCGGCATTGTGGGTATCGCCAACACCGCACTCGACTTTGCCATTCTTTTCCTCTTAGTTGCGCTTGGACTCGACAAGATTCCCGCTAATTATGTTTCTACTGGTATCGCTTTTATATTCAGCTTCTTCGTAAATAAATCTTTTACCTTTAAATCAAAGGGTGGCAATATCAAAAAACAGTTCCTTTATTTCATCGTCATTACGATTATTGGACTGTGGGTTATTCAACCTTTGATTATCGCTGGACTTACTAGCCTTCTTGCAGGTACAGGCTGGGCTTCTGGTATCATCCTATTTGTCGCGAAGCTTATCGCGACCGTCGCCTCTCTCATTTGGAACTACATTTTCTACTCACGCATCGTATTCAAAAAGGAAGAGGACAGGTAGTATGGCGCACGTAGCAATTGATGCCCGAATTATCAACTCAACGACCGGACGGTACATTGAGCGTCTCCTCACCTATCTACAAGAGATTGATCACACAAACGTCTATTCAGTGCTCGTACGGGCAAAAGACGAAAACTTCTGGAAACCAACCGCACATAACTTCATGATAAAAGTTGCAGATTTTGATAACTACTCGATCGCCGAACAAATTGGTTTTAAGAGATTTTTAAAGAAACTAAGTCCTGATCTTATTCACTTCGCGATGCCGCAACAACCCGTTTTTTACAAAGGCAAAAAAGTAACGACGTTTCACGACTTAACACTGGTAAAAACGTATAACTCTGACAAAAACTGGTTGGTGTTTCATGCTAAACAGCTTGTCGGTAAATCTGTGTTTAAAAAAGTAGCAAAAGACAGCAACCACATCATCGCAATCAGTAAATTTACAAAAAAAGAACTGCTCGAATTCACCGAAGCAGAGGATAAAGATGTGACTGTTATTTACGAATCAAGCGACGTGAATCTTGGTGCTTCAAAAGCTTATAAACTCCCTTATAAAAAATATCTTTTATATGTTGGCCAACAATCTGATTACAAGAACATCAAGCGCCTTGGTGATGCACACCAAAAACTCTTAAAAACCTATCCTGACTTAGGACTCGTGTTAGTTGGTAAAAAGAACGCCAGCGCACTCGCAAACGAAACCTATTTCACTAAAAAAGGATATAAAAATATCGTCTTCACGGACTTCGTCGAAGATACACAGCTAAACTGGTTATACGCACACGCAACTGCCTATATTTTTCCATCACTTATGGAAGGTTTTGGTCTCCCTGGACTTGAAGCAATGGGACATGGCACCCCAGTTGTTAGCAGCGACGCAACCTGCCTTCCTGAAATCTATGGAAAAGCCGCGCATTACTTTGACCCAACCAATACAGATGATATAGCACGGGCAATCACCGAAGTATTAGGAAATGAAAAACTTCGTCAAAAACTATCTATAGATGGGTACGAGCAAATCAAAAAATACTCTTGGAAAAAAATGGCCGAGCAAACACTCAAGGTATACGAAACAGCTCTCAAACAGTAGTCAAATATACGTTAATTGATTGACAATTTAATACTATTATGTTAATGTTAACAAAATATCATGCGTACAAATGAAGAGTTCGGTACCGGTATAAACCGCCAGACACCACTGGCACTTCGTCGTGGCATTGATGCGCTTATTGCGATCTCAAAACCTATCAAATCTGTTTCTATAGAAGGTCAGTCAAATCTCATCGAAATACCACAAAATACCCCTGTTATTGTGGCGGTATCTCATGAGACTGGTTTTGATATTCCCCTATCAATCAAAGCGCTCGGCGAGCACCTTGACCTCGCCGTGACGGACCAGTCAACTCATCACTCACTGCGTAGCGAACCTAACATGTTTCTTAGCCTCAAAATGAGTGGGGGAGAAAACTACATTCCTATCTCGTATGGTTGGGAGGATGGGAAAAAGGTTCCTGGAATGTTCGATCCGAGCGACGCGCTTCCTATGATTGAAGCCTTCAATCATGGCAAAAGTATCATCGTCGCGTCACATAACCCTCTTACCGCCGACAGCGAAGGTGGAATTAAAAAGCCAAAACCTGGTTATAGTGCCGCGTATCTTGCGCTTCTCACTGGTGCGCCTATTCTCCCTGTAGCAATCAGTATGCTCCCAACAGAAAAGATGGGTCGTTTTGATGCTATCGTAAATATCGGACATTCTTTTACGTTAGCCGAGCAGGTGGGTATTGAAAACATTCAACTACTCAGCGCAAAGCGAAAGAACGGTGAAAAACTCACTACTGATGAAGCGTCTGAACTCGGTCAACAACTCAAAGGGCTGCGTGGTGCAGGACAAGTCATTTTCAATGAGGTTATCAACCTAGAAGTCTCCCAGGGATCATTCCCGCAATACGACACAAAACAAAAAATGGGCAACGCTGCGATTAAAGTAGGCAACTCATTTGTTGGACCGATTTGCTAACTAAGAACTCATCTGTGCGATAGTGATCGTACGCTCGAGGCCTTCACCTTCAGAAAACGTGCGAATATCTGCATATTCAGTGGCCACTTGGTGCACGATACGACGATCAGCTGGGTTCAAGTGTGCAACGTGTGAGTTTCCGGTACGTTGAACTTCTTCAATCCACACTCGAGCTTCTTTTGCGACACGTTCAGCGCGTTGTTTCTTGTAATCAGCAATGTCAATATTCACACGCCATACAGCGGCATCTTGGTTACGAAGGACGGTTGAAACAAGGTATTGAAGGCTTCGGAGTGTTTCTGCATTACGACCAATTAAAAGACTGTTCAAATCCGTTGAAGGAACGGCAAGTTCAATAACGTCATCGTCTGTGGAAGCAACAACTTCAACATTCACCCCAAAAAAGGATAGTAGGTCTGCGAGATATTTTTGCGCGAATTCAGTCGACTGTTCTTTGTTCATGCGTTCTCCTTCTTACCCCTCTTATTTATCCTTTGCGGTAATGCGAGTAATCTTAACCCCGGTTACTTTTGCTTCGCGAGCCTCTTTTTCTCGAGCCTTAGCGGTTGCTTTTTTACCAGGCTTAGAGACAACTTCGCTGGCAATCTCATCCATCTCTTTCGCATCACGCTTCAAAATGTAGTGCTGCTGCACTGCAGCAAACAGGTTTGAGGTAGCGTAGTAGAGTGCTAATGCACCCGGAAGACCAAGCATAATAAAGAGCATAAAGAATGGAAGAATCTTCGTCATCTTACTCATCATGACGGCGTTGAGTTCAGATTGATCAGCTGGTTTACCTTCAGCAGCCTCTGCCATGACGTCGCGGAATCGCTTTGTACTTGTGTTCGGATTTGTTTGACGACTAATGAAGTATTGTGATCCGGCAGCCAGGATTGCAAGGAGAATAAGGAAGATATTAAATCCACTCGGACCACCGATAGCATGCGCCGTAAGGTCAATCGCACCGAGGAGTTTCTCGTGGAAATTCTCTGGGTGTGCAATCAATTCTTTAACAGGACCGACGCTTTTTAGGAAACCGTAGGTAAACTTATCGATTTGATCACGGTGAAGTGTGAATATTTGAATCACTTGATAAAGAGCGATGAAGATAGGAAGCTGAATCAAAAGAGTTAGGATCGAACGAAATGGCTTCACATCATGTTCTTTATACAGTTCGAGCATTTGCATGCTTTCGAGCTGCTTGTTACCCTTGGTCGCTTTTTTAATTTGTGCAAGTTTTGGTTGCAGCTTTCGCATTTGTTTTACTTGGTGCAGCTGACGAACAACTAGTGGCCAGAGAGCAAAACGAACGATGATTGTAAAGATAATAAGGGCAACACCAAAGTCCGCACCTGGAATAATGCTATATAACCCAATAAGAAGGTTAAAGATTGGTTGGACTATCAGTGTTTCAAAAATGTTCATCTAAAGTAATGCCTCTCTGGCCTCTCTTGCTATATCTGTTGAATTATACCATTTCTATGGTGTTTTATATACACCGGCTTTTTCAAGAAGGGCATCCATTTGCTCTGAAAGCTCGGTGTAAGGAATATCTTTTAGCTCTGGTGATGTTGTAATAACGACAATATCATATACATCATTAAGACGATCAATATGGGTACGAATATATTCGTATATACGACGACGAATCCGGTTTCGACCAATTGCGCTTTTAATAACCTTCTTACTGACGACGACTGAAATACGAGGTTTTGATCGGTGAGTGTTCTTTACCCATTTAATCGTCAGGGGCTGGGAGCGAACTGCCTTTCCGTTTGTATACACATAACGAAGACTGTTGTGACCATGAAAACGAAAGGGTGAGGGGATCATATGTATATAAGTATAAGGGAAAACTTTTTGACTGAAGCTATTCAATAAAAAAACCGCATCTTGCGACACGGTAATTCTTACTAAACTGAGAGTCGAGCGCGACCCTTATTGCGGCGGCGCTTCAAAACCTCGATGCCACTCTTAGACGACATACGAGCACGGAATCCGTGTGTACGAGCGCGGTGGCGTGTGTGTGGTTGATGAGTTCGTTTTGGCATATCTGAACTATTTTAGCAAAATCACCCCTATTATTCAAGCCTCGTATTTGATTTTTCGTCAAATAGTTATTTCATATATAAAACTTATCCCCTAGTTTTCGACAGTTATCCACATATTTACGGGGGTGGTATATGTCTGTGTATAAGTCGAACCTCTCTGCTCCCCTTTCTTACCTAAAGTATTCGTAAGTCATTTATGGTTGTGGAAAACTCTGTCTCTGACTTATACTAAAGGGTAATAAAACAATTATTAATCGAGTGTTATATGAGAGTCTGGGGAACAACATAATATGAATGCGTTATGGCAAAGTGTATTAGGCGAAATTGAGCTTTCAGTTTCTCATGCAACGTTTACGACCTGGTATAAAAACACTGAGCTTATTAGTCAAGACGAGGAAGAACTTGTCATCTCTGTCCCCAACATCTTTGCGAAGAAACAATTTGAAGTTAAGTTTAATGATCAAGTAAAAAAGGTATTGGCAAAGAATGGCGTTGAACCGAAACGCATTACCTACACTATTATCGTCGCTGGCAAAAAGACTCGTATTAATAGAGAAACTACTCTTAACAACAACGATAATGTCTCACAATTATTAGCTTCACAACCAAGCACTTCTCCACTCACCCTTGGTCGCCCCACTTCTGGTCTTTCGGTAACGGGTAATCTTAATCCGCGCTACACCTTTGATAACTTTATTGTTGGTTCAAGTAATGACCTCGCCTACACCGCTAGCCAAGCCGTCGCTGCAAATCCAGGTATGAAATATAATCCCCTCTACTTTTATGGTGGTGTCGGGTTAGGTAAGACTCACCTTATGCAGGCAGTTGGTAATGAGATTATAAAGAATAATCCAAACGCCAAGGTTTTATATGTTAGTTCTGAAACTTTCGTTAACGAATTCCTTGATTACATTCGATTTAAGAAAAAGGGATTTTCTGATAAGTATCGTAATATTGATGTCCTCATTGTTGATGACATGCAGTTCATCGCGAATAAGGAAAAGACTCAGGAGGAATTCTTTCATACCTTTAATTTCCTTCACCAGAACAATAAACAAATTATTATCAGTAGTGATAAACCACCTCGGAGTATCCCAACCCTTACCGAACGTCTTCGTAGTCGATTTGAAATGGGTATGTCTATTGATGTACAGATGCCAGATTTTGAAACTCGCTGCGCCATCCTGAGTGCCAAAGCCTCATTATCTGGTGTTGAACTAAATACCGAGACGGTTGAATACCTTGCGACCAACATCAAGACAAATATTCGTGAGCTTGAAGGCGCATTGAATCAATTACTTGCCTACGCGGAACTTCATAATATTGAACCAGATATTACGACAGCAGAGGGTCTGCTTGGAAACGTTCGTCATTCTCGCCCACAACACCTGACGAGTAAACAAATTATCGATCGCACCGCAAAACACTTCCAACTTGCAACAGAAGAAATGTGTAGTGAAAAGAGAGACAAGCATATCGTCATCCCACGGCAGATCGCTATGTACCTTCTTCGATCAGAACTTCACCTAAGTTTCCCAAAGATTGCTGGCGAGTTAGGTCGTAAAGATCACACGACAGCAATCCATTCTGTGGAGAAGATCGAAAAAGCGATCAAGTTAGATTTTGTTATTCGTGAACAAGTCGCATCTATACGAGAGAAGTTATATGCCTAAATATCACATAATTTCTCTGTTGTTTGCGCCAGTGGATAACTGGATAAAAAATGTGTACAGTCTGCGAACTAAGACAGGTACAACAAGCGATGAGTTACACACACCTAACCTATTCACTCACCAATTCACCTTCCCTACTGTCCATAACTCCCGACTTACCCCACTGTTTGTACAAGCTTTTGCCTCACCGTTTTACACAGCAAAAATCAGTCGATATCATCCGTTAGATAGACAGTTATACCCACAATCCACACCCCCTATTAATAAGAAGAAAAAGGAAAAATTGGAAAGGAATACATAATGGAGCTTACAATCACACAAGAAAACTTCGCCAGAGCTTTGTCAGCTGTTGGTCGTGTCGCTAGTAGTAAGACAGGTCTTCCTATTCTCAGTAACATTCTTCTGAGGACAGATAATAATAGACTACTTGTTGCAGCAACAAACCTTGAAGTCGCAACCACACAATATATTGGTGCAAAGATTGCAAAGTCCGGTGCTATCACAGTCCCCGCCCGTCTTATCTCTGAATTTGTCAGTAGCCTACCAAAAGATTCAATTGATCTAAAAGTAGTGAACAATAATATTCATATTTCTTCTGGTAAGTTTAAATCAATTATTAACGGTGTTATTGCTGATGAATTCCCTGAACTCCCAACCATTAATGAAGAATCCTCGATTAGTTACACAATTAACACTGATGATTTTAAACAAGCCGTCAGTCAAACAATTATTACGGCTAGTTCAGATTCAACTCGTCCAGTACTTACTGGTGTCTATTGGCACTCACACGAAGGACAACTCTACCTTGCAGCAACTGATGGCTATCGTCTTTCCGAACGACGTCTCGTTGAAACAAAAAGCGAAGTCTCAGCGATCATACCCGTACAAAGCCTTCAGGAAGTACTTCGTACTATTGTTGAAGATTCTGATACAGTTGATATTCTCTTTGATGAAACACAGGTGCGATTCCGTATTAATGAAGCCGAGATCATTAGTCGCCTTGTCGATGGAAACTTCCCCGACTACCGTCAACTTATCCCTGCAAAATCTGATATTAGCGCAACCGTGAATAAGCAAGAATTTGTCCGTGTCACAAAGATTGCGGGACTCTTTGCTCGTGAATCTGGTGGAAGTGTAACACTCACTGTTGATGCAGATACTAAATCGGTTTCACTTCACTCTATTGCCTCTGAATACGGCGAGAACACCTCCGAACTATCTGCCGAAGCAACTGGAAGTGGTCAAGTCACCCTAAACTCTCGCTACCTCGCAGAAGCATTGTCTGTTATCGAGGGTGATACGCTTGAATTTAGTTTCACCGGCAAACTGTCACCTTGTATTTTGAAGTCAGTAGTAAAAGACGTTAATTACTATCACGTCATTATGCCTCTAAAGAGTTAATTCTATGGCTATCGTTAGTCGGGTTGCGGTTCAGAACGTTCGTTCACACGAGCTCTATGAAGTCGACCTTGTTCCTGGTGTGACAGTGATTACCGGTCCTAATGGAAGTGGGAAGACAACACTTCTTGAATCAATTTATATTGCCCTGCAAGGCACATCATTTAAAGGCAGTGATTCTGATGTACTGCGCGCCAAAGGCTTATGGTGGAAAATTGATCTATTACTGGACGGTCAAGATAAACGAACCGTAAAATTCGACCCTACAAAAGTCACCAGTCGAAAACAATTCGTCGTCGACGGAAAAACCTCAGCCCGATTGGCTCCAAAGAATAAATACCCTGTCGTATTATTTGAACCAGAAGACCTTCGCCTTCTTAATGGATCCCCTGCCCGCCGCCGCCAGTTCATTGATCGCTTTATTTCGCAGTTAAACCCGCTCTATGGCGCTTCACTTCGTAAATACGAACGAGCACTCAGGCAGCGAAACAATCTTCTGAAACGCTTTAACACGTCGCCTGATGAGTTGTTCGCTTGGGATATTACATTAGCTGAACACGGTGCCTATTTAATTGAGCAACGTATTGCCTTTATTGAGAAAATTAATAGCCAACTAGATAGTGCCTATCACGATATCGCGACCTCGAACGATGAGGTTTCAGTGCACTATTCTCATACCTTCGTTGGTGATATTAAACAAAAAATTCTTGCTGAGTTACACGCACATGTCGAGAGAGATAAAATGCTTGGTAATACGTCAGTTGGTCCGCACCGTCACGACGTTATATTTGAACTCAACCACTCCCCCGCGCTGTCAAGTGCATCGCGCGGTGAAGTACGGACGATCGTCTTGGCATTAAAATTTCTTGAAGTCGATATTATTGAACAACTATCTGGGCTAAAACCACTTATCCTACTGGATGATGTCTTCTCCGAACTTGATCTGGCGCGTCAAAAAGCGCTCAGTGATCGAACACGTGAACACCAAATTGTGATGACGAGTACGCATGTTTTATCTGACAGTACGTTGTATCACCACGTCGCGCTCTAATGACCGCCGTAATAATATGTAATACTATAATCTTCTGGTTTAAAGCCGAGCGATTTAATGTTTTCTAAAGCCTTAGTTTTACCTGTGCCCTCTTGGTCGTAATAGATGATAGAAAGACCATTGTAATCATTTTTTTGAGTCGCAATAATATAATCAGGTGTATTTATTGGTAGTAAGGCCTGAAGGGTTGTCTTGGAATCTAATGTATCTGACAAAGATAGGCATGCTACACCACCGCTATTACATACTATAGATATGTCGCCGTTTATATCACCATTGTCGAGGGTCTGCATAGATACTTTCCACGATATATCACTATCTGTAAGTTTAACGATGAAATTAGAAAACCAAGAATCCGGAGCATAGGTGTATGACTTATCGACAATAGTGGCGTGATACACACCTTGGCTAGGTTTTTGTATAAAGCGGTATAAGTAATTACCCAGGGTTCCAAACGAATTCGACGAGATATGACCAGTGTAGTCAGAATAATTATCGATAATAACCGTTTTAGTTGAGTCCTGAGTAGACGGAAGTCTTGGTGTAACCATGTAGTAAACAATTCCAGCGATGGAGCCGATAATAAAAACAATAATAGCAATAATTAGTATTCGTTTTTTGCGTGTATCCATTATTAGTTACCTCCTAATACAAATGATGCCATCTTTGTTGCCATTTGAGCTGCGGTCGCACTATCCTTCGGCGTTGCTGTTGCATTATAGACGTATCCATTATGGCTTTTTTTGAAAGCATCAAATGATGGATATTGGAAGACGGCAACCTTGTGGCCTCCAGTGCTAAGGTAGCTTTTAGTGGACGTAGCTGTTTTGCCACCCCAGTTCGTTTCAAGAGTTATGAGAGAACCATCTGAACCAACATTTACGATCGTTCCCGTGTGCCCTGGCTCGCCAGAAGCATCCCCTGCCCCAAACGACCATACCGAGAATGGCTGCAAGTTGGAGCCATCAGGGTTAGCCTTTGTATAAACACTAGACTCACCGGAAACTAGCGTGTTTGCGACATCAACACCATTCGGTATTCCTGGAACTTTCACGCCGTCTGGCGCTGTTGTCACCGCCATCCAGGCAGCGCCCGCAGTACAATAGCCAGATTTCCAGTCACAGTAAAAATTACTTTTTATCGAACCACTTCCGCAGAATACGGCATTCCAACTGGATAATTTGTTCGCCGCAGTCACAGCTTGCTCCCATGTTAAACCGCCAGTACTCACTGAACAGTTACCGGTAGCGCTACCTCCACCGAACTGCGTAAGATATGCTTTTGCATTATCAATACGTACGGTCAATACACCACTACCAGAAACTCGATCAGCTTCGGTAGGTACGTCACCAGACCTTTCTACAAGTGCATGAAATACCATCGTTGATCCGTTTCCAGCTTGAGATTTGGCTAATTTTGAAGAAAATCCACTATGATAGCTGGCGATAGTTGTATCGCCTTCAACAGTCGTTTCGGCATTAACTTGCGCTTGCCACGTCATTGCATTGTACTCACCATCCCAGAGATAGTTCAATTCAAATAAAAGTGCCGAATCGTTATCCGCAAGGTTTACACCCGCTGCTGCAGCTGCGCTTTCTAGTTTTGTGCGCCTACTATCAGTCCACTGGATAATCCCTAATCCACCACCACTCGCCTCTTTTATTGATGCAGAGAAGCTACTCTCGGCTTTGATATTCCCCATAGCACCAGCTGCAGCAACTGGAGTAAGTCCTCTGGCTATAAAATAATTCCACGTTTTTGCTGCGTTATCAGCACCGGTGAGAGATGATGGTGCCGGTCCCGTGAGGCTACCACCACCTGCCCCACCTGAACAAGTTGTCGCACACGAACTATAGAAAAGGATATCGTTACTGCTGTAGAACTGTTGGTCACACGTCGGTGCAGACTGAGCATATGAAGTTGCCGCATTAAGAGGAATACTCACAATAACAAATGCGAGGATGGAGACGACTATCAAAAATCTTTGTGTAATTTTTCTCATACGATGCCGTACGCTATCTTGTAACTCAGTGGTGTAACCGTCGAAGTTTTGTCTGAAATAAGGCAGTCGGTTGTTGTGAACTGAACCGCGAGTGCTTTCATAGGAACTGCTGCAGCTACTGAAGGCGCATTCACGGCTGTGTACTGATTTTGTGACTGAGTATTAGCTGCAACGGATGTCGATGTGCCAGTTGGCGCATAAAACTCATATGCACTGGTTGTATTTTGTGCACTAGGGTCAGTACTGACGCCGTCCATACCATTTTGTACACGTTGGTCGACGGTAAATAGCGAGAACTCAGCTGTTTGTTGATTATTGATAATACATTCTGTTCCGGGGTTTTGATCAAAACTAGTACCGACATCACCGATTGGGGTAGTACGGTTTACACAGTTGTTAAGGTATGATGCGTAGGTACTTCCATCAACTGCCGCACCAGTATTTGCATCAATTTGTCCCGTACGTACTAAGTCATCAACAACAGTTTGCGGGTCGATGTTCATGTATTGAGTGGGAACACCATAGATTGGGTTACACATAGGGTCGGTCGCGATACCCATTGATTTATAGTCGACGTCATTACAGCTGCTGTAGCTTTGGCGGAGATTTTCAGTTGAAAGTGCTGATGACTGTGGAATAAGTGAACCAAGAGATGAACCAACAAATGAACCGATGTTTGTGACGGATCCACCGATATTACCCAGGTTAAATGTGTACGGAAGTATTTTGCTAACCATTGATCCGAGAAATGTATTGCTATTTGTCGCATCGAGTGGATTTGCAGTCAACCTATCTTCTGCAGAATACTGTGCAACTGTTGCACTCTGCGCCTGACTATATGCAACCGCATCACTCACTGACATGAGCCCGTTGCCGCCGCCGGCCGAAAGATCGCTCATAATTTTTCCACTACCACTCGCGATTGCATTACCCGCATCTTCACCAACGATACCGTTTAGTACGTTTCCAGCAACGATATCTTTTAAGAGACTTGGAAGGAGCGCGAGTCCTACTTGGACAGCAGCGCTGGCGAGTCCCTTTACTACATCCCCCACACTTACTGCGACGTTTACTCCAGGAATGAACATCAGTCCAATACCTGCAGCAATACTTCCAAATTGAACAGCGGGATTTTGGAGGTTTCTACAGACCGAGAGTGGTGAGTTACCAAGAATTGTATTAATGTAGTCGGTTACCGCAATAAGATTTCCAGTCAGTCCACCACCAGCCATAAACTGAGTGACGTAACTATCTGATTTACCACCAGTTCCGTACATGGCGTACTGCATTCCGAATGAATCCATAGCGGCTTTTCGCTTTGCACCGCTGACGGCATCGTAGGTGACATTGGTTAATATACCGCCAAGATATGCCCCGTCCGCAGAGCTGAATGTGCCTGCTTTGATTTGATCGGCTGCGTTCAGAAAAACCAATGCATAATGAGCAAGCTGAACGGCTCGAACGGTTTTTGCTGCATATCCTAATGCGCGAACACTGCTATATGCAGTACATGCATCGTCTGCAACACCAGTAACCTTGATGAAGTTAGATACAGTCTTAACGGCACCACCTGCTGTTTCGCCAATTACTTTAGCTGCTTCGTTACCGGTTTCTTGTGCGGCCTGTTCGGCTGCGGCAGCTGCAGCAGCTTTTATGGCCTTTGCATTTTCAAGATCGGCACCAGTTAGTTTTTCGCCGTTTTTTGTACACCCCCCCTTATCATCACAGACGATTCCATCATCGGCTGGTATGGTGAGCTTTGACCCATTCTTTGTCTCATCTTGCAGGGCTTTCTCTTTCGCTGCAGTATCTCCTTCAGGGAGGGCTTTCGTTTTATTAATCCCCAACTTAGTAGCTACTTTTGTCCATACGCTATCGGTGAACCCACCAAACTTCGGGTTATATCCATTTTTTAGCGCTGACCTAAATTCAGTATTCGAATTAAATTCACTATCAAAATTACTGGCGTCAATCTGTTTGCCCTTAAACTCCAAAGTATCGGGCTTTGCTCTACCCGTTATACCTGTTTGAGATGAATTGACCTTTATACCTGCCTTTTCGAAATTCTTTACCTGTGTATCGGACATCGTTGCATAGCGACACTTCACACTAATTGTCGATCCACAGATACCACTCGTAAGACTCTTTACTTTTAACCCAAGGAGCTTTGTCGTACGAGCATCCATACTCGTAAGTTGTGTATTCATTCGGTTGACGAGCGTTTCTTTCATCTGTACAAGTAGTAGTCCAGGTGAGAATAGGGCTGTTCCAACAAGTCCCCCACCGAGTCCAAGAAGAGCGATAAGTCCAAGTGGTCCACGCTTTTTTAAGATTGCGCGAACATTCATTGGTGTGACTGTGCGACCGCCTTTTGATTTATTTCCACCATAAACACTTTTCCAGTTTCCACCTTCGTCTTCGGCATCACGAATAGCAGCCGCAGAATCAGGCGGCTCGACACCAGAACTACCACCCGCCGATATAGGGTGATCATCAAGACCGTCATTCGAACGATTATAGCCGGGAATTGAATCGTGTTCACCGTTTAATTCGCGCGCATGCTGTTCGCCAGGATTGTAGGCACTATCTTGTGCTTCTTTTTCATCATTCGGCAGTGTTGAATTTGGAGACGCCATAACTGCTACCCATTATACCCTATTGACCAGGGGTTTGGGGGCTTCCACTTCCTGGTGTAGATTGCACGGAAGCTTGCGGATTGGTGGTAATAAGCTGCTGTTCAGTTGGGCTTGCTTGAATATTAATATGCACATGGCTTTGCCCTGCAAAGAACAAACCTTGTCCAATTGGGAAGTTCGCAAGACGCTTCTTTTCTTCCTCGGTAAGTTTAAAGACGTCAGATAACACGTCGACCGCACTTGAAGATTGTTTGAGTAGTAATTGCATTGAGCTGTTGGCAACAATTGCACGACCCATTTTGCTTCCCATAAAGTCTTCCACGTCCTGTGTAATTGTTGTCAGTCCAAGGAAATATTTACGTGCGCGCTTTGCAAGGCTGAACAAAAAGTTCGCAGAGTCGTCATACTTCATTAATTGCCACGCTTCATCAACGATGAGCATGCGCTTTTTCTGATTCGTACGAACGATGTTCCAAATGTGACTCAGAACAATATACATTGCAACTGGACGAAGCTCATCTTCGAGGTCACGGATATTAAAGACAACCATCGGGTTATTAATATCGATATTAGATTGTTGGCTGAAGATACCGGCAAATGTACCGGTCGTATATTTACGAAGACGTTGTGCAAGCTGTGGACCAGTGCCGCCCATGTGGAGTAATGTGTCGTAAAGATCAGAAATGGTTGGTGGTGGTGAGTTGTGTGTTAAAGGATCACTTGTAATACCAACACGTGCATAGGTGTCGATAAGCGCTTGATCGAGGTCAGCTTCCTCGACTGGTGTAAGGGCTGACATTGCCGTTCCGTTGGCTGCAACCTGTGTTCCACCAAGCATGAGGCGGAATAGTCCATGTAACGTGACAAGATTTGCACGGAGCGCATCCTCTGCTTCATCGCTATCAATCACACGCGGAAGGTCAAACGGATTAATACGTGTATTCGAGTTAAGGCTGAGGCGAACATAACTACCACCAACTGCTTCTGCAAGTTTTTGGTACTCGTTTTCAGGGTCGATAATAATAATTTCAGCACCAAGCATCATACTGCGCAGTGCTTCAAGCTTCACAGTGAATGACTTACCTGCACCTGACTTTGCGAAGACAACCATGTTGGCGTTTTCTAGCTTGAAACGGTCAAAGATAACTAATCCATTATTGTGCATATTGATGCCATAGAGAATTCCAGTGTTATCGGTGAGGTCTGCACTTGTGAATGGGAAGCTGGTACTAATTGCACCTGTGTTCATATTGCGACGAATCTGTAACTGGTCTGACATCTGCGGAATCGTACTGTTAAGTCCCTGCTCTTGTTGTGAAGAAGCAACCTTACTAAAGACGAGTTGTTGTCCAAATAATGTTTCGATCTTATTTTGAACAAAGTTTAGTTCGTCGAGGCTATCTGCCCAAAGTGTGACATAGAGACCAAAACGGAAGAAACGTTCAGCACCAAGCTGAATTTGGTCACGAAGTTCCTCTGCATCATTAATAGCTGCTTCAAGCGCTGGATCACGAGTCTTTCCCTTTTCGTTGTTGATCGAGGTACTTGCTTCAAGTTGTGTCACCTTTTTACGAAGATTATTAAGGACAACTTGGCTATCAACTGGATAGACATACATACTGACATCAAGCACCTCGTCGATATTAATCAGTGAACTGAGCCACCCTGTGTAAATTTGTCGAGGATAGCCGTATACGTATAGCGTTCGACCATATTTTGTTCCAAGACGGAAATATGATGAATGAATCTCGATACTGCTTGGTGCAATAAGGTCGCGAAGTGTTGAGACTCCCTTTAAGAAAGCCTGTTCGACTTCTGCTTGCTCGCGAGCGCGTTGTTGCGCTGCAACGTCGACAGCAGTTTGTTGCTTAGCCATTATTGGGTGACTCCTGGCGTTGATGACTGTGCCTTCTTTGTGTAAATACCGGTCGAATTCTCAAAATCCCCGAGTGGCTGACGAACGGCAGTATCTGGGTTATAAAAATTGTAATACAACTCACCCAATGATTTCGTATCAAGCTGGACACTTTGTACGCCAATCTGGAACATACCGGCAATCACGTTATCAACACGGTTTTTAATCTCGCTCTTCGCTTTTTCATACGTCGCTGTATCGATACGTGTAATAGTGTTCTTTGGTTTCGCAAACAATTTTCCGAAAAACCCCTTCCCTTGTTCGATAAGGTTCGCAGCGTCCCCATTCGGGAAGTACGGAACGACAATATAGAAAGTTTTCTCCATAATGTTTGCTTCTTGTGACAGGACGTCGATGTAGTTGATATAGTCGTCCATAAGAACGCCCAGGAGCATGTTGTCTTGTGTTCGACGGCTTGCGACGAGCTTATCAAGATATTGGCTGATATCAACACGTTGTGAACGGACAAGGATCTGTACTGGGAAGTTCAGTGAGTTAAGGAAGTTTTGGTAACTATACTCAACACCTTCACGTTCGCGATCACTCATGAGGTCGAAGTTGATCGATCGACAGGTCACCACTGCGCGCATCGAACCATCGATCATAATGACCATGTTGTCACGAACTTCAGAGAGCTGCAGCGTGCTTTGGGTAGAGTTCGGGTTCTTGATGGCTGAACGAGCTTGCTGTGCAGCACCAGAACCAAGGTTATTTGCCTGTTGGTTTACTGGTTCAGCGATCGGCGCAGCTTGGAGAGGCTGCGCAATCGGTGCAGGAGCGCTAGGAATAGACGCCTGAGGAAAAGGCGTAGGCGCTGGTACTCCATTGGAGCCAGGCTGATTTAAAAACGGATTACTATTTGATGGTGGCATTACCCTACTCGCTTATTCCTACCCGAAGCCCACTCGAAGCTTTGATTAGTACCGAGTTATCGTAACGAGATGACTACTTCTTCAGACATATCGTTTTCTTTCTCTTGAAGACGATGTGCTTCCCGAGCAATTGTCTCGATAGATAAATCGGGGTTATTTGCAAGGTTCATTATATCAGCTGATAGTGGTTTATCGCTAGTGGTTGGCGCAGTTTGTGGCATTGGAGTTTCGACAGGGGTCGGAGCTGGTTGTGTGGTTGAATGTGCCAAATCATCAATCGGTTGAATAACAGTCTGTTGAATATTTGGATACGGATTATAGACTGGAGCCGCCTGTGGGGTTGCTTGCTGTGCGGGTACAGGGACGGGTGTGGGTGTTGAGGTCACGGTCGTTGGCGCCTGACGCATGCGGTCAATCGCTTCTTGGCGAACTCGGTCAGCTTCTTTTGTCATCATTGAATTAAAAGACTGCGCAACTGCATTGTTGCCATCAAGTACGTCTTCAGCACTCTGCGCTTCAAGAAAGATATCATTGTTGAGGGTTGTGCTTGGAGAAGCCTGTGCACCTGTACCGCGAATCGCCCATCCACCAGAATCCACAATACCCGCAAGGTAGCTAAAACGTTGCTCGGCATCAGCCTGGGAGATGTTTTTTGAACGCTGTATCTCAACAACCTTTGGTACCGTAATCTCAATCAAAGACTCTACCCCGTCTGGATCCCAAAGACGTTTGTGGGGTTTCAAATAATACGAAATGATCGCCGCAAGGTAAATTTCCATCGGCTGATCTTTACGAAGGGGTAATGCAAGCGCCCCGAACAAAAGAATAATTGGCAAAGGAATAATCGCTAAGCCAATAAATAACTGCGCTAACCCCCATGCAAGCGCCCCGGAAAGCGCAACGATAATAAGGTAGATGAACTGTCGGAAACTAAACGGTCCGATTAACTTGTCATCCGCCTCGACATCTTGGGGAACTTTATATGTTGCCATAGTGGTTATAGTATATCAGCTCTAGCTATTAACTACAGCGCTTAGTGAGGAACATCTAGACCGGGTGAGTTAGGTGTTTCGGGTGGCTTATTTGCTGGGCCGACAAACCCTACACCATTTGCAATGTTTTGAATGAAGTCTTTCTCGGCCTTACCTATGTTTGCAGAAACAACAGGACTGGCCAGTATTTCTTTTGCTCGATCGGGGGTAAGTACACCCGCTTCCCAGGCGTGGTGAAGATTCTCTTCGGAGTGCGCCCCAAGTTCGGCATCACTAAGTCCTGCATATGTACCAGCATCTCTACTCGTTGCTGATAACCCCTGCCCGTTAAACGCCCATGTCGAGAGCGCATTGTTTTTCGCTTTTAAGCCAGCTTTATTAAGGGAGGTACGAACACTTTTTCCAACCTTTGAGTTCTGCGAACCTTCTGCGGCAAAGCTTGAACTCAATGTCGTTTGAAGTGCCTTTAGCCCTGCCCCACCGCTATTCAACAGAATATTTTGGGCTGCGCGTGCCCCAACTGTGTCGTCCCTCTCTACTGCACTAGCAAGTGCTTTTTGGGATTCTCTAATAAGGTCCGTAGGGTTCTCGTGTTGTGTTCGCAGCAATGTCTCTGCTGCCTTAACTTCTTCAGCATCAGCGGCTTCCGACTTCTCTATGGCTGATTTGGTAAGGGAGCGGCGACCTGCACGGGTTGAAGGTGTAACTGCTACACCTTTTGCGAGGAAGCTGCTAAAGCCACCCCTTGCTACGCGTCCAGCAAAGTTTTGACTTCTCCTTGCCTCGGTACCAGCTTTTTTGTATGTATTTCCACGACCAACGAGACTTCCGTTGTACGATTCCCTAACTTTCTTGCCGAGGTTTCCATTCGCGCGCGACGCAAACTTGGAAGCCATCTGTCCGAGTACCGGAATACCATCAAGCGACTTCTTTAGTAATACAGGCACAACAAATAACGGTAAGACAAGTACTGCGGCTGCAATAATTTGCCCGAACAAATCGCCACCATTTCCTGAAGCATCTTTATATGCTTCTGCACTCGATAGTACCTTCGAGGCAAGTTGTGAAGCACCGTAAACGAGTGCGATAATTGGGAACAAAAGCAACATTGCTGTCAGCATTTTTCGCCACTGCGTAAAGAGTTTTTCAGTATTCGGTAAGAGAAATGCGACGAACGCTAATGGTGAAATAACGATGAGTAAAATAATAATTGCCTGACGTGCGATAAGGATAAATAGGATCATGATAAGTGCTATAACAGCGGCTAATAGAATCGGAATGAGTGTCGAAAGGAGTGCATAGGCAGCGCCACCTGCAACCACCAGTGCGATGACTTTCGCGGCAATTCCTGTTAAACCAGCCCCAGTATTGATTGCGTCCGAAGTCAAACTTGTGTTGGCTGTGGTGATTTGTGTCGTTATTCCATTAAAGAGATCTTTTATCGAGAATCCGAGAATGTTTGAAATATCTACTGCTAATTGACTAACAAAGTACGACAAGTTAACGAGTATGGCGGCGATGATGAGCCGTGGCAACATTTTCTTCACACCATAATTTGAGACACCGAAGCTTGTTAGTTGCGAGAATATAATAATAAGGAAAACAATAACAAAGACAACATTTGCAATCGTACGCATGGCTGACCAGGCTGTAAAGGTTCCGTTCGTTGCGCTCGTGTCTAAGACTTTTGGGTCAGTTCGTAGGAAGCTATTCGCGAGGAACCCAAACGATGCATCGGCGATACTAGCCATAAATGTAATGACTGGACAAATGATCCAACCGATACCATCAATGGCACAGGTTGAAGTTGTATCATTCGGCGCCTGCTGTTTTATAGTGGTGGCTTGTTGTACTGCTTCTTTGGGGTTTTTCACAGCCCAGGCGAGATATGCTTTGGCGTATTGATTAGCGCTATCACCCAGCGACCCACAGGCGGACTGTGTTCCAATAGCAGTCCCTGTTGCAAATATGTAGGGTTGACCCATGGCAACAGAGGTACCCCTCGGTCCTCCATCAATGCTAAGACTACCTGGTGTCCATGTGTGAATATTCGCCAGGTTTGTTATACCAACGCTATATCCTTCACCCACTCCAACCGTTGACCATGAAGTACGAGAACTGGCCGCGCCATAGGTAAACCAGTGGTCTGCCAACTTGAAGGTACTTGCATCAGTTCCTTCGAGTGATTGCATGGTTATACCAGTAGTACTACTCAGACTCGAGTCTGGTACAGTGTTGTTCTCAGTCGCCTTACAGAGCGCCATGAAGGTGCTTCTTACCAGAACGTACTTCGCAGCATCGGATAATGTAACAACCTTCGCGTTTTTTGTCGCCATAAACTTAGCATAAGTAGTATCACCTGAGTTATTTGTTCGATGCCAATCTCCATTTCCAGTCTTACAGCCGTCACCGCCATTTCTTTGAAAGCCGAAGTCACACAATAAGCCAAACACACTATCGGCATCACCCGACTTGACACTGTAGCCTAATTTCGTGAGGGCTTCTTGTATGAACGCAGGATTTCCGCATTCGGCCGCACCAGTCTTACTAACCGTTCCGGATCCGTAAGCACTATTGAGGACCGAACCTGCTATAACATCCAGGGAGAATGCACTTCCAGGAGAAAACCACTCAAAGTCCAGAGCATGTCCTTCGTTGATTGCAGTACGATATGCAGGGATTAGGCTGGCGAATATGGGCGTGTCATCTTTTAGTGGGGCTGATTTAATGCAGGTAGCAAGCGCATTACGGTATAAATTCGCAATAATCTGGTTATCAAGTGAGGTTAAGGTTGCAGTTGATGCAGCTGATGAAGTCGAAGGCTGTAGGACCGTTGCGAGTGATGAGAAAACGATGACCAGTGCAATAAAAAAAAGTAAAGGAGCCTTCAATAGGCTGTATGAACTTTTGTGTAGTTTTATTGCTGTGGGTTTGTTGTTTTTCGCCCAGATGTTGAATCTTGACATAGCGAATCTATTTAACCACAAGCACTTATGAATTTAAAGTGATGCTCTCTCGAACATCACTTTAAGTAATACAATTGTATCTAACGTGTCTTACTCTGAGTAGTCAGACAACTTCCAGTTTCCATTGACGTTTGTCATAGTCATTCTAATTGTGTAAGGTGTTGTGTCTATAGCGACCCCCTCCGTATATTTGAGCACTGCGTTTTTATCGCTATTGTCGTATTCATGAACAGTGACGTCGGCAACAATTTTTGTACTATCCTCTGAGACGAACTGAATAGAATCTACAACCTCACCTCTTTTATAAGCTTCTTTGTTCTGACTGTTGTATTCACTGTTAGGGTCGTTTGGCGTAGTCAAAAAATTTAAGTTGGTGGTTGTCTTGTGTATGTTTTCTTTGTTAGGGACATATGTTGAAAGTGAGGGTATAGTCTGCCAATTATCTACAAGAAGCTGACTTTCAAATTGCGCATTACTTTTGGTCATTAAGTTAGTGAAGTATGCACCTGGGTCATCAGAGCTAGCCCAAGCTTTTGAGTTCGCTTCTGTTCCGCCAGCATTAATCCACTCATCAACCTCGCCAACAGATGCTTTCACGACTGCTTCTGGGGTAGTGTATTTCTCAGCGCTGATAGGAGTAGCTTGTACTTCTGTTGCTACTGGTGGTTTCGTGTTCTCTGGGCTCGGAGTTGCCTTACCGGTTGCAACAGGTTCGTTACCTGCAGGTACTTCGTGCTTATTGCTGAGATTAACACCAACAACAGCTCCCGTGACTATGACACCTGTGCCAACGACACTACCAATAACAGTCCATGCGATTTTCTTTAGACGACTAGACTTTTTTGGGTCATCGTTTTCAGGAGATGGGGTACCACCGGATGTAGCCGGTGCTTCAGGGGCGATCACAGTATTGATGTGAAAGTTGGGGTTGAAATGATTGTTGCTAGTTTCTGACACTTTACGTGTTCCTTTCGCACTTGGCGACTATTATATATATCGACTTGGGCTTTGTTGCAACTTCAGTGCTTGCGCACTTTGTTAAAGTTAATATATCACAAAAACACTAAAAAGTAAATAGCTTATGTATCAAAACTTGCAAATTAGCAAGGAACGTCGTAATTTATAGAGAGTATGAAGATAAAACAAACAATAAAAACACTCGTTGTCAGCGCCTTGCTGCTTGTGTCGAGTTTTGCGCTTATCGCCCCAACCAACACATTTGCACAGTCTTGTGGTGGAGTGCAAACATCTATCATTTCCTGTGCCCAGTCTGGCTCTTGTCCAGACGGCGGCGATCCCTATGAAGGAACTAAACCAAGTACCGATAAAGACAAAACCACCTATAAGGCGACTTACAATCACGATTATGGTTTTTGTAGCGATGGATCAATCCCTAGTAAAGCGGTCACGGATACGGGTGTATGGGGTATACTCCTCCTTGCTATCAACATCTTAACTGCTGGTGTTGGCATCGCTGCTATCGGTGGTATCGTCTACGGTGCGATTCTCTACACCTCCGCAGGAGGAAGTCCGGAACAGGTTAAAAAGGCTATGGGGATCATTACAAATGTTGTGATCGGTGTTATTGCCTATGCATTAATGTTCTCGGGACTGAATTTCCTTATTCCAGGAGGGTTATTCAACTAATGAAATTGATCAGAAAAGCCGTCCTCCTTCTCTCTTTCGCGATTTTTGTCGCTGCGCCAGTTTTTAGTTTTGTCACTCCTGCGAACTCGTTTGCGGCTGGGGTGACTAATGCAAGTCAGTGTGAAAAGTCGTTCCTTGGTATACAACCCTGGTTCAGGGGTCTTGCAGTAGTAAATAATGGACAATGTTCTATCGCAAGTCCTGGACAATTGCTTGCTGATGGTAAGACAACACTTGATCTCACGGGCTTTATCTGGCGTATAGCATTAAATGTGATCGATATTGGTCTCGCTGTTGTCGGCTATATCGCCTTCTTCTTCGTATTGTACGGAGGCTTCCAGTTCTTAACGGGTGGTAATAATCCGAGCCAGATTGAAAAAGCACGAAAGACGATTCTTAACGCTGTTGTTGGATTGGTTATATCACTGGGTGCGGTCGCAATTATTAACCTAGTATTTGGGATTATTGGATAAACTATGAATAATTTTCTATTAAAGCTGGCGGTAACATTGGTTGGTGACAATAAAACAACCGTAAACATTCCGAATTTAACCGGCGAACAAGTACTCCATAATGGTCTGAACATCGCCTACTTCCTCGCCGGAACAATTGCAGTCATTGTTATCATCATTGGTGGCATCATGTACGTCACTGCTGCTGGTAACAGTGGAAATATTACAAAGGCAAAGAATATGCTTCTCTACGCTGTCGTTGGTCTCGTTATTGTTATCGCGGCATATGCCATCACTAACTATGTTATCGTGGGGTTTAATTAATGAAAAAAATGAAGAATTTTGTACTCATCCTTGGGATTGCGATTGGCGTCGGACTTTTAGCGCCAGTTAGCGCGAACGCGGCGACCAGTGTTATCTCGGACCAATGTGTGGGTGTGACCAACTCTTCTGTCTGTAAGAATCAGAACGCAAAACCGTCTGACCTTATTAGCAAGATTGTGAACGTGCTGTTGTTTATTGTCGGTGCTCTATCGGTGGTCATGATCATTGTTGGTGGTATCTTGTACGCTACTTCCAACGGTGACTCGGGACGGGTAACGTTAGCAAAGAACACAATCACCTATTCGGTTGTCGGACTGGTCGTTGCCTTCCTGGCATTTGCGGTAGTCCAGTTCGTTGTGACGAAGTTCACCACGCCGTAGCTTACCCTTAACAAACGTCGCAATATCTGCTATAACAGTACGAAGAGATTCTATAAGAAAGGAATATCATCAAATGAAAATTACAAAAAAAGCACTAGCTAGCTTCGCAGGTTCAACTGCACTAGCCCTCGTAGCAGTATTTGTTCCGACAAGTGCGTTTGCTGCAACCGACCTACAGGGTGGAATTAACGCCGCTCAGCCTTCTGGCGCTGCTGGTACCACTACACTATTCGGTGATGGATCAATCTTTAATACTATCGTTAACATCCTATTGTTCCTTATTGGTGCGATTTCAGTGATCATGTTGATCATTGGTGGTATTCGTTACACAATTTCAGCTGGTGACAGTGGAAACGTTACGGCTGCAAAGAACACGATTATGTATGCGATTATTGGTCTTATCATTGCCTTCCTTGCCTTCGCAATTGTGAACTGGGTACTCAAAGCACTTACAAACGGATAAATTAACCAATCCTTATAGAAATAAAATAAGCTCCTTTTTACGGGAGCTTATTTCATAATCTATTAAGATTAATGAACTATTATTGGACTTGGATCTTCTTTGCTTGCTCTGTCTTGATCTTTGAGAAGCTGATTGCCAGAACACCGTCCTTAAGGACTGCTTCTACTTCATCTTCCTTCACGTTGACAGGCAATGCGAGTGTTCGGCTGAACTCTCCCCAGTAACATTCCTGGATGTGCCAGTTTGTTGCGTTACTGTCGTCACCGCTACTAAGTGTTCCGCTGATCGTCAAGATGCCGTCGCTAATGCTGACATCAAGCTCCTCTTTGTTTACACCTGCAGTACGAGCTTTCACAACAAGCTTGTCTTCCGTTTCGTATACATCAACGGCTAATTGGCCAGGAAATTCTTCTTCACTGTCATCCCAAGTGTCGTCAGTCGCAGCTGGCGCTGGTGCGTCAGTTGATGAAAGGTCGTCGTCGCTCAAAAAAGCAGCAGCTAGTTCATCTTCAATTAATAGGTCTTCGTTTTGTTTGCGGGCCATGATATCCTCCACTTTCTCTAGGCTCATTTGACAAATAGTCCTTCGTATTATAACGGGCACCTTCACTATAATCAACCAGTTACCCATGCTAAACGTAAAAAACACAATACTCGACAGCCTTCTTGCAGTGGTCGCACCACACCTCTGTTCTGGGTGTGGTCACATTGGGTCGACTTTTTGTGATAATTGTAAATATAACATCATCGAGGAACCATTTTCGGGATGTATTTTATGTGAACGACCAAGTGTTCAAGGGGTCTGCGATGACCATAAAACGGCATTTAATCAAGCATGGACCGTGGGGGTACGAAGTGGTGCGCTACAGCGACTCATCGGTGGATTCAAGTTTCGGAATATGAAAGCATCCTCTATAGATCTTGCTGACTTGCTTCATAAACGGTTGCCGCAACTTCCCCACTCGACCGTATTCGTTCCCATACCCACAACATCCGCTCATATACGAGAACGAGGCTATGATCATATGCTCCTCATTGCAAAAGAACTTGGTCGATTGAGGCACACCCCCGTTGAGCAGCTACTTATACGAAATAACTCTCTTATTCAACACCATGCGAATCGTAAAGATAGAATTATACAGGCAGCGACAGCCTTTAGGGTCGAGGGTAACATTGATCCAAATGCTATCTATATTCTTCTTGATGACGTTGTGACAACAGGAGCTACTATTGAACAGGCTGCGTTGTTACTGAAGAACGCTGGTGCGGCGACTATTTGGGTGGCAGCAACTTCACGTCAGCCTCTCGACTGATCGGTGCACATCTGTTAAAATAGCCAAAGTTCTTTCATCTGGAGGGGTCGCATAGTGGTTTAGTGCACCGGTCTTGAAAACCGGAGTGGGGCAACTCACCGAGAGTTCGAATCTCTCCCCCTCCGCCAGATTGAATATAAAAAACGATCTTTCTACGAAGGTCGTTTTTGTTTTATGAAACGGTTTAAACGTTAGTTCCGCCAGCTGTAGTGCCAGGCGCGAGGGAGTTTATGACGAAATTAATGGCCGCATACGCAAGGAACGCGATGACCAGTCCGACAATGGCATAAAGAACGGTGTTTTTTGCTGCTGTTACTGCCGTTGAGTTACCCGCTGAAACAACGTAGCGAAGTCCACCAACGATCAACATGATGACACTGAGTCCGCCAACGATAAAAAGAAGAACGTTAGTGACGGTTGTAATGACCCCACCGCCACCAAAGAGCTCTGTCGGTTGACCATTACCCTTTGCGGCATTCACACCATCAAAAACAGTCAGGGCTGATGAGTCTTGGGTGATAAAGAGAGATGCGGCAAATACGAGAATGGTTGCAATCAGCAACGGGGTAAGTTTTCGTAAAGTTTTCATTCCGCTTCTCCTTTCAGCATATTAAACAATTATATTTTAATTATAGCAAAACCCATCTCAAAATCTAGTCGTCACATCTGTTTTATGCTACAATCGTTCAAGTCGTAAGCCTGTAAAAAAGGCCTCCGATATGGAGGAGTACCCAAGTGGCTGAAGGGGATGGTTTGCTAAATCATTAGTCTGGGGAAACCTGGAGCGAGAGTTCGAATCTCTCCTCCTCCGCCAAATGAAATGAGTCCTGCTGTATCAGGGCTCTTTTCTTTAGGCATGTCGTTAGTTTCACCTTAGTTTTTTACGCTCATGCTATACTGAAATCAACCATGAATCCAGACGAAGAAAAGCAGAATTACTGGGAGAAACCCGAGGAAGAGCAAACCGATCAAGTTGCTCCAGAGGTACAAGCTCCCGAAGTAGAAGCTCCGGAAGCTTTAGCCCCCGTCGATACTCCCGTGACCTGGACAGCACAAGAATACGTCCATATTGATAAAAGTCCCCTCTGGTTCGTTATTTTTGTGATTGTCGTCCTTGGTCTTATTTCGATCGACATCCTATTCTTAAAGTCATATACATTCTCTGTTCTTGTTGTCGTTATGGCGGTTGCAGTGATTATCTATACCCGTCGTCCTCCACGCACACTCACCTATGCGCTGAGCATACAACAGGGGCTATATGTTGGTGAACACCTCTATCATCTTGAGGAGTTTAAAGCATTTGGGTTAATTAAAGACGGTGAACACAACTCAATCATGTTAATTCCGAGAAAGCGATTCTCTCCAGGCGTGTCTGTCTACTTCCCAGAAGAAGCTGGCGAAGAAATTGTTGATATCTTAGGTAAACGCCTCCCAATGGAGAACTTAAAACTCGACATTATCGATATCGTTGTCCGTAAACTACGACTCTAACCCCTGCCGAGACTAAGCTTGAGCATTAGCCTCATGAGGTTTCCTGTGGTACAATACCCTTTGTCCTTCGGCGAAAGTCGTGGAAGCACCTTCTAGTTACAAAGATATAACTCGTTGTTCTTAAGACAACGAGTTATATATATGCACCTGTAGCTCAGCTGGATAGAGCGCTGCCTTGCGGAGGCAGAGGTCGTAGGTTCGAATCCTGCCAGGTGTACCAAGATAAGGGAGTCAGAATATAACTGGCTCTTTTTTCTTGCATTGACCAATTTAAAATGAGAAACCCGCCCCTCTCAGGGCGGGCACTCTCACGATACCGTACTTATGACGACGCAGGAGGCTCACGATTCTGTGATTCGTCATTCTTCACTTCCGTTTTACGGGAAAGCGAAACGATGAGCTGCCCGATCGAGGCAAACGCAATGATGACCAGTAGAACGGTCACAAATGCCAGTTGGATCTGGAGACCCTCGACCTCATGTTGGACGTCCCCGATCCGGTCGAGGACTGCAAACACACGATCGTCAGGGTTGATATATCCACAGGCCCCGTCATCCATAGTTGCTCCGGGAGAGTTGTTGCAGGTTGCGGCGATTGCCCCAGTAACAGGGAGAAAGATAAAGCTTAGGACTATCGCAAAAGTCCCCAATAGAACTGTTATGATGCGTCGCATCGATTTTCCTTTCGGTGTGAGAGTGTGCAAAGTCGAGAACGGCAAAACCCTACCCGCGTCTGCACATATTCGATCAACTTCTTATACTATTATACTACTTTATAATAATATGGGTGTATTGTAAAATAACCTGTCTCAAACCTCATTAATAGCATAAGTAATGAGTGCGACCACTCTGTTACAATAGAGCGATTGGAGAGGTGCAGGAGTGGTTGAACTGGCCGCTCTCGAAAAGCGGTGAACCGCAAGGTTCCGAGGGTTCGAATCCCTCTCTCTCCGCCAAACATGAGCATTATTCATTAAAGTCCACGTCTGTGGGCTTTTTTGATTCCTGGTCATGCTTGCAAGAAATGGGTGTTGCCTTCATAACTATTGGCAGTCACCGCAAATCGCGAGGGCCCCTGGGAACGGGGTTGACCCCGATTGGGGTGAAGCAATGAACGACACAAAGCCGACCGACGACTCCGTTGTGGTCGAGGAGGATCTCTATCCCGCTGTAACGGCAATAACGAATCTTTTTACACTTCATAACCACCAAAGAGAGGTTGTTGCACAGCTGGTCAACCTCTCCGAAGAAGTGTTGGCCTACCGCCAGAACGTTGGAGATGAAGTGGTTGAGATGGTTATCGAATTACTCGATAGCCTCCCGAACATGGTCGACAACGCACATCACGTCAGGCGCGTTGCCCTCCGTAGAACGCTCAGCAGAAAGTTGGTTGATATCGACTGGGATAACGACTGATTCACAGAAGCCCGACATCTGGGCGGAGAAGCTCCCTGGGAGCCCTCCGCCCCAGATGGCGGGCTAAAACAATGCCTTCATTCCAGTAGATCCTGAATTCGATCCCATACACTTTTGTTCCAACCCCGCGTCAGTAGAACCGCTATAGATTTATTTATAGGTAAGTGTTATAGTATATATAAATGAGTGTGTTTCCAGAAGGCAGCATGTCGGGGGAATATCTCCCGACATTTAATTTCCATGAAAATAGCGTGGATCCTCATAACGTGGTGATTGTAAACGCCTTTGGTTTTAGAGAAAATTCCGACGGAACTAAAATTCCAGGTCCGATGAACGAAGCACTCGCTGCATTTACAGATGAACACTTTTCTGACCGTCCTATTCTTGTCAGTCCTGATATTGCTCCAGCACTTCAAACTGAGCCACGACGAGTACTTGAACTGAATTCTACCTCTGGATCTTTAGATACACTGAAGGATCCTAAGAATACAGGTACTGCCGGTGAATTACTTCAAGCTCGAGCATTTATGCGAGAAGAAAACTACACGACAGCAATTATCATTGCCCATGCCTTTCATGTTGCACGAGTCGCACGTATGGCCCAAAAATTAGACATTGTGACCGCAATTCCCGATGGTCTCCCTAAAGAATTTGATCCAGAGTCTGCTCAAGAATGGACGAGAAGCCGCGAAGAATGGGTGAAGCGTGAACGACTCACTATTGGCTACATGATCCTTCGAAGAATGATGTAACCTCAACGGGTTTTTATCTGCGCTACAATAAAGCCATGGAAGATTCTATTTTTACAAAGATCATTAAGGGTGAAATCCCTTCTCATAAGATTTACGAAGACGACGACGTTATCGCGTTTCTCGACATCCACCCTGTTATGCCCGGCCACACGTTAGTCGTCCCGAAAAAGCAGGTTGAGTTTACTTGGGATCTTGACAACGAGACCTATGTAAAACTAACACTAGCTGCCAAGAAAATCGCACTTCATATCCGTGAAAAGCTCGATACTGAGTATGTTGGTGAGCAGATTATCGGTGTTGATGTGCCCCATGCGCATATTCACCTCATCCCTTTTACGCATGCGGTTGATTTTCATCGTGAAGCTGATCAATCGTTAGAGCCTGATCATGCTGCACTAGCAAGGATGGCTGAGTCACTTTCGTTCTGACGTACCTCTTGAATGCGGTGATACAGTCCGAGGTTGGCAGTTGTATCAAGAAGGCTTCGTTTAAAGTCGGCAATGACTAATTCGGATGTCGATCCGTTATCTGGAACGCCACGGCGACGTAAATTTGAAGTATATACCTTCGAGACACCGTTCGAAATCATAAGACTCTGACGAATAGCAGCATCACGATCATCGAAATCTCGGTGTTCGAGTGCAACTATTAACCCCCGTTTCATAATTGATAGGACGAGTCGATCGTAAAGATGGTTAGTGTCATCTTCAAATTCCCAAAAAGCTTGAGATGCACTCTCGGAATCAGTAATCTTTTGTAAATGCAGATGAACAGCCGAGTTCCAAGTGTCGACATCTCCGTCTGTATCGAGAATAACATCGAAGAGGTTCTTGGCTTTTAAGGCGAGGGTACGTTCGTTTTCCGGGATGTTTATTGTTTGGAATACATCCTGATAATGAAACTTATCAGTCATTGTTAATCTCAGAATAGCATTACCGTTTTAGAAATCAAGCCTTTTCTAACCTGTTAGAATAGCTACATGTCGTTACACATCCTCGCAGTTGGCAAAAAACACGAAGACTGGGTTTCTGAAGGAATCCTGCGCTATCAGAAGCGTCTAAAAACACCTTTTATTCCAGAATGGGTACTTATGGCTCATTCGTCGCTTGATGGGCTTGCAGCGCGTGAGGATGAGTCAGAGCGCATACTTTCGCGACTTACCGCTTATGATTTCATTATCCTTTTGGATGAACGAGGAAAAGCACTGGATTCCCCTACTTTTGCCGATGTGCTGAAGGAACAGCTGGATCACTCTCGAAAAGTGCTGATTATCATTGGTGGTGCATTTGGTGTCACTGATGAACTCAGGAATCGTGCCCACCTTGTTTGGTCACTGTCACCCCTAGTATTCCCTCACCAACTGGTTCGGCTGATCCTTACCGAACAACTCTACCGCGCACAGCAGATTACGCTCGGCGGCTCATATCATCACGAATAAAGTACACCATCTGTACTACTAGATTGGCGACAAGTAGTTGACAAAATGTAAAGCTTATGCTATCATTCTATCTGTTACCCATCAACAAAACAAAAACATATGCCACCAATCATAAACCCATTACCATTCGTATTTATCATCGCCACCGCTTTTGGTGTGGTGATGCATGACACACAAGTTGATCACGCTGCCTCGGTCGCTATTGTGACCCCAGCTAACTTTTCAGATTTTGCGATTGCAGACGCAGCATCTAAATCAAACGAACACGTTCATGTTGAACGAGTATCCGTTAGTAATCAAGGTGATGCTACTCATCACGAAAATGTTCCCAAGACACAGCCACGTGACGATCATAACCGATATGTTCAAGTGAGGAAGACTGCCGTAAGCGGTGGTGATAATGGTCTATGGCCATCAATATAGAGCTATCAATCTAAATTTTTAGTACTTCGAGTTCATGTTGAAGCCGTATAACAACGGCTTTTTTCTCTTCTAGCTGCTGCTTGGTTTCTGTAACGAGTTTTTCAGGAGCTTTTTCAACGTAGTTCGGATTAGAAAGACGACCCTCCAGCGCTTGAATATCAGCGTGTGTACGAGCAAGGCGCTCCTCAAGGTTTACCTGGTGCTCTGAAAGGGTTTCTTCAGAGACATCGAGCCAAGCATCGCGGCCACTGACGGCGAGTCGAAGACCTTTTGGCTGGTAAGTACTGACGACCCTATCTAATTTTGCGAGACGCTTAATGAGGCTCTTGTTGTCTTCGATGAGACTATCGTTTTCATAGAGCAACCCGTACTTTTCATTGCCCGGAAGAGAGGTTATGACAAAGCGAGCCTCAGTCACGAGTTGCTGGACACGGCTAAATTCAGCCGCTGCGATCTCGCTAAAGTCGATGATTTCAGGCCAGGTCTCGCTGATGAGGAGGCTATCGTGCCACTGCAGTGTTTGCCAGATGGTTTCTGTCACGAATGGAGCAAATGGATGAGCCAATGTAAGGCTGACATCGATGACCCATGCAAGAAGGTCTGGGTTGTCCTGGTCTTTTGAGGCCTCGATATACCAGTCAGCAACGCTGTCCCAGATAACGTGGTACATTGCATCGCTCGCTTCGGCATAACGGTAGTTATCAAGCGTGCGCTCGATGGTCTCTTTCGCTGTCTTTAGTTCGCTAATGATCCAGTGGTCGGCCAGTGATTTCGCAACTGGCGCAGCTGGTGTGTAGTCGTCCCCTAGTTTGTTCTCGATGAACCGAGCAATATTCCAGAGCTTATTACAAAAGTTACGACCGGCGATAATGCGGTCAGGACCAAATGCTTGGTTTTGACCAGGGCTACGGCTGGCGATGAGTCCAAGACGCAGTGCGTCAGATCCGTAGGCAGCGATTGAATCCATCGGATTAATGACATTGCCCTTACTTTTGCTCATTTTTTGGCTATGCTCATCGAGGACCATGCCGTGGAGGTAGACGTCTTTAAACGGAACCTTATCGGTAACGTAGAGGCCGAGCATGATCATACGTGCGATCCATCGGTCTAAGAGGTCGGTACCGGTCTCCATAAGGCTGGTTGGGTAGAAACGAGAAAGATCGCCACCTTCGAGTGCCTCGGTTGTGATAAACGGCCATTGACCACTGCTAAACCAGGTATCGAAGGTGTCTTCCTCTCTGGCGTAGGTCTTGCCGTCTACTTCAATTGTTTCTTCGGTGACAAATTCGTCAAAGATCCAGTCATTTTCGTCGTCGACATTTTGGAACGCAGGGATTGGAATGCCCCAAGGGATTTGGCGAGAGAGGTTCCAGTCACGGATGTTTTGTAAGTACTGCTTGAGAATCTGCTTACGACTCGCTGGGTAAAAGGTAATTTCATCATTTTCTAGGGCTTCAAGGGCACGCTTGGCAAGCGGCTCCATCTTGAGGAACCATTGGTCTTTAATAAGGGGTTGAATAGGGAGGCCACTCTTGTAGTCGTAGCCAACGGTGTGTTCAATCGTTTCTTCTTTACGAATGAGATCTTTTGCTTTGAGAGCATTAAGGGTGGCTTTTCGGGCTTCAACAACCTCGAGACCTTTAAATTCCTCTGGAACGTTCATCATCGTGCCGTCAAAGTCGATAACCTGGATTCGCTCGAGGTCGTGGCGCTTCCCTACCTCAAAGTCATTAGGGTCGTGTGCCGGGGTAATTTTTACCGCACCAGTACCAAAGGCTGCATCAACGTAGTCATCGGCGATAATGGTAATTTCTCGGTCTGCGAGAGGGAGGCGGACTTTTTTCCCAATCAAATCTTTGTAACGTTCGTCGTTAGGATTAACGGCAACTGCTGTGTCACCAAAGAGCGTCTCTGGTCGAGTCGTGGCAATAATAATTTCACCGTCTCTATCGATGAGTGGGTAGGCAATGTGCCAGAGTGTTCCTTTTTCTTGCTTGTGGTCAACTTCAATGTCGGCATAGCTCGTCTGGAATTTTGTGCTGTAGTTAACAATACGCTCACCTCTGTAAACGAGGCCATCGTCCCATAGTTTTTTGAAGGTCGAGTAGACGGTTTTAATCACCTTAGAATCAAGGGTGAAGACAAGCTTTTCCCAGTCGGCACTGACACCGATAGCACGAAGTTGGAGCTCCATGTTTCCGCGTTGCTGATCAACGAAATCCCAGACCTGACCGTACAGCTGTTCGCGGGTAAAGTCGAAGCGACTCTTGCCTTGTTTGCCTAGTTCCTTTTCGTAGACAACCCATGTTTCAAAACCGGCGTGGTCTGCGCCGGGAATGTAGACGGTATCGAAGCCGCGCATACGCTTATATCGGACGCTGATGTCCTTGAGACCCATATCAAGCGCGTGTCCGATATGAAGGTTCCCGTTGGCGTTAGGAGGCGGCATAACGGTACTAAACGGCTCACCTTTTCCAGAGGGTTTAAAGGCACCACTCTTTTCCCAGAGGGCGTAAATATTCGGTTCGTACTCGTTTGGCTCGTAAGCTTTTGCTAGCTTCACAGACTCTCCTGTTTTTTCTATAAAATCCACGTGAAATAGTTAATTATTTTTTAATAATTCACGTGAATGTATCTTGGACTCAGTATAACATAACCCCCGTTATATACGGGTCGTAGTATAATGGGAAAATGATTGAGCTTCAGAAGTGTACAGATAAAGAGCAATGGGACGAATATGTACTAGAGCAAGGTGGGCATCCCCTACAACTTTGGGGTTGGGGACAGGTAAAAGCCGCACATGGTTGGACCGCTGAGCGTGTCTTCGCGTTTGATGACAGTGAAGACGATAAGATCGTGGGCGCAGCTCAGATTCTTATCCGAAAACTCCCCTTTCCTCTTCGTTCATTTGCCTATATCCCCCGCGGACCGATTGCCGAAGAATCGTTTCAAACTGAGTTCCTAGAGAAGCTTGCCGGGCTCGTAAAACGTGATTATCGATCCGTTGCACTGTCTGTTGAGCCAAATAGCTTTGAGTTTGAAGCGCCAACGGGTTGGAAGCGATCTGCAAATAGAATTCTCTCACCGGATACGATCCTATTGGATATTGCGAAAACCGAGAGCGATTTGCTTGCTGATATGGCAAAGAAGACTCGCCAATATATTCGTAAATCAGCCGCTGAGGGCATCACCATCAAGCAGGTTCATACCAGGGATGAATTAGAAGAATGCCTGTTTATTTATCGTCAAACTGCCGATCGAGCAAAGTTTAACCTTCACGCAGATCAGTATTATCTTGATGTCTTTAACCTTATGGGCGATCACTCCCCTATTTTTGCTGCGTACCTTGAAGGAAAACCGATTGCATTCCTATGGATGGCTATCAGTGCTGACACTGCGTACGAACTGTACGGTGGTATGAATGAAGACGGACAGCGATTACGGGCTAACTATGCATTGAAATGGTATGTTATTCGTAAGGTCAAAGAATGGGGTCTTTTGCAGTATGACTTCGGTGGACTTGTTGTTGGCGGAGTTTCTATCTTTAAGCAAGGCTGGGCAACTGAAGAAACGTCCTTTGCGGGGACATTCGATAAGGCACTCTCCCCTGCCTATACTCTTTGGAGTAAGGGATTACCCAAGGCTAAGGCGATTTTACAAAAAATCCGTCGCTAATTAGTTTCTAGCGAGAGATGGGCTTTTTATTGCCTGAATACTCTTGCACTTTGTCTTGAAGAGCGAGATGTGCCAAGAGGTCAGCGGTGTCTAATTTCGCCAAGATTTCCATATCAGTAAGACCAGGAGCTTTCGCCTCTTCGCGGTATCTCAGAGCATCCTTCGCGTTATTTCGAATGGCAGATTCTACTTCGTGAACTTGTATGGTCTGCGCAGCTTCTTGTGGTGCATATACTTCGATAGAGGTCATTTTTTGTCCTGTTTGTTTTGTAATGAACTATTTCTATATTAGCATAAGCTTTACAAATTGTCAATACGAGGATCTATGCCCAGGCTGTTTTTGTCATCGAAAGACTAGGAATAACCTCAAGGTCAATAGGGGCGGTTGGCTGTTTTTTCTGCGCATAGTAATACCCGAGGGTACCAATCATTGCGGCGTTGTCTGTGCAGAGACTCATTGGTGCATATTCGATAGGAAGAGGCAGCCGTTCAGATAGCTGACGACGGAGTTCGTGGTTTGCAGCAACACCTCCAGCAATGACGACAGAAGCGGGGGAGTGGGTTTTAAAGGCAGATTCAGCTTTGTCTACAAGGGTTTCAACTGCGATGCGTTGGAAACTAGCGGCAAAGTTTGCCTTCTGAGTGTCACTGAGAAGCGCTGCAAGCTCACGCGAAGGAAAAGTCGTGTCGACGCCCACTTCGCGCTGAACGGCTCGTAGAACGGCTGTCTTTAGACCAGAAAAGCTGAAATCATAAGCACCTTGCATCTTCGCCTTTGGAAAAGTGTAAGCATAAGGGTTGCCATCAAGGGCCGCATTTGCGATTGAAGGACCACCAGGGTAGGGGAGTCCAAGGATTTTTGCGACTTTATCGAAGGCTTCTCCAACGGCATCATCTTGTGTTTGACCAAGTAGTTTGTAATCACCATGATCTTTAAAGAGAGCAAGTTGCGAGTGACCACCGCTGACTATGAGGGCGAGCATCGGGAAAGTCGGTTGTTTTGAAGGAAGCGTCAGATCGATTCCATTTTCTTGATCGGTAATGAAGTTCGCATAGACGTGCGCTTCAACGTGGTGAATAGGGTAGAGGGGTTTATTTTTCAGGGTTGCAAGCGTTCGAGCGGCAAGTGTGCCAACAAGAAGGGAACCTATAAGACCAGGCGCATAGGTGACGGCGATGGCATCAATATCATCCCATGTAAGATTGGCATCTGTTAATGCCTGGTTGATGACAGGGTTAATGACCTCAATATGGCTTCGTGCGGCGACTTCTGGAACGACGCCGCCATACAGCGCGTGAATATCTATTTGCGAATGTATGACATTGGATAAAAGCCGGTGCCCATCTTCAACAATGGCTGCCGCGGTTTCGTCACAACTACTCTCAATTCCAAGAATTCTCATCTGTTACATTATAACATGATGAACTTTTATATGGTCTCCCTTGCTCATTACTGAGAATAAACTTAGAGTAGATACAGGATGTGAGAAAAAACTTGGGGGGGTGGAATGAAGGCGTTAGCTGTTGTTTTGGTGTTATTTTTTGTCGAGGTGGTCGGGCTTTACGCTTCATCCAATGTCGTCGCATTGGAGGGGTCATTGTGGACTGAAGGACCTGCCGTGATTACTAAGAGTAGCGTACTGGCGGCAAATCCCAACAGTAATTGTCCAACTTACAGACAAGATATATTTGTCACCGAGCTAGGTGCACCAAGAAACATATGTATGTACGGTGATGAGCGGTTAAGAATCGGCACTTTTACAGAAGGTGGACGAGATACCGCTGTGGTTGAATTTCCTTATAGCAATACGATGCATGTGCTTGAGGGTATATGTGCGAGTATCTGTCGCTATGCCGCTGGTACTGACACACTTGTGACCGGGCAGCAAATCAGCCAATACGGACGAGGATTAGTTGTATTTCAGCATGCCTCAAGTCGAATAAAACGAGTCATCTCGTCCCCTTCAACGGTGAGTTATGTATTTGATACGTCAAACCCCGATTATGAGATGAAGAATGATGTCGGAAAGTATATCTGGACTTCTTCTTTCAGTGTCTCGAGCAATGGCAAATGGGTCGTCGCGGAACTGTATGATAGCGGGACTGCAACCCTTGATCTGGATACATTAACGGCGCGTCAAATAACAACGAATGGGTATCTGTATGGTCGTGGAATGGATCCAACTGAAGAGCTGGCGATTTCAAATGACGGCAAAAGTGTGGCAGTCACTGGTCAAAACGCTGGATTCCACGTGTTTGATGTGACAGATGAGTGTGGTCAAGAGCTTATTGGTAATTTAACACCTTTGTCTGCTACATCGCAGTGTCCATCGAGTGATCTTGGGATTGGAGTATCATTTCCTAATTTTGCGTCGGCTCACCATCCCCGTTTTTTCGGAGATGGTCATCAATTAGAGCTTGTGGTGAATAGTTGGGTATCTGGTGCTCGACGGGTCACTCTTGTAACAAATGGGACGGCTACCGCGCATCAACTAAAGATTTTGTCTCTTGGGGACTCATTCGCCAGCGGAGAGGGGGAGACTGACGATAGGTACTACGAACCAGGGACAAATCAGCTATTTGATACATGCCATGTAAGCACTCGCGCCTATCCTTCATTGATTGCAGGGAAGCTTGGCATTAGTGACATCGATGCGAAGAATCTTGCTTGTTCGGGGGCGAAAATAAGTGACATCATTGGACGAGACGATGACTATTGGGGACAAGGCGATCGTTTAGGTGCTGCCGGGTTACATCTCTCAAAATCAGCAAAAGCGGCTGCAAAGGACAAAGCAGTAGATGATTTTCAGCCAGGAAGAGCGTTACAATCAAGCTTTATTGATCGTTATAACCCTGAAATAGTAACGATTGGGGTTGGAGGGAATGATGCAGGTTTGATGGGGAAGCTGCGTACTTGCGCAATGCCGGGAACGTGCGAATGGGCTGAGGGGGTTGGCATTGAAGAAACAGCTGGGGAGATTAGGCGATTGTTTGATATACTCGGATCTTTTTTCTCTGTCCTAGCGGGTAAAGTGGAACCTTCGCGCGTATTTATCGTAGGATATCCCGATATTATTGATCCAGATGGGTTTTGTGATCCAGCAACGGTCTTCTTGATGGATCGTAGTGAGAGAATATTTATACAGAACAGCGTGGGTTATCTTAATCAGGTGATTCATGCCGCGACTGATAAAGCAGGGTTTACCTACGTAGATGTGGAACATAGTTTTGATGGAACGAAATTATGTAGTGGCATGGCATCGACCTCGATGAATAGTGTGCGAATTGGCGATGATATTGCGGTAATTGATGTGTTGCCAATGCTAAAGATCATTGGTGCGGAAACATTTCATCCGACACCAAACGGACATGACTTGATGGCGAACACAATACTCGCGAAGTACCCCGGAATGATGCGTGGTACTACAGAGACGGAAAGGAGAGATATAGAACCCCCTCCTTACTGGAACGTTGAAGGTGTTGCCGCTGAACGATCCTCGTTCGCAGCAGATTTTGCTTATAGCGATGACACAGATTCTCGACAACTGACGATTCGGCTGCCAGATGGAACACTACAACCTCATTCGATTGTGACAGTTGAAGTTCGTTCTGAGCCAACACGGCTCGCAACGTTTGTCGTAGGCGAGCAAGGTGGAATACAGGGAACTGTTACTATTCCTGCTTCCCAAGATGAGGGATTCCATACGCTCCATCTATTAGGTGTTAACAGAGCCGGTATCGACATTGATATGTATCAATTCATAACGACCGGAGAATTAGCAAATGTGCTTGCGCGTGGCGTCGGAGAAGGTGATACGGATAATTCGATAGACTCAGCAGGTATTTCTTCGCCGTCAGTAGAACGTGGACAGAGTGACTTTTTGTCGAGTCTCGCCAGTGTGTTGGGCACGCAGACGGTCAAAAATGTAGATTCGAAGCTTCAAGAAGTTTTATCTCCAGCTATTTCGTATATGAACAGTCGCGCATGGTCTATATGCTGGGTGTTGTTTGGGTTAGCGGTACTTATCATAGCGACCTTGTCGACATTCTGCACGATTCTTCTCTTGAAGCGATGGGCGAAACCAAGCTCTTAGGTATAATGGCTGTATGGCATCACTACGAAAAATAGTAAAAACACTTATACCAACGGGGTTATTTAAAAAAATTGAACCGTATGGTCACCTTGGTGAGGCAGTCCTCATGAATGTCCGCTATGGATTTCCTGGAAAAAAACTGCGCATTATCGGCGTGACTGGCACGAATGGTAAAACGACAACGTCGTTCTTGATTCACCGATTGCTCCACGAAGCTGGCATCAAAGTGGCATTGCTGACGACGGTTGCGAACGGTATTGGTGATAATATCATTCCTCAGTCTGAGCACATTACCACTGCACAAGCGGGCGTACTGCAGAGGAAGTTTCGAGAATACGCTAACGCTGGGGTTGAATGGGTGGTCGTTGAAACCTCAAGTCACTCGTTGGCACAGCATCGTGTCTGGGGTGTACCGTATGAGATTGCGGTCATGACGAATATTACGCATGAACACCTCGATTACCATGGGACGTTTGAGAACTACATCGAGGCAAAAAGGCGTTTGTTTAAAATTGCCAACAAACACGGGCTTCGATTTGGCGTCGTGAACAAGCAAGATCCTAGTGCCGATAAGTTCATGAAGACTGTTGCGAACTCAACAACATATGGCATCGGAACAGGGGAACTATCAGCGACGAATGTAAAACTTGCCGCAGACCACTCGTCCTACACGGCGACAATCGATGAGGATTCTTATGATATTCGTGTTAATATTCCTGGTGAATTTAATGTGAGCAATAGTCTCGCTGCAATTGCAGTAGGACGAAAACTAGGACTCTCAAAAGCTGAAATCGAAAAAGGCATCGCTGCTCTAGAGGGTGTTCAAGGACGAATGAATGTGATTAATGAGGGGCAAAAGTTCCAAGTTATTGTCGACTTTGCCAGTACACCTGACGCATTTGAACGCTTTTTTGAAAGTGTCCGTCCGCTGACTAAGGGCAAGTTAATTGCCGTATTCGGTTCTGCTGGACGACGTGATGAAGCAAAACGTCCTGTCCAAGGTCGCATTGCTGGTCAAAACGCTGATGTCGTGATTGTGACAGAAGAAGACGATAGAGATATTGATGGTAATCAGATCATGGAAGAGATTGCTGTTGGCGCAAAGAGTGCTGGTAAAAAAGACGGCAAGGACTTATTCCTTATCCTGAACCGTGAAGAGGCGATTGGATTCGCGATGACCCAGGCTTTGTCAAAAGACGACGCCGTGGTGTTACTTGGCAAAGGTCATGAGCTTACCATTGAACGTGCTGACGGAACCTACCCTTGGAATGAAGCTGACGTAGCTCGTGCAGCGCTTCAAGCTCTGAAACAGAGCGAATAAGTAATTCCCGAGATCAGTCGATTGTCAGTGTGGTGCAGCGAATGTACCCGCCACCTTTTGCGAGCTCGGCGACCTCTGGAGTGAGTACCTTGAGACCGCGTGATTCAAGCGACGCTTTTAGTTTTGGTGCGTGCGCACTCATGATGACTGTTTCACCGGTTGAAACAAGGTTACAGGCGAAGGCGCGAGTTGCCTCTTCGAGCGATACTCTAATCTTTTCTACACCATCAAACTCAGCTAATATCTTTCGACTCTCTGGTGTGAATGCTTCGGGACAATAGGCGATTAAGCCTTTCTTGCCGTCCTCCGGCGCTTTTATGATTGAGAGCGCCAGGTCGATGTCGTAGAAAAAGCTGTCAGCCCAGCCGGAAACCGCATTATTCATCGGCACTCCGTCGTCATCAAGTTCGGGAACGGTTTGTAATTGAATACGTTCGTAGCCTAATTTCTTCGCAGCGAACGCCTGAGCTTTTTCGTCACTTCGGTAACCTTGACCGCAAAACAGGAAATTGCCACAGGCGAGCGCATCACCTTGACCGCTAAACTTAAGGCCTTTTGGCACTTCAAAAACGGTTTTACCAAGCTGCTCGAGGACTTGCTTGGCGTAGGCTTCTTCGGCTTTTCGAACATCTGGTAAACGCGCGAGAATCGCTTTGTCTCCACGAACTAATGCCCAGTTAGCGGCGTAGACACCATCTTGGCTATCAATAGGTGAGGGAACTGCCGCAATGGTAACCCCCGCAGCGGAAAGTGCCTGGGTGATAAAGTGATGTTCTGAGACTGCCTTTGCAAGATTAACATTTTGGTCGTCGTAGTAAGGATTAATGGCCTGTTCAGCGCTAAAGTGCTGGGCATCAGACATGAGAACAGTACGGTTAATAAGTGTCATTTTAGGATCCTCCGGAATTTCGTCTCTATTTTTTAATAGTAGTAATCTTTAGTGCGTTTGTAGTAGAAGTGACGATAGACACGCTCACCAAGTTTCGTCCATGATTTGTAGCGAATAGGGCTAATCACGAGGTCGTAGCAACCGATATAGTCGGTGACAGTTTTGTTAAATGCGGTTTTGAACAATCCGATGCCATAGTGTGGGTGATCGGAATTATCGAGTTCGTCACTCGGGGGAGAACCACAGAAGTCATGGATGAGTGCACCACGAGACTTCGCCCATTCAATCACGTTCCACTGAAGGAAGTGACTTGCACCGTACGCGGTTCGTTTTCGAATTGAGGCACCATCTTTGTAAGTACTCTTTGTGCCATAAGTCATGGCATAGGCACCGGCGACAACCTTACCCTCGTAGGAGGCAAAAAATAATTGCCCATAGCCAGCCTCTTCGAATCGTTGCCAGAAGTCTTTGTAGTAATTATAACTACGAATACCAAATTGTCCTTCGGCTGTTTCGCTGAGGAGTTTGTACATTGTCTTGCAGTGCTTATCTGTTGCTTCAACGAGTTCGACGGTAACACCATCACGTTCTGCACGACGGATAGCATGGCGTCCCTTCCCGGGGAGACTCATGAGGATATCATTGAGCTTTGGAGAGAGATCCAGAGTAATGGTTGATGGGTTAGGGATAATCGGCGCAGCTTTCTTCAGTCCGTGTCGAGTTAACGTCGGCTGTTGAGTTCGTAGTAACTCGGTTTCAATACGAATCGCAAATACACCACGCTTTTTGGCGAATGACCCCAGCTGCTTGAGAGTGTCAAACAGAGCTTTCGAGCTGGTCACGTTTGGTCCCTTTGGGAGGTACCAAAGCTTCCCAAGTGGCGGGGTATTCTTTTCGAGTACCGTCACCGCCAGCTTATTTACAAAAAGAAACCGATGTTTGTATCCACCAGTTTCTTTTTGCTGTGCGTATTCGTAACTTGAAAAAACGTTTCCACCATCTGGGTTTGCAAGAATGAAAGCATCCCAGGTTGAGATTTCTTCAGAAGTGGCAAAGCGTACAGACATTACATCAATTGTACCGTACATCGTGCTTCGAATGAAGCAGGTATGCTACTAAGCCGTTGGTGCTTGGTTATTTCGAGAGAGGTAGTCGATTTCTTTGATGATATCGAGGAGTGCTTCGGCACGGCGAGTTTCATCCGTAATTCCTTGTGCCACTGCGTGGGCAGGAGCAATCAATGAACTATCGTCGGTGCTACGAATGAGCATTAAGTAAGTATCAAACTTCTCTTCGGCCGGAAGGTCTACCTTATCGATAAGCGGGCGAAGCTCGCCGAGTGCGCTTTTCTTGATGCCCTCAAGGTCACTACTTGCGGGTGCTGAAGAAAATGATGATTCTGATGCAGCTGGCACGAAAGAAGGCTGCGGAAGTTCCGTCGGCTGGTCAAGAGGAGGAAGGGTTGGGGTTGGATCGGGTGCTGTGGCAGTGGTGGCAGGTTCTGGTACGTCAGGCAGCACACCGGCAAGTGCTTTTGCAAGTTCTTGATCGTCACTAATTGGTTGTTGCTGCTCGTCTTGCGGAGTAATATCCATGCCCACCTCTAACTATTATGCTTATGCTTCTTTTAAAAATACTGTATCATAGATTCAAAGGGTAGGGCAATACTAGTGAACGATACTTTAGATAATGAAAATATTTTGGCACAACGAGACCCCGGGGGAGCTCTCCGGGTTGCCGCAGAGCAATTCTCGCAAGCATCTTTTGATGCAGTCGTAGAAAGTAAAGAAAACGATGACCGTGAAATTACGAGCGTCGTTGTGACGGGCATGGGCGGGTCAGCGCTGGCTGCACTGCTCGCCAAAGTGTGGCTTAAAAATGATAGTACTATTCCATTTGAAGTTATTCGTGGCTATGATTTACCGGCATACGTAAACAGTCACACATTAGTTATTGCCAGCAGTTACTCCGGTAACACAGAAGAAACAGTTAGCGCGCTTGGACAGGCGAGTGGCAAAGGTGCACAGCTTGGTGTGATTGCATCTGGCGGTAAGCTTGTTGAAATCGCTGATGGTTCTGGCATTGCTCACGTGACGCTGCCAACTGGACTACAGCCTCGTATGGCAGTTATCTATAACCTTCGTGCGCTACTCGCGCTATTTGAAAACTTTGGTGTCGTCCAAGGGAAATTACAAGAAATTGAAGCATTATCACAGTGGCTTGGACAAGAGAGTGTTGCTTGGGGACCAACAATCCCTGCCGAGCAGAACTACGCAAAACAACTCGCAAAAGAAGCCGTTGGGAAGACACCCGTCTTTTATGGCGGTGCACTGACCGCACCGGTCGCCTATAAATGGAAGATTAGTTTCAATGAAAACGCCAAGAACGTCGCGTTTTGGAATGAATATCCAGAATTTAACCATAATGAATTCCTCGGTTGGACGTCACACCCAGTCGAGAAGCCATTCGCTGTCTTTGACCTTATTAGTTCGTTTGAGCACCCGCAAATCCTCAAGCGTTTTGAAATTTCTGATCGACTCCTAAGCGGGTTGCGACCAAAGGCAACTGTTGTGAACCTGGTTGGTGACTCATTAATTGCACAGCTATTATGGGCTTCAATTCTCGCTGACTATGTCAGTATCTATGTCGCTATCCTAAACGGCGTTGATCCAACACCGGTTGAACTTATCGAGAAGTTTAAAAAAGAACTTTAGAACTTCGTTGGAAGTTGAAAGATCGTCTGGGTTAGTCGTATTGGCGAAGTGCGTCGATAGGGTCTTTTCGCGATGCGCGAATCGCAGGGTAGAGACCAAAGAGTGTGCCGATCACTAATGAAACACCAATTGCAATTCCGGCAATTTCCCACGTAAAGATTGGGAAGAACGGCAAGAAGCTGCTGATGCTAAATGCGAGTAGATAGCCAATAACATAGCCACTAATGCCACCACCAATGCTGAGAGCGAGTGATTCGATGAGAAACTGCGCAACGATGTCTTTGTTACTGGCGCCGAGGGCTTTACGGATACCAATTTCGCGGGTTCGCTCAGCAACACTGACGAGCATGATATTCATGATACCGATACCACCAACAAGGAGTGAGATTGCTGCGATTGCCGTCGTCGTGCCTGCTATGGCGGTAAACAGACGGTTCGTTGGCTGTGCGATTTGATCACCGGATAATATTGTAAAATCGGCTTCGCCCATGTGATTTTTTAGGATGGCTTTATTAATGTCGATAATAGCTCTGTTTAGGTTACTCACCGAATCACTTTGTACGTCGATTTGTTGAATCTGCAGTGCACCTTGGTTGAGTGATTGTCCGGCGCTCTGACCAATGATGACCGATGCGTCGAAATCGACACCGTTGTAGTTAATGGGATTATTTTGTCGTTTTAGGACACCGATAATAGTGAATGCCTGACCTCTAATAGTAATATTCTTGCCGATTGATCCTTCGGTGCCAAATACGTCGACCGAGAGCTGCGGACCAATAACCGCTGTGTAAGGACTAAGATTATTATCAAGAAATTGCCCGTCTTGAACCTTTAAGCCACCAATGTCTGCGAGTGCTGGAGTCGAGGCCACGATTGCCGTATTCACTGGTGCGCTTGATTCGGCTTTTACTGCACCAGACAACACCATCATCGGTGCTACCCCAGAGACGTGATTGATGGCTTCGATAGTATTGATGTCGTTAATGGTTAAGGTGCTGGCAGCAAAGTGTTGTGGAGCGGGGAACTGCGCCAAATCTTGTAGCGGTGTCTCAGATTCTGAGCCAGGACGTATCACTGCAATATTACCGCCGAGCGCATCAACTTGATTACTGACGATCTTGCTTGCACCGCCGCTGAGAGAAAGAATTGTTGTGATACTTGCAACACCAATGGTGATACCGAGCATGGTTAAGTTACTGCGCATGCGATTACTACGGAGCGACTGCTTCGCGTTTTGGATGTGGTTCATGAATAGGAAACGCATTACGCTTTTACTTCCGTCATCTTTGATCTTCGGCGCTTTTTTGTCACTTTTCCGAGTGGCTTCTTTTCGTTAGGGTCTTTTTTACGGTTTGGTGCTGCGGTATCGGTATCGATCTTGCCATCGAGCATGGTAATCACACGACTGGCGTAGGTTGTCAGGCGAGGGTTGTGCGTCACCATAATAATAGTGTTGCCACGTTTATATAGGTCAGAGAGTTCCTCCATAATAATATGACTCGACCCCGAATCAAGATTGCCGGTTGGCTCGTCAGCCAAGATAATTGAAGGATTGTTGACCAGTGCGCGGGCAATCGCGACACGCTGAGTTTGTCCACCAGATAGTTGGTACGGCATATAATACTCGCGCTCACCAAGGTGAAAGTTATGGAGAATAGCGCTGGCCTGTTTCAGGCGATTAATCTGCGTTGTTCCCTTGTAGACAAGAGGAAGCGCTACATTTTCGATGACGTTCAGACGAGTGACGAGGTTGAAACTCTGGAAAATAAAACCAATCTGCTGACTACGAATACGCGCCTGGCGACTAGCGCTGAGGCTGGCAACGGGGCGATCTTCGAGGTCGTATTCACCCTCAATCTTGCTATCAAGTAGACCTAATATATTTAATAGCGTCGTTTTACCACAGCCGCTTGGTCCCATGATTGCAATAAACTCACCCTTACGAATCGTTAGGTCGATGCCATCGATTGCATAGTGTTCGGCATCACCAATCCCGAACCTCTTTTTGAGGTCCCTGAGGACGATGACTGGTTCAGTCTTTGGTCTTTTTATAGTAGCCATTTCCTTCATTATGAGAGGAGTCTGCTTGCGACACAACCGTAATTATGGCGTGGAAATAACAACCCTTTAAAAGTGGGTGACTGATATACTGAAATCATACGGAGAGGTGGCCGAGTGGTTGAAGGCGCACGCTTGGAAAGCGTGTGTACAAGCAATTGTACCGTGAGTTCGAATCTCATCCTCTCCGCCAGATTAGTCAGGTTGAAACCCCCGGCAAGCGCAAGCCGCTCGGGGGTTTTATTTTGCCTTGTCGACGGGACCGTCGAGCGGAAGGGTCGCTTCCTTGCTGCTAAACCGCTCATGCGCTACAATCTGGGATAGGAATGTGGGCTACTCCAAAATTACTTGCTGATCATTCGCGCCGACGGGGGTTCACAATCGTCGAGCTCTTGATTGTGATCGTAGTGATTGGCATCTTGGCTGCCATCACGATCGTCGCCTACAACGGTATTCAGCAGCGGGTCAAGATCGCTGTGATTCAGAGCGATCTTGAGCAGGGAGCGAAGCAGCTTGAGACCTACAGGTTCGGCACAAGTACGAGTGAGCAGTACCCAGTAGACCAAGCGACAGCCAACCTCAAAGCAAGTCCTGGGACGACCCTGAACTACCAGGCCAACAATAGCACCGTCCCGCCAAGCTACTGCCTTACAGCGGTCAATGGGAGTCTGAACTACTGGGTGTCCAACACCAGCACGAGTCCCACCGCTGGAACTTGTACGGGTGTTCTCTCTAGCGGTGCCTCGTGCCCGACTGGCTTCATTGTGGTCCCCGGGAGCAGCACCTTCGGGACAAGTGAGTTCTGTGTCATGAAATACGAAGCGAAGAATGTAGGTGGTCTTGCAACCAGCCAGGTGAGCGGACTGCCGTGGAATGCCCTGTCTCAATCATCGGCGACATCCGCAGCAACCGCCGCATGCAGCGGCTGTCATTTGATTACTGACGCTGAGTGGCTCACAATCGCACAGAACGTCCTCGGCGTGGCTAGTAACTGGAGCGGCGGTTCCGTTGGTTCTGGCTACATCTACTCGGGACACAACGACAGTTCGCCAATAGTGCTCCTTGCGGCAAGTACTGATAGCGATGGGTACTCCGGGACTGGAAATACAACGGGCAGCAACCAACGCCGAACACTCACGCTATCTAACGGCGAGGTGATTTGGGACCTGGCCGGAAACGCGACTGAATGGACATCGGGTACTGTCGCTGCAAATCAGCAACCTGGGCAAACAACTGACGGCAACTATGTCTTTCGAGACTGGAATAATCCCGCGATCTTGCCTCATGGTTTCTCTGGCACGAACTTTCCGAGCTATGCGAGATCTGGAGCGAGTGGTTGGACGTCCACCCAGGGGATCGGGCAGCTCTACTCCTACTATAATGGCGCAGTGCCAGTTGGTATCTCTCGCGGAGGCGACCTTACTAGCACGGGATGGGCGGGAATCTACGCCATGACTCTCAACAAGTCTCCGTCTGATACGAACTACGCCAATAGCTTTCGGGTCACAAAGTAGTCGACAAGGAGACTACTCAAAAGAACAATCAATCGGCTCCTGTAACGGTCTCTTATCGCCAAGCTGTATACTTAAGTAAATGACTACGACTCCAAAAGAGACGGCGAAGGACACAATGCTGCTTCTGATGGAAGAGTTGGGTGAACTTGCTAGAGCCATTCGTAAACACGAAGGAATGAGTAGGGATCACGAGTATGATGTTGAATTGTCCGAAGAACTCGCCGACGTTCAGCTGTATCTTGTACATTTAGCAAACCAAACGGGTATCGACCTAGGTGTTGCTGTGACAGCTAAAGAAGAAAAGAACGAAGCTCGATTCAATAAAAGGCAGGGCTAGCTCTGTTGACTCTTTTGCTTCGGGTAACGGGCTAAAATAATGTTTTTAAGAATAATCACACTACGCTACATATAGCGTAGTGTTTCTAATTTACAACGCTATCCATAGTTTTAAAGGGTTAAATCCCGCTTATGCTGCATGTAGTTAAAAAAACATAATAAAATGCTTGAAAAACCATATGTGGGGGCATATAGTCTTACATAAGCACTACATATGTAGTACTGACATCAAAATACACATTTAGCAAGTTTAGAACACTCGACCGCTACATCGGAGTTCTTCTTGCACCTCAGAAATATTGACTTTTGGAATATTTTTGAGGCACTCGGGAGGTGGTGTGATGCCGTGAGGCGATGTCACCAAAAAGATAACAAAACAAGTAAGTAGTATAGGGGAATTCAATGAGCGCAATCACAGTGGTAAAACGCGATGGCACCCGCGAACCATTTGACGCAAACAAGATCAATCTTGCATTGGTTGAGGCTAGTGAGGGTCTTCCAGACCAAATCAGCAAGGTTGTCCAAGTTGCATCAGAACTTCAGTTAACTTTGTTTGATGGTATTACGTCAGAACAGCTCGATGAAGCAGTTATGCATACTGCACTGCAGAACGTAAAAGACGATCCTGATTTCGACATCATTGCGATGCGATTGCTCCTTAAGAACATTTACAAGAACATTCTCGGTGAATATCGTACTGCTGAAGAACTAAAGAAGCTTCATGAGACAAAATTTGCCGAGTACCTAAAAGAGGGTGTGGCGACTGGACTCCTTGACGAGCGTATGAATGGAAAGTTATTCGATCTTAAGAAGCTTGCGAAAGCACTTGATCCATCAAAAGACCAACTTTCTAAGTACCTTGGTGTTGTAACGAACAAAAATCGTTATGCACTTCGCAAGCAAAGCGGAAGCCCAATGGAAGTTCCACAATATACTCACATGCGTATCGCAATGGGACTCAGTTTTAACGCTAAAGATCCAACTGCATGTGCACTCGACTTCTACGAGCACATGGCGAACCTCGACTACGTTCCTGGTGGATCAACTCGTGTGAATGCTGGTGGTTCATTTCCACAACTTTCAAACTGTTTCTTGATTGAAGTCCAAGACGACATGGAATCAATCGCAAAGGGTGTCCGCGACGTTATGTGGATTGCCAAAGGTACCGGGGGGATCGGAATCAGCTTGAACAAGCTCCGAGCAGCGGGGTCTCCGGTAAAGACGACTAATACTGAGTCGACTGGTCCTATTCCATTCATGAAGATGATCGATACGGCACTCTTCGCCGTTTCACGTAAAGGTAAGAAGCAAGGTGCAGCAGCACTATACATGGAAAACTGGCACGTTAACTTTCCTCAGTTCCTCGACCTCAAGCAGAACTCTGGTGACCCATACCTTCGAACTCGCCTCGCTAATACTGCCGTATTCATTAGCGACGAATTCATGAAGCGAGTTGAAAAAGACCAGGACTGGTACTTGTTTGACCCAGCAGAAGTAAAAGATCTTCCAGAACTTTACGGTGCTGAATTTTCAAAAGCCTACCAAGGCTACGTCAAGAAAGCCGAAGCTGGTGAAATGCGCGACTTTATCAAGACTAAAGCGCGTGAACAATTTCGTCAGATTTTAATCACACTTCAGGCAACAAGCCACCCGTGGCTGACGTGGAAGGATACGATCAACGTTCGTGCATTGAACAACAACACGTCAACGATTCACCTTTCAAACCTTTGTACTGAAATCACGTTGCCACAAGACAAAGACAACACAGCCGTTTGTAACCTTGTCAGTATTAATCTGACGTCACACCTTAATGCAGACAAGACATGGGACTGGGATCGCCTCGCTGAATCAAGTCGAAGCGCCATTCGTCAGCTCGACAACCTTGTCGACATCACGAACACTCCAATCCCAGAAGCAATGTACTCTAATAATCAAAACCGCGCACTTGGTCTTGGATTTATGGGTTTCACCGATGTGATTGAAAAACTTGGCTATAGCTACGAATCAGAAGAAGCGTATGACCTCATCGATCAACTTGCTGAGTACATTAGTTACTATGCAATCGATGAGTCTGCAGAGCTCGCAAAGGCGCAAGGCTCATACCCAACTTTCAAGGGAAGTGGTTGGAGCAAGGGAATCCTTCCAATTGACACTATCGACACACTTGCAGCTGACCGTAAGGTTAAAGTTGACGTGAACCGCAAGACTCGTCTTGACTGGGACAAGCTTCGCATCAAGGTCAAAAAGGGCATGCGTAACGCAACACTGATGGCAATCGCGCCAACAGCGAACATTGCACACATTGCAGGAACGACTCCCGGACTCGATCCACAATTTGCACAAATTTTCTCTCGTGCAACTTTGAATGGTAAGTTCCTCGAAGTGAACACTAACCTTGTTCACGACCTAAAGAACCTTGGCATCTGGGACGACGTAAAAGAACAAATCTTGATCGCTCAAGGCGACGTTCAGAGTATCGACGCTATTCCACAAGCTTTGAAGGACGTTTACAAGACAAGCTTCCAACTCAGTCCGTACAGCTTTATCGAAGTTGCAGCACGCGCACAGAAATGGGTTGATCAAGCGATCAGCCGCAACATGTACCTTGAAACTCGTGATATCGACGATATGGTCGCTATCTACAGCGAGGCATGGAGGCGCGGACTCAAGACAACATACTACCTACACGTCAAACCTCGTCACTCTGCTGAACAATCGACGACAAAGGTAAATAAAGCTGAAAGTTCAGACGGAAGCGCGCGAAAAGTTGGCTTCGGATTTGCGAAGAAGCAGGAAGTGGGAGTATAGCCTATGGAATCTGGCAATTAGAACCACTCAAAGCAAAAATTAACCAAAAAAGAATATAGTAAAGAATAAGGGGACTTCAGAAATGAACGCATCAACAATTATCAACGACACAATGACACTAGATGAGAAGCTCGCAGCAATCGACGCAGCAATGGCTAACGCGCAGGCGCAAGCTGACGATGACGCACGATCAAACGGTTTTACCGCTGCAGCACCACTTGATCCAGCTGACCTCACCATGTGTGACAGTTGCCAGTAATTAGCAGCTATTAATAAATAATAAACGTTGAGATTCGCCCCTTACTTTTAGGGGCGGTGAGTGGAGATACTATGGCATTCGGTGAACAATTATTTGTTGATGAAACATTTGAACATGACGGACACCCAAGACTATTCGAGGATGACGAGATACTGGCTAAGCTTGCCCTTACTCAAACCGTTGAACTAAACTAGGAGGAATATGGCAGGAATTTTAGGAACAGGTATTCAAGACGGATTGCTCTTGAAGCCAATAAAGTACAAATGGGCAATGGACCTCTATAACCAGGCAGTGGCAAACACGTGGTTTCCAAACGAGATCCAATTGGGTCAGGATCTTTCTGACTGGAAGAAGATGAGCGAAGAAGAGCGACACGCAGTGACGTTCCTTATGAGCTACTTCAACCCAAATGAGCTGTTGGTGAACAAAGCACTCGCATTCGGTGTCTATCCATACGTCAATGCAGCAGAGGCACACCTGTACCTCGCAAAGCAGATGTGGGAAGAAGCAAACCACTGTATGTCCTTTGAATATGTTCTTGAAACATTCCCAATTGATCGCGAACAGGCGTATGACGCGCACATTGAAACCCCTTCAATGGCACGCAAAGAAGCGTTCGAGACAAAGTATATCAAGCGTATGACCGAGGAAACTTTGGACATTACCACGACCGAAGGCAAAAAAGACTTCATTCGTAACTTGATTGCCTACAATATCATCCTTGAAGGTATCTGGTTCTACAGTGGCTTCATGGTGGCATTGTCATTCCGACAACGAAATTTGCTCCGTAACTTTGCAAGTTTGATTGACTGGGTTGTTCGTGACGAATCACTTCACCTTAAGTTCGGTATTAACTTGATCCTGACGGTGCTTGAAGAGAACGAAGACCTCCAGACTGAGGAATTTGCCGACGAGATCAAGCAAATGATCCTTGATGGTGTCGAGATGGAAGAAGCGTACAATAAAGACCTTCTGCCTAACGGTATTCTTGGGCTGAACAGCGACTACATCAACCAGTACGTGAAGTACTTGGCCGACCGTCGCCTCGAAGAGCTTGGATTTGAACCACACTACAAGGTTTCAAACCCTGCGAAGTGGATGGCTGGTGCAAACGACACGTTGCAATTGGTTAACTTCTTTGAAGCGACTAACACCAGTTACGAAGTGAATGCCGGCACACCGAAGTCTAAATAAAATGAAGCAGAAATTGAGAAGCCCCCGTACGCTATCTGGCGCACGGGGGCTTTCGGGCTCTAGGCCTCGGGTTACTTCCAATCGATGACCAGTGCCATCACGTCCGGATCCAGAAATTCCGGAACTATGGCAGTCTCTTTACCACCACCGTCGTCTCGAGGAACGGCGTTGTAGAAGTGGATTCGTGGCATGAGTGCCCCGGTGAAGTAGACGAACTGGTCGTTGGTCTTCACGGGGCGCTGATGCAGTTCGGTACGAATATAGTTCACGTGCCGAAAGTTTACTTCTTTGCCGCGGTGCACCCCTCTCTGGATTGGACCGGGGAGGAGGGTGATCTCGTAGGTGGTGCCTGACATAGTACGAAGGTAGACAGTCACTCGTGTGAAGTAGTCTTCGATGTTCTGCAGGCTGAAAATTGCGTCTACGTCCGTTGGGTTGACGACGTATTTACTTTTGGCGGTGTTCACGCGCCACTCCCTTCGTCCGTAGGTGTCTCACTGGTCAGTGGAACATATATATTATAACAATTTAATCTGTTTACGTCAAATATACACTATACAAAATAAAGTATTCAATGAGGTATAATAAAAGGAATGAAAACAAAACTTGTCATATTCGGAATTACAGGCGATTTAAGTCGTCGCAAACTATTACCAGCACTAAAGGAGATTGTCGGAAGTGGTGAGTTTGAAAACCTGTCTATCGTCGGTGTCTCACGACGTGACGCAAACGTTGCAGAACTCGTTGAAACAGCGACGAACAGTGAAGTACTGACTGATTTAACGACTATTTTTACCATGGATCTTGCCCGAGCAGAGGATTACGTCCGCTTGCGCCACTATCTTGATCTTCAAGACGACGAACAAGCTTTGATCTACCTCTCTGTGCCACCAAGTGCCGCTGCTGACATTGTCGATTTCCTCGGTCGCGCGGGACTGAATACAAAAAACGTAAAACTTTTATTTGAGAAGCCATTCGGGTTTGACCTGACGTCCGCACAAGACTTCGTCGAACGTACAGGTCGCTACTACGACGAAGCACAGATTTATCGCATCGATCACTATATGGCGAAAGAAGTCGCCGCAGAAGTCATTAGACTCCGTTCTAACGCCGAAAGCAGCGAACATCAGTGGGGAAATGAGTCAGTTGTCTCAGTCGATATCATTGCAACGGAAGAAATCGGCATCGAAGATCGTGCAACTTTTTATGAAGAAACCGGTGCACTGCGTGACTTCATTCAAGGTCACCTGATGCAGTTACTTTCCTTGGTATTGATGGACCTTAAGGGACCATTTACGATTATTGATATCGCTTCGCGTCGTTTTAAGGCACTTGAACAACTAAACGTTGCGAATCCTGCTGATGCGAAGCGTGCGCAGTACGAAGGCTACCAGGAGGAAGTACTCAATCCAGGGAGCCAGACAGAAACATTCGCAAGTGTTCAGCTGACAAGCAATGATGCGCGTTGGCTTGGTGTGCCACTTCGACTGACAACCGGAAAGAATCTTGATCAGAAACGAAGCGCAATCACTGTCCGCTATCACGACGGTACAGAAGATACATTTGAAGAGGGCAAGATCGTCGCAAAAGATGCGAAACTTCCCGACGCCTACGAACGAGTGTTGGTTGAAGCAATTCGTGGTCGAAAGTATATCTTTACAACCAGTCCTGAAGTTCTTCGATCTTGGGAGATTGTCACACCAATTCAAGAGAATTGGCAAATGGATACGACGCCGCTTAAACTATATGAACCAGGCGCTTCAGTTCGCTCAATCTTAGATAAGTAGACCGTTGTTATTCGCCGTACAATTGTTGCTAGACGCTATATATAGTGTAGTGACAATACTACAACGTCCTGCATCTAGCGTGTAACACTCATTTAGTGCTACAATAAAACCCCATGGAGGTGAAAACAAACATGGACAAACAGAAGTATATCTTTGTAACTGGGGGAGTCCTTTCTGGAGTAGGGAAAGGCATTACTGCAGCCAGTATAGGTGCTATCTTGCAGGCCAAGGGCGTAAAAGTTTCTATTCAAAAATGTGACCCGTATCTTAACGTTGATGCGGGTCTTTTGAATCCAAAAGAGCATGGTGAATGTTTCGTCACAAAAGACGGTGCTGAAACGGATCTTGACCTTGGTCATTATGAGCGTTTTTTGGATTTGGAATTAACACAGAAGAACGCGACACTGTCTGGAAAACTGCTGAGCCAACTTATTGCCGATGAACGGGCTGGTAAATTTCATGGGCAAACAATCCAGCTGGTGCCACATCTGACTGGTGCGATTCAAGATGCAATCGAACTCGCTGCCGATGGATCGGAAGTACATATCGTTGAAATTGGCGGAACAGTAGGGGATTACGAAGGTCTGAGTTACGTTGAGGCGATTCGTGAATTTGCAAGCCGTGTTGGTCGTGAGAACTGTCTGTATGTGCACGTTGTATATGTGCCATTTATTCAGACGAGTAAAGAATTTAAGTCCAAACCAGCACAGAACGCCTTGAATGACCTTCGTGGATTCGGAATTGTGCCTGATTGCGTTGTCGTGCGAACAGACGACCCTGCGCCGGTTAGTATTGCGGATAAGATTGCGGCGTTTAGTGGCGTCCGAAAAGATGCCGTCATCTTACTTTCAAATGCTAAGACGGTGTATGAGATCCCTCTCACGATTGATGCTAGCGGTATCAACGCTGTCCTCGAGCGATTTACGGGTAATACAAAGAAGGCTGATTTGTCGAAATGGCGAAAGATCGCTGACGCGCAAGATGCCACGTATACCCAAAAAGTTCGCATCGGTATGGTCGCAAAATATCTTGATAATGAAGACACGTATATCTCTGTCTTAGAGGCGTTAAAAGCTGCGGCGTGGCAGGAAAAAGTCGGACTGGAAGTAGTTTGGATTAACGCTGAAGAGTGTGACATAACTGATTTTGAACACATGGATGGATTACTTGTTCCTGGTGGCTTTGGTAGCCGTGGTATTGAGGGGAAGATCCGGGCTGCAACGTATTCACTTGAGACGAAAAAGCCGTATCTTGGTCTCTGTCTAGGGCTTCAAATTGCGGTGATTGCCGCTACGCGCCGTGCGGGTTTGAAGGATGCGAACAGTACTGAGTTTGATCCTGACACAGAACATAACGTTGTCTATATTATGGAAGGTCAGGCAGGAAAAGAATCAACCGGTGGAACACTTCGCCTTGGCAACTATACTGCCGAGTTAATAAAAGGTTCACAAGCGGCAAAGGCCTACGGTGCAACCGAGATTGTTGAACGCCACCGTCATCGCTATGAAGTGAATCAAAAATATCTTAAGGACATTGAAAAAGGTGGTCTGACGATTAGCGGACTTTCACCAGACGGCAAGTTGGTTGAATACATTGAAGCGCCAGGGAATCCGTTCTTTGTTGCAACGCAGGCTCACCCAGAGTTTAAAAGTCGCCCATATCGACCACACCCTTTGTTTGTTGGACTGATTAAAGCTGCAGCGGGGAAGTAATTGCGTTATAATACTCACTAATGGAAGAAAAAATTTCTCGAGAGATCAAATCGTTATTTGATGTCGATGTCCCAGTTCAGCTGACTCGTCCTGAGCCAGAATTTGGTGATTACGCGACAAATATTGCATTGCAACTTGCGGGACGCCTTGGTAAGAATCCGCGTGAAGTAGCTGATGCAATTACCGCTCGACTTCGCGCATCAGGCGACTTTAGCGAAGTATCTGTCGCTGGACCTGGATTTATTAATATTCGTGTTGCAGAAGATGCCCTTCGTATAGAACTCGATAAGATGGTGGATACTGGATATGGTAAATCGCATGTCTTCGACGGTAAGATTGTTGTTACTGAATACTCCGACCCAAACCCTTTCAAAGTGCTCCATGCAGGGCATCTCTACACGAGTGTGATTGGTGATGCGATCTCGAACTTAATTGAACAAGCCGGCGGAAATGTCCACCGTGTTAACTTTGGTGGTGACGTCGGGCTTCACGTTGCAAAGACGTTGTGGGCTATTATCCGAAAACTCGGTGGTGAGCATCCTGAAAAACTTTTTGATATTCCCGAGGCTGAGCGATCTGAATGGATGGCAGCATGCTACGTTGAGGGAACCGGCGCATATGAAGACGATGAACAAGCAAAGATTGATATTACTGCTTTGAACAAAAAAGTGTATCAAATCCATAATGATAACGATCATGAATCAACACTCGCGCAAATTTATTGGACGTGTCGTGAATGGAGTTATGACTACTTCAACGCATTTTATAAGCGAATCGGTACGTCATTTGAGAAGTATTATCCCGAGAGTGAGACTGCACCAACTGGTCTTGCAACTGTGCTTGAACAAAAGGAAAAGGGCGTCTATGAAGATAGTGAAGGTGCAATTATCTTTAAGGGTGAACCGTACGGTCTCCATACTCGTGTATTCGTAAACAAAGAGGGGCTCCCAACGTACGAAGCTAAAGATGTTGGTCTGAGTATTAAAAAATGGGATGATTATCATTTTGACGAATCAGTCATCATTACGGGAAACGATATCACCGAGTACATGAAAGTAGTCCTGAAGAGTATCGAGCAGTTCCAGCCTGAACTCGCAAAACGAACCCTTCATATTACTCATGGAAATGTGAAGCTTGCCGGCGGTGTTAAGATGAGTAGTCGAAAAGGTAACTTCCTTCGCGCTGTTGATGTGCTAGAGGCTGCAGCTGACGAAAACGAGAAGGCTCAAGGAAACCGTGACGATGCTCCTGTGCTTGGTGCTATTAAATACGCGTTCCTCAAAAACCGTATCGGACCCGATGTTATTTTTGATCCGCACGAATCGGTGGGACTTCAGGGTAATAGTGGGCCGTACCTTCAGTATGCTTATGCCCGCGCTGTATCAATTCTTTCAAAACTCCAGGATGAGTATCTGGGCGCACAAACCGACGGATTTGATGTGGGTGAGCGAGGTTTACTTGTGAAAATGACAGAGTTTGGTGAAGTCATTGAAGAGGCGACAAAGCAGCTTGCGCCACACCTTGTGTGTACGTATTTATATGAACTTGCTCAGACGTTTAACCGTTTTTACGAAGCGAGTCGAATTGTTGACGATCCACGCGAGGCAATCCGAGGTCGTCTTGTTAGTGCCTATGCTGGCATTCTAAAGAGCGGCCTTAATCTTCTCGGTATTCAAGCTCCCGATCATATGTAATTTGCTCCTCTTTTTTCTTTTTTTCAAAATGCATTATGATAAGTATATATAAACCAGGGTATCGGGTTCTAAGGAGTGAATAATGGCAGCGAAATCAACGGTAGCGAAGAAGACGGCAGCGAATAAAGCAGCAGCCAAAAGTGCGATAACGAGGGCGAAGCATACACCACTCAAGGAACCAAGAATTCTAGAGATTGCAAAAGAAGGTACTTCTAAAATTGTTGGTACTGGTGCCAAAGAAGCTGGTGGGTTTATCACCTTCGTTCGCGAACAAGGCGTTGTTGGACTTGCTGTAGGTTTGGCAATTGGTACTGCAGCAGGTGCTGCGGTCAAACAGATCGTTGATGGCTTCATTAACCCAATCGTCGGATTCCTTATCGGCGGTATCGACCTTGCGAAGGTAAGGTGGGTAATTGTCGCACCACATGCAGATGGCAATGGTGGACTTGTACTGAGCTGGGGCGCAATTCTTTCAGCACTCATTACATTGATTGCAACTGCATTTGTGATCTACTGGTTAGTTCACATCGCAAAACTAGACAAGCTTGATAAAAAGAAAGATTAATTTCTTCCGAACATAATTCAATCAAATTATACCTCGTCACCAAGACGGGGTATAATTGTTATATGACAACACCGGCAGACTACAAGGCAAAGCTCACTGACGAGCAATATAATATACTGTTCAATAAAGCGACAGAGGTGCCCTTTAGTGGTGAATATGATCAAATGTTTGCAGAGGGTGAGTATGCCTGTGCGGCCTGTGGTACGGTACTTTTTGATAGTGACAAAAAATTTGATGCTTACTGTGGTTGGCCAAGTTTTTATGATGCCAAACCTGGCGCAGTTATATTTCACGAAGACACGACGCTTGGTATGAAGCGTGTTGAGGTTACCTGTGCAACGTGTGGTGGTCATCTTGGACATGTCTTTGAGGGCGAAGGACTCGATATCCCGACCGACCAGCGCTACTGTATTAATTCACTGAGCCTTACGTTTATCCCAAAAGTCGCTGAACGGTAGCTATAAAGGGTATAATAAACACTAATGAGCAACAAAACGAGCAAAAAGATCCTTTGGATTGATTTAGAAATGACTGGTCTTGATCCTGCAGAGGACCGTATTTTAGAAGTCGCTGCAATTGTGACTGATTGGGATTTTAAAGAACTTGAAACCTATGAAGCGGCAGTAAAAGTTGGCGCGAGGCTTATCGAAAAACGAATGCATAAAGGTCCGTCGAAAGATTTTTGGGAAAAGTTTCCCGCGGTTCGTGATGCGCTACTGAAACAAAATGATGAACAGGGTCGTTCTGGGCGTACTATCGAAAATGAACTGCTTGCCTTGGTTAAAAAACATTTTGATAAGGATGTTGCTGTGCTGCTTGGCGGTAACTCGATTCACATGGATCGACGGTTCATTATCAATGAGTGGGGACGTCTTGATGCACGACTCAACTATCGTATGCTCGACGTCAGTGCATTTAAAGTTGTGTTTGAAGGTAAATACGGCAAGAAGTTTGCAAAGCCAGAAAATCACCGTGCTCTTGATGACATTCGCGGCAGCATTATGGAACTGAAATACTACCTTGGGAAGGTCAAAGTATGACCCATAAAGAGCTAGAAGCATACCTCCTTAGTTTCTCTAATACGTGGCTCGACTATCCATTTGGCGAAGGTACTGCTGTCTATAAAATTGGTCACAAGGAAACTGGCGAGGGTAAAATGTACGCCATTATTGAAGAGGGCAGCAAGCCACTTCGTGTCAGTTTAAAGTGTGATCCTAATTTGGCCGAAACATTACGTGCAAAATACGAAACGGTTGTGCCGGGATATCATCTGAACAAAAAACACTGGAACACTATTATTTGTTCAGGCCAATTAGACGACGAAGAGATCAAAGATCTTGCTCGCCTTAGCTACAATCTTGTTGCCGGTAACTAATCCGCCGCTGTAAAGTTTGCGAACGATGCTTGCGTTGGCTTGAGGTTGTCATAGGCTGACTGCAAGAATGTTTTGAGTCCAGCGCTGCCCGTTGATGTATAGATCTGGTTCATGAGCGTCATTAATGTACCAAGTTGGTACGCCATCTCTCGTGCATAGGTGCGGTCAAAGACAGCATTAAGTCGCGCGTCTTCTAGGCGTGCCGAAAGGGCAGTGGTCGATTCTGATGCCACAATACTTTTACTAAGACTCTTGGTATTAATACCTGCAGCCGTCAGTGGTGCTGTAATATCTCGGTTTGTATTTGTCATGTAAAGGTTGAGGTTGCTGTTCAAGCTACGAAGTTCGCTACTTTTGAGGTTTGGTTGTGCGGCGGTCACAACCACCTGCGTTGCTGTCAGTCGAGCAGACAGGTGCTCCAAGGGGTCTTTTTTACTGGCTGTAATGTTGCCCACTATTACAGCCAGGATGATAACCAAAACGACGATTGCCGCACCAATGAGAAGTAACTGTTTAATACCGAAAGAGAATATTGGTTTTTTGGGTGCATGTGGCGCAATTTGATTAAGATAATCAGTTGGTAAGCCGGTAGGTGCTGAAGGCTGTCCGACGTACGTAATCGGTGGAGACACCGGAGCTGGTGCGTGGGGTGGAACTGGCTCTGAGGGTGGAGTTTGAGATGGTGTCTCTTGCGGCGATTGATTAGGATACATACTGCCCCAATTTAAGCACAAACAATAACAGAGGTAAAGGGTGCTATAATGTACACATGCAGGACATGAAAGAGGAAGTCCGGTCTCGCCTCAATATCGAGGACGTTGTCGGGGAGTACGTGCAGCTCAAGCGAGCGGGGCGTAACTTCAAAGGGCTCAGTCCTTTTACGGGTGAACGAACCCCGAGCTTTTACGTCAGTCCGGATAAAAATATTTGGCATGATTTTTCTTCAAATAAAGGGGGCGATGTCTTTAGCTTTGTCATGGAAGTTGAGGGAATTGATTTCCGCGCTGCCCTTGAACTTCTTGCTCGTCGCGTCGGCGTCGATTTGGCGCAGTACGATTCTGCAGGTGCCCAGGAGATGGCGAAGCGCAAAAATCGTCTTTATGAAATTCTTGAACTGGCGACGCAGTACTATCAGCAGAGTTTACTGAAAAACCAACATGCTGTCGAGTATGTCTTTGGGAAACGAAAATTAAGTAAAGCGATTGTGCAATCCTTCCGCATTGGCTACGCACCGTCAACTGGTGATGCATTGGTTAACTTCTTAAAAATGAAGAAATTTACGCAAAAGGAAGCGCAGGATGCCGGGCTTTTAAATCGGTATAACGGTGATCTTTTTCGTGGTCGCATGATGGTGCCGCTGATGGATGGTTCGGGACGAGTAATTGGCTTTACCGCTCGAATCTTAAATGATAACGAACCAAACGCACCGAAGTACTTAAATACTCCAGAAACGATGCTGTATAACAAAGGTCGTCATGTCTTTGGTCTATCACAAGCAAAAGAAGCAATTCGTAGGGATGATTATGCGGTAATTGTAGAAGGCAACCTTGATGTTGTGAGTAGTCATCAAGTTGGCGTGTCGCAAGTTGTTGCAACCGCCGGAACTGCAATGACGGAGAGTCACCTGAAGGCGTTAGTACGTCTGACGCCAAATGCACGCCTGGCTTTTGATGGTGATGCGGCTGGGCTTGCTGCGACCGAACGGGCAATTCCTATCGCGCAGTCAGTCGGCATTGACCTGACGATTATTAGCCTCTCTGACGGCGCGAAAGACCCGGATGAGCTTATTCAAATAGACCCCGCCCTGTGGCAAAAGGCAATTGATGAAGCGGAACCCGTCATTGATTGGATTCTCACGCAGTATTCAAGACGAGAAGACTTAACGACAGCGATAGGGAAGCGCAAATTTACGACTGCGGCGCTTCGTGTGATCCGTGCACTACAAGACCCCGTGGAACAAGAACACTATCTGCAGAAGGTTTCAACGTACACCGATTCATCGATCGAAACCTTGAAAGAGAAGCTTGCTGGTACGGATGAACCTGACGAGAAGATTCTTAAAAAAGTTGCTCAATCCAGTGAACCAGTAAAGGTAGATCCTAATGGCTACCAAGAAAATCTGCTGGCTGTTGCGCTCATCGACCCAGCGGTTCGGGAGCTCTTGAAGGATGTGCAGCCAGATATGCTCGCGACAGATGAGCAGAAAGCGGTGCTGGAATATACCAAGAATAGCTCGGAAGTGCCCGCCGATGTGCCCACCGACTTGCAAAATTACGATACGTATGTGAAAATAGTATTATTAAAGGCCGATGCTCGCTATGGGGAGTGGAGTGACGAAGATCGTTACTTCGAAACTGCCCGCCTGGTCCGCCAACTGATAACAGAACACAAGAAAATCGCAAAAGACTCTCTGACAGCACAACTACGCGCCGCCGAACAAAACGGTGAAGACACGCGTGCAACGGAGATCAGACAACAGCTCAATGAACTTATAAAGGAGATACCTCGTGCCCAGAAGTAAGAAAACTGAAGATCCAATTATCGATGAGGAATTAAATGACGAAACAGCCGAAGACACAACCGTAGTCAGTGGTGCCCTCGTTACCGATATCGATGAACCAGCGCCTGAAGACCTCGAAGAGGAAGAAGTTGATGATGGAGAAGACCTCCTCAGCCAAGACCAGTACTTTGACGATGCCAGTGATGACAGCGTTCGTCTCTACCTCCGTGAAATTGGTAAAATTCCCCTTCTTAACGCCGAAGAAGAACTAGCCCTCGCAAAGAAGGTTGTCACTGGAGACAAGAAATCAAAAGACAAGATGGCTGAAGCAAACATGCGTTTGGTTGTCTCGATTGCAAAGCGTTACAGTGGTCGTGGACTCGACTTCCTCGACCTTATTCAAGAAGGTAACACCGGACTACTCCGTGCGGTTGAAAAGTTTGACCCTGAAAAAGGATTTAAATTCTCTACCTACGCCACATGGTGGATTCGCCAGGCGATTACTCGTGCGATTGCTGACCAAGCTCGTACCATTCGTATCCCTGTTCACATGGTGGAAACCATCAACAAGTTGCTTCGTACGCAGCGTCGTATGACTCAAGAACTGAACCGTGAACCAACCATTGAAGAGCTTGGAAAAGAGCTTGAAATGGAACCGGAAAAAGTTGAATATGTCATGAAGATCAAGCAAGACATTACGTCACTCGATGCTGGTGTTGGACGTGATGGTGACGACGAAGATTCAGTGCTTCGTGACTTTATCGAAGACGAAGAGAGCGCAACTCCAGAAGAGTCTGCCGCATCTCAGCTTTTGAAAGAGCAAGTACAGGCAATCCTCTCGACACTTTCAGACCGTGAACAGAAGATCATCAAGATGCGTTTTGGTCTTGAAAATGGTAAGAGTCACACCCTTGAAGAAGTAGGGCAGGAATTTGCTGTTACTCGTGAACGTATTCGTCAAATCGAAGCCAAAGCACTCGCCAAGCTTCGTAAGCACAAAGACTCAAAGAAACTTCACGAATACTTGAACTAAAATAAGTTCAAAGTAAAGAAACGCAGGTATTCATACCTGCGTTTTTCTTATGCTTTCAAACCAGAGGTAGAAGTGCTAACATGACCTTAATGGGACCAGAGCGAAAACCACCAGCTTTTACTCGTCGTAATCACGGTAGCGAACGTCGAGGTGTCTTCTCGGTGCCAGCCGATATTGATACGCTTGCGTACCGCCAGGAACAGTCAAAACAGTCGAAGGCACGAATGCTCGCAAAGCGACGCGAGATTGAAAAAGCTCGAGCAGAAATGCTACAAAAGACTGATCTTGGAAATAAGGCGCTACCTGCCTACAAACACAAACAAGAAATCCTCGCGAACATTGAAGCGTACAAAGCAGTTATTCTTGGTGGTCCAACAGGAAGTGGAAAGAGTACACAGCTTCCGCAGTATCTCTATGAAGCTGGCTACGATAAAACGATTGTTCTTGTTCCGCGTCGTATTATTGCTGATGGACTTGGTGAACGTATTCGTGACGAATTTAAAGATCAACTAGGTTCCGACGAATCAGAAAACCTCGTCGGTATCGTGCACGGTGAGCGAGTGGAGCTGCATGATGATAACCGAGTGCTCATCATGACTCCAAATACGTTTAATCGTATGGAAAAAGACATTGCCGAAAAGTACGGCGACAAGAAAGTTGCGATTATTTCAGATGAAATTCACGAAGCGAATCTATTCACAGAAATCGCAACCGGTATTGCCGCAATGGCGGTACAAGATCACGACGACTGGCGACTTGTCGCAGCGAGTGCTACACACAACTCGGAAAGCTTACAGAAGTCATTCCAAGCCTTAAACAAAGATAGCTACGTACCTATGATCAACATTGAGGGTCGTCCTTTCAATGTCGACATGAAAGAAGAGCAGGGTCTAAACTTAATGGAACTGTACGCGAAGGTGGGTAAAGAGTATGAAAAAACGATGCTCTTTACGTCTGGAAAACGTGAAATCGATCACATTATCGAAGAAACGATCGCTGAACTCAACAAGAGTGACCCGGATGCCTCAAAGTCTGTCGTATTTCGGAAACTCCATGGCGAACTGAGCGAATTTGAACTTTCTCACATCGACGATCCGGTTCCTGAAGGTTCCCGATTAGTTATTGTTTCTTCACCGGCAGGAATGTCCGGTATTACGATTCCGGGTGTCACGCTTGTCGTCACGGATGGTACGATTAATCGCCAAGAGCTTGATGAAGATGGTATTCCAGGACTCGTCCGACACTACCTTTCGAAGGATGAAATTATTCAGCAAATTGGTCGCGCAGGACGCGACGTTCCTGGCGGTATTGGCTATATTGTAGATCCAACGACCGTGATGGACGATGAGCTTCGAAAACGTGGGAAAGAAGTGGAAATGCCGCAAATGGGATATCAGCCATTTGAAGAACGTGAACAGCACGCACCGCCAGAAATTTACCACACGAACTTGTCTCGAGTTGTGCTGAGTGTCGCTGTTCTTGATTTTCGATTCGGTGATATTAACGAATATATTCCTCACTCAGTGGCACCATCGGCGATTATTAACGCCGAAGAGTCATTATCACGACTGGGTGCATTAAATGATGAGGATAAGATTACCGATACTGGTAAAGAAATGGACAAATTCCCAATAAGTCCTGAGCTTTCTCGAGGATTGGTTGAAGCAAAAGAAGCTGAACTACGAGGTGAACGAACAGCGATGCACCTTGCGCGTGCAGCCTTTATTGCTGCGGCTGTCGAAGCAGGTGGATTACAGGACTTTACGGCAAAAAAGCCTAAGACATGGCGCGCGTTGATACGACCTGACGTAAATGATGACTTTATTGCGCAACTCGACCTGATGACGGCAACACAGGGACTCGACCGTCTCGAGCCAAAAGAAGCCTTTGAGTTCATGGATAAGTTCAGCATTCATCCAAAACGACTAGAACGTGCAGAAAAGGTGACTCGAAAGATTCTTCAGGCTTTTGAGATGAGTAAAGAGAATATTATTGTTACCCCACCAGTACCTGACGAAGAAGCATTGCTACGAACCGACCTTGCCGCTGGTATGATTGACCTCGTCTATGAAGAAGCCGGCAAGTCATACCGTAAAACGCTGTACAAGAATATCCATGGTGACGAGACAGCAACGAAGCGTTTGATTAGCCAACGAAGCGTCTCGGAACCCAAGAGAGGGCAGCTCGTTGCGGGTATTCCTCGTTGGTATGAGAAGCAGTCTAAAGATGGTGTGAAGCGATTTGATGTGATTGAAATGACGCTGATGGTTGAACCTTCGGTTGTGGGGCACTACGCACTGCAGAACGAGCTTCTTGTTGGGCGATTATTGTCACCGCAAATGGATGGTGACCGAATTGTCGAACGTGAACAAATGATGTTTGGTTCAATTACCATCGGCAACCCAGTAAAGAGTGACTCATTGGAACTTATTCCTAAAGCCAGTCAAGAAGTTTTGATTGAACGCACGCTTGAGAAGCCTGGAGCTGCCCAGAAGGCCCTTCGTTCTATTGCTGATGAGTTGGAATGGTATCGACGGGCTTTTACTGATGAAATGCTAGGAGAATATCGAAAAACAAAAGCTCCCGAGGATATTACTAAGGACAGTATCGAAGAGCTTCTTCGAGAATTTGCCGGGCGTACTCGAACGATGACCGAAATTGATCGTCGCCTCAGTGAGCATTTGTATCGCAAAAACATCACGATTAATCGTTATTTCGATGAAGATGCGCGCCGTGAATTGCAACGTCGATCGCCACGCTCAATTGAAGTACCGGGTGTCGGTGTGCTTCGTGTGCTGTATGATAACGGAACACCATATGTTACCCGTGGCGCAGGACTCTCTGAGACTCAATTTAAGGCTGCCGCACACCAGCGTCTAACGCTACCAGATGGACGTGAGATTTTGTTCCAGAACGAAAAACAAGGTGGCGGGAGCGAACGTCTGACCGCAGACGAGCTCTTAAAACTCTAGAGACTGCGCAACAGCGTCAAGTTGTTCGTAGAAATTTTCCAATGATCCGTTGTTCATAATAAAGAAGTCAGCTGCTGCGATAGGACCGCCTTTTTGTAATGTCTCAATTTCGTGTTGATCACGAGCTGCAGATATTTGTGGTGTTTGAGGACGATCTAAACGACTTTCCAACCAGTGGTAACGCATGTGTTTTGGTGAGGTGATAGCAATGACAGTTGTTTCACCGGGAAACTCGTGTTTGATTGCTTTGTATTCATCCCAAGTGTAGATGCCATCAGCAATAATGCGATGCTGTCCGGCGTCGGCAAGGTCGTGGATTTGTTTGATAATACGTTTAACGACAAAATCGCTGCCTTCTTTTTCGCGTATTTCGACACGGAATTTGGTTTCGTTTTCTTCACCTTTTTCGATGCCGGCTTCAGCCATTGCTTCGTAGATAATGCCACCAAAATAGACTTTTGGGAATCCTTTTTCGGTGAAATGTTCAACTGCGGTTGTTTTGCCCGAGCCGGTTAGACCGACAAAAGCGAGAATTTTCAGATTTTCGTGATGGCTCATACAGTCATTATAACAGAGCAAAATAACTCTTATTAACTGTTATACTAAGGATATGAAACGGCTGGCAGTTATTGATGGAAAATCCGTATTTTATCGTGGGTATTATGCGATGCCTGGATTGGCGCTTCCAGACGGAACGCCAACTGGCGGTGTATTCGGTTTTACGTCGATCGCCATCGAACTTATTAAGAAACTAGAGCCTGATTATGTCGCCGTCGCCTGGGATATTAAAGGCACCAGTGCTGCAAAACGCCTCGAAATCTTTGAACATTATAAAGCTGGTCGTACAAAACCGGCGGAAGATTTTTACGCGCAACTTCCGATCCTTCGCGAAGTACTTGAGGCGTTTAACTGGCCGCTCTATGAACTCGACCAGTACGAAGCTGATGACATTATGGGAACATTCGCTGCGCAGGCCAAAGAAGATGGTATTGAAGCCTGTCTCGTAACTGGTGACTATGACCTCCTGCAATTGATTGATGACAATACGGGTGTATACATTACCCGAACAGGCAGCACGGACCTCGTACGCTATGATGACGATGCGTTTGAAAAGAAGTATGGTGTCAAAGTCAGTCAGTTTGTTGATTACAAGGCACTGGTAGGGGATAGTAGCGATAATATTCCCGGTGTCCCACGAATTGGACCAAAGGCAGCGCAAAACTTATTAACAGCATATGGTGACCTTGATGGGATTTATGCTCATGTCGACGAAGTGAAGGGTGCGCAGCAGAAGTATTTGGCTGAAGGTAAAGAGTCTGCTTACATGAGTCAAAAACTCGCGCAGATTTTTACGGATGCACCAATCAAAATTGACTGGGAAGAGACAAGTATTGAACGAACACGCGTCGATAAGATCCTTGAAGTACTCCACAAATATCAATTCAATTCGTTGGTTGCACGTCTTCCAAAGCATATGAAACTTGGGGACGAGATTGTCGAAATAGAGGAAGCAAAGGTTGAAATCACTGGACTTGATATCGTCGAGTGGCCAGAAACATTACGGATTGATGGTCCAGTACTGATTGATGTGATTGACGACGCATTGTGGGTATCGACAGATAAAAAGACCGTTGCCTCAAAGCTAGTAAAAGATATTGATTCGAGCATTTGGACCGCACTCGAAATGGCGACAGTTGTTAGTTATGACGTAAAGGATGTCTATCACAAGCTTGCGGCGCTTGAAGCTTTTCCAAGGTTCTCTGATGTTCACGATATTCGCCAAGGCGCATTCCTTATTGATCCACTGATGCGCGATAGATCTGCCGTGGCACTCGTCGGGCAGGAGGAGCCTGAAACGGTGCAACTGCTCGCTGGGTTATGGACTGTGTACGACAGCCAAGTTGCCTTTTTTGAGAAAGAACCAAAGGTTGCACGTATCGCTCATGACCTCGATTTCCCGCTCACATACACGCTTTTTCGTATGGAACATAAGGGTGTATTGGTTGACCCCGCAGTCCTTAACAAAATGAGTGACGAGCTTGGTGCAGAGCACAAAAAACTTGAACAAGAAATGTATTCAATGGTTGGCTATGAGTTTAATATCGGTAGTCCCACACAGCTTTCAGAAGTGTTATTTACGAAATTACAACTTCCAACGACTGGTATCAAAAAGGGTAAGACTGGCTACAGTACAGGTCAAGCAGAGCTTGATAAACTTCGAGGACAGCATCCGATTATTGAACTGATTGAACAAACTCGGGAGCTTGCGAAGCTCAAAAATACCTACACCGACTCACTACCAAAACTTGCCGATGAGCACAATCGAATTCACACGACATTCAATCAAGACGTTGCGGCAACTGGACGGTTAAGTAGTACAAATCCAAACCTTCAGAACATTCCGATTCGCACCGAACTTGGTCGAAAGATTCGCGAAGCGTTTATTGCCGATGGCGATAAGGTATTGGTAAGTGCAGACTACTCGCAATTTGAACTTCGTCTTGCTGCAGTGCTTGCTGATGACAAAAGTTTGATCAATGACTTTAATGGTGACGTTGATATTCACACCAAGACAGCTAGTGAAGTCTATGGTATTCCGATGGATGACGTGACGAAGAGCCAACGACGTGACGCGAAGGTGATTAACTTCGGCGTGCTATACGGCATGAGCCCACATGGACTGGCGGCAAATACTGGCATGTCATTTGGACAAGCAAAAGATTTCATCGATCAATATTTTGCGCTTCGTGCACCGATTCGAAAGTTTATTGATGACACGCTTCAAAAGGCTCGGACTGAGGGCTACGTTGAAACCTATTTTGGTCGCCGCCGTCCCACACCAGATATTCAGAGTAGTAACTTTATGGTACGTGCCGCTGCCGAGCGTGCCGCTGCAAATATGCCAATTCAAGGAACCGAAGCTGACCTTATGAAGCTTGCGATGATCCGCGTTGACGAGAAGCTGGGGGACTTGGGTGAACAAGTATTGCAGATTCATGACTCAATCCTTGTTGAATGTCCTGAAGAGAACGCAGACAAGGTTGCTGAAATTCTTAAATCAACTATGGAAGAGATTGCACCAGAGCTCGGCATTTCACTGCGTGTCGATGTGCATAGTGGAAAGAACTGGGGAGATCTGTGATTAAGGCAGTTATTTTCGATTGTTTCGGTGTCGTCCTCGACATTATGCGCGGAACCAAAATTGATCAAACGATGGAACTCTTAAAAGAGCTGAAAGGTCAGTACAAATTAGCGATGCTGACAAATACCCCCAGTCGTTACTCACTTGACCAACGGTTTCAACCGGGCGAGCTGGATGAGCTTTTTGATGTCGTTGTTGCATCGGGTGAAGTGGGCTGGGATAAACCTGCGCCAGAAATTTACACAATGACTGTTGAGAAGTTGGGCGTGGAGCCAGAAGAGTGTTTATTTATTGACGACATTCCGGCGTTTACTTCAGTAGCTGCAACGCTGGGCATCCACACGTTTACCTACTCGAACGTACCTGAATCAATTACGGCAATCAAAGCACTATTAGAGGAAAACAAACAAGGAAAATAATGATGGAAGTAAAAGTAAAAAAATTACGCGAAAATGCGACGCTCCCCGAATATCAAACCAACCAAGCTGCAGCGATGGATATTCATGCGTGTTTGGACGAGCCGATGACGGTGGAACCGATGGAGCGATGTATGATACCAACGGGACTAGCTTTCGAAATTCCTGAAGGGTACGAAATGCAGATCCGTGCGCGCAGTGGGCTGAGTATCAAACATGGTATTACGATGGTCAATGGTGTGGGAACGATCGATGCGGACTATAGGGGAGAGCTCAGCGTGTTGATGATTAATCTGAGTAAAGAAACTTTCACCATTGAACCCGACATGCGCGTTGCACAGCTGCTGATTAGCAAGTTTGAAAAAGTATCCTGGCAACTCGCCGAAGACCTGTCGGAAACAACTCGTGGCGCGGCTGGTTTTGGTAGTACTGGATTTGACAAGAAAGCGTAAAACTACTAAGGTTAAATTATGGCTAATTACAGAACATCTCGTATCATTCCCATCGTCCTCGTTGTCGTTATCATCATCATCGCAATTGCATCACTCGTTTCACTTGCTCGTGTTGTCTTCTTTTCTGGATCATCAACAAGTAGCACGACGCAAGTTGACGTGAGTCGCGATGCACTTCTAAACACAACGGTGGAGCACAGTGTGACGATGACCGTTCGTGGACCAATTGTCGCGGATGAGGCGTTTCACTCATACAAGATTGATATTGCACCAAATAATCGTCATGTTGTGACGTATACGGGCTATCTAGACACCGTCGTTGATCAGATTTCACTTGGTAACAGCGTCGCGTCATACACTGAATTTGTTCATGCACTTGATAAGGCAAACCTAGCAAAAGGTAAGCAGCTGACGGGCGATAATAACGATACCAGTGGCGTCTGTGCAACCGGTAATGTTTATACATTTACCATTTATAATGGTACGACTGACGTGAAAGATTTGTGGACATCAACCTGTAGTGGGTCAAAAGGATCACTTGATGCCAGCGTGACGCAGTTGACCAGCTTGTTCATCAAACAGATTCCTGGCGCTGACAAATTGATCTCTAATATCAATCTCTAAATTCTGAAACGAATAGAAAAAGGAGCACATCTTGTGCCTGAATTACCCGAAGTAGAAACGGTCCGTCGAGGACTTTCCGAACTTATTATTGGTAAAGTACTTGCCAGTGCGACACATGATACCCCGAAGAGCTTCCCGAATAGCGAAAGTGATGTGAAGCAATTTTTGGTGGGCGCTCGCGTTACTGCTATTCGTCGTCGTGCGAAAGTACTGATGATCGATCTATCGACAAACTATTCGCTGGTTGTTCACTTGAAGATGACGGGGCAGTTGGTGTTTGTCGGTAGGGATACGCGCTTTGGCGCCGGTCACCCAAATGACAGTTTGGTGAATACACTCCCCGATACATCGACACGCGTGACGCTTGAATTCGAGGATGATTCGCAGCTGTTCTTTAATGATCAGCGAAAGTTTGGATGGGTACGATTGATGCCGACGCTCGAGATCCCGAACCTTTCGTTTATGCAAAAAGTTGGTCCAGAGCCGCTCGAAGCAGACTTCACGCCTCAGCAATTTGCTGAACGTTTTAAACGGCGCGCGAGGACGAATATTAAAGCAGCCATCTTGGATCAGTCTGTTATTGCGGGTGTCGGTAATATTTATGCTGACGAATCGTTGTGGGGTGCGAAGATTCACCCGCAGCGACTCGTCGAAACGATCACGCCTGCTGAGTTTGAAAAGCTATACACGGAACTTCGCGCAGTTATGAACCTTTCGATTGAAAAAGGTGGTTCGTCGAACCGTAATTATGTGAATGCTGAAGGAAAGAAGGGAAGCTACATGGACTTTGCTCGTGTCTTTAGGCGTGAGGGGCTGCCATGTCCGCGTTGTGGCACAACAATTGAGAAACTGCGCGTTGCTGGTCGGGGAACGCATATTTGTCCGTACTGTCAGACACTGTAGCTGCCGGCTATACTATCGTTTATACTAAAGACAATGATTACCTGGTTTACCGGAGAGAACACATTTGATATTCAGCAAGCCGTGAAGGCTATTTTAGAGAAGTTCGATGGCACTGCGGAACGAATCGACGGAACGATGATTGAACTAAAAAATATTCCTGATCTTTTAATGGGTGGCACATTGTTTGCCGAAAAACGCTTGGTGATTATCAAGGATCTTTCACAAAATAGTGCTGTCTGGGAGAAGCTTCCTGAATGGATTGATCGTATCTCGGACGATATTGATGTCGTGTTGATCGATAGCAAACCTGATAAGCGAACCACTGGCTATAAAGAAGTGAAGAAACGTGTCGTCTTGAAAGAGTTCCCCGTTTGGGGAGATCGCGACCAACCACTTGCTGAAGCGTGGGTACTGAAACAGGCTGAGAGTCTTGGACTACACTTGGATAAAAAACTAGCGCACCATATTGTGGAACGAGTGGGACTTGATCAATGGCAGCTCATCAACGGGCTAGAGAAGCTCTCATTTCTTGAGACTGTGACGCCTGAAACGATCAATGACAGTATTGAGCCGAATCCTTCCGAAAATGTCTTTCAGTTATTTGAACTTGCACTTGAGAGTCGCCGCGAAGCGGTCCACGATATGATTCGAACGCTTGAACTCGTTGAGGATCCGTATAAGTTATTTGCACTGCTTTCGTCGCAAGCATTTCAATTGGTAGCTGTCGCAAGTGCTGGACCTGCCAATAACCCTGCGAAAGAGTTTGGTATTCATCCGTACGTTGCGGGAAAGTTATCACGTCATGGCAATAGGCTAGGGGCGCGTGGTTCGGCACGTATTCTGGCGACTTTTGCGCAGACTGATGCTGATATGAAACGTTCAAGAGGCGAGCCGTGGCTGCTGATTGAGCGAACGCTCCTATCGATGAGTAATTAAAAAAATAACCTCCCGAGACGAGAGGTTATTTTTGCATATGAGTAGCGAGAAAACTATTTTTTTGCTGCTGGTTTCTTGGCAACGGTAGTTTTGACTGGAGCTTTCTTTGCTGGAGCAGCTTTAGCGGCTGGCTTCTTCGCAGCAGTAGTTTTAGCTGGCGTAGCTTTCTTGGCAGTACCAAGCTTTACACCTGCAGCTTTTGCAGTTTTTGAAAGACTCGCCTTACGCCGCGCAGCAGTGTTCTTGTCGAGGAGATTCTTTTTTACAGCTGTGTCGATTTCGCTCTGTGCCTTTGAAAGGGTAGCAGCACTAGGGTTCGCAGTGAATGCCTTAACAGCGTCTTTGATATCACGCTTAATACCAACGTTTCGTTCGTTGCGTTTGATGGTTTGTTTTGCTCGCTTGATAGCGGATTTGATGATTGGCACTATGGGTTTCCTTGTCTCTATAAATGCTATTAGTAGCTTGTAATCTATTCAAAGGGTGATTATAGAGGAAAACGCGTTAATTGTAAAGTGTCAGTAGCATTTGTTGACGACCCTAAAACCCTTATGGTATAGTAATCCCATAAACGTACGGTTAACGCCAAAAAAAGAAACATAAGCAATATGGACGATATAAAAGCCAAACAACAGATTGTCGAAAAGATTAAGTCAGCGACGAACATTCTCGTGACCGTTTCGAATAGTCCTTCTGTTGATGCGTTGTCTTCGGCACTGGGGTTAACGCTGCTGCTTGATAAGCTGGAAAAACATCCAACTGCGGTCTTTAGTGGAGACGTTCCACCGGCTATCGCATTCCTCAAACCGGAGGAGACTTTTGACGAAACAACCGATAGTCTTCGTGATTTTATCATTGCGCTCGATAAAGAGAAGGCTGACCACCTCCGCTACAAAGTAGAAGGTGATAGCGTCAAAATCTTTATTACGCCGTACAAAACGACCATTACCAGTGATGACCTTGAGTTCAGCCAGGGTGATTTCAATGTAGAGTTGGTGATTGCGCTTGGTGTCGATATTCAGGAGCACCTTGATGGTGCCTTAGAATCACATGGGCAGATTCTTCATGATGCAGATATTATTACCGTGACGGCTGGAGAGCAGGTCAGTAACCTCGGTGGTATTGACTGGCACGATGACCAGGCAAGTAGCCTGAGTGAAATGGTGAGTGGGCTTGCTGAAGCGCTCAAGAGTGACAAAAACAAATCACTGCTTGATGCATCAATCGCTACTGCCTTTCTTACGGGTATTGTCGCCGAGACAGACCGCTTTAGTAACACACATACAACCTCTCGTGTCATGACCATTGCTGCACAGCTTATGGGCGCCGGTGCTGACCAGCAATTAATTGCTTCTAAACTGCAAGAATCACATCAAATCGGAAATCTTGACGTTACTAAGGATGAAGCATCACATGAAGCTCCTAAAGAAGACGAGAAAGAAGCGTCTCAGTACAAAGAGTCCTTATCAATTAGCCACAAGCCAAGTGAAACACTAGAGGAAATGGACAAACGCGTGAAAGCTGCTGAACAGGAAGAAGCAGTGATTGTCGCTGATGAAGCATTAACTGTTGAACAAGGTGAACACACTGGCAATACACATGCTGCTGGTGCGTATGCCTTTGACGATGAAGGCGATGCTCACAAAGAAGAAATTGTGACCGAGCCAACGCCCGAGCCAACCCCTACGCCTAGTCCTGAGCCGTCTGTCATATCTGAGTCTACCGTTTCGCATACTCTCGCTTCTGAACCAGAGATCGAACCCTCACTTGGTGGAACACTGAACGCGACTACTGAGCAAGCGGCCGAAGACGCACGTCGTGCTGAAGAAAATGATCAAAATAAGACAATTTTGACGCATTCATATCTTGATTCATCACCAGGGGGTGCACCACCTAGCTCTGCAACAGGAGCTGGATCGTCCTATGTTCTTGGGCATGATGAAGTGGCTACAACTGAAGAGCCTGTCGCTTCGTCGGCAGCACAACCTGAAACAATGGGTCATGAACTAGTTATCGAGCCATCTGTGGCGCCGATTCCATCAACTCCAGTAGACCTTGGACTTCCAATGCCACCAGCAGTACCAGACTTTTCTGCGCAGCCTGCAGCTGGTTCAGCGTACGCGCTCGACGCAGCACCAGCAGCACCCGCAGTGCAGCCTGAAATCCTAGGTGATATTCTTGCTCCAGAGCCTCCTACCGCACCTCCTGCACCTGTACAGCCACCAGTTCCACCAGTAACGCCTCCTTCTAATGATCCTGGTCAATTCCAGATACCCACTCAGCCGGATCAGTAATAACTCGCCCCGTAAAGCATAATTAGGGTATAATCCCTTCTATGCAAGAAGATAGTGTCCTTTTGATTGATAAGCCGAGCGGCATGACCAGCTTTGGCGTTGTTGCACGTGTCCGTCGAAAACTATCTCAGCAACTAGGCAAGAAAGCCAAAGTAGGGCACACGGGAACACTCGACCCGTTTGCGACTGGTCTTATGATCATTGTGACTGGTAAAGAATGTCGTAACGCTGGGACCTATTCAAAACTCGACAAAGTCTACGAAGCAACCATTCGTTTAGGACAGACAAGCTCTACGGGCGACCCTGAGGGTGAGATTACAGAAATCTCTGATATACAACCAACCCTTGATGAAGTGACCGAAGCGCTCTCGCAGTTCGTTGGTGAGATCCAACAAACGCCACCAATTTACAGCGCCATTAAAATTAATGGGCAGCGTGCCTATAAACTCGCTCGCAAAGGTGAGACAGTTGAAATGCCGGTTCGCACCGTCACGATCTTTAGTCTCGAACTTGTTGACTACATATATCCAGATATTAAAATTCGCGTGCACGTCAGCAGCGGCACGTATATTCGAACGCTTGCTGAGGACATAGGAAAAGTCCTTGGAACTGGCGCCTATTGTACCCAACTTCGCCGAACAAAAATCGCCGACTTTTCAATCGACGATTCTGCTTTAACCAGCGAATACGAAACCTATTAGGTCTACATAAACTGACTGTAATCAACCGGCTTATCACCGTACTCTGCATCGAGCGCTTTGTGAATCGCAACAGTTTCCTGAAGACGGTCACCGAGTGATGCGCGGATATCAGGGTTTGTAAGCGCTTCAGTGAGCGTAAGGTAAGTTTTGCGAAGACCATTGACTGAGTCTGGCGAGCCACTTGCTTTTGCGTCTGCAATAACTCTTTGCATAGAAGATTGAGGATTCGTTCCCTTTAGGTTTGCGATGTCGCCCCAGAATCCTGCCTTAACGCTTGAAAGGTTACTAGCACTAATTTCACCAAGTGTTTCGGCCACGCTTGCGTTCATTTGTGCCTGGGTAGCGCCGGCAAGGCTAGGGTTAGCCTGAAGGTCAAATCCACCCTTTTCTTTCATCGTAGCGGCATTACGTGCAAGCACGCGGGTAACCATACTTTGATCGATATCTCTGGACATACGCAGTGTACGCATGAGTGATACTTGGCCGTCTTGTGCCGCAGCTTCGACAGCAGCTTCAATAAGTGCAGCTGGTTCTCTTGAAGTACCTGTGCTTGCGGCGCTTGCCAAGTTGATAGCGTAGTTCTTCAGAGTCGTACCACTCTCGATTGCTCGAGCATTAAGTAACTGGACGCTACTATCAAGTGCTTCTTTTTCAAGCTTGATAAGTGCGCCACGGGCACTTGCTTCTGCACGTATGAGACCATTTGGATCAACACCGGCAGCAACGTTGAGGAGCGCTCTTGATGCGACCGTGTTTGCCGTAAAGGCCGAAGAGATATTCTTCTGTTGCATATATGAAGCCGATTGCGCACGCTGCGTTTCTGCTGCAGTAGCCGTAATGTCTGCTTTCATATCGGTCATGAGGGTATTAAGCTCACCAGTAGCAACGCGTCGTCCAGAACCGTATTCCTTGATGTCGGCATTTGTTACTTCGGTCGCTCGTGTCAACGCAACTTTACTTGCTTCCAATCGAAGATTTTCAAGGTGAAGGGCAGAACCGGTGCTATTGAGAACATGTTGTGCGTGCGCCTTGTTCTGGTTTTCGATACGCTCTTTTGCGAGATCAGCTTGGTGCATATCTGTGTGAAGATTGCGGTACCCAGGCATCTTGTGGTAGCGGTTCTCTCCTTCAGTAGTGTATAGACCAGTGCGGTCCTTCACCCGACGATTGTTGTTATCAAGTGCCCGAGCGATACGACGTGCCCCGTTGTACCATTTGAGGTTATTGTCACGTAATCCACGTTGGCGGTGCATTGCTGCACGATCGCCAGACCATGCCTTTGTACGGTCCAGAAGCCCCTTCTTTGGATCGTTGACAATTCCGGCGATCTTTCCGAGCAGACCACCACTGAGTTTGAGGAGGAGTGGTGTAATAACGAGTGGCGCAACTTGAACCGCAAGTCCAAAGATGACAACGGTGATTGATGTCGCATTTTGAATGATAATGCCCCCAGCAAGCTGTGATCCACCAAAGACCAGTGAGAATGCAGGGAAGAATATGAGCATGGTCATGAAGAGCTCGCGCCACTTCTTGAACCACTGTTCAGTGTTCGGTAACAGGTAGGCAACGAAGGCTAGTGGTGCGATGACGATGAGGATGATAATAATTGCTTGTCGAGCTGCGAGGATGAGGAGTACGACAAGGATTGTGCCGAGCAATCCGATAAGCACAGGAACGAGGAGATAGACCGCACTGGCGATGGTTCCACCAGTTGCAATAATGACGCCGATAGTTGCCGCACCACCCGATAGGACGAAGGCAGTGATTGCCGACCAGCCCATATCGTTTGAGTTAGTCCAGGTATCATTACTGATATTAAAGGTGTTCTGTCGAATTGTATTAAAGACATCTTGTAGCGAGTAGCCGAGAATATTCGAGATATCGAGCGCGAGTGCACATATAATGTACGACACGTTCACGAGTACCGCGGCAATGATTAGTCGAGGAAGGAGTTTCTTTAGACCGTAGTTACTGATGCCCATGTTTGTGAGCTGAGAGTAGATAATGATGAGGAAGACGATAATAAACGCCACGTTGGCAATACCACGCATGACGTTCCAGGCGATGTAGAGGTCGTTGTTGGTGTTTGTTGTGTTCGCTGGTTGTACAACGAGAAAGCCTTTTACGATATTAAAGATGTTGTCCATGCCATCTGCGAGGAAAGTGGTAATAGGGCAGATGATCCAGCCAACACCTTGAATAGTACAAGAACTATAACTGCTCTGGCTACCTTGAGGAGTAATGGTAATAGCTTGCTTGCTTGATGGGTTCGAGAATACCTTCTGTGAAGAGTAGTCATACGTCGCAAAGGTTGCTGTTTGTGCTGTTGGAGGGTCTACCCCAGGTGTAAAATAGATGACAAAGGCTTTTACTGTCGCCGGCGGATTTCCGCCACTGTTGTCTGGGGTGTAGAGGTAGTAGTTGGTGCCAACCGGAAGGTTAATGCTATCTCCAGCTTTTGCTGCAGTCTGGGCGAAGTATTGGTGACCGTCATAAAGGATGCTTGCACCCTTCCACGTAGCAGGGGACGCGGCGGCGTGCGTAGCGGTGTGACTACCGAAGGTTGCCCACAACAAGGCCGCGATGAACACGGTCAAGACAAACGTTAAGATACTACGCACGGAGAACCCTCGGCGCGAAGTGGACCACACTCGTTCCATATCGGTGCAATAATAGCATAGAACAGATCAAAAGTCAATGCTCATGCTAATTAAAACTTGTCTTAAGACTCCTGTCATCTAGGTCCGAAAATGTCGTTTGTAGCACCCCCTTGAAAGGGTGGAAGAATTCTGGTACAATACACACCTGATGATTACAGCAGAAAACAAAGCCGCAGCCTTCAAGCTAACGCAGACACACAAAACAGACGTTGGTAGCCCACAAGCCCAAGCGTCTGTGCTGACGACTCGTATTAAAGAAGTGACACTCCACCTTCAGACAAACAAGCACGACCACATGGGTCGTCGCGGATTGATCCAAATGGTGGCACGTCGTAAAAAGCTTCTGAAATACCTCGAAGCCAAAGACTTCGAAGCTTACAAAGCGACCGTCGCAAAACTTGGACTCCGTAAATAATACGGAGTTCTTTTTTTATGAGGGTAGGGAACGCCTTGTAACTGTTATAATAGAAGAGTAAACGTGCATGGATGAGGTGCTGGATGCAGGTGTTTTTAATAAAAAACGCGTACACCCGTTACCTTCAAACATGTCTATTGCGAAGTAAAGCAGAAGAATTAAAAAAGAAGGAGCCTAGACAATGGCAACAATTAATCCATATGGTAAGGATATTATTAAAGTAACAACCGAGTTTGAGGGACGCCCTCTGACACTCGAAGTAAACCGAGTTGGATTTCGTAGCACTGGTTCGGTGCTCGTCACATACGGAGATACTGTCGTACTTGGTACAGCACAGGTTGGAACGCGTCCAATCGTCTTGGATTATTTCCCGCTCTCAATCGACTATGAAGAAAAAATGTATGCAGCTGGAAAAATCAGCGGCAGCCGCTTCATCAAGCGTGAAGGTCGTCCTTCTGACGAAGCAATTCTTATCGGACGTATTATTGATCGTCCAATTCGTCCACTGTTTCCAAAAGGCTACCGCCAAGAGGTCCAAGTGGTCGCAAGCGTCCTTTCTATGGACCCGTCTTTCCGTCCCGACATGGTTGGTATGATTGCCGCCAGTGCAGCACTGATGCTGACTGGAACACCGTTTGATGGTCCTGTTTCTGGACTTCGTATTGGCCGAGTAAATGGTGAGTTCAAGGCATTCCTTAGTCCTGAAGAACGCGAAGCAAGCGATCTTGACCTGGTTGTTGCTGGTATCGAAAGTGGTATCACGATGGTTGAAGCTGGTGCTGACCAGGTTCCAGAAGAAGTCGTTGCCGATGCACTTGCCTGGGCGTTTGAACACTACCAACCAGCGATTAAACTCCAAAAAGAATTAGCTGCGAAGATTGCGCCTGTAAAGCAGGAATACACACTGACACTTCCAAACGAAGACATCCAAGCAGTCGTTAACGAATGGGTCCATGGCAAACTCGGTGAAGCAATCCGCAAGCCATATGCCGAACGTAACGAATTGGTTAATCAACTTCGTTGGGCGCTTCACACTGACATGGTTGAGAAGATTAGCGAAGACGAATACAAATCCCTTAAAGGTGAGTATGACGAAGCCTTTACGTCTGCCGTTCACAAAGATGTTCGTCGTGGCATTGTTGAAGACAACCTTCGTCCAGACGGTCGTAAGTTCGATGAAATCCGCCAACTTTCAAGTGAAGTAGGAGTATTACCTCGCACACACGGGTCATCACTCTTTACTCGTGGCATGACACAAGGGTTGAATATTATCACCCTTGCGCCACTGAGCTACGCACAAATGGTTGATACGATGGAAATTAGTGATGGTGAACGTCGTTATATGCACCACTACAATGCACCTGGTTACACTGTTGGTGAAGTCCAGCGCCTTGGTGGTCCTGGTCGCCGTGAAATTGGACATGGCTACCTTGCCGAGCGCGCCGTCCTCCCTGTGCTTCCTGCTGAAGAAGACTTCCCGTACGCGATTCGTAGTGTCACCGAAATCATGAGCCAAAACGGTTCAACTTCGATGGCTGCGACCTGTAGCTCAATCTTGGCACTTATGGATGCCGGAGTGCCAATTAAGGCACCAGTTTCTGGTATTGCCATGGGACTGATGATGGACGGTGACAAGCCATATATTCTTTCTGACATCGCTGATGCCGAAGACTTCGCGGGCGACATGGACTTCAAATCTGCGGGAACTGCTGCTGGTATTACTGCACTCCAAATGGACATGAAGGTTCACGGACTTCCTGTGGAGATCCTCCGCGACGCACTGCTGACTGCTAAAGTTGGTCGTGCGCACATTCTAAAGCACATGCTGACAACACTCGCTGAGCCTCGTAAAGAACTCAGTCCATTTGCCCCACGTATCGAGAAGATCAAGATTAATCCTGAAAAAATTGGTGCAGTTATTGGTAAGGGTGGAGAAGTGATCAACAAAATTACCGCTGAAACTGGTGCTGAAATCGACATCAAAGAAGACGGTTTAATCACTGTTGCTGGTCCGGATGCCGAAAAGATCAAACAGGCAATCGAGTGGATCCGTTCACTCACTGAAGAAGCCGAAGTAGGCAAGATCTACACTGGTACGGTCGTCAGTATCAAAGAATTTGGTGCCTTCATTAACATCATGCCCGGTCAAGATGGTATGGCGCATATTTCTCAGCTTTCAAACGAGCGCGTTGAAAAGGTAGAAGATGTGCTCCACGAAGGACAAGTCGTGAAAGCGAAGCTGATTGGTATCGACGAACGTGGTCGCTTTAGCCTTAGCCTTAAAGATATCGAACAGTAGTCCGTAAATCTCTATAGCCACAAGCGTTTTTGCTCTGTATACTGAACGTAACAATTTAGTAAACCTATTTTAGGGAGACGTATATGAATCCAGATCAAAATCAACCGCAAACGCCAGCACCAGTAGAGAATCCTACCCCCGAAGTACCAGTGACGCCAGCGTCAGTTCAACCGGTAGTTCCAGCTCCGACGGAATATGCTTCAGCTCCAATTGTTGAGGCAGCACCAGCATCTGTTGAGGCTCCAGCCGCAGGCGCTCCGAACTCATTCGGGGCAGCTCCAGTTAGTTCTGAGCAAACGGGTGTCCTGGGTGCGCAACCTGCACCAGTAGTTGATCCGTCACTTAGTGCGGCGCCACTGCTGACTCATGACAGCAAGCCAAAAAATAAGAAGCTTCTTATATTGATTGCCATTGTCGTGGTACTTGTTATCGTTGCAGTTGTATTGCTCGTTGCATCAAAGTAGACTTCAACCTTTTTCACCTGCTATGCTAGAAGATAGTATGGGGACGAAACAATCTCAGATTGAGCAAATTGCGGCAGACATTCGAGATAAGAATGTCTGCCCAGATTTGGCCAAACAGGCGACGAATCTTGTGATGGGGGATGGCAACCTTGATAGTGACATCGTCTTTATCGGTGAAGCACCAGGCAAGAATGAGGATTTACAGGGTCTTCCGTTTGTTGGCGCGGCTGGCAAATTTCTTAATGAGATGCTGGCTGCAGCTGGACTTGAGCGAAAAGACGTCTATATTACGAATATTGTAAAGTATCGTCCGCCAAACAATCGCGACCCTCTTCCAGAGGAAAAAGCTGTGTTTTGGCCGTATCTACTTAAACAATTACAGGTTATTAATCCGAAAGTGGTAATCACTTTGGGGCGCCACAGCATGGAATATTTCCTTCCGGGCATGAAAATAGGGGAGATCCATGGTCAGCCAAAAAGAATTCAATTTGGAGATCACAAAATAGTTATTATGCCGCTTTTTCACCCGGCTGCAGCTTTATATAACGGGAGTTTACGTCAGACACTGATTGATGACTTTTTAAGAGTACCGGACGTCATCAAGCAGATCGAAACATTGCCAAACCAAGCCTAGTTTGCTATAATAAGACCACTTGAACAGAGAGGGTTGTGATAATTTCTAAGAATCACTGAACTGATTATCCTAATCTCACACCTCTCGAACTTGAATTTGTAACAACATTTAAATGAACAAAGAAATTATTTTCATAAAGGAGAATAAACATATATGGGTCAACAAAGACTCGGTACGCCACAAGCTGACGATACCTCTAAACAAAACCCGCGAAATAACAATGGCGGGAACAACAACGGAAACAATCCGCGTCCAAAGCAGAATAATACTATTCTTGCAGGAACACAGACTCGCCGCGGCGAAGTCTTTCGTGCGCAACGACGCACCAGCGAAGGTGTTAACCTCCGTGCGTCACAACACATTATTAATGTGCCAGTGAACAAATCAATCTTTAACGGTTACGACGGCAAACAATACAGCCTCGCCGACCAAAAGAAGCAACCGCGAACAAACGGTCCGAAGCTTCGTATTATTCCACTTGGTGGACTCGGCGAAATGGGTATCGGCAAGAACATGATGGCGATCGAATACGATAACGACATTATCGTCATCGATATGGGCTTCCTTTTCCCAGGTGCAGACTACCCAGGTATTAACTACATTATTCCTGACACAACCTACCTTGAAGAGAACAAGCACAAGATCCGTGGTATTGTCTTTACTCACGGACACCTCGACCACATCGGTGCCTTCCGTCACATTGTTGACAAGATTCCTGCACCAATTTACGGAAGTAAGTTTACCCTCGCTATGGTTCAAAAAACCATGGAAGAAGCGACAAGCGGTTACGAGCCTGTTTACAATGTCATGGATCCAGAAGCACACGAACGCGTACAGCTTGGTGATAGCTTTAGCATCGAATTAGTTCGAGTAAACCACTCGATCCCTGACGCAACTGCTGTCGTTGTTCGCACACCACTTGGTGTTGTTGTCGACACAGGCGACTGGCGTTTCGAAGATGCTCCCGTTGACGGACGAAAGTTCGACCTCGAGCGATTGACTGAAATCGCCACTAAAGAAGGCATTTTGATGCTCATGAACGAGTCAACCAACTGTGAATCAGAAGGTGGACACGAACATGGTGAGTTCGACATTCAGGAAAGTATGGGACAGGTTATGGATAAATATCCTGAAAGCCGCCTCATCCTTAGTTGTTTCTCTAGCCAGATTCACCGTATGCAGGTCATCCTCGACGAAGCAAAGAAGCACAACCGTAAGGTTGCCTTTGCCGGTTACAGCATGATTCAGAACGTTGAAGTTGCGCTACGAACCGGAACTATTAAAGTTCCTAAAGACGTTATCGTAAAGATGGAAGACATCGTGAAGTTCCCTGATGGAAAAGTAACGATCGTTTGTACTGGTTCACAAGGTGAGTTCAGCGCCGTTCTTAACCGTATGGCATCTGGTTCACACAAATTTATCAAGATCAAAAGCAGCGACATTATTGTCTTTAGCTCAAACCCAATCCCTGGTAACGAAAAGTACGTTACTCGTACTGTCGACGGATTGATGCGAGAGGGAAGCGGCGTTATTCAAAACGGCAAAACTCACCTTACTGGCATCGGTCCACTCCACCTTTCAGGTCACGGCTACTACGACGACCACGTCAAGCTTATCAATGCTTTGAACCCGAAGTACTACCTGCCGATTCACGGTGAGTTCCACATGTTGGTTCACAACGCTGAGCTTGCGCAAAAAGAAGCCGGTATCCCACGTGAAAACATCTTTGTTTGTGACAGCGGTGACGTGATCGAAATCAACACTGAAGGCGCGAAAAAAGCCGGACGTGTCCCCGTTGGTGGTGTCATGTACGACGACTCTGGCGCAATCGTGTCAGAAGTAGTCCTTAAAGACCGTATTCACATGGCCAGCGAAGGTATGTTTGTCGTGATCCTTACCGTTTCAAAGGGAAGCGGACGCCTGCTTACGAGTCCTGACATCATCTCTCGTGGATTTATCTACCTACGTGATAGTGAAGAGCTGATGGGCGTCATTCGCCAATACTTGAAGCAAAAAGTTGCCCGCACCTTCAACGGTCGCCGAGTTGATCTCGACACTGTGAAGAAGGAAATTAAGGACGAGCTGACGCACGTGCTGTATGATCAGACTCGCCGAACACCAATCGTGATCCCTGTGATCAACGAAATTGGTGGCGGTGGTAACGGTGGCAAGCAACCTGAGGGTGACCGCGGACACCAACCACGTCAGCAACAGGGTCGGGGCGGTGGTCCTCGTAATGACCATAATGACCGACGTCCACAAGACGCGCCTCAAGATGCAGCTACTGCACCCGCAGTTGAAGCACTTGGTCTAGAGACAAAAACTTTCCCAGCACCGATGGTGCCTGATACGGAAGCAGTTGAGCCAAAGAAAGTCCCTGACGTTCGCGGCTACTAGTTCATAAGTTCAGTTCGGTAAATTCGACTCTCATTCTCTTTCGGAGGCCGCTCTATGGGGAACAAGTTCGCCCATGGCGCTTGGCTCGCCCCGTGAGGGGACATCCTCCTCTAGAAAACGAGAGTCGAATTACCGGCGCGAACCATGTCAATAAATTAAAGGGCCCCGCAACTCGCGGAGCCCTTTTGGGTTCAACGCATTGTTGCGGGGCGATTACATCTTGGTGAACTCGAAATCCCAGTTGAAGCTCCTGCCGGGGAGTAGACCGTGCTCCATTGAGCGCATCGTGATTGGACCAACGATTTCCATGTAGTGGGCACCGGCGGGGATTTCTGATTGTTCGAGCGCGACGTTGAGCTTTTCTCCAGATTTGAGACCCTCAGCTTTCTTAATCGCGGCGTCGAACACCTTGTTGATCAGTGCTTCGTATTGTATGCCGTCGATTAGAATTGCTTCTGGTTCCGGTCTCGGCTCTGATTCTGGTACGAGTGGTTTTTTACGTCCGAACTTCCACATAGGTCCACATCCTTTTTCTCTGGAAACTGACTAATACGAGCATAGTTGTCGCCTCGAATTGATGCAACCATAAGCCTCTTGCAAAATGTAGTAAATTTTGCTATAATAACTTTTAGGAAACAGCGCTAAGACCGCTCAAAATGAACTATAATAAAAAAGATTATGGCTAAAAGAAAAAAACGAAGCGCTAGTCGCAAGAAATCAGCACCTCAGGCACCGCAGCATACGCTGCCTACTGGATTCTGGTCGCAAGTAGGGGCAATCTTCTTGATTGCGTTCTCATTGCTACTTATCCTCAGTTGGTTCGGTCTCGGTGGTCCAATCCTTGATTGGCTCTATACAACGTCAATCAGTTTGATTGGCTACGCAGTGTATGTTGTGCCGTTACTTTTTATCTACGTTGCAGTAGAGACATTCCGATCAGAAGACAATCGTCTACCATTTCCAGTGAAGTTCGCAACTGCGCTTTCGTTGATCTTTTTCGCGGGTCTTTTTGGTCTATTGAAATCAACTGATGGTAAAACAACCGGCGGCTACATTGGCGACTTGGCAAATAGTGGCATGCTGATGCTAGTAAACAGTGGTGTTGCCGCTTTTGTTTACATTCTGCTCATTCTTATCACGGTGCTCTTTATTATTAGAGTTTCTCCAATTACGATTATCAAGAAACTTTACGAACTTGCACGTCGTGATACGAGCGAGCAAGATGCAAACGTTAAAGTTATGCGTAATGCCGCTGCACTTGATGCGCCTAAAGGTAAGTCGACACTTGCTGCTGATTTCAAGATGAATGCCGGTGTTCCAACTATGGACGAAGAAGACAAGAGACAATCTCGTCTCTCAAGCTTTAAGGGCTCAACGCCTCGTGATAAAGCAGCAGAAGACCGTGCTGCACTTGTCACCGTCAGCGACCCTAACTGGGAAGCACCAAGCGTGGACCTTCTTGAAAAGAAACAATCTCCAGCCGATGCTGGTGACGTGCAGCAGAACGCACAGATTATTAAAGACACATTAAGTGAATTCAATATCGACGTCGACATGGAAGGGGCAAACATTGGTCCTAAGGTGACCCAGTACACCTTGAAACCACCCTCAGGTGTGAAGCTGACACGTATTACGCAGCTTGAAACCAACATTGCATTGAACCTTGCAGCGCAGAGTCTTCGTATTGAAGCCCCAATCCCTGGTCAAAAGGCTGTTGGTATCGAAGTACCAAACCGTAAGGCGGCTGACGTGCGTTTGCACTCAATTCTGACGAGTCCGCAGTGGAAAGCCGATATTGAACCACTGAAGTTTGCGATTGGTAAAGATATTTCTGGTCAAGCAACCCTCGGCGACTTGAACAGAATGCCTCACCTTTTGATCGCTGGTCAAACTGGTTCAGGTAAGTCTGTGATGATTAACACCTTGCTGACCAGCCTTTTGTACCATAATAGTCCAAGTGAAATGAAGCTGATTCTCGTCGACCCGAAGCAAGTTGAAATGGCACCATATGAAGATATTCCGCATCTCATCACCCCAATTATTAATGAGCCAGAAAAGACAATTAGTGCCCTCAAATGGGCGGTGAATGAGATGGAGCGACGCTACAAACTGCTCGCTAATCACAAAGTCCGCGATATCGCGACCTACAACGGCATGATCCGCAGTGGTGCGAAGAAGATTACCGTTGCTGACGAAGATGGCGTTCCGCAAGAGCATCAGGACGGCGCAATGCCATATATCGTGATTGTGATCGATGAGTTGGCTGACCTCATGATGGTTGCCTCACGCGACGTCGAAGCGCTGATTGTTCGTCTTGCCCAGAAGGCTCGTGCTGTCGGTATTCACTTGGTACTTGCAACGCAACGTCCGTCTGTTGACGTTATTACCGGTCTGATCAAGGCCAATGTGCCGGCGCGTATTGCCTTTACAGTGGCATCACAGATCGACTCTCGAACGATTCTCGACCAAGTTGGTGCAGAAAAACTGCTTGGTCAAGGTGACATGCTGATGCTCACCCCTTCAATGAGCAAGCCAAAACGTATCCAGGGTGCCTGGGTAACCGATGAGGAAGTGGTCAAAATTAGCGACCACCTCCGTGCGCAGTCGCCTCCACAGTACAACGATGAAGTCGTGAGTATGCCAGTTGTATTAAATGGTAAAGGCGGAGTGGTGATGGACTTTGATCACAATGGTGACGGTGATGATGATATGTACCGTGATGCCGTTCGCGTCGTGATTGATAGTGGCAAGGCAAGCGCAAGTCTTTTGCAGCGTCGCCTCCGCGTTGGCTATGCCCGTGCAGCCCGCCTGGTTGAGAATATGGAAGAGCAGGGAATCATTGGTCCTGCGGACGGTGCACGACCACGAGACGTGCTGGTGGGCAGCTTTGATGATGTGTTTGGCGTGCGGACGCCTGATGGTGCGACTGATATGAACGGTGAAGACCTCGGCTAGGAAAAGAGTAATGAAAAATGGGTCAACGCATTAGTAATATCAGCTTCAAGTGAGCTGATATTTTCTTGCGTGATAAGGTGACGAGGAGCAAGAAACTGTCCATCATCCAGTCCCGTATCGCATGTCAGTATCTTTTTGTAGTGAGCCTGTTTGGCAACCGCCGATGTACTCTGGTTGTAAATTCCGTAGGGTAGTACGAATTCATTTATAATTAGGTTGGGTAGGAAAGAAAGGAGTGCTTTACGCGATTCTACGAGTTGAAATAAAACTTCTTGGTCACTTAAGCTTTTTGTTTTTCCGATAAATACATTCTGATAAGTACCTCCAGCATGTGTGGGTTGAAGAGTATCATTATCGTCGAAAGCAGCAAGTGAGGCATGGGATACACCATGAGGTACAGGTTTATAGCCCTGCTCGTATAGTTTTATAATGTCATCACGACTGAGTCTACCTTCGGCACCTATGAGGTCCGTGATGATTGCGGGAACTAATCTTTTTTGTTGAATACCCCAGTCATTTTTAGCAACGATTGTTTTAAAAGAATCGTACCCATCGTCGAAATAGTAAACGACGCCATCAAGTTTTTTTTCATTTGCTATAGACTCACAGATAGTAATGATATGTTCTAGCTGCGCGACGGTAACATCATAGATTGTTTGTATTGATGTGTCGTCTTCAACAATGTTATGCAGGCAAATATTAAGAATCGGCATAGAGCTTTAATGTTGCTTCAAGTGTCTTAGGGGAGTCAATCAGGATTCGTTCAAATTTATTTTTCTTATACTTTTCATTTTTATCTTCCGAGTCATCTAGCAGAACGGCGTCTTGGTAAGTGAGGTTGTGTTTTTTAAGATAAGCGTCGAAAAAGCGTATTCCATCCGTCTCATCCTCGTCTTTTAAGTGGTGTATTTTGCTTGAAACAATCCAATCATCAAAAATCCTATCTAATTTCATACCTGGAACAGTATGTTCTAAGAAAGAGTCCATGTTATCTGTTGCAATGACTACTTTTGTACCATTGAGCTTTATCTTAGTAATGTACGTCTCGAGCCCATTCACAGACCATTGCATCTGTTGGCAGCTAATAACGAACTGCTCCCAAAGAAGGTTGTATGGTCTTTTGATGTCCCTACTCATATTTCTAATTACTTTTCTTGAAGTTATGCCACCTCGCATCCATGTATTGATAATTGGACGATTATCAACGAACAGCCACTTTTCTATTTCTTCGTAGGTAGAAGCATCGGTGTCTTTTAACTGTTCCCAGAAAAGGCTATGAGATAGCGTTTTATTCCAATCTATAAATAGAATTTTTTTTCGGTTATATCTTGTCATACATTTACTTCTTCCTTCAGGAATACGTTGAAATAAAAATTGTGCTTATCTTTAAATATCTCGTCTTTTTGTGATTTTGGCAAGTTAATCTCTTCGTCTTCAATATGCAAAGCACCACCATTTAATGATGGAATAACAACATTATTTCTTTCGGTCACCATTTTTGTTACCGCTGAAGTCTCTGTGAAGCCATACCCTGCAAATCGCGTATCAAATCCGTTAACAGCAACAATTTCTGACTTTATGACTGAAAAAGCACCGCCAAGAATCATATTTGGTAGCATCCAAGCTTTATACTGACCCCTCCAATCTCTTAGGTTACTCGTTTCTTTAACGAGTTGAAGATGTTGGCCGATATATGCTTTATCTTCTTCACATCCTATCCAAGATGCCTCGTAGGTACAATCTAATCGAAAGTCATTGAGATGAAGATCTGAAGCTGTAAGCGATAGATAGTTTATTCTTTGATCATTTTTGCTCGTAAATTCGAAAAACGAGATAATAATTGCTTTCATCCCTCTTTTTACTGCTTCGCAATGAAGAATCACATGCTGTTTTATTGTCGATGTTTCAACAAGAATATCACTATCCATGAAAAAAATAACTTCACCTGTAGCTGCGGCAATTCCTGTATTTCGAGCCTCGGTTCTTCCTTTATTTTCTGTGTGAAAAATAGGACGTTCGCCATTTTTTAGCCAGCTACGGTCAAGTGGTTTTACTTGTGAGCCGTCATCAATGATGATGACTTCAACGGGTGAACCATAGTCAAGTATTGATTGATGTAAGAAATAGAGTGTTCTTTGAAAAATATCGCCGGTATTGAAATAGGGGACAACAACGGAAATAGAGATATCCGATGGGGTATTATCGCTTATTTCTTCAACCGAAAATCCATAGTCGTTTATATGATCTTGAAGAAGCTCGTAGCGTGTTTTCATACTACTTATTATAATAGATCAATTATGTGTCGTGTTTGTAAAGATGGCATTGTTTTTTGCGCTGTCATAATAACTAGATTTGTCACTTCACTAGGGTCTTTTCCTGAAACATCGACCGAAGTAACACCGTCAGTACCGAATAGTTGCACCCCATAGCCGATCGTCTTTTCAGTAATGAATTGTTGAATTGCAAACTTCGATAACTCTTGTATGGGAGTGATCCCGCGCTTTGAAACACGTTCAAGAAAAGCTTCTGGGCTGTCAATGCGAGGAACAATTAACGCATTAGGGAGCACAATTGTTCCTTTTGTTATTTCATTTTCTAAAGATTCAATAATGTATTTTCTAGTCTCATTCTTAGAAGTATTCTTATGAGGGTGTTCAAACTCTTGCATGTCTTCAAACGTAATAAGCGATAGTGGACTTCGGTCGGCAAAAACAATTTGACTCGATGTATCGTTGAGTTGTGCGGTTCGTTGCTGCTCGCGTCGTATAAAATCCTGTGCAATGCGCTTATTTGTTTCTGCCCGACCATCACTTTGCACAAAGGGACCGAATGCATCGTATTCGGGTATTGTTTGAAATCCTATTTTTGCAAGGTCATTAATGATTGTTGTTTTACCAACATAGCTTGAGCCTTCTATGGAAATGAATTTCATGCATCCTCGGTTTTTGGTTTTGATGGTTTCGTGTTTTTGAGCGTCGCTAAAGTCCACTTTGCGACTGCAATAAAAGGCCCGACCGAGTGAGTTAATACATAAGCAGTGCCAGTAAGAATACCGGCGGGCTCTATGTCAATAGGTATAAGTTGGCGTTTAATAAATCGAGTTGTAATACCTGCCGGAATAAACCAATACAAGATAAGTCCAAAGAGCCATGCTACGAAGAATTGAGGACCGAGTATAACACTAAGGATGAGACTTCCGATCCATACAATCGAGTGAAGCAACCAAATAAGCAATGACGCATACGCTTGCGCGGTAATGAAGTACGCCTCGAATCGAGAAGTGTACTGTTTATTTTTTAGAATATTTTGAAGAGAAAAATTATATTCAAAAAAAGGATTAAACCATACTGATTTTTGTTTATAAACATTTGTCACTTTTGAAGGGCTGGATGCAACCTCAAAGAGTGGAATGGGGCTTATAGCGTTTCGCAAACTACTTTGTAAGAGCCCATACGGCATGTCTTCGTTTAGTACGTTCTCTGGAAGCCTATGTGAAAGAAAGTGCGAGCCTTGCACAAATAAACCATGACCCACACTATGGGAGTAACGAGCGTGAAGGATGGTATTGAGGATATTACTCTTTTGTTTGAGCTTAGGGACATGAGAAGACTGAGCTTGAAAACGAGTTATTTCTTGCGTCAATGTCCAGAGCGTTTGGTGCATTGCAGCACCCATGCCGAGCAGGTAGCTTACTTTTGACTGACCTATGACGCGATCCGAACTAAACACTGCAGATTGTTGTAAAATGGGAAGATAAAATCCGTGTTTTTGTCGGTAAGACTCAATAGTGGAACTGACAAATTTAAATGTTTTAGGATCTGGTCGTGAGTCGGCATTATAAACAACAAAATATGCGGAATTGAGTTCATCTTTTATAGACTCTGCTGCAAAATTAATCTGGTGCGCCATAAGTCCATCAATTCTTGGATAATGAACTATTCGCACACGCTTTTGTGCATTACTGCTGAGTGATTTTATGTATTCTTCAACCATGTGTTGGGTGCTTGTTGCTGATACTTTTTCTTTCTGGGTTGTGGCAATGATGAGTTTAAGTTTTGAAGAGGGGTAGTCTAATGATAGAAAATACTCAATCGTCTGAAGAATCTTTGATTGTTCTTTGTAAGCTGGAATACAAACAATAAATGTTGTTTTTGGTGTTGCTTCCAACGCAAGCTGGGCTGAATGTGTGATCCATAGAATGTTTTTCAAAAGGTAGAACAGATTGCGCAAACTACGTGCGTATATAAGAGTGATAAGGATAAAATAAAGCACTATCATGAGCTTATACGTCCAACGCCAATATAACTTAATCCCAACGCTTTGATAGCGGATCCATTAAGTTTGTCATGGCCATCAACAATAATGATTGTTCCGTCGTCTGCAATCTTTTTGTAATCGAGTGAGTTAAAGGCTGCATGGTGTGTTGCTATGACAATAACGTCAGATTCTGAAATTGCTTCATCAACTGTTTTCGCGGTTGATAAAGAGGGAGCATACGGGTCGTATGTTGTGACGATATGCTTGTTGCTTTTCAGAATTTCAACAAATTTAAGTGATGGACTTTCACGAGTGTCATCGATATCTGCTTTGTAGGTTAACCCAAGCACAGTTACTTTTGCGCGATCTATTTTGTGGGTAGCAAGAGCGGCTTCTAGCTTAGACACAAGGTATGAAGGCATCCTGTCGTTAAGGTTTCGAGCCATAGCTACGAAGCTATTTTCTGCACCCGCGTTTTTTGCTGCGTCGATAAGATAGTAGGGGTCAACGGGAATACAGTGTCCTCCGACTCCAATGCTTGGGTAGTGTGCGAGAAATCCAAATGGCTTCGTTGCCGCACCGTCAATCACATTGACGAGATCGATGCCGATTTTATTAAAAGTGATGGCAAGCTCGTTAACATATGCAATGTTTATGTCCCTAAATGTGTTCTCGACGACTTTGACCGCCTCCGCTTCTTCAATGCTCTTCATGGGATGTATGCTGCTTTCAAGAATAGACGCATAGAAAGCAGCTGCTTGATCAGTGCTCTTTTTGTCATACCCACCTACAACGCGAGGAATAGTTGAAAGCGACCATATACTGTCGCCGGGATTGATACGCTCAGGACAGTGTGCAAGCATGACGTCGTCACCGATACGCAGTGAAGAGTTGCTTTCGAGCTTTTCGACACCAATGTTTCGACAGTAGCCCGGGTAAACAGTTGATTCAATGATAACAAGCTGACCTTTTTGCAAAAATGGAGATAGAGATTCAAGAAGCGTATTGAGTATGGTAAGATCTGGACTTTTGTCTTCATGAACAGGAGTTGGAACACAGATGATGACGATTTTCTTGGATTGGACGGCAGCTAAGTCAGCACTAATAGGAAACGATTCTACTGAGCGGAGAAGCGCAACTCGTTCGTTGTTATTTTCGATGCCTATAATCTCTGTTTTCGATGCAGCAATAAGCCTTGCGAGCGGTAAGCCAACATAGCCGAGTCCGATGACACCAATACCACGTAATTTCATGGCTAATTTATACCATAAAAACAAATAAAAATCAACTGCCTTGTATCTGTTAACATAAATAATATTTATAAAACAGAATAAGTTAATGGAAAGTTTATTGCTTCAATTTACACTCAAGCATAGACTAGGGTTAGAGCGGTTGCCACACCAGAGAATGTAGGGTATAATAACAGAGATAATAACTCAAGCTTATATGAACTTAAGAGAAGTATAAGCATTCGACCAGAAACGGTCGGATCCCAAAAGGAGAAGCATGAAGGAATACGAACTAACCGTTCTCATCCACCCTGATCTGGAAGCAGATCTCGAAACACCACTGACGAAGGTCCGTGACATCATTAAAAACGCCGGCGGAACAATTGTTCGCGAAGACAACTGGGGCAAGAAGAAACTTGCATACCCAATTCGACGCGAAGAATTTGGTATCTACGTGTACATGGATGTATCACTTCCAGCAGATGCACCACTCAAGATCAGTAACATCTTCAATATTACTGACGAAGTCTTGCGTTACCTACTTGTGACAGTAAACGAGAAAGCTCGAAAAGCCCTCGCTGCAGAACAAGCACGTGCTGAAGACACTGCGACCAACGACACGACTAAAGAATAGATAGAATAAAGGGGAGTAAACAATTATGGCGAAGAGTATCAATCAAGTAATCCTCATGGGACGCCTTACCCGCGATCCTGAACAGCGCACCACAAGTGGTGGCAAAACTATCGCAAGCTTCAGCATTGCTGTTGACCGTGGTGGTGATAGTGACGCAGCTGACTTTTTCGAAGTAACCGCTTGGGAAAAGCTCGGTGATTTGGTGATCCAATACCTAGGTAAAGGACGCCGCGTACTCGTACAGGGACGACTTCGCCAAGATAGCTGGGATGACAAAGAAACCGGTAAGAAGCGCTCACGCGTTGAAGTTACCGCAACTGACGTTACCTTCCTTGATGGACCCTCTGATGGTCAAGCTGGAAATAGTTCAGCCCCATCTGCACCTCGCTCATCGGGAACGACGAGCAAATCTGATGATGTCGTCATTGAAGACATCGAAGACAAACCAATTGATTTAAGTGAAATTCCTTTCTAGCCCCAAATAATAGAGTGACTAGAAAATAATTCTTAGGAGAAGAGAAAATGCCAAAACGACTAAAGAAAGATACGCCCGTATATTTTGACTACAAAGACGTCAAAACACTACAACGTTTCGTAAACATCTACGGACAGATTGAACCAATCGGTAAGACTGGCCTCAGCGCAAAGCAACAGCGTCAACTCGCGACTGCTATCAAGCGTGCTCGTCACCTTGCGTTGCTACCATTCGTATCTCAGGGATAAGACAATATGGCGTACTACCAGCCAACTGATCTAAAAAAGGGTGTCGTCGTGCAAATCGATGGCAAGCCTTTTCGAGTGATCGACTATAACCAAAAAGTTATGGGTCGCGGTGGAAGCATCGTGAACGTAAAAATTAAGAACCTCATTGATGGATCAGTCATTCCAAAGACTTTTAAAGGTCAGGAAAAAATCGATGCTGCTGAAGTAAATAGCCAGAAGGTACAGTACTTGTACAACGACGGAACTGACTTCTTCTTTATGGACCCAACGACGTTTGAGCAGTTCCAGCTTTCAGCTGACATTGTCGACGAAGCAAAAGGCTACCTCAAAGAAGGTGATGAACTCAGCCTTCAATTCTTTGATGGTCGAGTCATTAACGTTGAGCTTCCAAAGAACGTTTTCCTCCGAGTAACCTACTCGGAAGACGTTGTGAAGGGGGATACCACTAGTAGCGTTCTTAAGGATGCGACACTTGAAACGGGCTTAACCATTAAGGTTCCTGCCTTTATCAAGACGGGCGACATTATCTCTGTTGATACTGAAAACGGTTCGTACCGCGAACGAAAGAAAGACTAATCGTATGGAGGCCACCGAAAGGGTAATGGTGGTTTCAACACTTGATACATGTCAGGTGGGGCAAGAATTCGACAGTATTCCGACACATCTCACTATTGCGCCTTGGTTTAACCTTCCGATTGAATCATGGAACGCATTTAATACCGAGATGGATGAAGTTGTTCTTGAGCATAGGTTTTCGCCGTCACGCGGCGGAGACGCTGCAGAGTATGGTGATGACGGATCGGTCAAAGTGCGCCGTCTGAATCATCCTGATCTTTTTACTATTGTGCAGGTATTTCCTGTGCATGCCGCGGTGTTTGAACTAGCGCATCATTTTGATCCTGACATTGATGCAGCCTATTCAAGACTCAATTATTCGCCGCATGTGAGCGATAGTTCTGATCGAGCAATTACAGAGGGTGAGATCGTTGATCTTTCTAACCTGACTGTATTTCAAAAGCGCGCCGAAACAGGTCGAAAATTAGTAAAAGCAGTTTATCTGTGGGATATCATCAATGGATAAAAAACGCCTCGACGCCGAGATGACTCGTAGGGGATTAGTGCCGACTCGTTCTCAGGCTGAGAGCTTTATTAAGCTCGGCAAAGTAACCGTTAACGGTCAACTTATCTTAAAACCTGGCTTTTTCGTCAGTCCAACTGCGCAAATTAAAATGGATGTCGACGAACAATATGTCAGTCGTGCTGGTTTGAAACTGGCGAGCGTGGCGCAGATTTTGAAACTCGATTTTAGGGATAAAATCGTGCTTGATGTCGGCAGTAGTACTGGTGGATTTACGGATTACTCGCTTCGACGCGGTGCAAAGAAAGTCTTTGCCGTTGATGTCGGTACGGATCAACTGCACCCAAGCCTGCAAGGTCATCCGCAAATTAGCTTGCACGAAAAAACTGACATTCGTGATTTTTATCTTCGTAAGGAAAAGCCCGGCATTGTCGTCATCGATGTCTCATTTATTAGTCTTCGCGAGATTTTGCCACATATCGCGCGCGAACTTTCGAATGAGCAGACACAAATTGTTGCCATGGTGAAACCGCAATTTGAAGCAGGCAAAGACCAGACGAATAAGGGTGTGATTAAAAATGACGCCGTGCGGCGTCAGATCTTAAAAGACTTTGAAATATGGGCACAAGAACGATTTTATATTCAGGCAAAGCGAGATAGCGATGTGGCTGGTGCGAAGGGGAACCAGGAACGATTCTACTTGCTGACGTTGAAGCGGAACTCCACGACGTCACCTGCACGCATCACGTAGTCACGACCTTCAGTACGCGTTTTTCCGGCAGCCTTGGCTGCCGTTTCGCTTCCTGCGGTTACTAAATCGTCAAAATCAACGATCGCTGCGGCAATAAAGCCTTTTTCGAAATCAGTGTGGATCACACCAGCTGCTTGTGGGGCAGTGTTGCCTTTATGAATAGTCCAGGCTCGAACTTCTTTTTGTCCGGCAGTAAGGTAGCTCTGCAACCCAAGTGTTTCGTAGGCAGTTCGCGCAAGTTGTCCGAGTCCAGATTCTTCGATGCCATACGCGTCGAGTAATTCGATTGCATCTGCCACCGCAACACCACGAAGTTCTTCTTCGATCTTGGCACAGATGAAAATGCTCGCTGCAGGGGCAACCAGCGCTGAAAGTTCTTTTTTCCGGGCTTCATTTATGAGACCAAGTTCATCAACGTTAAAGACATAGATGACAGGTTTGGTCGAAAGGAGTTGTAGCCCTTGAATAACTTCTGTATTCAAACCAGGAATCTCGTGTGCCAACTTTCCTTCAAGTAGTCCAGCCTGAAGCTTCGAAAGTTGTTCAATTTCAGCCTTAGCTGTAGGGCTAGCTTTTGACTCTTTCTCGAGGCGGGGAAGTTGCTTTTCAATACTTTGTAGGTCAGCAAGGATTAGCTCTGTATTAATTGTTTCGATGTCTTTTTTAGGGTTCACGACATCGTCGACGTGAATGACGTCAGGATTATCGAAGGCACGGACAACGTGCACAATCGCGTCACACTCACGGATGTTGGCGAGGAACTTATTCCCAAGGCCTTCGCCTTTACTTGCACCCGCGACAAGACCGGCGATATCGACAAAGGTAACGGTAGCTGGGATCACTTTTTGGGCATCGTACATTTTTTCAAGCACAGCCAGACGCTCATCGGGAACGGCAATGATACCCGTGTTCGGTTCAATAGTTGCGAATGGGTAGTTAGCCGCCAAAATATTATTGTCGGTCAGTGCGTTAAATAGGGTGGACTTACCGACATTAGGGAGTCCGACGATGCCAATAGATAAACTCATTACTTGTTATTATAACAGGGGTAATCAAAAACGACCACTGTTTTATCAGGTGGACAATCCTACGAATTTCGATTATGCTTTTATCTGTAAGGTAAGCGATGAAAAAAGCGAAAATGACCCAAAATTCTGACGAAAAAACTGCACGGTTCTCGGGTCGTTCTTCAAATCGTCTGGTCAAAATCGTTCTTATTATCGTCCTATTTCTTGTGGTTATCGGCGGCATTATCGCACTTGTTGTCTGGCGTAACGCAGCGCTGCCAAAAACTGACACTACAAGCACAACGCCAGCGCCGGTCGCAGCAACCAAAGTCGCCAAGCAATCAGGTCAAACACTTGATCCTACAATTGCGACGTCTGCCAATGCCGCCAAGGCGAGTGGTAATGTAGCGAGCGCAGTTGCCATCTACGATACAGCTATCGCTGCCAATAGCGACAGCGACGAACAGGTTGCGCTTTATATTAGTAAGGCAGTTCTTCAGGCGTCAGACGGTGATGTAAGCGGGGCAATTACTTCAGCCAAAAAAGCTGAAGCGCTAGCTGGTTTGACACTGGCCACGACAACTCTGCTGGCATCGCTATATCAACAAAATGGCGATAAGGTAAACGCTGCGATATACTTCCGAAAAGCTGCTGATCTTGTGGTAGATCCAGGCGACGGCTCGACTGTTGGGGATAAGCAATATTATCTCGATACCGCACAGCAGCTGGAGGCTTCCCAGTGATCTCGCCTATGAAGCGGCTTACAGCGACAACCTTAGCAGTTGTCCTCACCCTTATCCTAGGAGTGATTGTGCCAATACAAACAGCGACAGCCGCGCCTTGGGATGGTCGTTACTTTAGCAACAACCCGAGGGGAAGTAACTCGTATTTCGATAATAAGCGCTACTTTACGTTGAGTCACTATAATGCTGGACTTTTAAACTACGTTCTTTCTGCCGGATTGCACGTCTCGAGTCCCGGCGAGATGGTGAACTATCTGAGGGCGATGAATCGTGGTCCAAGTAGCAGTTTATCTCAAAAAAGAGACGTTGCCGGATCGGCTTTTATCGTGCAAACGATTTTAGGACGAAGTGGTGATGTCGCCAATGCCAATGGTGGACGGAATATCTCTGACGCTGATTTTAATACCCTCCTCAGCACGCTCAATGCCGCTTCGATTAACTGGAATACGACCGTCTGTACCAACGGCATCAATACAATGTCGGGGGCAAGCAGTAGCAAGGGTCAGGTCGATATTATGAGGGATCCGGATAAGATTGGCACTCAGCACTGTGAAGATGGTATTAGTATTAGTGATACCAGCGGTCACCAGTATAATATTTTCCATCGTTGTGCGAACCCAGTTGGTGATACTCAAGGAATTGACAATATTAAGTTCAATCTCACGCCGAGCATATCAACCAATCCAAGTAACGCTGTTACGGCTGGTGGTACAGCGACAGCAACTGGCGTCGTTAACAATACTGGTCCTACACCGAGTACTGCTGTTGAGTGGCAAGAATCTCAGTTCACGGTTCCTTCAGGCAATCCTCCTAGTGGTGGAACGAGCAACCAGGATCCAAAAGGTTTCTTCGGAAGAGACACGACAGCGATAGATTCGGGAACGAGAACTTTCCCGATCGGTTTGACCTCCTTCCCAAAGGCAGTAACGGTTCCTGATCTTCCTGTTGGTACAAAGATCTGCTTCGTGATGTCAGTGCGACCGTACAATCAGAGTACGGGTGATTGGTATCACAGCAATCCTTCCTGTGTGGTGATCGCGAAAAGACCCACTGCGCAAATAGTAGGTGGAGACCTCAGGGTGGGGGCTGCATTTGTGGGAAGTACCGTCCCGGTAGCGGGAAGCAATATTCAAACAAGCGTCACGATCAAAACAGGTAAATCATATGGAACATGGGGTGAATATGGTCTGATTGCTTCAGGTATCATTACAGGTGCGGCATCGGGCTCAGCGTATAGTGGCGGTTTGGCTTGTACGACTGGTTGTGCGATCAATACCATCAGTTTTACGAATTCGAGTGGCACGATCGGAAAATATACGGCAGCAACTAACATTCCTGATGTTGCCTCATCGTTTTCTATATCTGCTTCGACACCACAATTCTCAAGTCTTGCTGACGCAGCCAGTCAGCGGGTGGAAACATCAAATAACGACATTACAATAAATGGTGGAACGATTCGAAAAGGACAATGGCTTGTGATCAACGCGCCCACCAAAACGGTCACTATTACTGGTGATATCAAATACGACAACAGTCCTTTGCAGGCTATAACCGATATTCCTCAGCTCGTCATCATCGCCGATAAAATAAATATCGAAGGTAACGTAGGGCAGGTAGATGCTTGGCTCGTCGCTTCGGGCGCGACTGGGTCGGTGAACACCTGTAGTGCCTCGAACGGCACGCAGCTTGGTGTGACCGATAAATTAACAAGTTCGATGTGTAACAACACACTTGTTATCAATGGTCCGGTTATGGCGAAAACCCTTTACCTCCGTCGTACTGCTGGTGCGGACAATGCTGCACAAACCAGTATCCCAGCAGAGGTTATCAATCTTCGACCTGACGCATTCTTGTGGGCTACCTCTCAATCATCAAAGAGCGCTCGTCTCGATACGACCTACGTTCAAGACTTACCTCCGCGTTTCTAGAGTAAAACAACTTGCTTTTACGCTTATGCTTTCGGTATAATGAGGGGCAATATGGCATTACTAAAAGGCGTGGGCGACTTCTTTGCTCTAGACATCGGAACAAATGCAGTACGAGTACTACAACTCTCTTCAACTGGTCCCGATAGTTGGTCACTCGATCACTTCGGTTATGCGCCACTTGATGAGCATACAGCCACCAGTAATTCACCCGAAAGCCTACGTAAATTAGGCGAAATTATCATGACTGCAGTAGGGCAGAGTGGTATTAAATCGAAAAGTGTTGTGATTGGATTGCCTTCAAGCAAAACATTTACGACTGTGATTGAGTTGCCTGTCATGCCAGAGGCAGAACTAAAGAGCACACTTAAATATCAAATTGATCAGTATATTCCAATGGCTGCAAACGAAGCGAAGGTTGACTGGGCATTGCTTGGCACGTCACTGCACGACCCAAAGCAACAAGAAATCTTGCTTGCGAGCACTGCGAATGCTTATGCAGAAGAACGTCTCGAATTTATTGAGAGCCTCGGTCTTGATGTGATTGCCTCAGAACCAGATCCACTTGCAATGGTTCGTTCATTGCTTCCAGCGGGTATCCCTGACGGTCGCCTCATCATCGACGTCGGTGAGTTTTCGACTGACCTCGCGATTACTTTTGGTGACAGCCCACGTCTTGTTCGTACAATTCCTATGGGAGTAAAGACACTCATTAAAGCTGCGGTGCAGAACTTAAACGTTCAAGAAGACCAAGCTCGTCAGTTCATTTTGAAATTTGGGCTTGCGCCAGATCGTCTTGAGGGTCAGGTGTACCGCGCACTTGAATCAACGCTTGAAAACTTTGCCACTGAACTGACGAAATCTGTGAAGTTCTTCCAGACTCGTTACCCTAATACTCCAGTCGGCGGTATCCTCCTGTCTGGTTATGCGGCGATTGTCCCATTGTTTGGTGACTACGTGACTGCGAAAACAGGTGTTCCATCGGTTATTGCAAACCCATGGCAGAAAGTTCGCGTGTCGCAGTCTGACCAGCAACAACTCATGACCGTTGCCTCCGAGTTCGCAACAGTGATTGGTCTTGCACAGCGAAGGAATAAGAAGTAATGATTGAAATTAACCTTGTCCCTGACGTAAAACAAGAGCTTATCCATGCTCGAATGGTGCGATCAACAGTGGTTTCTGTTGCTGTCATCGTGACGATCATTGCCGGTGCACTTGTTGCCATCCTTGCTGCCTATGTGTTTGGTGTTCAGACGGTTCGTAGCGCTGTTGCAGACGATGCTATTAAAAAGGGAAGTAGTCAGCTTGCGAGCGTTACAGATCTTTCAAAGATCCTTACGATTCAGAACCAGCTGACGAAGCTGAGCGCATTGAACGATGTCAAGAGCATTGATTCTCGTGTCTTTGACATGCTTCAAGCAGTGATTCCACCAGCACCAAACGCTGTGCAAATCTCTAGCCTTACCGTTGATACAGCAGTGGGAACTATCTCGCTCCAAGGTCAAACTCCATCATTCCCATCACTTGAGACATTCAAGAAAACAGTCGGACTTGCTAATGTAAGGTACAAGGATGCCGGTGGCAAACAAACTGACGTTGTCCTTGCATCAAATCTTAGTATTACAAACGTGAGTTACGGTGAAGATGCGACGGGTACAAAAGTGGTTCGTTTTGACATTACCTTCACGTATGCGCCCGAACTCCTCTCACCAGCAACCACGAGTCCAACGATTGTGTTGATCGATGGTGGAAATGTGACCGACTCGTACTTGGGTATTCCAAAGAGTATCTTTACTGATCGCGCAACAAGTACAGGAGGAACGCAGTAATGAACCCTAACGATACTGCGCTTCGAAAGCGCACCCAGATCTTAAAAGCAAATCGCGTTATGTTTATCTGGGTTGCCGCGGCATCTGCTTTGGTGAGCTTCGCACTGGTCACTTCAGTATTCTTAGGCCAAAAACTGATCTTTAATGAAAAAGTATTGCTAGAAAAGAACAGAACCGTTTCGACGCTCAATCAAAACAATAAAATTGTTTCTGACCTTGAAACACAGGTACGCGTGCTTGATACAAACACGGATCTCGCAAGCATCAAAGCAAACAGTAGTGACCAGACGATTCAAGTAATTCTCGATGCACTTCCATCAGAAGCAAACTCTTTGGCGCTGGGTGCTTCACTTCAAAACAAATTACTCGCTGGTATCGGTGGATTAACTATCGATAGCCTTCAGGTAGATCCTGTTCAGGGTATTGAGTCGTTATCTGGTACAAGCGCCGTTCAAGACGCAACCGCAACTGGCGGTTCAGCTAATAATATTATTACGTTTAGCTTTTCTGTCAGTGGTAAGCAGGACCAGTTGAAGCAAGTACTGACAAATCTCGAGCGATCAATTCGAACGATTAATATCGTAAGGCTTCAGATTGATAACCAGGGAACGTCACAAGTTATGACAGTTCAAGGTCAGGCATACTACGAGCCAGTGAAGAATGTAACGCTCTATGACAAGGTGGTGAAGCCATGAAACGTACTGATATAGCAATGATTGTGCTGATCGTCGCAGTAAGTGCTGGTATTGCGTACTTTGTCGCTAATAGCTTATTCGGTGGCAAGACTGAAAATGGCGTCACGGTCAAAACAATTGACCCAATTACGAGTGTTATCCAGCCACCAGATGCTAAGATCTTCAACAAAGATGCGATAAACCCATCAGTTGGAGTAAATGTGAACGCCACTAACTCATCGAGCACAACGCCTTAGTCAGGGGAAATACATGCCACTACTGACGGATGATATACAAGATAAACTCATCAAACTCCTTGTTGAAGAGGGGCTTGTCACATCTGAGGTATTGCAACAGGCACAGGCTACTTCCGTAGCAGACAAAAAACCACTTTTCAGCCTCCTCTCCGAGAAGGCAATTATTGATGATGAGCTTTTGACGCATGCAATCGCACAAGTATCAGGCGTTCCATATGTCAACCTTACGAACACATTAATTGATCAGAATATCCTTGGACTTTTACCTGAAGATATCTCTGAGCGCTTTATGGCTGTGCCACTTGCAGAAGTGCAGAATCGTCTTGCTGTTGCCATGATTGACGCCAATAATGTCCAGGCTGTCGACTACCTTGCAAATCGTATTCAACGTCCACTGAAGGTCTTTATGGCCTCGGAAGCAGGTGTTCGTCACGTCCTCGACCAATACCGTACTGACCTTTCGAGTGTCGACAAAGCTGCCGAGGCATCACAACGAGAAGCGAATGCCGAAGAGGCAAGCGACGTAAAGACGATTGTTCAAGATTCACCGATTAGCCAAGCACTCAGTAAGATCTTAGAGTACGCAATTAAGTCTCGTGCCAGCGACGTCCATATTGAACCACTTGAGGGTGCTCTTAAAATCCGTGTTCGTGTCGACGGTGTACTTCGTGAAATTATGCAGCTGCCAAAAAGTATTGAGCCAGCGCTTGTGAGTCGTGTGAAAATTCTTTCAAACCTCAAGATCGACGAACATCGTGTCCCGCAAGACGGTGAGTTTACGGTGAAAATTGCCGGTAAAGAAGTCGACCTTCGTATCGCGATTAGCCCAGTCGTATGGGGTGAGCAAATCGTTATGCGTCTCCTCGATAAGACAGGTAACTCATTTGATCTCGAGGACATGGGATACACTGGACGCGGACTTCGCGTCGTGAAACATGGTATCAAGCGTCCAAACGGCATGATCTTGACGTCTGGACCGACCGGTTCAGGTAAATCAACCAGTCTCTACGCGCTGATTAAAGAAATTAAAAATGATAGCGTGAACATCGTGACACTCGAAGACCCGGTTGAGTACAAGATGGACGGCGTGAACCAGATTCAAGTGAATGCCGATGTTGGATTAACCTTTGCCAACGGGCTTCGTTCGATTCTTCGTCAGGACCCTGACGTCGTGATGGTAGGGGAGATCCGTGACGGTGAAACTGCGGCGCTTGCTGTGCAGGCGGCTCTCACAGGACACCTCGTGTTCAGTACACTTCACACCAACAGTGCTGCCGGAGTGTTGCCCCGTCTGCTTGATATGGATATTGAACCATTCTTGATTGCCAGCACTGTGAACACGATTATTGGTCAACGACTTGTGCGTAAGGTATCGGTAAAACGCGAAACCTATCAATCAAGCCCGATTGAAACACAGAATATTATGGCCACGATTGGTCACTTACTGCCAAAAACAAAGGAAGATGTTGCCAGGGTTTCTCAAGATTTAGGTTATAAAGATCTTCCCCTTGCAGGGCAAAGCGCTTATACTTTGGTGAGAGGTATTGATACTCCTCAGACACCGCATGGCTACAGTGGTCGAGCTGGCATCTACGAAGTAATGGACGTCAACCAAGACATCCAAAAGCTCATCGTCACAAAAGCGGCGAGCTCGGAAATCCAACGACTTGCAGTGTCTCAGGGAATGATCACGATGCGTCAGGACGGCTATTTGAAAGCACTGTCGGGCGTCACAACCATTGAAGAAGTGAATAGGGTAACGTCGGATGCGGCCTAAGTATATAAAGAAGAATGAGTGGGAAATAATATGAACAATCAACAATTAAGAATCGAAGTCTTGCTAGAAGAAGTAGTACGCCGCAAGGCATCTGATCTTCACCTCCAGGTAGGGCTTCCTCCCATGCTTCGTATCGATGGTTCACTCATTCCTGTTGCCGGTTTTAATCCACTGGATGAAGCAGCAATTGAGACACTTGTTTTTGCAATCTTGGACCAAGATCAACGCCAAATCCTCCTCAAGGACAAAGAATTCGACTTCAGCTTCGCCTTTGGAACGCTTGGTCGTTTCCGTGTAAACGCCTTCCACGAACGCGGTAACTTGGCCGCCGCTCTTCGTCTGATTCCTAATGAGATTAAATCAATTACAGAGCTTGGGATGCCAAACGTTGTCCTTGGATTTGCTGATTTCCCACGCGGTCTGGTGCTAGTTACTGGACCAACTGGTTCAGGTAAGTCAACCACACTTGCGGCGCTTGTGGACAAGATTAACACCGAGAAATCACAGCACATTATCACGATTGAAGATCCGATTGAGTTTACGCACAAATCGAAGAAATCAGTGATTGTTCAACGTGAAGTGCACTACGACACCTACAGCTTCTCGGCAGCACTTCGTTCAAGTCTTCGCCAAGACCCAGATGTCGTGTTGATTGGTGAGATGCGTGACCTTGAAACGATCTCGGCAGCAATCACCATCGCTGAGACAGGACACCTTGTCTTTGCAACGCTTCACACAAACTCTGCAGCCCAATCGATCGACCGTATGATTGACGTCTTCCCACCTCACCAACAGCCACAAATTCGTGCGCAGCTTTCAAATATCTTGATGGCAATTGTGTCACAACGCCTCGTGCCATCTATCGGTGGAGGACGTGTTGTTGCAGCTGAAATCTTGGTTGCAAACCCAGCGGTTCGTAATATTATCCGTGAAGGAAAAGCTCACCAACTTGATGCCATCATCCAAACTGGTGCAGACCAAGGAATGCAGACAATGGATCGCACACTTGTCAGCCTCGTTCAAGCAGGAACGATTACCTATGATAGTGCCCGCGAATTTGCTGTTGACTTAACTGAGTTTGAAAGGTTAATGAGAGGCTAATCACTAGTGAAAAAGTTTGTTTATGAAGCCCGCGACCGAGCTACCAACCAGCTCGTCAAAGCAAGCCTTCAGGCTGAGTCTGAGAGTGCTGCTGCGCAACTGCTGGTAAAACAGGGCTTTGTTCCGTTATCGATCAAAGAGCAGATCGGTGATGGCACGCTTCTTTCAAGGCTGACCGGTCGTATCACCACCAAAGACAAAGTTGTCTTTACGCGCCAGCTCGCAACACTTATTGGTGCGGGTCTTCCACTCAGCCAGAGTCTCCACACGGTGCTTGAGCAGACGAGTAACAAACAACTTCAGTCAGTGATTGCAGAGATTGCTGCTGACGTAGAAGGCGGTAAATCTCTCTCGATTGCATTCGGAAAGCATCCGACTGTCTTTGATGGCGTCTTTATCTCACTCGTGTCAGCAGGTGAGTTGTCGGGTACGCTTGATGAGTCATTGCAACGCGTCGCAAATCAACAAGAAAAAGATGCTGACACGATGAGTAAGATTAAGGGCGCGCTGACGTATCCAATTATTGTCTTGGTTGTTATCTTTGGTGTATTGGCTTTTATGCTATTCACTGTCGTTCCACAGGTGCAAAAACTATACCTTGACCTTCATAAGCAACTGCCGTTCATCACGCAGGTAATGGTAAATGCTGCCTATGTTATGGTGCACTTTTGGTGGATCGTCATTATTGTCGTCGCCGTCGCCGTCTATTTTTTGCTACAGTTCATGAAAACAGAGCAAGGTATTCGCTTTAAAGACGTGTTCAAGGTCAGGGTGCCTGTATTTGGAAAAATGATTCAAAAGCTCTACATGGCGCGATTTACACGAACAGGACAAACACTACTCGGAACAGGTGTCAGTATGCTTGATATGCTCAAGGTGAGCTCGACAGCCGTCAATAATACACTTGTGTCTGAGGCTATCGACCGCGCTGCTGATAAGGTAAAGGGTGGTAAGGCGTTGTCTACCGCGCTTGAACCTGAAGCTATTATTATGCCACTTGTTCCGCAGATGATTAAGATTGGTGAGCAATCTGGTCGTATCGATGAGATGCTTGGAAAAGTGGCGCAAGTATATGAAAACGAGCTTGATGAACAGATCAAGACGATTTCTACAGCAATCGAACCAATTCTGATGGTGGTGTTGGCTGTCGTTGCGGGGAGTATGGTTGGAGCGATCTTGCTCCCTATTTACGGACTCGTTAACGGGGTAAACATTTAAAGAATACGCTAGACAAATAGTTCGCCGTCGGCTACTATTAAACACAAGCAGTTTATGCATTAAATTAGTTCATTCGAAAGGTGGAAAAAATTCCTATGAACGTTCTCAGAAAAGAAAAAGCCCAGAACCAAAAAGGTTTCACAATCATTGAGGTTGTCTTGGTGCTTGCCATCGCAGGACTTATTTTCCTCATGGTTTTCATCGCTCTTCCAGCACTCCAAAGTAGCCAACGTGATACAGCTCGAAAGGGCGACGTCAGCGGTGTTGCATCGGCGATTACAACGTACGGTAGCAATAATAGGGGTGCATTCCCAACAACAGTGCTTCTTACTGGTGACCCGAACGGTAAGCCAGCCACTACTGGAAAGTTTGGTGGATACATCACAACCGTATCTTCAAATATCGATACTGTCACGGTTCAGACTGCAGCAAACCCTACGGCAACTGTTGTTCAGGGTGAAATTGTTGTAACTCAGAAGACTCAGTGTGGTACTGCAGCTGCAGCTACTGGTGCTGGTGCAACAAAGTCTGCAACAGAAACATTCACTACCGGTTCAACTCGTCAATTCACGGTTGTCACATACCTTGAATCGGGCGGCGGCGTCGTGTACTGCCAAGACAGCTAGTCTTCACTGCAAGCAAACAATCACCCGAACGGAAATGTTCGGGTGATTTTTGTACGAGTGGTAGGGGAGAGAATCAATCTCTGTTATGATAATGGTTATGGATTTTATCATATATCTCGCGTTGGTACTGTTTGGGCTGGTGCTAGGAAGTTTTGCTGGTGCCACGGTGTGGCGTCTGCGGGCGAGGCAGCTCGTTGCTGATAAAAAAGCCGGTGAACACGTTGACCACGCCCAGTACAAGAAATTAGAGAAGCTAGCGCACGAAAAAGTATCCAAAGACCATTCTCGCTGCTTGCATTGTGGGTATGCACTTCGTTGGTTCGATCTTATACCGCTGGTGAGTTGGATTGCCCTTCGTGGTCGTTGCCGTGAGTGTCGAAAGCCTATTGGCATCATGGAACCGTTGATTGAGCTTGGTACTGCCGCATTCTTCGTTCTATCATATATTTTGTGGCCGTTTGACCTGACGACAGGTCTAGCGGTTGCACAGTTCATCATCTGGCTTATCTCGGGCGTTGGGCTGGCGATTATGTTCGCATACGACGCCAGGTGGTTCCTATTACCAGACAAGGTAAACTTTGCAGTCATTGGGCTAGGGCTCGTCAGCGCAGTTCTTATGATTATTGGAAGCAACAACCATGTTGGTGCGCTCTTGAACGTTCTCGGATCTATCATAGTCCTCAGCGGTATCTACTATGTGCTCTACCTTATCTCTAAGGGTCGTTGGATCGGTTTTGGGGATATAAAGCTTGGGCTTGGACTAGGGCTACTTTTAGGGGACTGGCAGCTCGCAATTATTGGACTCTTTTTTGCGAACCTTATTGGCTGCATCATTGTGATTCCTTTGATGGCGACGGGTAAGCTAAAACGCAGCTCGCATGTGCCATTTGGACCACTCCTTATCGCTGGCGCTATCATTGCAAAACTTGTTGGTATGGGTATTGCAGAGTTCTATACATTAAGCTTAATGTAATCCTTCCTAAAGAGGTGCGCAGATGACGCTTATGGTATAATGTCCTCAAATGGGCATACACTTTAAACAAGGTTTTACGATCATTGAGACCATGCTGGTTCTTGCGGTGACTGGTGTATTGATCGCGACACTTCTTGTCGGTACGGGAAGCTCGATTAACGCTCAGCGCTATAAAGATTCTGTCACCACTCTTACTGCAACACTTCAGGCGCAGTATTCACAGGTAAATAACGTGACAAATGTGCGGGATACCAATGGAACGTGTGGCTCAACGGCTATACCTGTAGACAATGCATCTGGTGTTGCACCTGGTCAGTCGGACTGTGTGCTGATGGGGCGATACGTGAGTATCGTGAACGATACTATCAACGCGGCATCGATACTTGGATACAAAAAATCTGGTATTACTGCAACAAATGACATAACGGACATCACGACAAACTATCAACTAGGTATTTCAACTAGTAGTGTGACAACTACCACGCTTGAGTGGGGTGCATCAATTGCGTGGCCAAAGAACGGTGGTGAGGATGATGCGCCGGCAGCGGTTTCACCAACTCCACCACAGCGCGCTATCAGTATTTTGATCGTGCGCTCACCAATAAGCGGAACTTCATATACATTCACGAGTGACACAGTATATGACATCAATACGATTACCTCCGCTAACCTCACCGCGATGATGGTGGCTAACACCGCTACTGTGCCTGGTCAGATGCAACGATACTTGTGTGTTGACCCAAGCCCAGGATCAACGATCGTGACGGTACCCGAGAAATTATCAGTGGTGATCGATCAATCAGCCGGCGATGCAAGTGCCATCGAAATGCGAAGTGATGCTGTAACGGCATCACTTGGAGGAAAAACAAAATGTCAGTAACGAGATTGCAAAAAGGGGATACGCTTATTGAGGTATTGTTTGCTTTTGCGGTACTCAGTCTTGTGATCATTGGCGCCCTTACGATTATGAATCAGGGCACACTTGCGTCACAACGCTCACTTGAAACAACATTGGTGAGAGAAGAGATTGATGGGCAAGCAACCACGCTTCGATTCCTACATGATGCGTACGTTACGAAATTCCAGCCAAACGCAACGTATGCGACTAATACACCTGCCGGTCAATGGGCGACAATGGTGAGTAAGTTAAGTGCGACATCATCGACCTCCTTCGGCGGAGTGACTTCTTGTCCCACACCACCTTCAGGAAGCTTCATTCTTGATCCAACAACTGCAACCTACCAAGGTGTCAATGCAAAATTAGCACCATCAACAACATTTGCCCAACTTGTTTATAATTCAAGTAATGTATTTACGGAGTCTGATGGCGTTTGGATTGAAGGTATTCGTTCGACAGATGTTCAGACCGATCCAAATAAACAAAATGTCACGTATATTGATTTCCATATTAATGCCTGTTGGGATGCGCCCGGTAGTGGTCCACCAATGACGATTGGAACGATTGTGAGGTTATATGAACCACTTAATTAATCGACGAACTGGGAATGCAACTCACTCCATTGACTCCGTTAAGGGATTTACGATCATTGAGTTGATGCTTGCGATGGCATTTATCTCAATGCTGTTACTTGTGATTGCACTCACGTTGGTGCAGATTGGGAACATTTATAATCACGGTAACACGGCTAAAGATGTGAATGCATCATCTCGAGCAATTTCAGATGAACTGAGCTTCGCACTTACTTCAAGTGGAAGCTTCTCGCTCAATAGTGCCGATCATCATTACGTTGTGATGAGTCACAGCGGAACACCTATCGGTGGAAGGCTCTGTGTCGGTAAGTACAGTTATATTTGGAACTACGCAGCAGCGCTTAGCCCAGCGGGAACGTACCCAAATCCAAGCCCTGATACCACCCGCAATATATACCTTCCAAGTGCAATTCCTAATCTCTCTGCAAACGTCGTAAAAATTGGAAGTGCGGCTACTCGCTACGAAATCAGCCTCGTAAAAGCACCCGATGCCTCAGGAGCATACTGTGTGCCAACAGCGACAACACCAAGCGGATACCCAAACGTTAATCCGGTCGGGGCTACTGAGTTATTGCGAACAGGGGATCATGGTATTGTGCTTCATTATCTTGATATCACAACGGCAGCAACCGCAACCGATTCACTATCTGCACAACAGCTCTATAAGGTTACCTTTGTGCTTGGAACGCCAGATGTAAATGCTGTAACTGGAGCTTTGTCTAGCGTCACTTGTAAAGCCCCCGGTACTGCTGGTGCTGATACAAACTATTGTTCTACGCAAAAATTCACCCTTGTCCTAAGGGTAGTAAGTGGGGTTAACTAGAATGGTAATGCTTAACCGTCGTCGCGAATCTGGTGCTGTCTCATTGTTCCTTGTTATCTTTGCGATGCTACTTATTACCGTTGTCACGCTGAGCTTTATTCGTACAATGGTGGCAGATCAATCTCAGTCGTCACTTGCAGACTTATCACAGAGTGCCTATGACTCATCGCTTGCGGGTACAGAAGACGCCAAACGCGCACTTATCTACTATCGAACCGTGTGTACAAATGGATTAGCGTCAGACTGTGCTGCTGCAAAGGCTACACTCGATTCGTCAGCCTGTAACCAAGGGCTGACCACGATTTTGCCTGGTATCGCACCTAATCAAGAGGTGAAAATACAAAAAACTCAATCAAGCACTGATACTAATGGCTACGATCAAGCATATACCTGTGTGAAAATTGCGCTTGATACCCCCGATTATCTTGGGACGGTCGATGCAAATGCATCGAAGCTTATTCCTTTGAAAGCAACCGGTAACATCAATGCGGTAACCGTGCAGTGGTATATGCCGAGTGACCTCGGGTCAAGTGCAACGGACGTCAGTCTTATTGGAGACTCTGCGCCGTCCAAGCCGTTGTATCTCCAAACAAACTGGCCAGCAAACCGACCGTCACTACTGCGTGCGCAGTTAATACAATTCGGGTCAAATTTCTCGCTTTCTGATTTTGATACCTCAAACACGGTAAATAGTAATACAAACACCGTCTTCTTGTATCCAACAGGGACGACCGGCACGGGGCGTTCTGTGACAGACTCGCTCGCAATTGCTCAAAGAGATATTCGAAAGACAGCCACAGGCGCACCGCAACCAGTGAGGTGTTCGGGCAAACTGAGTAGTGGGGGATATGCTTGTTCAGTCACCCTTACACTGCCGCAGGCAATTGGACAAACTGATGATTCTCGTACAGCGTACCTTCGTCTCACTCCTATGTACAATTCGACGCACTTTCGGGTAACGCTAAGTGGTGCGACAGGCACGCTTGATTTTAGTGGCGTTCAACCAAGCATTGATTCAACAGGTCGCGCAAACACACAGTACCACCGCGTTGAAACTCGCGTCGACCTTACCAGCGCGAACTTCGCTTTCCCGGAGGCAGCAGTTGACCTCACAGGCAACCTTTGTAAAGACTTTGTTGTCACAGATAGTACGAGTGACTACGCAAATAGCTGTACACCTTAAACTCCCGAGTTAGGCATCGCTCGATTCGCTGTGGAACTTCTCGTACACTTCACGTAAGTGTTCGTCGGTCACGTGGGTATAGACTTGTGTTGTGCTGATACTACTGTGGCCAAGCATGCTCTGCACGCTGCGAATGTCTGCACCATTCATCAGGAGATCGGTCGCAAAACTGTGACGCATGGTGTGTGGGCTGACGTGTTTGGTGATGCCTGCTAAAAGTGCATATTTTGATACCATACGTTGCACGCTTCGTGCAGTCAGTCGTCGATAATCACCTGAAGTAGAGGGCTCAACGTTCTTGCTGTAGCTAATAAACAGGGGAGCGAGGCTGTCATCACGGACATCGAGGTAATGGTCTACCCAACCAGCCGCCGCTTCGCTAATAAAGATAGGGCGGTCTTTTTGACCCTTACCACGTACCATAAATTCGCGGCGCTTGGTATTAATGTGGTCGCGGTTCAGATTGATGAGCTCGGAGACACGAAGACCACTCGAGAAGAGTAATTCAACGATAGCGCGGTCACGAAGACCGGCTTCAGACGTAATATCGATACCAGAGATAAGCCGCTCTACTTCATCATAGTGAAGGAAGGTCACTTGTTTGCGAGAAACTTTCGGCAGTACGATTTTATTAGGCGCAAGCGTTTCGATATCACGCCGTGACAGGTAGCCTAGGAAGCCACGTAGGGCAATCAGGTGATACGACTGTGTAATGGTCGCGAGGTCATCATCAGCATTATTTTTATAGCGGTTCAACCAAAGGCGATATTTACGAATAATTTCAGAGGTGATGTTTTCAACTTTAATGTCATCAGTGAATTCAACAAATCGCTCAAGATAGAGGCGATAATTTTCAGCCGTTTTTGCAGAACGACCACCCTCTACCTCAAGGTGTTCGATATAGTCGAGAATCAATTCGGACATATACATACATTAAGCATAGCCTAAAAGGGGCGAGGGCGATACAATAGATCGTATGCTAACACTTCTTCAAACAATCATTCTCGGTCTGGTTCAGGGCTTCACAGAGTTTATTCCAGTCAGTAGTTCCGGTCACTTAGTGCTTGCGCAGGTGCTTATGTCGGGGGCTTCGGATCATTTATTGATCGAATTTCTCGACCTTGGAACGACGCTAGCTTTGATTATCTATTTCCGTAAAAAAATTTACGAGATCCTACACAATATTTTTGTTGCTCGCAATATCCGCCTCGCACGAAACCTCTTGTTGACGGCTATTCCGGCGGGAATTGTCGGCTACTTGTTGTCTGATTTGATAAACAGCTCGTGGTTCTTTGGCTCGGTCGTCGTTGTTGCGATTGGGCTGATTGTAGTGGGTATCGTGATGATAGTCCTTGAAATGTTGCCGAAGGCGCATCATGTCAAAAATGGTGAGGAGCTGTCGGCAAAGCGCGCACTCGTTGTCGGTATCGTCCAAGTTCTTGCGTTGATACCTGGTGTGTCACGTTCTGGCTCAACCATCATTGCTGGACGCCTTGCAGGTTTGAGCGCGAAAGAAGCAGCAGAGTATAGCTTCTTAGCATCACTACCAATTATGCTTGGTGTCTCTCTGAAACTTTTTGCTGGACACACAGAACGCGCTTACTTATTAGCACACTTTTCAACCGTACTCGTGAGTAATATCTTTGCCTTCATTGCAGGTATGATTGCGGTGACGTTTATGCTGAGTTATCTAAAGCGCCATAGCCTCGCAGTCTTTGGGTGGTACCGAGTAGTACTTGGAGTCATCGTGCTGGCCGTCGTTCTTCTGGTACAATAATAATTAGTAAGTAATCTAATAATTCAGAAAAAACACGGAGACCACTCATAATTATGACAAAAAATAATCTTATCGAGCGCACACTTATTCTATTTAAGCCTGATGCAGTACAACGCGGTGTCGTAGGTGAAATCCTGACACGTTTTGAACGAGTAGGTCTCAAGATCATCGGTACAAAAATGATCGCCCCAGACCGCGATCACTACTACAAGCACTACGAAGAAATCGGACAGGTGATTACTCGTCGCGGCGAGAAGGTGTTTAATAACAATCTTGATATCATGAACGCTGGTCCAGTTATCGCCATGGTACTTGAAGGTATTGAGGCTGTGGAGCTTGTTCGTAAACTTGTTGGCTCAACTGAACCGAAATCATCTGCACCTGGCACGATTCGTGGCGATTTTTCACACATGAGCTACGGCTATGGTGACTCAGAAGACAAGGCGATTCCAAATCTCATTCACGCTTCTGGCGACCTTGCAGACGCCAAGCAAGAGATTCCGCACTGGTTTGCTGATAACGAGTTGTTTGACTACAGTGTCTTGAACGAAAAGTTTACTAGGTAGGAGAGCGTCCCGTCTCGCGAAGCAAGTTCAAGAACGGCTTCGCGCCGGGTGCCTCTCTGTTTCAGTACCGGGATTCACTCGGGCTGCAGATGTTCTTGAACTTGCTTCGCGACCCGCGCCGCTAGCTTATCTGTTAAAATAGGTTCACGCCCCGGTAGCTCAACTGGATAGAGTAGATCCGTCCTAAGGATATGGTTGTAGGTTCGACTCCTGCCCGGGGTACCAGAAATTATGAAAGCACTTCGAAAGGAGTGCTTTCTGCTTATGCTACTATTGAGACATGGTGAAGCGAACAAAAAAATCTACTAATAAACAGCAACTTGATCATCGTATTCGCCATCGAATTATTATGGGGCTGGGCACGATCGTTCTTGCTGCGCTTCTTGGGCTTGTTTTCTCTCTTATCGTTCTTCCAAAGATTAATAACGATATGCGCTTACATCGCATTAATCAGATCTATAGTAGTATCAAGCTTCCTGCTAACATATATTCTGAGACCGATAATATATTTGGTGACAAGCGACCGTATGATTACGATAAAAGCAGAAGTATGTCATCTGCAAAAACGTTTGTCGTTGCGAAAACAGTTACCGACACATTTGATGTTATGGATAAAGCAATTAAAGCAGCGGGCTACACGCCATTTGAAGAAGCATATCCTGGTTCGGTGAGCAAAGAATATCACTATAAAACAAGCAAGGGTGAATATATTCGCTTGAACGTTGATAGCAAGCTTCGTCTTGATACATTCCAAGATGCATATTGGATGACCGGCAAGCTACCTGATGGCTATGAAAAGATCGATCCAAACTCGGGTCCATCAATAGTGACGCTGAAAGTGAATCTCGACGATAACAACGAATAGGGCGAATAACAGCATAAGGGGATTGGCCTCTGTCGCCAAAACCTCGTAATTGCTGTATTATGACTACAGTTATGGCAAAAGAAGCTACAGAGCCAGCGAAACTTGATTTTGAGGGGCAACGCCCGGGTGAGAAGGTGTTGTTTGTGTTCCGACGGCACCTTATTGCGATGCGAAAGGGTTTTTACCTTTTGCTGATTCCTTTGGTGATCACCGCGATCCCACCACTGATTTGGCAATCTAACCTTGGACTATTCCTACTCCCTGTCGGGGGACTGGCGCTTGGTCTTATTCTTTTCTTCTACCACTATGTGATGTGGTATTTCACCATTTACTTGGTGACGAATCAGCGTATCCGGCAGGTGACACAAAAAGGGGTTTTCGGTAAAGACGTTGTTGAGCTTCGGTTGTCAAAGATCCAAAACATAAGCTATAATATACCAGGATTCACTGGTGAAATCTTAGGGTTTGGGACTATTGTCATTCAGACATTTGTCGGTGACTTGGTGATTCGGAATGTCGAACACCCAGAGAAGATTTACAACAAGTTACAAAACGCCGTTGCGGATGCAGTCGAGCAAGGAGATCATGAAGAAATTACTGAATAAGATACGCATAGGAAAAAAGTCTCTTCCAGAGTCTACACGTATCACCACCGAGACAATCGCGGAGCATCGTGAGCGTATCTTAGCTGGTGGACGACGATTTAAGTATCCCGTTCAGTATGCACGTCACCGACTTGTGTTTAATGCCATTATTATTACTGTTGCAACACTTATCGTCCTCGTCGGTGTTGGCTACTGGCAACTGTATTCAGCGCAGAACACTAGCGACTTTATGTACCGTGTGACACGCGTCCTGCCTGTGCCAGTTGCTAAAATTGACGGACAACCAGTACTCTATAGCGATTATCTTATGAAATATCGCAGTTCGATTCATTATTTAGAGACAAAGGAGCGAGTTAACCTCAGCACACCAGACGGAAAGCGCCAATCTGACTTCGTGAAATCTCAGGCAATGGACGACTCACTTGCTGATGCCTACGCAATGAAACTTGCAAAAGAGCACAATGTGACCGTGACCGACGCTGAACTCCAGACGTTCTTAAAACAACAACGCAGTTCAACAGATGGAGAAGTCTCTGAGGCAACCTATGACGCGGTGATCCTGGACTACTACGGCTGGGCACCCGATGAGTATGCACATGCGATGCAGACAAAATTACTACGCCAAAAAGTCGCATTTGTCGTCGATACTGATGCCGATACGGTTTCTAAAGTAGTCGGTACTACTATCGCCGGAGGAAATACTGACCTGAGGAGCGTAGTGGCAGCGGTGAATGCAACCGCCAAAGTCCAAGTCGTCTATGGTGCGCTCGGTTGGGTTCCAAAGACTAACCAGGACGGTGGACTTGCGGCTACTGCAGCGAAGCTTCAAAAAGGTCAAATCTCGCCTGTTATTAAATCGACAACAGGTGAAGGCTATTATTACATCAAGCTTCTCGACATCAATGATACTCAGGTGAACTACGAGTATGTTCATATTCCGCTCACTGTATTTTTGAAGCAGCTCCAGGCAGCAAAGGACCAAAAGAAGGTGCAAGAATTCATTACTGTTCCTGTAGTGAGCACGACGCCAGCAAATCAATAGACGTAGATTAAGAGGAGGAACAACATGTTTACAGTACCAGAACTCGGATATGCATATGATGCACTCGGCGAAAATATTAGTGCAGACATTATGCAGTTACATCATGACAAACATCACCAAACATACGTTGATAAGCTGAACGCAGCGCTCGCGACTCATCCCGAGTTAGGCGAGAAAACACTTGTCGAGTTGGTCGGCAACCTTGATGCGGTGCCTGAAGACATTCGTACCGCAGTTCGTAACCACGGTGGGGGACATTACAACCACAGCTTATTCTGGAAAGTCATGTCGCCAAACGGTGGTGGTGAGCCAACCGGTGCTTTACTCGATGGCATTGTTGCCAAGTACGGCAGCTATCAAGCATTTACTGATGAATTTACTGCGAAGGCGCTCGCTGTCTTCGGGAGTGGTTGGGCTTGGCTACAACCCGATCTTTCGATCGTCACTACTCCAAATCAGGATGTGCCATTTACAAGTGGTCAGCCTGAACCTGTCATTGGACTCGACGTGTGGGAACACGCATATTATCTCGATTACAAAAACAAACGCGACGATTACGTAAAAGCATTCTGGAACGTTGTTGACTGGAACTTTGCTGCTGAGCGGTATGCGCAGCCTGCACACGTATAAAATAAGAGCTTTTTTTGAAAAATACTAAAAATCATGCCGACGATATACGAAATTAATACGCCAATCTTTTTGCGTGAGGTCGGACAGCGCGTTGGACATGCGGTGACACTCGCCGATGTCCCAGATAGTGAATGGGATATGATCGCTCGACCAGGTATCGACACCGTCTGGTTTATGGGTGTATGGAAGCGAAGCCAAGTCGCGAAAGACATGGCAAAAGGTGAAGCGTGGCTGAAAGCTGCGTTGCCCGATATGCAAGACGAAGATCTGCTTGGATCTGCCTACAGCATTCAGGAATATGTGGTTGATGACCTGCTTGGCGGCAATGATGGGTTGGCTACTGCGCGCGGCAAATTAAAAGATCGGAATATTGGCATCATTCTCGATTACGTTCCGAACCATGTGGCCATTGATCATCATTGGGTGACTGAACACCCAGATTATTTCTTATTAGGTTCTGAACACGAACTAAAACGACACCCTGAAGCATTTGTTCAGACCCCCAGTGGTATCTTTGCAAAAGGCAGGGACCCTCACTTTGAGCCATGGTCCGATGTGCTGCAGCTGAATGTCTTTTCACCAAGTCTTCGCCAGGAAGCGATTGGCACATTGCAGTATATTGCTAGTATAAGCGACGGTGTTCGTTGCGACATGGCAATGCTGATGATGAACACTATTTTTAAACACACTTGGGGCGATCGAGTAGGGGATATTCCGGTAGGTGAGTATTGGCCGCACATTATTACGGCTGTTCACGCAGTGAGTCCGCAGTTCCTTTTTCTGGCTGAAGTCTATTGGGACAAGCAGCAGGATTTACTCGATCAAGGATTCGACCTTTGTTACGACAAAGATCTGTACGATCATCTTTTGCACGGCTCGGTGCACGTTATTAAGAAGCATCTCGAAAAGCCTGTGTCATATCAAAATCATTTGTTACGATTTCTAGATAATCACGATGAAGAGCGAGTGGCGAAAGAATTTCCGCTTGATAAGCACATTGCGGCTGCTGTCATTACCGCAACACTGCCTGGTACACATCTTTATTATGACGGTGAGAGGGAAGGTCGAACAGTGAGAGTGCCTGTTCACTTGGGTCGTCGAGTTTATGAACCCACGAATGAGGCAATTGCGCTTTTCTATGACAAACTTTGGGCATTTATTGCGGAGAAAAACTTTGCGCAGGGGAAGTGGAAGCTACTGACTGCAACTTCCAAGCTCTGGCACCATGAATCGCATCACGTACTTGCTTGGGAATGGACGACCGAAACAAGTCGATCTATTATTGCGGTGAATTACAGCCCAGAAAAGGTCCGCGTGACTCTTGATACTGATCTGAAAAAAGTGACAAAAGCCGAAGATATTCTCAAAGGTCAGGTAACTTTGTCCGAGTACATAAATGGTTCACGTCTAACACTCGATGCGTGGCAACATGTTGTTCTTGAAAGAGATACATAACAATAATTTCTTGCAATCAAGGATCACGACAAGCAGAAGAGAGGGGTGAATACGTGCAGCCGTAGTCCCCCAAACTATCTGCTTGTCGTGATTGTCTAGCTAGTCGCGAGAGTCAGCGTAGGCAAAGCCTTGGCGCTCTTGCTCTCGAACCTGCCGCCGATCCGGCGAATCAGAGTCGATTTGGAATACTGCTTCGAGATGCTGGATGACCCGGGATCGCTCACTGCTCGTGAGCGGCGTCTGTGGCGTTCCCGTTCCCAGTCGATCACCGAAGTAGAGTCCGGCCGCTTGCCAGATCACCGGCAGCGCGTCCAGGAGCACGATGTTGTTGATCGTCCTCTTGGAGATGCGCTGTTTCAGATCGAACATGATGCGGGTCGAAATCTTGAGCTGACCGATCTGAACGGTCGACTCACACTCCTGGTGGGTTGCGTCCTCCTCCGTCTGCCGGTTTTCTGAGATGCCGAGGTGAAGCGCATCTGCAGTCAAGACCGCTGTTGCGGCCGAAAGCATGTGATCTATCACCTGCTGGGAGTGCTCGATGTTGCCGTCGACGCTGATCTTGACTTCGATGTCACCGAAGGAATACTTCAATGATGCCTTGCCTTCATGCATGATAGTGCTTTCTGCTCGATCTTGACGGACTGTGTCATCCCCCCGAGAGGGGAATGTGCGTATTCTGAACGCACCAGATGAGCGAAAAGGCGACGATGCCCATTTCACCTCATTGCTCACCTGATGAGTTTTTCTTCTGCTTGTCAAAGTGCGTGAAGCCCGTGATGAGAATCAAACAGGCGATGCACTCATTACTTATTATAAAAAACGGAGATTGGTTTGTGGGAAGTTTATGCTTTATTTATCCTTGGGCTAAAGTTTTATTCACCTCATTTTTATCGTTAAGCCATAGATAATGAAAGCAAATATACCTCAGGTTATAAGAATAGGCATAGCCTAGTAATGAGTTACTTTAGAATAAACTTCTCAATTGCATCGGCAACACCATCTTCAGCCAAAGAGGTTGTCACCGCATCAGCAAGTTCCTTGACTTCATTTGGAGCATCGCCCATAGCTATACCAAGTCCCACTGCTTGTAGTAGAGGAACGTCATTATGACCGTCACCAATAGCTGCGGTTTCTTCCTTCGAACGACCGAGCATATTCATGATGCGCTCCGCACCATATCTCTTACTGGCATGTTCGTGTGCAACAGTGATGTTCACGACGTCCTCGTCACTCCATGCGCTGACGGGGTGTGTAACCGTACCTTCTACGGCCTCAAGTGCGGCAACTATATTAAGTGCTTCGGCAGTTGGAACATTTTCGATAAGTAGTTTATCCGAGACTTCGGTGACGTCTTCTGGGGACTTGATGGCAATTTCGTCATCACCAATTGTATTGAAAATAGGGTAACCGTAAGGAAGTGCAATCGTGATGGCTTCTCGCACCTTCTCAACGGACATTGTTTGGCGAAATATTTGCTCGCCTGTGGCGATATCAATAATCTCGGCGCCGCCATTAAAGACACCATAGCCGGTTAAGCCCAATGCACCAATAACGGTTTTCGTGAATATGTAGGGGCGACCAGTGACAATTGCCACATCAATCTTTGCAGAGGCTGCTCTTACCGCTTCGATAACTCGGGGTGACGGAAGCGCACCTTCTTTTGATTGAACAAGTGTTCCGTCGACGTCGAGTAGGAGAAGGTTATACATGGTGTTCATTATAACAAAACAAAAAACTCCCAGGGGGAGTTTTTGAAATAATTTCTTGGCGGACCGTAGCGGAGCAAATATGGAACTATTTCAAAGGTGTGGTTGATAATTAGACTTGAGAATGACAGAATAGTATCTATGAAGAAAAATAAGAATAACAGTATTATAAGTTCTAAAAATTTATTAACACTAAGCGCAATATTATTTGTAGTTAGCTTATTAGCGTTTGTGGTTGTGCCTATATTTTTCACGACTTATTTCTGCGGTCAAGATCTAAAGGGCTGTGGATTTGCTGGAGCAGGAATTGGTGGGTATGCATTGTATGTTGCCTCCGTACCATTCTTTTTGGCTGTTTTAAGTCTTATAGCGGGTCTTATTCGGAAATCAAAATAAAACTAGGCAGAATTTAATTGGGGCGGTGCTGTATATTACTACAACACCGCCCCTTTGCCACCCCCTAGAGGTGACTTGTGATCTGGCTATTGAACATTGTACCGTAGCCAATTTCGGCACCATCCGAATCGGGATGCAGGCTTCCCGGATTTACATCTGGGTTACTAGTTGCTCCACTGAGGATAGCTCCACGAATCCACGAGTCTGAGCTATCGCACAATCCGTGAGTGTCGAAGAAGGTCGGCGGTACATACGTGACGTCGAGTCCATGGTCGGTTGAGTAGTCAACAGCATCTTTAATGATGCCATTCAAGTTGTCTGCTTGAGTGTTGATCCACTGCGCGTCATCATAATCAACGCTAAGTGTCCCGACCCAGTACCCAACGAAACACGCTTTTCCGCTCGGTGCCTCTGCCGAATTGCTGAAATCAGACTCTGACGATCCAAACAAATGAGGATAGCCAGCGATATAGATTTCTGCATCGGGTGCCAAGAATGCAATCGCGGCCAGAACATCCTTGAGTGCGTAAATCTCTCGTGGAGTCGCATCGGGAGTGTACTGTGTTGACGTCGCGGTACCAGCTAGCCCCTTTAGCCTAGCGGCAAGAGGGCTGGTGACGGTAACGTCGGTAGAGCATCCGAATCCTGCAGGAGCGCCAACTTGAATACTTTGGATACACGCACCGGCTACTGTCGAGAAGCCTGCGTCATTGCCTCCGATCGTCAGCGTCACCACTTTAGTTGAGCTGTTAATCGAATTGAGTTGCGGCGACTCATTCCACGCTCCGGTTCCGGTTCCTCCAAAGAGTATGTTGTCGGTTGTTGCTCCTGAGCATGCTACAAAAGCAGTCAAATTAAGATCCAATCCTGCCGTCTGATCAAGGACGGAAGGATAGGACTGACTACTCCTGTGACATTCATCTGATCCCGAATTGTCCGATCCGTAAATAAATGAATCAAGACCTTCGCCGCTCGAAAATGAATCTCCCATTGCGACATAGTTCCGGTCTGTGGATTCGTAGGTCCCATACTGGGCGTTGGCATCGCTCAAGATGTCTCCAGTACCCGTCAGAGCCACTTTATAGAGCGAAAGATCCTGCGTGCTGGGATCGCCAGTGCAAGTACTGTCGCTGTAACAAATGGTCGCATAGAGGTAGTTGCCGTGAACCGTACCTACGAAGTATGACGGATTGAATGAGTGAGTTGTGCTTCCTTCAAGTGAGAACACGTTTGTAAGTACACTCGTTGTAGGGTCGATTGTGTCAACCCTGATCACGTTGCTATAAGAAGTACCACTAATCCAAATCTGCCGCGTAAGTACCATGACACCGTCAGAATCCTCTGAGTAGTTTGTCAACACTTGGTTGGTGTAGCCCGACGGAAGGGTCATTCCGTATGTCGAGGACGCATTGCTGGCAATGTCGAAATGATATATATACGATCCCATCGTTCCAACAAGTTCTCCATCAGCACCTATGTACCAACGAAGTCCAGGGTATGAGCTGTAGAATGATGTACTCATTACGCCATTTGTGCCATCACTGTCATGGAACGCCACTTTAGTCGCAGTTGGAGCACCGAGAGTAGTGAAGACGGCAAATACACGTTTGTCTGCATTCGCAACTGTGTAGATCCCATCGAGGTAAGTCCCAGAAGGTGGCGTGAACGTGTACTGCTTTGAGGTATTTTCTACCCCGCTGTAGTTAAACTCACGAATCATCCCACTGCTATCCATCACCAAAATGGTAGACGTGTAGGTCCAGACCCTCGGTGTGATGCCGTTGTAAGAGCTAGTTTGCAGGTGTACTCTAAATAGCTCATTGCCATTCTCGGAGTTGAAGCCAACGAGCCAGTCTCCACATGCACTAGGGCTACCTGTACTCGTTAGCGTACCGTAAAGGTTACCATCTGGACCAATACTCATGGATCGCATGATTAGGTCGGTCGATGTCCCTCCGTAAGGTGCGCAGTTTGTAGCACTGGTGAGGGCAGGAGTTGCCCAAATTTGACGACCGTTCTTGAACTTTGCCACATCAAAGTGGTTACTAGATGGGTTCTGTCCCGTGTACATGCTGCCGTCAGAGGAAACTGCGTAACTTGACGTAGCGTTGTTGACGCCGTAGTCATAGCAGATCGACTTCGACACGCTAGTAGGAGGCACGACACTCGTCACAGGACTTGTGGTCCCGTAATTCGTAAAGGTCATCACATTTGAAGTGCCAGACGAGGCGCAATTGATAGTTGCGACCTTGTCATTATCAAACGCTACGAGAGAGCTAGCCTTTTCGTTATATGCCTTGGGCCAGCCAGTAGGCTGCGGTGCAGATGTCTGAACCGGTGGAGTGGTTGATGCAGTCGCAGTCATTGGTATTGCTACCGACGTCAGGACTACAGCAAGGATTGCCGTCATAATGACGGTCCTTCTGAGTTTCACGATTATCCTTTTTTGAATGAACGAAACCCGAGCAATTACTCGGGTCTTTGGTTGCTCGTTGATGAGCACCTTAAAGTATATGATAAATCTGCTGCTATCACAATAAAAAACTGTTGGAGGAGCTTTAGATAAATACTTGGCGGGCCCGACCGGATTCGAACCGGCGATCTTCTCCGTGACAGGGAGACGTGATAGGCCAGCTTCACTACGAGCCCGTATGTGTGTCTTTAGCCTAAGACTCTAGAGATTTTAGCAGTTTTTCACCCTTATAGCAACCTCAAGGGACACCTTTAGCGATTCATTTATTTTAACTATGCCAGATGCTATAATGGCAAGAGCTTAAACGTGCCGTTGTAGCTCAGTTGGTAGAGCGGCGCTTTCGTAAAGCGTAGGTCTCCGGTTCGATCCCGGACAACGGCTCCATGTATATGCTAGGCAACACTATTAAACAATCATTCAAAGAACTTGTTACGAACCGTTATCTGACGGTTCTGACTGTGATTACCCTGGTTTTGGCACTCGCATTCACTGGCTATATCCTTTTGAATGTTCGTCCAAGTGAGCTACAGCTCGTGACGCATTATACGGCATACGGGGTGACACATTTGTACCGTGACCAGTGGTACTACTTATTTACTTTTGGTGTATTTGCATTACTCGTTGCCATTCTTCATGTCACGGTTGCGATCAAAATGTACCTTACGAAAGGTCACCCGCTTGCCATTATGTTTGCCTGGATGGGGATTGGTATTATCATTTTTGCCTGGGTCACTGCGTTCTCAATCATTAATGTATGGTCACCGGTATAGATAGATGATTGATCTCGAGATTCCACTGGGTAAGCGAACGCGTTCGTATCGTTTTTTTGAGATGTTGCCAGCGATTTTGAGCTACGGCGCACTGATTCTTCTTGTTGTTCTATCGCTTGTTTCGCCGCTCCTGGCTGCGGTCTATTTAATGTTGATTATCGTGACGCTCCTTGTGAAGGCTGTGGGTATCGCGTATCACACAATTGGTGGACGTAATAACCTCGAACATGCGCAGAAAATCGACTGGCGCGAACGGTTAGAGGACTTCGAAAACCCGGGGGAGTCGTATGAACTACGCCTGAAATCTCGATCAAAAGCATTTGGGATGCAGAATCACATTGATAACCTGCGTTTGGCTGCCGCTGATCCAGCTGCATTCCCGAAGCCATCTGACCTATATAGCCTTGTCATTATCGCTGCATATAATGAGTCGTACGAAATTATTGAGCCAACGGTGCAGTCATTACTTGCGACAACCTACAACAAATCGCACCTTATCGTTGCCTTGGCGTACGAAGAGCGGGGTGGCGAGGGTATTCAAAAGACAGCTGAGCGCTTGCAGAAGAAGTTTGCGTCTCAGTTTGTCGATTTCGTCCTTGTAAAGCACCCGCGCGACTTGCCAAACGAAGTCGTTGGTAAGGGTGGAAACATCACTTTTGCTGGAAAGCACATGCAAACATGGCTCGACGAAAAGGGCATAGAGTACAAAAACGTCTTGGTGACTACTTTGGACTCTGACAACCGACCGCACGCTGTGTATTTTGACTATGCAATGTATGAGTTTGTCGTACACGAAGACCGCAAACACCTGGCGTTCCAGCCAATCTCACTGTTCTTGAACAACATTTGGGATGTTCCCGCACTGATGCGTGTCGTTGCAACGGGTAACTCGTTTTGGAATATTATTAGCTCGATGCGCCCACATAGCCTCCGAAACTTTGCATCTCACTCACAACCGATGGAAGCATTGGTGGAAATGGACTTTTGGAGTACTCGTACCATCGTTGAAGACGGTCACCAATACTGGCGAAGCTACTTCTACTTCAATGGTAATTATGACGTAATTCCGCTGTATATCCCGATCTATCAGGACGCAGTACTCGATGCAACGTACTGGAAGACGCTAAAAGCACAGTTCATCCAGCTTCGTCGTTGGGCGTATGGCGCCTCAGACGTGCCGTATGTTGCGACTCGGGTGTTTAACCGTAAGAGTAACGTTCCATTCTTTGCGGGGCTCTCACGGCTCCTGAGGCTCATTGATGGGCATCTCACACTTGCGAGTGTCTCGATCCTTGTCGCGATCGGTGGTTGGGTACCACTATTTATCAATAACCAAGCGTACCATGACGTTGTGGCGCACCAACTTCCAGATATGATTAGTAATATCCAACGGATCGCCCTGGTTGGTTTATTTATTACCGTATTCTTGTCATTCAAGATGTTGCCACCTCGACCAGAGCGCTACAAGCGCGTCCGTAACCTTGGTATGTTGGCGCAGTGGCTACTGATGCCAGTCTCAGCTATCATCTATAGTGCAGGATCTGCCCTGTATTCACAGGGACGATTGTTCCTTGGTAAATACCTGACAAAGTTCGATGTCACTAATAAAGAGACATATGCAACAGCTGCAAAGGCAAAGCTGGCACAAAAGAAGAAAGCAGAGACGCCTTCTTGATCTCCCCGAAAGGTGATCTATATCTCAGCATAGACTTCAAAAGTTAAAACAATATAAAAGACCTCCGTTTTACCGGAGGTCTTTTGATTGAAAGCTATTGTAGTTGCTTAGATCGTACGGATACGAACTTCGCGTTTGATCTCTTGAAGGGTTTTGTTGTACTCAAATCCGAGCGAAAATCGCTCAAGAGCTGATGTACTTTGGATGGTTTCAATCTGTTGTTTCTTAACCATGCACTCATTTTAGCATAAAGGATATAAAATGTCAATGATACGCATGCCCATCAATGATACCGCCTATGATATATAGAATTCACGTGAGTGGGGAATAGGGTGGTGGAAAAGTTCTTATGCCTGTGGGGAAAACAAAAACCGCCCCTGTAATAGGGACGGTTTGTAGATAAGTTTGGTGGGTCCTAGAGGATTCGAACCTCTCACCTCCTCAACGTCAATGAGGCGCTCTAGCCAAATGAGCTAAGGACCCACGATAGCTTGTGCTATGCTGTGAAGCTTTATAATCTTACCAGAATAGGGGTCAGGAATCAATAAACAGGGCCAAAAAGAGGGTATGCGTGGTACAATTACGGGTAGAGTGATGACGAAGCCCAACCATCTTTCGAACTCCGTCGGTGTGAGACGTACGTAACGTTTCTCATAAGTAAAAGTCCGGTGGAACCGTCTGACAACAAGTTGGACCCGAGACATACGATATATAGCTTTAATCCTGCCCAATAGATGGTGACGGGTGACGAACCTAATTATCGTATGTTTTTTTATTTCAATTTAATCTTTAAGCAGGAGAATAAGCAATGAACGACGAACAATTACACGCAATGCGACACAGCTTGGCACATATTACTGCCGCTGCAGTCCAGCGTATTTGGCCAGAAGCTAAGTTCGGCGTCGGTCCAGTGGTCGAGAACGGCTTCTATTATGATATTGACCTCGGTGAGCGCAAGATCTCGGAAGCTAATTTCGCCAAGATAGAGAAAGAAATGCAAAAGATCATCGATTATGGTGATGATTTCGAGCGTTTTGAGATGCCGATTGATCAGGCGATTGATTGGGCGCGTCAGAATAACCAACCATATAAGGAAGAGCTCTTAAACGACCTCAAGCGATCCGGCACGACTGTTGCTAAGGATCTTGATGCAACCGAGCTAGGTTTGGCTGTAGGAGGCGACGCAGCCGTTGAGAATGTATCATTCTACAAGAACGGCAACTTCGTCGATCTCTGTCGTGGTCCACATGTCGCAAACACCAGGGATGTGGGCGTATTTAAACTCCTTCGTGTCGCCGGTGCCTACTGGCGCGGGAATGAGAAGAACCCTCAGATGCAGCGTTTGTATGGTGTGGCGTTTGCAACGCAGGAAGAACTTGATCAACACCTTGAACGCCTCGAGCAAGCAAAGCTTCGTGACCACCGTAAACTTGGCAAGGAACTTGATCTTTACACGATTTCAAACCTAGTTGGTCCTGGACTACCTCTGTTCACCCCACGCGGAACGGTTCTTCGCGACATTATGAGCGGTTATTCAAACCAACTTCGTCAGAAGTTTGGCTTTCAAAAAGTTTGGACTCCGCACATTACAAAGAAGGAACTCTATGAGACATCAGGTCACTGGGCGAAATTCGGTGATGAGCTCTTTCTGGTGACGAGCCAAGAAACTAGCGATAACTTTGCCTTAAAGCCGATGAACTGTCCGCACCACACCCAAATCTACGCGTCGCAGCCACGCAGCTACAAAGATATGCCGATTCGTTACCTTGAAACAACCACTGACTACCGCGATGAGAAGACCGGTGAACTCGGCGGACTGAATCGCGTCCGTTCACTCACGCAGGATGATAGCCACGTGTTTGCACGTCCAGATCAGATCGAACAAGAGATTCACAACTTGCTCTCCAGTGCTCGTGAACTATATGACACGATTGGGATGAAGCTTCGCGTCCGTTTGTCATACCGTGATGACGGCGAGGGCTACCTTGGTGACATGGCACTTTGGGAAACTGCGCAGACACAATTAAAGAATGCGGTGATTGCTAACGAACTTGATTACTTCGAGCAAGACGGCGAAGCAGCATTTTATGGTCCAAAGATCGACTTTATGGCGACTGACGCGATTGGTCGCGAACACCAGGTTGCCACTGTGCAGCTCGACTTTGTACAACCAGAACGTTTTGGTCTGACGTATACCGACCAAGAAGGTAATGCAGCGCGACCAGTGATGATTCACTGCGCATTGCTTGGTTCAATCGAGCGTTTCCTAAGCGTCTTTATCGAACATACCGGCGGTTGGTTCCCGTTATGGGCAGCACCAGAAGGTGTTCGTATTCTGACGATTAACGACGCTGTGTTGCCGTACGTTGATGAGATTAAGCAGGTCCTCTCAGGGATTGTTCTCGACACACCAGTAAAATATAACGAACTACGCTTTACGGTTGATGACCGCAACGAATCACTTGGTAAGAAGATCCGCGAAGCAACCAACTGGAAGATTCCAGTCCAGCTGATCGTCGGTCCACAAGATCAAGAATCTCGACAAGTCAGTATTCGAACACAAGCAGGTGAGGAGAAAGTAGCACTCGATCAGTTAGAGGATCGTCTGCGAAGTATCTAGCCATGAATCACCTTACTGTTGGGTTCGATGTCGACGATGTATTACTTCCTTCGGCAGACCATACTATTCGTTGGTATAACCGGTATCACGGCACGCAGCTCACACGCGATAACTGGTACGTGAATCTACCGATAAGCGTGTGGAAAGCTTCGACGGAGCACGAAATTGTCGAGCGAGTAAATGGTATCTTGAACTCGGATGATTTTCTGTCTGAGATCACTCCGATCGAGGGTGCACTGCAAGTGCTTGATGAGTTGGATGCCGCTGGGGATGAGCACTTTGCCGTCACCAGCCGTCCGCCCCTCCTTGCCGCGATGACGCATCGCGCACTGGAGCTTTGTTATCCAGGCAAGTTTCCTGAGGGAGTGGTGACATTCATTGACCACTCAACGGCGAGTGGTCGCATCAATACGATGACAAAGGTAGAGATTGCGGTCGCAAAACATGCAACGCATTTCGTTGATGATTTTGAGCATCATCTTCGTCCAATGGGCGAAGCAGGAATCACGCCGTTGCTGTTTGGAAAAGGATATCGCTGGAATAGTGATGCGAAGACACCTGGTCTCGCGAGAGTCAGTGATATGGAAGAGTTAAAGGAGTTTTTGCAGTATGAGCGAACCAAATAGCCCAAATAGTAATTTCCGCAAAGATGTCGAAGCCCTCATGAGTAAAGTCCCTAAGGGTCAAGTGACCACGTATGGTGACCTTGCTGCTTTGGCAGGTCATCCCTATGCTGCCCGTATCGTTGGCGGTATGGCGCATTACGGTGACACGGAACTGCCGTGGCACCGATTAGTGAATCGTTTTGGTGGTCTCGCCAGCGGTTATTACGGTGGGCGAGAGCTACAGGCAGCGCATTTACTAGCTGAAGGCATTACCTGTACTGATTTTATCGTTGATAATTTCAAGGAGATCCGATGGCAGCCACTATAAAGACTTCTAAAGAAAATCTTCCTCTTGTTGTCATTGCCGGTCCGACCGCCAGCGGCAAATCTGGCGTTGCGATCGAGCTGGCTGAGCAGTTCGGCGGCGAAATTATTTGTGCCGATTCGCGCACCATATATAAAGGTATGGATATTGGAACAGCCAAACCGAGTAACGAAGATCAGGCTCGTGTCCCACACTGGGGACTCGATCTTGTCGCTCCAAATGAGCCATTTTCTGCAGCTGACTTCAAGGCTTATGCGGTCCAGAAAATTGAAGAAATTCGGGCTCGCGGACACGTCCCATTTTTGGTTGGCGGCACTGGTTTGTACATCGATAGTGTCGTCTTCGATTATCAATTTGGACCGGCTGCAGACCTCGAAAAACGGGCAGAACTTGAACAGATGAGCCTTGAAGAACTGCACAATTATTGTATTCAATACAACATTCCTCTTCCAGAAAACGATCGAAACAAACGCTATGTGATTCGAGCGATTGAACAGAAAGGCATAAGCAGTAAGAGGTTAATGACCCCAATTAAAAATTGCATCATTGTTGGAATTACTACAGATTCTGAACAACTTCGCGAACGAATTGGAAAACGCAGTGAACAATTATTTGAGGATGGAGTCGTGCAGGAGGCAAAGATATTGGGCGATACTTATGGCTGGGAAAGCGCCGCTATGACAGGAAATATTTACCGGCTTTCGCGAGCATTCTTGAACAATGAAATTACAGAGTCTGAGCTTAAGCGCAGGAATGAGACGGCAGACTGGCAACTCGCAAAGCGTCAGATGACGTGGCTGAAACGAAACCAATTTATAACCTGGTTGCCCTTAGGGGAAGTTAAAAATTACATCGGTGAACACCTCGCGTAGTCGCCTCCGTCGTGTTATGATAGAACACGAAAGTTATGCATATATAGGTGCGAAAGGGAAGACACATGATTGATGCATTGTTCGGCTCAAAGACTCGGGTGAAGTTATTGCACCTGTTTTTGAACCACCCTGGACAATCTTTTTACGTGCGTGAGATCACTCGCATTATCGACGAACAAATTAATTCTGTTCGCCGTGAACTGTCTAACATGCTCGAGGTGGGGGTCATCACTAGTGATAGCAGCGATAACAAGCTCTATTATCAGGTGAATCAACGCTACGAGTTCTATTCGGCGCTTCGAGCGATCTTCGCTAACGAAGCACTTGTCACCAAGCCAGCGCTTTCTGAAGGCGAGACAGTCAGTGAGCAGTACCTTAGTGCCATCGCCGATATTGCGGCACTGCGCATTGCGATCCTCTCTGGTGTGCTTGTGAAGGGCTCTACCAGCTCAGTCGATGTCCTGCTTGTCGGCACATTGCCCGCAGCCAAGGTGAAGGCAGCGATGGCGATTATAGAGAAGCTGGAAGGTCGCGAGATCAACTACAGCGTAATGTCGTACGATGACTTCTATTATCGTTTGAGCGTTCGTGATAAATTTATAACTGAAATCCTGACCTCGAAGCATACTGTCGCCATCGACAAAGACAACGTCCTCAGTCAGCAGAATTAATACAGAGAATCCCCCCGAAGGAAGAAAAGGAAGAAACTAACCATGTTTGAAATTGAATATAAGGGTGCAAATAGCGTTATTATCTCGACAAAGAAGTCGACACTTGTGGTGGATCCAAAGCTTTCGCTTGTTGGACTGAGGGATGTTTCAACAAAAGACGCAGTAGAACTGGCGACTGAAGCTCGTTTTGCGTTGGGTGCCGAAACAGCACGCCTTAATATTGAAGGACCAGGCGAATACGGCGTCGCTGAGTTCGATATTAAGGGAATTGCTGCGCAACGACACCTTGATAGTGAGTCTGAACCGCTTATTTCAACCATTTACCGCGTTGAAATAAACGAAACTCGTATCGCAATCATTGGAAACATCTACGAAAAGCTCTCAGAAACGCAACTTGAAGAGATTGGTCTGATTGATATTCTTATTATTCCTGTTGGCGGCAACGGTTATACACTTGATGCGACCGGCGCAGCGACCATTACAAGGTCAATTGATCCAAAGATCGTAATTCCAGTCCATTATGCTGACGCTGGTATTAAATACGAAGTCGTACAAGACGCACTCGAGACCTTTACGAAGGAACTTGGCGCTCCTGTCGAGGAACTGCCAAAGTTCAAGCTCAAGCAAGCAGCACCACTTCCTGCAGTCCTCACCACTATTGTTTTGGCGCGCGCGTAGATTCGCGCCGCCCCAACCCTAGTAAAAAGGGATAAAAAAACTCCCCGTAACTATGCGGGGAGTTTTGTCTGTCCACTAATGTAATTACTTAGCGAGTGCGACTGCTGATCCCTTTGAAGGAAGGATACCTTTTTTCTTAAGTGTACGAATGGCCTGAGTTGAAAGTACCATTGTTACTTTTTGACCTTCAAATTCGAAAGTCTTCTTCTGAAGATTTGGTTTGAAAACGCGGTTTGTGCGACGCAAAGAGAAGCTAACGTTGTTGCCAAATTGCTTTCCTTTTCCAGTGAGTTCACATCGTGCGACCATAATTGTTTCCTTCGTTTTCTATACTATCCATTAACTCGCTACGTTTTCCGTAGGCAATGTAACTCATTTTACCCTTTTTACCCTTCAGAGTCAAGCTGTTATACTAAGATGAATAAATATGATCGATTTTATACTCAGTATCGTTATAGTTCTCGTCGTCCTTCTCCTTTCGATGACGCTGCATGAAGCAATGCACGGCTTTATTGCCTATTGGTTAGGTGACGATACGGCCAAACGAGAAGGTCGACTGACGCTTAACCCAATCAAACACCTTGATCCGTTTCTTTCCCTTATTTTACCGCTCACGTTGTTCTTAATCGGCGCACCAGTGTTCGGTGGCGCAAAGCCTGTGCCATTTAACCCCGATAGGGTAAGAGGTGAGGAGTGGGGCGCTGCATTGGTTGCTGCTGCCGGTCCTTTAACAAACTTGGTGATTGCTTTTGTTACCTTTGGATTATGGGCTGTCCTTGGGGCACCAGCGGCATCGAGCATTGCCGGACACATCTTGATCACCGCATACACGGTCAACCTCGGTTTCTTTATCTTTAACAGTATTCCAATCCCACCACTTGATGGATCTCGTGTGATCTACGCACTGGCACCCGATTTCATCCGGTCAGGGATGCGCGCCGTCGAGCGTTACGGCATCGTTTTTGTCTTTGCAATCGTCCTTCTCTTTAGCAGTCAAATCGGCATGCTTATCATCACCGTGATGAACTTTTTCATTAGTGTTTTTGCTGGTATTTTCAGGCTCTAGTCAGTCGGTTGGGAGTATAATAAGAAGTACCCAAGAGGGGCACCCCTAGGTGTATATGATTTTCCGATATATATGATTGGGAAGCCAATATATCTCGTTTCCGTGGAGACGAGTTGCGGCCAACCACCTTGCACACACGCGGGGAATATCATAACGCCTAGGAGTCCTCTTGGGTTTTTTGTTTTTGCTTATGGTTATTCGTAGTATACTGAGTAGTATAAAAAAGAGACTGACATAAACATGAAACAAAGACTCTCGGTTCGAGCAATTATCAACGACGGCGGCAAAACGCTTGTTGTGCGTCGTGCAAACGGACGACCAACTATCCTTGGAAAATATGAACTGCCTGGTGGGAAGCTTGCCTACAACGAACAGCCGGAAGATGCGCTGCGTCGATACCTCCACGATGACATCGGGGTCCACGTAAAGTCTGCCCATTTATTTGATGTAGTTACCTATATTGATCACGATGATCGCGGTATTCAGTACGCGGTTATTGTCTATTTAGTGACACCCGCTGAGACTAATCGACCGATCAAACTGAGCGGAAATTATAACAAGTACAAATATAGTTTGATGTCAGAATTTCAACAGAATGAACTCACGGATCTGACTCAACTTTTGTTGGGAATTATACAACAAGAGGAAATAACAGATAAAACTTTCAAAACAGTTAAAGTTTCCGGTGCAAAAAATACATCGGAAGATAGCATTACAATTTTCTCCGATGGGGGATCGAGGGGCAACCCTGGACCATCTGCGGCGGGGTATGTCGTGCTCGATTCGAGCCAACAGGTAATTGCACAGGGCGGAGAGTACCTCGGCATCACGACAAATAACCAAGCCGAATATCACGGCGTCCGTCTTGGACTTGAAAAAGCACTGGAGCTAAAATACAAACGCGTTGACTTCAAAATTGATAGCATGTTGGTGGTGAATCAAATGAAAGGATTCTACAAAATTAAGAATCGTGAGCTATGGCCAATCCACGAACGAATCCGCGAGTTGATGACGAAATTTGATAAAGTGACGTTCAATCACGTGATGCGAGAGTTCAACCAGTTGGCCGACGGGATGGTCAATAAGACGCTGGATGAACACAGGGATCAGGTAAAAGCTTCAGCTTAGTGTTATAATACCCTTCAGGTAGTTCGTTAGACGACCGCTTGCCATAAAACAGCAAGAGGAAAGTCCGGGCAGCATAGGATAATGGCAGTTGTTAACGGCAACCGGGGGTGACCCTAGGGAAAGTGCCACAGAAACAAAACCGCCTCTTCGGAGGTAAGGGTGAAATGAGTGGGGTAAGAGCCCACAGCGTCATATGGTGACATATGGAGAAGGTAAACCCTGCCTGCTGCAAGGAGGTCAACATTAAGAGCGATCCGTTCGTTGACCGCTACCCGCTTGATCCTACGAGCAATCGTGGGGCTAGATAGATGGTCGTCCTCGACAAAACCCGGCTTATAGGCGGACTACCTAACAAAAAACCACCCTTTTGCGGGGTGGCTTTTTGTTTCCTCAGCGTATATTACTAGGTAATAGAGATTTACTTAGCAGTGTTCTTGGCAATAGCCTTAAATGCGGCAGGTTCGCTGACAGCGAGTTCAGCAAGTACCTTACGGTCAAGCTCGATCTTTGCAGCCTTGAGGCCAGCGATCAATTTACCGTAAGTCGTACCTTCTTCGCGTGCAGCAGCGTTGATACGTGTGATCCAGAGACCACGAAGATCACGCTTTTTGTTGCGGCGGTCGCGGTAAGCGTACTCGAGGGCACGGGTAACACCTTGCTTCGCAAGACGGAAGCTCCGTGTTCGGTTGTGCTGCATACCTTTGGCAGCATCTAAAATCTTTTTGTGGCGGTTGCGTGCGGTGACGCTTCGTTTAACTCGCATAATTAAATTCCTAGTGCTCGTTTAATATTTCGTGCGGTGTGACCAGTCACAATCGCAGTTGTGTTGATCCGTCGCTTTCGGCCGTTGCTCTTCTTTGCAAGAAGGTGGGCGCCGAATGCGCGTCGTCGGGTCAATTTACCAGTACTGGTAACCTTGATCCGTTTGGCGGTACCCTTATGGGTTTTCATCTTTGGCATTATATTACTCCGTTATTTACTGCTACTATTTGCTTCGAATGACAACGCTGAGGTTGCGTCCAGCCATAGTCGGCTCATGCTCGAGCACTGCATCATTTTCGAGAAGGAGAGCGATCCGTTTGATCATCTCATAACCTAGTTCACGGTGGGCGTTTTCACGACCACGGAAGAAGATTTGGAGACGAACTTTGTGACCGTCCGCCAAGAACTCACGTACCTTTCGAAGCTTGATATCGAGGTCACCTTGACCAATCTTCATGCCGAAACGCATTTGTTTGAGTTCACCCTGTTTGTTGCTGCGGCGGTTTTTCTGCGCCTCTTTCATCTTTTGGTACTGGTATTTACCCCAGTCGACGATCTTTACAACGGGAGGGTCGGCGTTAGGAGATATCTCAACCAAATCAAGTCCTGCTTCTTCTGCTAGCTTAAGTGCTTCTGCGCGACTTAGAATACCAAGTTGTTCACCGGATTCACCGATAACGCGTAGTTCGCTTGCGCGAATAGCATCGTTAATACGAATTGATTGACTGATATATACTCCTTATTTCCTTCTGTTTGCCCTAGTAGATCTACGGTATGTTTGTTCTACCAGGATGAGTACAGTTGCTCTAGCGTGTTACTCAGCAACTATAGTACCAAAAATTACCAAATATCACAAGGGTAAAACTAGGGGTAGACCACTGTTTAGCCGCTCCTGTTGACCCTATACTGCAGCGCTTCGGCGATGTGGGCTGCCTGGATCGTCCTATCCTGGGCACTTTCTGCAGGACCGCTTTCTAGGTCGGCGATCGTCTGGGCAACTTTGATGACCTTAAAATAGCTGCGAGCGGTGAGTCCCAATTGCCCCGACGCAGTGAGTAAAAGTTTTCTCGCTTCAGGCGATAGGGTGAGCTGCTTTTTTATCGCCGCAGATGACAAAGATGCGTTGTATATATTGCTACTATTATATCTCATTTTTTGAACCACCTGCGCACTAATTATGTGTTCAAACACTTTAGGGTGTTGATTTTTATTCAACACTTTTATATCCAATAAATGGTTATGGTTTATCTTTGAAACAGTTAAAATGAGATCGATTCGGTCCAGAAGGGGTCCAGATAATCGCTTCTGATATGCCAAAATTTGAGTTGAACTGCAGCTACATTCTTTGTCTGAATCGCCGTAATAACCACACGGGCAAGGGTTCATTGTGGCGACCAGCATGAAGTCCGCGGGGTAGGTAATTCGACCATGCGCACGGGCGATTGAGATCGTTCGATCTTCCAATGGTTGGCGTAATGCTTCCAAAACAGACCGTGGATACTCAGGCAACTCGTCGAGGAATAGTACACCCAGGTGGGCGAGACTGATTTCACCCGGCATAGGTTTTGCTCCGCCCCCGATAAGGGCGATTGAGCTCGTCGTGTGGTGTGGTGAACGAAAGGGTCGGTCTGTAATGACATGCTCCCACTCCCCAGCGATACTGTGGATCTTTGTGACGGCGAGCTGCTCGGTCTTTGAAAGGGGTGGAAGAAGACTCATCAATGCCCTTGCTAGCATTGTCTTGCCTGCCCCCGGTGGACCAGTGAGGAGAATGTTGTGCCTCCCAGCTGCTGCTATTTGTAGCGCCCGCTTTGCGCCGGCTTGGCCGTGGATATCGTCGATCTTTAGCGGGGATGTTGAGCGGGTGGTCGTCTCGGGCATGGGAACGAAGGGGGCTATCTGAGTTTCCTTCTTGAGGTGGAGAAACAATTCTTTGAGGTCACTGACCCCTATGACGGTGATACCTTCAATCAGGAGTGCTTGAGCGACGTTCGCTTTTGGCACGTACACGTCTCTATATCCGGCTTGTTTGGCGGCTTCGACAATGGTGATGATACCTCTGATGGGTCGTAGGTCACCGCTTAGGGATAATTCACCAGCGAATAGTGCACCCGCGACCTCTGTTTGTCGCAACTGACCGCTGGCAATTAACACCGATAGGGCAATGGGGAGGTCATATTGTGCGCCGTCTTTTGGCAGTTCAGCCGGAGCAAGGTTAACGATCAGTTTACGGGTAGGGAAGTCGAGTAATGAGTTGGAAATAGCGCTCCTGACACGTTCTCTGGCCTCTTCTACAGCCTTGTTGCCCATACCAACGATGTGCATTGCTGGTAGCCCTTGTTTCAGGTCAGCCTCGACCTCTACAAGGGCTCCGTTAAACCCAACCAGCGCTACTGTCATCACTCTTGCTATCATTCTCTCAGTTTAATCTCAGCTTAACTAGTAATTCAAGGGTAAAAGTGCTATAGTTAAGAAGTCCGTGGGGCTGATATAGCTTCGACGGAAGGATTTTAACAGGTTATTTTGCAAGTCGGATGCACACGTTACGTGCACAATTTAACTGCAAACACATTTGCTAGCTTGAAGAAGGCGTTTACGCTTTCTCCAGCACTAGTCGCAGCCTAACCGCCGCGTCCATCGACTCTCCCCGAGGAATCATAGGGGAAGCGGTGTTATAAGTATGATTCTTACCCTTTAGTCAGGCAGCTGTGACTGTAGGGAACACCTTACAGCGCGTTTTTCCAGTCATTTTCGTTCCTCTTTGAGGCTGGATAGAACGTAACACTCAATTGGAACTACACTTGTAGACGAATAACAGGTTACCTTTCGGACCCGGGGGCAGTACCCGGCAGCTCCACCACGACATGATCAACAATAATTTTGAAACTACCCGCTAAGATGACTAGGCGGGTAGTTTTTTATTGGGACTCCATAGTCGTAGGCTAAAGGTTTGCGTCAGAGTGAAAAATCAGGGGAAAATAAAATGACGGCCTGCGAGGAACCGTCATTTTTGTGGAGTTTTTTTCTTGATTTTTGTTTTTGGCTCTGAATGCTTAGTCACTTTGTGTGTATAAGTTTTTTATTCAGGAGCTACCCCTATAATAGGGTTTGAAAGCGCTTATGTCAACAACTTTCTTGTAGATTATTTAAGTAAAATATACCACGTATTTTGATGTTATTTCTGCCTAGTGTCCGAACACGACAGCGGAACACTACATATCACTGTGCGAATAGGTGTTGTGAGGAGAAAATGAGGATAGCAAGAGTCTACATCGTGGGGAAGCTGGGTGCTGTCGAGTGGGGGAAAGCGTAGGCATTGATGTGCAACCAACTTGCTATAAGAATGTGATTGATTCATGACTAAGTATCGAACGTGTTCATGCAGCGTGCCGTAGAGTACTTATTTATTTTTCCGCTCATGGCAGTGTTTCGGGATATGGTACAGCCGCTGGCTTGTATATAACTTGTACGCAACGTGAAAAAATACGCACAGAAATTTTAAGCCCCCATGAATTCTTGCAAAATTTCTGAACAACTTTATGGCAAGTTGGACGTTATCTATGGTTCGCGAAATGAACTAGCTGTGAATGAGCTGGTCCAAATTTTGTGAGATTTCTCCATGCGGGTAGGTGTGCTGAGAGTAAATAAAACAAGGGGAGAAGTGATAACTGGTCGTTTAAAAACCCCTCGTAGTACTGGTTACAACTAACTCACGATCACCCCAATAAGGCACAATAGCCTACATTGAATACGATCGTGTATCAATATAACAACGTTGTATTTCATACGTTTTTATACATATAACACCTTAATAGTCGAATAGAAGTAAGCCTTGATGTATTTATTACCTATATATTTAGTCCACAGAGTATTGACCATTTAAAGTGTTTATGCTAGATTAAGAACAAGCTTTTGCAAACACAAAAAAGCAACGTTCGGAAAAAGTTCACAGAAAAAGTTACAAAGAAGTAAAGAAGTTCGAAATCACCGCACCTGAAATCGAACGACATCCACCTTAACAATTTAGACTTAGACAACGAGATCCAACCGGATCGTTCTGACGTCCCAAATTCCAACCTTGGGCCGGTTCGACGGAAAGTTGGCAACGTTAACGCCTAAAGGATTATAAGAATCTCTGGCTTTAGTAAACCTAAATATATCTCCTTATGTTTGTTTTATGATAGCTCGCACCTTCGTACATTATATGTACACACTCTGATTCTCTTACTACTTGTTCGCGTTGCCGATGCTCCGCCGAAAGGCGTTTCGATAGTAAGTACCGATACGTCTTGTAAAACCTTGCTTCTCCTATGAAGAGAAACAGCGCTGACTCAAGACGTATCGTGGAACACGGTCGACGAGCACACGGTTGCCCCTGATATTTCAGGAGCGGTCAGATTTAGTCTGTAGCGATACACTGTTCAACGGTTCACACGCCCTTTTATTATTTACTGCGGCGTTTGCTGCAACCAGAACATTAAGGTGTATCGCTCAGGCACCCTATTTGAAAATTCCAAAACTCTTATGGTTCGTATATACTGAGCAATATATGTTACAGAGAGTTATCACAATTATCACTGTAGTAAGCCTCTGCTTACTCACCCTGATGCTGGTGACTACAACGCCAGCTTCGGCGGGTCCTTTCGGACTCCTGTTGATTTTTATAACGGCTTATCTTACCTGTCTTGGTTTGATAAGCTTTTTTTTGTATGGAATAAGTCGCATTATCGTCTATGCCTCGGCAGGCTTCACGATGCGTCGTCCTTTACAACCGATGCCGTTTCGCCGTTCGTATTACTATTCGACGGTGCTCGCGGCTGCACCAGTCATGCTGATAGGGCTACAATCAGTAGGGGCAATTGGCATTTACGAGTTCATCCTGGTGGTCATTTTTGAGATTATTGGCTGCGTCTATATTACGAAACGAATTTATTAAAAATACCGACATAATTTTCAAGTAGTAGCATCGTTTTCATAAAGGTCGTTATGCTATAATGACAGATATGCAGCCCGAAAACTTACCGGTTCCTAGTGGGCCAGAACTGCCACCAGCTAACACTACCCAGAACGGGGAGCGTATTCCGGTCCTGCCTACCCCTGAGGGTGGTCTTGATGTAGGACTTGAGCGCGTCGAACAGACAGCTGAAGCGAGCGCAGCTGCGGCAAATGCAGCCTATCAAGGTGCACCAGTCGCGCCACCACCTCCAGCGCCAGCTGTACCTGTACAGCCTACAGATGACAGCCCCACCGTTGCTGGTGATGAGGACGTGATCGAGAAAGAATGGGTAGATAAGGCAAAGAAGATCATACTCGAAACGAAGGACGATCCATACGGACGAACGGAACGAGTGAATGAGCTCCAGAAAGATTATCTCAGGAAACGATACAGCAAGGAGCTTGGCGCTAGCGAATAACTAGTGACGAATGAGAGAAGTATGACAGGGAAAGGTATGAGGGGAGAAACAAAGTGTTAGGGTTCATCATTACCATCTTGGTAATCATTCTGGTTGTTGCCGGAATCCTTTGGTTTGTTTTCACACAATATCGACGAGTCCTTCGCGAAGCAAAAAACTACGAACGTGGTCTCAAGATGGTGCCGCTCTATATTCATATTCCACCAGTGAGCGACGATCACGAATTGAACGGGCGTGACGAGCGCGACCTGACAGAAGAAGTGTTGTCACAAGCGCAGGTCATGTATAACATTATCGCTAGTACTGCGACGAAAGGTTTCAAGAGTCGTATCTACGGACAGCGCCATGTCTCATTTGAAGTTGTTGCCCACGAAGGTCTTGTTCATTATTATGTTGTCGTTCCGATTGTTATGATTAGTGTCATTACTCAAGCAGTCGCCGCGGCTTATCCGTCTGCACGACTCGAAGAAGTTTCAGAACGTAATATCTTCAATCCAGCTGGCAAGATGAGCGGCACAATCGGTGGTGAGTTCACATTGAAGAAAAATTTCGCGTATCCAATCGCAACCTTCCAGGAATCGAAGCGCGACGCAGCGCGCGCGATGCTTAACGCGTTGTCAGCTGCCAGCAAAGAAGATGGTATCGGCATTCAGATCCTCATTCGACCCGCCTACACCGGTTGGAATAAGAGCTCTGTTTCAACTGCCGAAGCCATTAAGAAGAATAAGGGTGTGAAGACTGGTTTTGGTGGTGCGATGAATCTTGGCGGCATCATGGAGGCGTTATGGAAACCACCTGAAACCGCAGAGAAAAAACCTGAGGACAAGCAGCTCAGCGCGCTTGAACAAGGACTCGTTGAAGCGATTGAAGAGAAAACGCGCTACCCTGGCTATGAAACACTCATTCGTGTGGTTGCTTCATCTAATACAGCAGGGAAGTCACAAGCGATGCTTGGAAGTGTCGTTTCTGCCTTTGCGTTGTTCGACTCAGCCTCAAACAATGGTTTTAAATTTACAGTTAGTAAAAATATTGAAGAGTTTGTGACGGCGTATATCTTCCGCTTCTTCCCGCCAGAAGTGAATCAGAACATTTTGAATACCGTTGAACTCGCGACAGTCTTTCACTTACCTGATCAGGGATCGATCCCGACATCACAGGTGACCAGGCAGGCAACCAAACAGGTCGATGGTCCGACGCATATATTAGACGAAGGGTTCCTCCTTGGTGTGAACGAGTTCCGTGGCACCAAGAAACCAATTCGTCTGGCGAACAACGATCGACGACGACATACCTACATCATTGGACAGACGGGAACAGGTAAATCAAAGCTACTTGAAAACCTTGCGTTCCAAGACATGATGGACGGAAAGGGCTTTGCTTTTATTGACCCGCACGGCGACTCTGCTGAAGAGTTGCTCGGTATGGTGCCAAAAGAGCGCGTCGAAGATGTTATTTACTTTAGCCCTGGCGACATGGAGATGCCGATTGGACTCAACCTATTTGAGTTTGAGACCCAAGACCAACAGGACTTCCTGATCCAAGAGTCGATCTCAATGCTCTATAAGTTGTATGATCCAGGTCATACCGGTATTGTTGGTCCACGATTTGAATCATGGTTCCGCAACGCCGCGCTGACGGTGATGAGTGACCCGAACGGATCATCGTTCCTTGATGTTCAACAGGTATTCATCGACCAGGCTTTCGCTGACGAGAAACTTAAATATGTCACGAACCGCATCGTACTTGATTTCTGGAACAAGGAAATGGCGCAAACCAGCGAAGCTTCAAAGGGTGAAATGCTCGGTTGGTTCGCAAGTAAGTTTGGTGCCTTCCTAGGTAATGATATGCTTCGTAATATTATTGGTCAGTCGAAGAGTGGCTTCGATATACGTGAGATCATGGACAGTAAAAAGATTCTGCTTGTGAACCTTTCAAAGGGTAAATTAGGGGAGCTGAACTCGCAACTCCTTGGTATGATCTTTGTGATGAAGTTCCAGGCAGCAGCCATGGGTCGCGCTAATATACCGGAAGCCGAGCGTGTCGACTTCTCGCTCTATGTTGATGAGTTTCAAAACTTTGCCACCGAAAGCTTTGCGAGCATCTTGTCTGAGGCACGTAAATATCGCCTTACTCTCGTTCTAGCAAACCAGTTCATGACACAGCTGACCGATCAGATCCGTGAATCGATCCTTGGTAACATCGGTACGGTCATTAGTGGACGTATTGGTATTACTGACGCCGAGATTTTGGTAAAGAAGTTCACGCCGACTTTTGACGCCGAAGATTTAACCCGCCTGCCAAACTTCCAGACTATTGCCTCGGTCATGATCAATGACGTGCCATCTGCAGCCTTCAGCATGTCGCTTGTGCCTCCAATGGGACAAAGTAACCCACAGCTGAAAGATGCACTCAAAAAGCTCTCAGCGGCCAAGTACGGCCGTCCTAGGGCAGAAGCTGAGCGTGATATCTTCGCACGACTTGGTGCAGGTGATACTGCGCGAAAAGAGAAGATGGAAGCATTAAAGAAAGCCCAGGAAGATCGCATGGCTGCATTGCAAAAGGCAAGTCCAGCGAATGCAGGTGTGCCAGGTGTACTCAATACATCTGGACCAGCCGGTTCGCCGTCTGCAGCTGGAGGCTCATCGTTCCTTGATGAGTGGCTCGCGAAGCGACAACAGATTACTGCGAAGCCTGTCGCGGCGCAGCCAACACCAAATCCAGCCTTCGGTCCTACGGCAGGAACAGCGCCTGTACCACAACAACCTGCGCAACCAGCACCTCCTCAACCAGCTGAAGTGAATAAACTCCACGTCCGCGAACCGGGTCAGAACACAGACGATGAAGTCCACGTAAAACTCCGCTAGGTAATTAACACCAGCGGAGTTTTTATATAGCTATATACGTGCGCATTGCGCTTATTTTTTGCCGGTGACGAGTACCTTGAAGTAGTCGTAGAGGATACCGATAATCCAACCGATGATGAATGCACCGATGGTTTCAAAGCCCGATAATACGTAGCCGAGGTTCTTTGCGACAATGTAGACTGCAAGCACAAGGAAGAACGCAACCACAGCACCCGAAAGGATGGCGTTTGGTCGTGCGATGGTTCCACCAATGAATTCACTTGTCTTTTCAATGATAGGGGCGTGGATGATCTTACTAAAGGCACGCTCGGGTGCGGGAAGTTCTGCTTGCACCTGTTTCATGTGCTTTTTGTAGCTCGCAGTCTTTTCTTTTTTGCTAATACCACCGCGGCGACGTGGAGCAGGGGCATCGCCACTCTTCGTCTTCTTCTCGGCACTGCCTCGTTCAACACTAATAGCTGTCTCAAGCGCTTCAACACGTGCTTTTTCTGCAGCTTTTTCGCCGCTTTCGACATGTTCGCTTTTTGATTCGATATTTTTCTCGGCATTTTCGTAATGCTCAGCAGAAACCTTTGGGGTTTCGAGGTTGTTCTCTGGTCCTTGTGTTTGTTGTTCAGCAGTCATTATATGTATTCCTTAAATCGTTCCTGCGTTAAGATCGCGGCGGATTAATCGTACTTCTTTGCCAAGTTGCTTTGAGCGAAGGAAGAAGTAGGTGACAACAGCGAGGATCACACCTGCAAAGATCATGTTCTCGGTTGGTCCAGTGTGTGGCAATTCGGTAGTGACTTGTTCGATTACTTTTGGTGGTGCACAAGTAACGGGGATGGTAACACCGACACTCGGGCTTCCGCCGCTGGTGAAGACGTTATTCATAATACAGTTGTACGAGTCAGGGTTACTTTGACCCACGGGTGTCGTCGGTATCGTCGACATCATTTGGATGGCAAAGGTGCGCTGTTGTTTTTCACCAGCACCTAATGTCACATCTGGCCAGGAGAGTGTCTTGGTTGAATCGGTGAAGGTACCTCCGCCGTTATCTATGAGGTTTGAGTATTCAAGAACATCTGTGAGGTTGTCTTCGATCTTAACTGTCTTTGCGGTTTGACCTGTGTTCTCGAAGTTAAGCGTGTAAGTAATCTTGTCGCTTTCTTTGGCTGCAACAGTGCCCGCCGCAACATTTCCTTGGGAAACATTGTTTGCTGTTTTTGATACGACGATGTTTGCAGGGGTCTTTGGTGTTGGTGGAGGCGTGACTGGTGGCGTAATTGGCGGAGGAATACTCTCTGTCACCAAGTTACCGCAGGCTTGCATCAATGCGAACCATCCAACGCGTGCTGAATGTCCTATATATGCATAGATGCGTGCATTTGGTCCGTTTGATAGCTCAAGCGGACGGCTATAGATAGTCGTAATGGCAGTTTTACCTGTTGGGTCGGTGATCGTGGTTGGTATTTCGCGAGCTGACGTCGTGTGAATAGGGTTGTGACCCCATGATCGTTTCGTGCTTCCCGTAATGAATGAACCGAATTGCGCACTGGCGATTTCTTCACGGCTAATGCCCATGTAATTCATAATGTCTTTGAGGTTACCAGTATTCGCATCGTAGGGTGCAAGGAAGTGATTGATCGAACGATTCGATCCTAATCCCAGTCCACCGCTGACTAAGTCGTTTGAGCTTGCTGCATTAGCAGACTCTGGTGGTTGAAAAACAGCCAAACATTGCACCACGAGCGCGAGCGCAACGAATATAAGCCCGAGTCGGCGGGTGGCTTCTTCCTTCTTTAATCGCTTCGCGTAGAAGCCCAATTGCCCGACCAATGCTGGGCTGAAGGATAGGTTGGATACTATTTTTCTAAACATATTTTTATTTTGTTTTATGTCTCGGATTTATTATGAGAGATTACCTCTTGTACATCAGATTAGCATAAGAAATGTGTTCAGTGCAATACCCTTATGCATATAATGTATAGGACTTGAGTGAACAACGGTTTTCCGGTATAATAGTCGTAGTCAAACGACCAGTCATTATATAAAACATAATGGCGCACAACGGCCGATAACAAAGTCATCAATCTTTGATTGAATAGGGAAAATAGAGGTTAATTAATCGTGGCAAAGCAGAAAATAGACAATTCTTACGATGGTTCTCAAATTCAGGTCCTTGAAGGACTTGAGCCAGTACGTAAACGACCCGGTATGTACATTGGTAGTACCGGATTTGACGGTGTACACCATCTTATTAAGGAAATCGCCGACAACTCAATCGATGAAGCAATCGCAGGATACGCAACAAAGGTAGAAGTGATCATTCTTGCAGATGGCGGTATGACGATTTCCGATGACGGACGTGGTATTCCAATTGATAAGCACCCAAAAACTGGACTGAGCAGCCTGGAAACGGTTTTGACCGTGCTTCACGCTGGTGGTAAGTTCGGTGGTGGTGGGTATAAAGTATCTTCTGGTCTGCACGGTGTGGGTTCGAGTGTCGTGAACGCACTGTCTACAACCCTTATTGCCGAAGTTGTGCAAGCAGGACAGCTCTATAGTATTGAATTTGAACGCGGTGCCACAAAAGTACCATTCAAGAAAGTCGGTAAGACTGACCGTAAGAATGGTACAACGATTACTTTCTACCCAGACCCAACTATCTTCAAAGAAACGATTGAGTTCGATTATGAATGGGTAGTTGATTACCTTCGTCACCAGGCATACCTCACAAAAGGTGTCTATGTGTCAGTTGTTGACGAACGAACAAATAAGCGGGCTGCTTTCTACTTTGAAGGTGGTATTCAAAGCTACGTAAAGCACTTAAACATCGGTAAAGACGTCACTACTGAAAATATCTTCTATGTTGAAAAGATGGTCGTAGATTCGATGATCGAAATCGCAGTTCAGTACAACGAAACTTATGTCGAACTCGTGAAACCATTTGCAAACAACGTCCTGACCCCTGATGGCGGCACACACCTTATTGGGTTCCGCTCAGCATTAACCCGTGTTATCAATGAGTACGCCCGCAAGAGCAGTCTTCTGAAAGAAAAAGAAGATAACCTGACGGGTGATGACATCCGCGAAGGATTAACGGCGATTATCCTCGTAAAACTTCCTGATCCTCAATTTGAAGGTCAGACGAAGAACAAACTCGGTAACCCAGAAGTTCGTCGCTATGTTGAGCAAGTTATGAACGAATACTTCTCGTACTATCTTGATGAGAACCCAGCGATTGCCAAGAAGATTGTTGGGAAAGCGCTGCTTGCAGCTCGCGCTCGTAAAGCGGCTCGTGCAGCTCGCGATAACGTCATTCGTAAGGGTGCACTCGATGGTCTTAGCCTTCCAGGTAAGCTCGCTGACTGTTCCAGTAAAGACCCATCTGAGTCTGAGATCTACATTGTAGAGGGTGACTCTGCTGGTGGGTCAGCCAAGTCTGGTCGCGATAGCCGAACACAGGCAATTTTGCCACTTCGTGGTAAGGTTCTCAATACCGAACGTGCTCGTCTTGACCGTATGCTTGGCAACAACGAAATTGTCAGCCTTATTAAGGCCTTTGGTGTGGGTATTGGTGATCAATTCGACATCTCTGGTCTTCGCTACCACCGCGTTGTGATCATGACCGATGCCGACGTCGACGGTAGCCACATCTCAACACTACTATTGACCTTCTTCTTCCGTTATATGCCGGAAATTATCGCTGGTGGACATGTCTACCTTGCGAAACCACCACTGTTCTTGCTCCGCCAAGGAACCAAGAAAGAATACGCCTATAGTGATGAAGAACGAGATGCAATCATTCAGCGTATGATCGCTGAACGGAAAGAAAAGGGCATCAAAGTTGACGCCGACGCCGATCTGACGAAGCAGGCAGGGATTACCATGTTACAACGATACAAGGGACTTGGTGAAATGGATGCTGAACAACTTTGGGATACAACCATGAACCCAGAGAATCGTGTGCTTATTCAGGTGAAAGTTGAAGACGCCGAGAAAACCGACGCGATCTTTACAAAGCTGATGGGTGATCAAGTCGATTTACGTAAGAGCTTTATTCAAAGCCGTGCAAAGTCATTAAGTTTAGAGGATTTGGATATTTAGTATGGACGACGAAGAGATTTTTGATTCAGAAACGTTTGACGCTGCAAGTGCAGCGGATGAGAACCTTGCCGTCACACCCGATGGAGAGATCATCATTGCGCCACAAACTCACTCTCGTATAGTCGAGAACCTCTCTGTTGAGAACGTGATGGAAGACAGCTTCCTTCGTTACTCAATGAGCGTGATCGTTGATCGTGCACTGCCTGACGTTCGTGATGGGCTGAAGCCGGTGCACCGGCGTATTCTGTACTCAATGGGTGAGCAAAACCTACGACCAACAGGTCGTTTCTTGAAGAGTGCACGTATTATCGGAGACGTGATGGGTAAGTACCATCCACATGGTGACTCATCTATCTATATGGCGATGGTTCGTCTGGCTCAAGATTGGGTACTCCGCTATCCGCTTGTGAATGGACAGGGTAACTTCGGCTCGATGGACGGAGATCCACCAGCTGCAAACCGTTACACCGAGGCTCGCCTTGGTCGTGCGGGTAATGAACTACTTGAAGACCTTGATAAAGATACTGTTGATTTTCGCGATAACTACGATGGATCTGAACAAGAACCATCAGTGTTGCCTGCGCGTCTTCCGAACCTTCTACTGAACGGACAGGTTGGTATCGCGGTTGGTATGGCAACAAACATTCCGCCACACAACTTGGGCGAATTAGTTGATGCAACCATCCACTTAATTGATAACTCTGACGCAACTGTCGAAGACTTAATGCAGTTCGTGAAGGGCCCAGATTTCCCAACTGGAGCGATCGTGTATGGCGGCGCGCCAATGCGCCAAGCGTACCAAACTGGACGCGGAAGTGTTGTAATTCGTGCCGTTACTACGATCGAAGAAACCAAAAAAGGACGTAGTCAAATCGTGGTGACGGAGATGCCTTATGGTGTAAATAAAGCAACGCTTATTGAGAAAATTGCTGACCTCCACAAGGATAAAAAGATTGTGATTAGCGATCTTCGCGACGAAAGTGCGCGTGGTGCAGTCCGTGTTGTGATTGAGCTTCGCAAGGACTCATACCCAAAGAAGATTTTGAACCAATTGTTCAAGATGACGGCACTCCAAACGAGTTTTCATTACAACATGCTTGCGCTTGTTGATGGAATTCAGCCACGTATTCTTGGTCTTCAAGAGATCCTTCGTGAGTTCATAAAGCACCGCCAAATCGTTATTCGTCGTCGTACTGAATTCGAACTAAGGGCAGCGAAAGCTCGGGCTCATATTCTTGAAGGATACAAAATTGCACTCGATCATATTGACGAAGTGATTGCGTTGATTCGTGCAAGCCAAACCAGCGAGATCGCACAGGCGGGACTCCAGGAAAAATTCAAGCTTTCCGAGATCCAAGCACAGGCAATTCTTGCCATGCAACTCCGTCGATTGGTTGGTTTGGAGCGTGACAAGATTGAGCAAGAACTTGCTGAACTCTTGAAGCTGATTGCCGAACTTGAGCGAATTCTTGGCGACGAGAACGAAATTCTTCGCATCATTAAAGAAGAACTGCTTGAATCAAAAGAGAAGTTTGGTGACGCAAGGCGTTCAAAGATTATGCCAAATGAACTAGGTAAGTTTAGCGACGAGGAACTCATTCCTGAAGAAGATTCTGTTATATTACTTACAACAGAGAATTATATTAAGCGTACGCTTGTCAGTGAATACCGACGTCAAAATCGTGGCGGTAAAGGCAAGCGCGGTATGACCACAAAGGAAGAGGATGTCATTGATCAACTCATTCCTGCCAGTACACACGACTACCTATTATTCTTCACCAACAAGGGACGTATCTTCCGCCTTAAGGCATACGAAGTACCGGCTGCATCCTTGGCGGCCAAGGGCGTTGCGGCGGTAAACCTGCTTGCGCTCCAGCCAGAAGAAAAAATTACTTCAATCATTCGACACGAGAAAGATTCGAAGGATGATGGCTACCTATTCATGGCAACTATTAAGGGAACTGTGAAGAAAACACCGTTTAAGGATTACGCAAATATTCGTACAAACGGACTCATTGCGATCAAGCTCGATGATGGCGACGAACTACGTTGGATCAAGAAAACGACAGGCGAGAATGATGTAATCATCTCAACATCTGCCGGTCAAGCGATCCGATTTGGTGAAGCAGACGCCCGTCCAATGGGTCGATCTGCACGTGGAGTTCGTGGAGTTCGCCTCCGTCCTAATGACAGTGTTGTTGGTATGGACATCGTTGCGAACAACGAAGGTAACCTCTTGGTTATTAGTGAAAATGGCTACGGAAAAGTAACGAAAGCAGCTAACTTCCCATCTCACAAACGTGGTGGTGTTGGTATTAAAGCCGCGATCGTGACTGCCAAAACCGGTCCAATTGTCGCGGTTCGCTCACTTGAAGCTGACACGGCCGAGATTCTTCTTATATCTAATAAGGGCCAAGCGATCCGTGTTGGTCTGAAGGACGTACCGGTGCTTGGACGAACGACACAGGGTGTTCGTATTATGCGAACCGGTGAGAATGACAAGGTGTCTTCATTTGGATTCGTTCCTGAACAGGCAGCCGTTGAAGAGGAAGATGAAGAAGTAGAAGAGGTGAAAGCATAGTGCATCTCTTGTCACCGTACATCCTGGCTGCTGTACTCTCATGGCTTGTCGCACAGGGACTAAAGTATCTCTTTGCAACTGTGAAAGGTAAGAAGCTCGGCTCTATGCGCCAGCTCTACCTGTCAGGGGGTATGCCGAGTGCACATAGTGCATCAGTCGTTGCCTTATTAGTAGTGATCGGATTCAAAGACGGCGTTAACTCTGCCGTCTTTGGTCTGGCACTTCTTTTTGCTGCAGTTATTATGTATGACGCCATCATGGTGCGTCGCTCATCTGGTGAACAGGGTGTCGCGCTGAGGTGGCTGTTCCATCATTTGAACCTTACGCCCGACGCACCGTTCCGCACAGCGAAGGGGCATCTACCAAGGGAAGTTGTTGGTGGTGCGATCGTTGGGCTCGCCATTGGGCTTGTAGTATACTTCGCAACAGTTTAGTTAACGCCTGTATTTCGTAAGAAAGTCCGATTTTATTATTGACGCGCTAACAGATATGGCGTATGATTATCAGAGTCTGGTCGCACAAGTGCCTATAAAAGCAAACTATGCCACCCCAAGTACCAACGTGGAGTTGATTACAAAGACAAAGATCTTTGACAATTTAGTAGTGCAAATCAAGAAGCTATTCGTATTTATATGAATAGCTTCAAACGTCAAGTTTATGTTTGAGTCTATATGTTTTGAAAATAGAAACATTTTTATGGAGAGTTTGATCCTGGCTCAGGATGAATGCTGGCGGCGTGCCTAACACATGCAAGTCGAGCGGTAACATGTTTCTCACCTTGGTCCTAACTTTTATAGTTGGTGCTGAAGTGAGAAATGATGACGAGCGGCGGACGGCTGAGTAACGCGTGGGAACATGCCCCAAAGTGAGGGATAAGCTCCAGAAATGGAGTCTAATACCGCATATGATCTTCGGATTAAAGGATTTATCCGCTTTGGGAGTGGCCTGCGTACGATTAGATAGTTGGTGAGGTAATGGCTTACCAAGTCTACGATCGTTAGCTGGTCTGAGAGGATGACCAGCCAGACTGGAACTGAGACACGGTCCAGACTCCTACGGGAGGCAGCAGTGAGGAATCTTCCACAATGGGCGAAAGCCTGATGGAGCAACGCCGCGTGCAGGATGAAGGCCCTCGGGTCGTAAACTGCTTTTATAAGTGAAGAATATGACGGTAACTTATGAATAAGCACCGGCTAACTACGTGCCAGCAGCCGCGGTCATACGTAGGGTGCAAGCATTATCCGGAGTGACTGGGCGTAAAGAGTTGCGTAGGTGGACAAGTAAGCGAATAGTGAAATCCGACGGCTCAACCGTACGGACTATTACTCGAACTGCTTGTCTCGAGAATGGTAGAGGTAACTGGAATTTCTAGTGTAGGAGTGAAATCCGTAGATATTAGAAGGAACACCAATGGCGTAGGCAGGTTACTGGACCATTTCTGACACTGAGGCACGAAAGCGTGGGGAGCGAACCGGATTAGATACCCGGGTAGTCCACGCCGTAAACTATGGATACTAGCTGTTGGGGGTATCGACCCCCCCAGTAGCGAAGCTAACGCGTTAAGTATCCCGCCTGTGGAGTACGGTCGCAAGACTAAAACATAAAGGAATTGACGGGGAGCCGCACAAGCGGTGGATTATGTTCTTTAATTCGATGATAACCGAAGAACCTTACCAGGGATTGACATCCCAAGAATTTTGTCGAAAGACGAGAGTGCTTTATTGAACTTGGTGACAGGTGATGCATGGCCGTCGTCAGCTCGTGTCGTGAGATGTTTGGTTAAGTCCATCAACGAGCGCAACCCTTGTGAATAGTTGTATTTTTCTATTCAGACTGCCCCGGCAACGGGGAGGAAGGAGGGGATGATGTCAGGTCAGTATTTCCCTTACGCCCTGGGCTAGAAACGTAATACAATGGCCAGTACAATGCGCAGCGAAGCCGCGAGGTGAAGCAAATCGCATCAAAACTGGTCCCAGTTCGGATTGGAGGCTGAAACTCGCCTCCATGAAGTTGGAATCGCTAGTAATCGCAGATCAGCAAGCTGCGGTGAATACGTTCCCGGCTCTTGTACACACCGCCCGTCAAACCATGAAAGTGACCAACACCCGAAGTCCGATTCGTCGGCCTAAGGTGGGGGGCATGATTGGGGTTAAGTCGTAACAAGGTATCCGTACCGGAAGGTGCGGATGGATTACCTCCTTTCTAGGGAGAGTTATGCCAGCAATTCGAGTAATCAATTGCTGAAGCTAGGTCGGTCCTTTTGTTGTGTTGAGCTTACACAAGAATGAAGTTCCAGTTTATCTGGAACAGGACTAAGTTCAAAAAAATCTCAGGATAGAGATTGACGTTGATTTGCACTACTAAGTTGTTAAGACTACTAAGAGCCTCCGAGTAATCGGAGGTTTTTTGTATATACTGAGTACCATGAATATTCAAGAGTTACGTGAGTATCGCTTAACCCAACAGGGGATTGTTCGCTCTGGAAAGCGGACGCCACTCGAGGTTATCGAGTCTTTGGGGGCAATGCAGGGCCAGGATTACCACGGAAGTATATGGGCTATTGGGCTTCGAACAGGGTTAACTCAGGCAGAAATCATTAAGGCTATCGAGAACTATGAGGTTATTCGCACATGGCCACAACGCGGGACACTCCATTTCGTGCCTCCGCTGGATGCACGCTGGATGGTAGGTATATCGGCCGATCGCCTCATAAAAGGTGCGGCGCAACGACGAGTGTCGCTTAAACTAGACGATTCACATTTCGTAAAGGCTGAAAAAACAGTAAAGAGTATTCTTACTAATGGAAAGCTGGTGTCGAGACCGGTGTTGATCGCAGCACTTGAACATGTAGGTGTCGCAACTGCCGATGGACGCGCCTATCATATTATCTGGGACCTTTCACAAAGAGGTATTCTGTTTGTTGGTGCGATGGATGGAAAGCAGCCAACGTATGGGCTGATCGAGGAGACATTCCGAAATAACACCGTTATTTCTCGAGAGGAGGGTATTATACTGCTCACGAAGCGCTACTTCCTGAGTCATGGGCCTGCGACACTTCAGGATTTTGCTTGGTGGTCGGGGCTCACGATGAAAGATGTTCGTTTTGGATTAAGTGAGAATGAAACGTTGTTACAGAGGGTACTCATTGAGGGTCGGGACTATTGGTTCGACAAGTCAGCGAAAATCAGCGCTAGCAGTATTCAGATTGCATATCTGTTGCCTGGGTTTGATGAATACTTTCTAGGATATAAAGACCGCAGTGCGATTATCGATGCCAATAATGTTCAAAAGGTAGTACCAGGAAACAACGGTATGTTCAAACCGACGATCGTCATTAATGGTGTGATAGTTGGGACGTGGCAACGAACTATCAAAAAAGATAAAGTGATTATTACACTAAGTCCATTTGAGAAACTCTCTGTGAAACAGCGCAAATTAATTAATATTCCCGCAAAGCAGTATAGTGACTTTCTCGAGTTGCCCGTAGAACTTGAGGTTTTATAGATTATTTTTTGTGTGAAACGGGTCGACTAATAAGATCGACAATGTAGACGAGGAGCAGTGCAATCAATCCGTAGATAATGATGGCGAATAGGGTAGAGAATTCAATGACGAATGAACTCTTAAATACTTCTGTTGGAAAAATCGTACGGAATGGATCAAGAATCGCACCACTAGTCTGATAGATCCAGTTCACGAAGTCATTACCTGCATTCGCGCCGAATAACTTCAAGATGAAGCGCAGTCCTAGAAATAGCTCCGCTAACCCGAAGGCACCATAGATAAGTTTTGTTAAGATGTATCGCATATCGTATCTCCTAAGTGATAGTTGCTTGTGATCCCAAGTATAGTCCTGTGACGTACCATGTGTAAACCTCCACCCCTTGCAGAACAAGGTCTTTTAAGCTAGAATGGTCAGAGTTCATGGGTCACGTGGGGCAATAGCTCAGTTGGCTAGAGCACCTGCTTTGCAAGCAGGGGGTCCAGGGTTCGAGTCCCTGTTGCTCCACCACATGGGGTGAATCTGGCGAAAGTCAGAATCACTCCACCAGAACTAATTTACAATCAAAAAACATCACGTATTCGTGGGCGATTAGCTCAGCTGGTTAGAGCGCGTCACTGATAATGACGAGGTCGGAGGTTCGAGTCCCTCATCGCCCACCACTACGTGGTGTTTTTTGTTTTTTGGCTGTAGGCACCTACGTGGTGTGTTTTTTTGTTTTTTAAGCTTATTTGCAAAATATACAGAAAGAGTATACTGAAAGTGTACAAACTAATGGAGGGGTCAATTATGGCTTCAAAGGAAGTGAGTCAGTTAGCAAATCAGCTTTGGGGGCTGGTTGTGACAGAAGGTGTTTTGGCGATTCTTGCGGGGATCGCTTTATTATTTTGGCCGTCAGCGTCAGCAGTACTGCTTGTATCACTGTTCGGTCTTTTCGTACTGATCTGGGGAATTGTAGGATCAGTTCGGAGTTTAATTAGTGTCGGTCGAACAAGAGGGTGGTGGGTACACCTTGTCATCAGCGTTCTACTCGTCGCACTCGGAGTGTATCTACTCCGACACGTCGATGTAAGCTTGGCGGCGTTCATCCTATTAATTGGATTTACGTTTATTGTTCACGGACTGTTCGATGTCCTTACGGGACTATTCGGTAGAGAATCAGAAATCGGAGATAACAAGGTACTTCTTGTTGTGCTTGGACTGTTCGGACTTGCTGCCGGAATCATTACACTCGTTCAGCCTGTCGCAAGCGGACTAGCGTTTATCTGGGTTGCCGGTGTGTACGCACTCGTTTACGGAGTGTTTACATTGGCTTTTGCTATCAAATCGCAACCAGAATAAAGAAACGACTCTGCAAAATAGCACCTCCCCAGGGTGCTATTTTTTGTCGTATCAATAAAGTGGAGGATGGTATACTTTTGGTATGCACTTATACTTTATTCGTCACGGAGAAAGCACATCGAATTACGGCGATTTAATCACGGGTCAGCAAGATGTTCCACTGACAGATCTAGGTCGTTTACAGGCGACTGCCGCAGGACAGACAATTGTCACGCAAGGTATCAAGATTGATTACATTATTTGCTCACATTTACAGCGTGCGCATGATACGGCCAAGATCATTGCACGCGAAATTGGGTTTCCTATTGATAAGATTCAAGTAAACGATTTGGTGATTGAGCGATCATTCGGCACATTAGAAGGTCAGCCAAAAATGAATGCAGGTGCCTTGGACGACGAACTTATTAAAAAGAGTGGCGGGGAACTTGATCCGGAAATTCGTGAACGAGCGCAAAAACTGCTCGATTCTTTAAAAGGCACGAAAGGGAATGTGCTTATTGTGTCGCATACTGGCTTTGGCCGACGCCTGCGTGCCGTTGTTGAAGGAATTCCAACACAGTATAGCCATAACTTCAAGAATGCTCACCTTACTGATCTGGGAGAGCTGTAGATGGATCACGAACATTTTTTCGAGGAAGCTCGTAAAACAGCCACGATGGCGACCTGTAATCAGGCGCATTGTGGATCAGTAATCGTCTCGCAAAACGGACAGATTATCGGAAGAGGTTATAATGCACCGCCACAAGGTGATGAGTCACAGCGTATGTGTGATGTTGAATTTCACTCAAAAAAGAAACCAAATTCGGATAAAACTTGCTGCGTGCATGCCGAGTGGAATGCAATTATCGACGCTTTGAAACACCACGGGGATAAGGTTGATGGTTCGACGCTCTACTTTATGCGCGTCAACGAAAAGAATGAACGTACCGGCGCAGGCGTACCTTGGTGCACGGTATGTAGCCGTTTGGCGCTTGAAAGTGGTATTGCTGAGTTTGGATTGTGGCAAGAGGGCGAAGGTCCAAAAATGTTTGATACCAGTACGTATAACCTTGAATCGTACGCTTTCTATAACTAATGTATAAAAAATAGAGCCCCGCATTGCTGCGAGGCTCTACCGTGGAGCTTCGAGCAGCGATGCAGGGCTAGTCGTCCTTATCGATGATCTTCTTGGTGATCGAGTATGCCGCAATGAGCGGCGCTCCGACCACGGCGATGAAGATCAGGTAGCCGAACCAGTCACCGGCCTTGGGGGCCGCGAGAATGGTCTGGTTCGACCACACGAACAGGATCAACAGGATGATGCAGGTCGTTCCTGCGCCTGCCAGCCAGATGCCCGCGATTGCGAGCCCTGCGCCAACAGAGAGGGTGGAACTGGTTTTTGCTTCAGTTTCAGTTGTCATAAGAGACTCCTTGGATAGAAAGGGCGATACAAATGTATGCGCATACTATAACAGATTCTACTAATTTGGCAAAGTAGTAAAATAACTTGTCAAAACCTCTTGCAAAAACAGATTGAAACGAGTATAGTTAACTCTTAGTTAAGCGTACGTTCTCCTGATTATTTCAAGAACCTCTGGCGATAGAAATTAAAGAGTTATCGTGCGAGGTTCTCTTTATTGCAAAAAATACAGCAGATATTACTGGACGACGAAGGGTCGCGGTGATAAGATCGGAAAGCTTGAGTGCGGACAGGACCCACATGTATGTGAGTTGAAATGCGCCCTCAAGAGGTGAGAGCAAGCAATTTAACAATTTGATTGTAAGAAAATTTTTTAATAGATTGACGGCAAGTAATTGTAATAATGGTTATTACCAATTACTAGTTAAGTCAATGCATAAAAAGGTACTCAAGGGCACATAAGTGGATGCCTAGACGTGTATGACCGATGAAGGACGTGGAAGACTGCGAAAAGTCTCGGGGAGCTGTCAACAAGCTTTGATCCGGGAATATCCGAATGGGGAAACCCAATACGAGTTATGTCGTATTAACTGTCTCTGAATATATAGGAGATTTGTAGGGAACCAACTGAACTGAAACATCTTAGTAGGTTGAGGAAGAGAAAATAAATAATGATTCCGGGAGTAGTGGCGAGCGAAACTGGATCAGCCCAAACCTTTTAAGTTTCTAGATTTATCTAGATAAGCTGTTAGGCGAATACTTAGATGGGGTTGTGATATTACATGAGACCATGTCAGAGAACTGAAGGCGACTTCAGTCATCTGATATGCGACTGGCGACTAACATCGACCAGATAAGGTAAGAAAACTTAGTTGTTAGCGGAATAGTTTGAATGACTAACCAAAGGACGTGAAAGTCGCGTACGCGAAAGCAACTTTGACCTTATACATGTTTTATCGAGTAGGACGGGGCACGAGAAACCCTGTTTGAATCCGGCAGGACCACCTGCCAAGGCTAAATATCATACACGATCGATAGTGAACTAGTACAGTGATGGAAAGGTGAAAAGAACCCCGGGAGGGGAGTGAAATAGATCCTGAAACTTAGTGCCTACAAGGAGTCGGAGCCCCACGGGGTGACGGCGTGCTTTTTGTAGAACGATCCAGCGAGTTAATTTCTAGTGCAAGGTTAAGACAATTGTCGGAGCCATAGTGAAAGCGAGCCTGAATAGGGCGATTAAGTACTAGGGATTAGACCCGAAACCGGGTGACCTAACCATGAGCAGGTTGAAGCTACTGTAATAGGTAGTGAAGGACCGAACCGTCGTACGCAGCAAAGTGCTCGGATGACTTGTGGTTAGAGGTGAAATGCCAATCGAACTCGGAGATAGCTGGTTCTCCTCGAAATAGCTTTAGGGCTAGCGTCAATTAAGATAGCCAATGGGGGTAGAGCTCTGTAAAGGACTGAGGGGGGCAACCCTACTCACCCTTAACAAACTACGAATACCATTGGTGGTAAATTGGCAGTTAGAACGTCGGGGCTAAGCTCGGCGCTCGAAAGGGAAACAGCCCAGACCATCGTCTAAGGTCCCAAAATATATACTCAGTGGGAAACAAGGTGAGATTTCTTAAACAGCTAGGATGTTGGCTTAGAAGCAGCCATTCATTTAAAGAGTGCGTAACAGCTCACTAGTCAAGAGATCTTGCGTGGAAAATGTAACGGGGCTCAAGTATATTACCGAAGACATGGATGTGACATATATTTACTATATGCACGTGGTAGAGGAGCGTTCCTATCTGCAGTGAAGTCGAAGTGTAAACTTCGGTGGAGCGTTAGGAAGTGAGAATGCTGGAATGAGTAACCATAAGACGGGTGAGAATCCCGTCGGCCGTAAGAGCAAGGTTTCCTGAGCCATGGTAATCATCTCAGGGTTAGTCGGGCCTAAGCCGAGGCGCATAGCGTAGGCGATGGACATCAGGTTAATATTCCTGAACCGGTTATAATTTGTACACTGTTCACGGAGAAGTAGTCGAAGCGGATTCATGGTATGTATCCGTCCAACCCAGCAGGAATGTGAGGGGAGTGAAAGTTAGTCTTCGGACTGACGATTTTGGCAAAAGCTCTGGCAAGAAAAGCAGATGTACGCGTGATTATATCCGCCCGTACCGCAAACCAACACAGGTGCTCGAGTCGAGTAGACTCAGGCTTACGAGAGAACCTTTGCTAAGGAACTCGGCAATATAGCGACCGTAACTTCGGGATAAGGTCTGCCCCCACATCAAAGCGATGTGAGCCGTGTTCAAAAAACTTGGTAATAGGTGGTTAAAAAAACGTACATTTCTTAGGTAGTATGGCTCCCAAGCCGTACTTGCCGAGATTTTGTATAAGTGAGTACGCTTGCATCTCTTTTTATTAATTTATAGAGAGATGTACAGTGAACAAATCCTTTTATGACCATCAAAATTTTTTACTGAGATAGACAATATGATATTGTTATCTCTTCTTTTAGGTATCTTTTAGATATTTATGAGGGGAGGTGACACCAAATTGCTTTTTTTGAGCACGACCTCTCGCATCTTTTGATGTGGGGGCCGCAGCAAAAGAGCCCACGGAACTGTTTACCAAAAACACAGGTCTCTGCGAACACGAAAGTGGATGTATAGGGGCTGACTCCTGCCCAGTGCTGGAAGGTTAAGGCGAAGGCTTCACGGTCTGAACTGAAGCCCCAGTGAACGGCGGCGGTAACTATAACCGTCCTAAGGTAGCGAAATTCCTTGTCAGGTAAGTTCTGACCCGCACGAATGGCGTAATGATATGGGCACTGTCTCAGCGAAGAGCTCGGTGAAAGTGCATTGACGGTAAAGATGCCGTCTGTCCGCAGCAGGACGAAAAGACCCCGTGCAGCTTTACTACAGTTTGGCATTGAGCCGGGGGTATACATGTGTAGAATAGGTGAGAGACTTTGAAACTTAGGCGCTAGCCTAGGTGGAGTCATCAGTGAAATATCACCCTTGTGTACCTCTTGTTCTTACCTGGACC